>JACKDM010000034.1 GCA_020633515.1 Myxococcales bacterium
ACATGCACATCGTCGTAGGCCGCGCCCTGCGGGTCGAACTCGAAGACCACCACCCCGCACGGGTTGGGCGCGCAGACGCCGGCGGCGCAGCTCTCGGCGAGCGGATCGGCGCAGTCGTCGTCGCCCACGCAGCCGGGCGGGGCGGCGTCGGGGTCGGGCGCGGCGTCGGCGCGGCTCGCGTCGGGCATCGGCACGTCGCGATCGGGCTGCCCGCCATCGGCCGGCGCCGCGTCGGGGGGCGGCACCGCGCCATCACCGGGCATGGCATCACCCGCCATGCCATCGGCCGCCGCGTCGGCGGGATCGAGGGCGCCGTCGACCGTCACCGCTGCGTCATCGTCCCCGCCGCCGCCGCCACCGGCCGGCGTGCAACCGGCCATCGCGACGACGGCCAACACCCACGCCGTCGCGCGGCGCGAATGGCTTGCAAACCGCATTCGAAGCTCCATCGCCCCGCGCGCGCGGGGACCTGAATCGAGTAGCATCGCGTTCGACCGGCCAGACCATACCGGCGTCGGCCCCGGCGTTGCCAGCCGAGATGGCAGCAGCCCGCCCGATGTCACCCGAGGAGACCAGCATGAAGCCCGCGCGCCCGCCCCTGCCCTCGTTCGCCCGTGTCGGGATCACCCTCGCCGTCGCCGCGCTCGCCGGCTGCCTCGGCGACCCCGAGCCCCGCACCTGCGCCGACTACCCACCGGGCACGCCCGGCTGCGGCAGCGACGGCGGCTCCGCCGACGGGCGCGCCCCCGACGCCACCGATCCCGACTTCGACCCGCCCGACGCCGACCGCCCCGACGCCGACCGCCCCGACGCCGATCCGCGCGACGCCACCGCCCCCGACGCCACCGGCTCCGACGCCGCGCCCGACCCCGACGCCGGCCCCGACCTCGGCCCCGCCGGCCCCTGCGAGCCCAACCCCTGCGCCGCGCCCCCCGACGCGCTCTGCCTCGCCGACCGCGTCCTCCAGCCCGCGCCCGCCCGCTGCCTCCCCCTCGAGTGCGCGCCCGGCGACCTCGACTGCGACCCCGGCGTGCTGCAATGCGCCGCGCTGCTCTCCTGCCGCCTCGGCTGCTTCTTCGACCGCGACTTCGACGCCTGCGACGCCGCCTGCGTCGCCGCCGCGCCCGCCGAGGCCATCACCCGCTACGACGCCGTCAGCGCCTGCTCCCGCGACTCGGGCTGCGAAGACGGCGAAGGCCAGTTCGACTGCCTGCGCGCCGCCTGCGCCGACGAGATCGCCGCCTGCACCGGCGACCCCGCGATCGTCTGGTTCATCCGCCAGCGCTTCCCCGCCCGCGGCCGCGTCTGCGACTACCCCGTCGAGTTCGGCGCCGACTGCGCCGCGCTCGGCCAGCGCTGCCAGGGCGGCGCCTGCGTCGACGCGCCCGACCCCTGCGCCGACGTCGACTGTAGCGTCGCGCCCGCGCCCGCCTGCGACGGCGACCGCGTCGTCGTCACCCGCGAGCCCGGCGTCTGCGACCCGAGCCAGCCCGGCCCCGCCTGCGTCTACCCCGAGGCCCGCATGGAGTGCCCGCCCGAGCGCACCTGCGATCGCGGCGCCTGCGTCGACCCGCCCTGCGAGCGGATCTGCGACGGCCGCCTCATCGTGAGCTGCGACGCGGCCAACACCCCCACCGCCATCCCCTGCGACCGCAGCGCGCGCTGCGTCGGCGGCACCTGCCGCGCGATCCCCGACGCGCACGGCATCGCCTGCCGCGACGCCGCGAGCACCACGGCCTGCGAGCGCGCCGGCTTCCAGTGCGGCGGCGTCGCCGCCGTGCCCCGCTGCATGCTCGAAGGCGGCCCGTTCCGCGCTGGCCTGCCCTGCCTCGCCGCCGTCGACTGTGAGCTCGGCCTGCTGTGCACCCTCGCCGGGCGGTGCAGCACCGGCGCCCGCGGCTCGGCCTGCCTCGAAGACGCCGACTGCGAGACCGCCTGCGGCCGCGCCGGCACCTGCCTCTGATCCGCCCTCGGCGACCTCAGCGATCGGGCCTCACCACCCACCGCGGCCACCCCGCCGCCGGCAGCGGCCCCGGATCCAGCCCGAGCGCCGGCCACTGCGCCGCATCGACCAGATAACGCGACGCCGCCACTTCGAAGACCTCGACCTCCACCGCCACCGGCCACTCATCGGCCAGCGCCGCCCGCAGCGCCCCCGCCCGCGCCGCCTCGACCGGCGACCCCACCAGCCACCGCCACCGCAGCGGCGCGCCCACCGCCACGGCCAGCCACGGCAGCGCCGCCCACAGCGCCGCGAAGCCCACCGACCAGCTCAACATCCACGGCGTCACCAGCGTCGTGCCCGTCGCGTCGCGCTCGAAGTACACCCCCGCCGCGGTCCCGAGCGCCTCATCGGCCGCCATCAGCGCCGCGCGCCCCGCCGAGCCCGCCGCGTAGCCGCCCACCCGCGCCTCCACCATCAACGGCAGCATCGTGCGGCCCGTCGCGAGCGCGTACATGAAGCGATAGAGCGCGCCCGTCACCCCGCCCGCGTCCCGCCCGTCGCCCTGGTCGTGCTCGCCGAGCGGATCACCCACCAGCGTCCACATCACCTGATTGCGTGCGATGAAGACATCGACCCGCGGCAGCGGCGCCGGCCCGAGGCGGCCGAAGAGGCGCCGCACGTCGGCCGGGCTCCAGATCCGCCCGAAGCGGCGCCGATAGCAGGTCGCGATGAAGGCATCGGCCGCGTCGCGGCTGCCGAGGTAGCGCGCGATCTCCTCCGGCGGTGCCAGCCCGCCGGTGAGCGTCAGCGCCGAGAGGATGCCATCGAACTCTTCGTCGAGGGCGTGCGCGGTCGAGGTGTCGACATAGGCCATGGACGCGCACCCTAGCCCGAAAAGTGCATGAATGCCACCCCGCCTCCTACTCCCAGCCACCGACCGATGCTACCCATCCACGCTGGCAAGCCGCCCCCTTTCCCCCGGCGGGGCCTCCTCTTCGTTCGACTGTCGGGGTGAAGATCCGCGGATCCGGAGTTGACGCGACTACGCAGCGGCCATGTGTCTGAGCACCTTCTCGAACAAGTACCGCCCGGGAAACACGCTCGACAGCTTCACCACGATGCGCCGCGTGTTCCGCAGCACGACGCCGCCGATCTTGAGCAACCGCAGGCGGATGGTCCCGACGTACGCTCGCTCGAGCTCCGTGCCGGTGAGGAAGCGGCGCAGGTTCTCGACGAGCACGTAGGCGAAGGTGCTCATCAGAAGCCGCAACTGATTGGTCCACCACTCCGTCGAGCTGGTGCGATCGGCGAAGAGGTCGAGCTGCTGCTCCTTGATGCGGTTCTCCATCTCGCCGCGCGCGCAGTAGAGCTCCTCGTAGAGCGTCCGGGGATCTCCGGCGAGGCTGGTGACGAGGTACCGAGGGTTGGCGCCCTTGGCATTGTGCTCAGCCTTGACGAGACGCGCCAGTCGCAGTTCCAATGCCGGCGCGGTATGGGAGCTCACCGAAGACGCGTGCCTTGCCATCACGGCGCTGGCGACCCTCGGTCTCAGCTTCTTCATCCATTCTTCGCTCAGGCGCAAGAGCTTCTGGTTCTTGCCGATGCCTGATAAGTCGACGCCGAGCGATTCGCAGCAGCGATAGAGCTCGGGCGTGCCGAAATGGCATTGGTAGGACGTACGGAACGCCCGCCCTTCCTGCTGGCCATTTTGGCGTGTCATCGGTCGCGTCGAAGTCGAGCACGAGCTCGGTCAGCCCGGCTGGTCGTGCCCTTCGATGAAGAGCGTGACGAGGAGCTCGTGCAGAGCGTCCGGCGTCCCTCTTCGCCGCCCCCGCTTCGCTCCGCCAGAAGCGGCCGAGGGTCGTCAGCACGCAAACCGGCGGTCGCGGCCGATGGCGGTCTGTGGATGGGGATGTCGTCGCGCAACGTGTCGTGGTCGTTGAGGTCTTCGTAGCCGAGCACGAGCGCGAAGAGCGCTGGCGGACAGGTCGTGCGCTGTGCTCGCAGCTCGCCTGTCGCCAGCCGTCATCAGCCCGCCATGACGAGCCGCCGGAAGGTGAGTTCGAGGCGCTCGTCGACTTCCGCAAGGCAGCGCGCCGCCGTCGAGTGATGTTGCCGCCTTCAGAAGGATGTCGATCGGCGGCGTCAAGGTCGAAATCGAGGGGCGAGATTGCGGTACGTTCTGGCATGGCGGGTCTTGGGCTCCTGGTTGATGTATGTTCACGTAAACAGAGCTTTCCAAGGCCCGCTATCCTATCCTCTCGCTGCTCGCGCACCCTAAAGGGAGCGCGCGCCGCAGGCAACGGCCCCGAACCGCCGCGCGCGATCAGTCCCGCGGCCGGCCGCGCACCGTGATCTCACAGCCGTCGTCACAGTCGGCGCCCTGGCAGACGATCCCCGCGAAGTGGCAGTGCCCCCGCCCGCTGCACCGGCACTTCGCCCGCACCCCGTACAGCCGCAGATCGGCACCATCCGGCCCCGCGCCGTCCTCGGGGACCACGTAGGCGATCCCGATGCCATCGATCTCCTCGATCGCCATCCGATAGCCCTCGGGCGCCACTGCCTCGCCGCCCGCGTCGTCGTAGATCGCATCCGGCACCCCGAGATCACTCGCCCACGTCGCGATGGCAGCGACCCGCGCCGCGATGGCATCGAGGGTGTCGTCCGACGGCGCGGTGCCGCAGCCATTGCCGATGCGATTCGCGGGGTTGCCGTTCGCCATCAGCCCGCAGGTGCTGCACGTCTCCGAGGCGCAGTCGGCCTTGGTGCCATCCCACGTCGGCCAGCACCGCCCCTCGTTGCACGAGCTGCACGTGTACTTGACGCGCTCGGCGACGTAGCCGCCGTCGGGATCACTCGCGATGAACGTCGTGACATCGAGGCCGCCGTCCTCGGTGACCTCGACGACCGGCTCGATCGAGAGCAGACCGTCGACGCACAGCGCGGCGTCGGCGGCGTCGGCGTCGTCGGCGAAGGCATGAGAAGGCAGCGAGAGGCAGGCGAGCGCGAGCGCGAGCCGCGCGAAGACGGTGAAGCCACGCATGGCATCTCCATTCGGGAGCGAGGGTTGCGGATGACACCCGAGACATTCGGGTCGACTCTCATTTGGCGCCCGCCCCGCCGCGTCTTTGCGACGCGCGCATTTTTCGCCCGCCGACGCGAAAACACGCGCCCCCCTGACAAACCGGGTTGCCGGCGCAGACTGAACGCCTGTAACGTGCCCACCATGTCGCTCGCGCGCTTCCATCCGATCGTCGCCTCGTGGTTCACGGCCCACTTCCCCGCGCCCACCCCCGCGCAGCGTGACGGCTGGCCCGCCATCGCCGCCGGCCACGACACCCTCATCGCCGCCCCCACCGGCGCCGGCAAGACCCTCGCCGCCTTCCTCTGGTGCCTCGACCGCCTCGCCCGCCGCGCCTTCGACGGCGCGCTCGGCCCCCACCTCGACACCCTCTACCTCACCCCGCTCAAGGCGCTCGGCAACGACATCGAGCGCAACCTGCGCGCCCCGCTCGACGGCATCCGCGCCGCCGCCCGCCAGGCCGGCCTCGCCCCGCCCGCCATCGAGGTCGCCGTGCGCTCGGGCGACACCCCCGCCAACCAGCGCGCCCGCATGACGCGCACCCCGCCGCACATCCTCATCACCACCCCCGAGTCGCTCTACATCCTCCTCACCAGCCAGAGCGGCCGCCGCATGCTCTCGACGGTGCGCACCGTCATCGTCGACGAGATCCACGCCGTCGCCGGCAGCAAGCGCGGCAGCCACCTCGCGCTCAGCCTCGAGCGCCTCGACGCGCTCTGCGCCCACGGCCCCGACGCTCCGCCCGAGCCCGACGCCGACGGTCCCGACGCCGAAGCCACCGCCGACGCCGAAACCGCCGCCCCCGCCGAGCCCCCCGCGCCCTGGACCCCGCGCCCGCCCCCCGTCCGCATCGGCCTCTCCGCCACCCAGAAGCCCATCGAGCGCGTCGCCCGCCTCCTCGTCGGCACCCGCCGCCCGCTCCCCACCGTCGTCGACGCCGGCCACGCCCGCCCGCTCGACCTCGCCATCGAGGTCCCCGACGACGAGCTCGCCGCCATCGCCAGCAAGGAGCAGATGGCCCAGATCCTCGACCGCATGGCCGCGCTCGTCGCCGCCCACCGCACCACCCTCGTCTTCACCAACACCCGCCGCATGGCCGAGCGCGTCTGCCACGCCCTCGGCGAGCGCCTCGGCGAAGGCGCCGTCGCCGCCCACCACGGCAGCCTCAGCAAGAAGAAGCGCCTCGACGCCGAGCAGCGCCTCAAGGCCGCCGAGGTCAAGTGCGTCGTCGCCACCGCCTCGCTCGAGCTCGGCATCGACGTCGGCGACGTCGAGCTCGTCGTGCAGCTCGGCTCCCCCCGCTGCATCGCCACCTTCGTGCAGCGCGTCGGCCGCGCCGGCCACTGGGTCGGCGGCACCCCCAAAGGCCGCCTCTTCGCCGTCACCCGCGACGAAGCCGTCGAGTGCGCCGCGCTCGTCCGCGCCGTCCGCGCGGGCGAGCTCGACGCGATCCGGCTCCTCGACGCCCCGCTCGACATCCTCGCCCAGCAGCTCGTCGCCGAGGTCGCCGCCCGCCCCTGCGACGAAGACGCGCTCTACGCGCTCGTCCGCGGCGCGCTGCCCTACGCCGAGCTGCCCCGCGACCGCTTCGACCAGGTCGTCGACATGCTCGCCGACGGCATCGCCACCCGCCGCGGCCGCAGCACCGCCCACCTGCACCGCGACCGCGTCAACCAGCGCCTCCGCGCCCGCCGCGGCGCCCGCCTCGCCGCCATCACCGGCGGCGGCGCCATCCCCGACCGCGCCGACTACACCGTCATCGCCGAGCCCGACGAGGCCGTCGTCGGCACCGTCGACGAAGACTTCGCCGTCGAGAGCCGCGCCGGCGACGTCTTCCTGCTCGGCAACACCCCCTGGCGCGTCCGCCGCGTCGAGACCGGCCGCGTCCGCGTCGAGCACGCCCCCGGCGCGAGCCCCAGCGTGCCCTTCTGGTTCGGCGAGGCCCCCGCCCGCACCGCCGAGCTCTCCACCGCCGTCGGCCGCCTCCGCGCCGAGGTCGAAGCCCGCCTCGACCGCGGCCGCACCCGCGACGCCATCGCCCGCTGGCTCGCCGCCGAGACCACCCTGCCCCCGCCCGCCGCCGCGCTCGTCACCGACTACCTCGCCGCCAGCCGCCAGGCCCTCGGCCAGCTCCCCACCGACACCACCCTCGTCGCCGAGCGCTTCTTCGACGAAGGCGGCGGCATGCAGCTCGTCATCCACGCCCCCCTCGGCGGCCGCATCAACCGCGCCTGGGGCCTCGCGCTCCGCAAGCGCTTCTGCGCCTCGTTCAACTTCGAGCTGCAAGCGGCGGCCACCGACGACGGCCTCGTCATCTCGCTCGGCCCCCACCACAGCTTCCCGCTCCCCACCGTCTTCGACTTCGTCACCCCCACCACGGCCGAGCGCGTGCTCACCCAGGCCGTCGTCACCAACCCCCCGCTGCTCGGCGCCCGCTGGCGCTGGACCGCGATCCGCGGCCTCGCGCTCCTCCGCCGCGCCGGCGGCCGCCCCGTCCCGCCCCAGATCCTCCGCATGCGCGCCGAAGACCTGCTCGCCGCCGTCTTCCCCGACGCCGCCGCCTGCCAGGAGAACGTGCACGGCCCCATCGACCCGCCCGACCACCCGCTCGTGCAGGAGACCCTCGCCGACTGCATGCGCGACTTCATGGACATCGACGGCCTCTGCGACGTGCTCCGCCGCATCGAGCGCGGCGACATCCGCGTCCACGCCGTCGACACCACCGAAGCCTCGCCCCTCAGCCACGAGCTCCTCAACGCCAACCCCTACGCCTTCCTCGACGACGCCCCCCTCGAAGAGCGCCGCACCCGCGCCGTCGCGCTCGGCCGCCGCCTCAAGATCGACCCCGACGGCCTCGCCGCGCTCGACCCCGAGGCCATCGCCGCCGTCGTCGCCGACGCCCGCCCCCCGCTCCGCGACCCCGACGAGCTGCACGACGCCCTCCTCGGCTGGATCGCCTGCCCGCCCGCCGCCATCGGCCCCGACGACCGCGACCCGGCGCTCGTCGCCTGCTTCGACCGCCTCGTCCGCGCCCGCCGCGCCGTCCGCGCCACCTGGACCGACGACACCGGCGCCCCCCGCGCCGACATCTGGATCCCCAGCGAGCGCGCCGCCTGGATCACCGCGCTCATGCCCGACGCGCGCTTCACCCCCGCCCCGCCGGTGCTCACCCCCACCTGGCCCGGCGAAGGCGAGGGCGACCTCGACGCCATCGCCAAGGCCATCGTGCGCGGCCACCTCGACACCGCCGGCCCGCTCACCCCCGCCGAGATCGCCCACCGCCTCGCGCTCCCCCGCCCGCGCGTCGACGCCGCGCTCGCCGCGCTCGAAGGTGACGGCAACATCCTCCGCGGCCGCTTCCGCCCCGGCCTCGCCGACGAAGAATGGTGCGAGCGCCGCCTCCTCGCCCGCATCCACCGCCAGACCCTCGGCCGCCTCCGCCGCGCCGTCGAGCCCGTCAGCGCCGCCGACTTCATGCGCTTCCTCTTCGCGTGGCACGCCGTCGCCCCCCTCCCCCCCGTCGCCGGCGCCGACGGCACCACCGAGCGCCGCCCAGTCGCCGACCCCCGCCGCGCTGGCGTCGACGGCCTCGCGCAGCTCATCGAACAGCTCCAAGGCTTCGAACTCCCCGCCGCCGCCTGGGAAGCCCACGTCCTCCCCGCCCGCCTCCGCGACTACGACCCCGCGTTGCTCGACCTCCTCTGCCTCTCCGGCCGCCTCACCTGGGGCCGCCTCGCCGCCCGCGACACCACCGCCACCCCCACCCGCGCCGCGCCGATCGCGCTCATGCAGCGCACCGACCGCCCCTGGCTCCTCGCCGCCGCGCCGCCGGTCGAGGGGGACGCGGGGCGCGATGGCATGGCCCGTGATGGCATCACCCGCGATGGCATCACCCGCGATGGCATCACCCGCGATGGCATGGCCCGCGATGGCATGGCCCGCGATGGCACGACCCGCGACGGCATGACCCGCGATGGCATGACCCGCGGTCCCCTCCCCGTCCCTGCGCCGTCACCCGCCGACGCGGCTGCCCCGCCCGACCCCACCACCGCCACCGCGGCCGCCATCCACCGCCGCCTCGCCGAGCGCGGCGCCGCGTTCACCGACGAGCTCACCGCCGCCACCGGCCGCCCTCCCGCCGAGATCGAAGCCGCGCTCTGGTCCCTCGTCGCCGCCGGCCACGTCACGGCCGACGGCTTCGACGGCCTCCGCCGCCTCATCGGCCCCACCGCGCGCGGCCCCATCGGCAGCGGCCGCTGGGCGTTGCTCCGCGAAGGCCTCGCGCTCGAAGCCGACCCCGGCACCAAGGCCACCCGCTGGGCCCGGCTCCTCCTCGTGCGCTACGGCGTCGTCTTCCGCGACCTCATCCCCCGCGAAGACCACGCCCCCCCCTGGCGCGAGCTCCTCCCCGAGCTCCGCCGCCTCGAAGCCCGCGGCGAGATCCGCGGCGGCCGCTTCGTCGGCGGGTTCAGCGGCGAACAGTTCGCGCTCCCCGCCGCCGTCGACGCGCTCCGCGCCATCCGCGACCGCCGCCCCGACCGCCCCGTCTACGTCCGCCTCAGCGCCGCCGACCCGCTCAACCTCGCCGGCATCACCTCCCCCGGCCCCCGCGTCCCCGCGCTCGTCGACAACGCCGTGCTCTACCGCGACGGCGTCCCCGTCGCCGCCCGCGTCGCCGGCAAGGTCGAGCTGCGGGTCACCCTCGAAGACCCGGTCGCCGTCGACCACGACCTCCGCCTCCACCCGCTGCACTGACCGGCCGCACGCGGCGCGGGGCCGCGTCGGCGACCGCGCCGAGGGCCGGGGCCGGCGCGTGGTTCAAGACGGCCACCGCGCCGAGGGCCGGGCCCGACGTGTCGCTCGAAGGGAGACGTGGGTCGAAGCCCGAAGCCTGGGTGTGATCCCAGACGGAGACCCCGCGCCGAGGTCCGAGCGCAGAACCATCTTGCGCGCCGCCCCCACGAGGCATCACTCTCATCCCCGTGAGCCAGCCGGGGGGCGGCACGAGCGGGCGGGCCGGGCATCCAGAGCGCCTGCGGAGACCATCACCGATGCGCAACGCGATCGCTCTGCTCCCTCTCATCGTGCTCGCCGGCTGCGACCTCTGCCACATCGGCTACGGTCGCGAAGGCCTGCTCGACTGCATCGACCCCCGCGCCCCCGACCAGGGCCTCGCCCCGCCCCCGCCACCCGGCTGCTGGGGCCAGCTCCCCCCCGACATCCCGCTCCCCACCCGCGCAGCCGCTCACCCGACGCCGGTGCCCACGGCCGAACTCTGCGGCCGCGGGCCGCTCTACCTCTACTCGGCCGCCTGCGTCGAGAGCGACGCCCCCGGCGGCCCCGACGCGGTCGACAACGACTGCGACGGCACCATCGACGAAGGCGGCCCAAACGACGACCCCGGCTATCCCGCGCCGCCGCCGGTCACCAAGAGCAGCGCCTGGATCTTCGCCGATCCCTACCGCTGGACCGTCGACGCCCGCGGTCTCCGCTGCGACGGCGCCGCGCCCTGCGACACCGTCGTGGCGCACGTCGAGTACCACTGCGGGCATGGCTTCCACCCCACCTTCGACGGCCGCCTCACCGTGCTCGACCGCGGCCCGGCTCACTGCCTCGACACCGCCCCCGGCGTCTGCGGCGCCGACGCCGCCCACGTCTGGCTCCGCGACCGCGTCGCCGCGTGCAGCGCCGCCGCGCGCACGGTCACGCTCGACTACGACGGCTTCGAACTCCACCTCACCCGCCTCGAGAGCAGCGACATCCGCGAGCCACCCCGCTTCACCGTCGACGAATACCTCGCCGACCTGCACGCCGCCCTCGCCTGCGTCGTCGCCGCCACCGTCACCGCCAACACCTTTGGTGGTGCCGCCGACGACGACGGCGACGCCGTCGCCGACGGCTGCGACCGCTGCCCGGGCGCCGACGACCTCGCCGACCGCGACGGCGACGGCGTGCCCGACCCTTGCGACCGCTGCCCCGACCACCCCGATCCCGACCAGCTCGACGCCGACGGCGACGGCCTCGGCGACGCCTGCGACTGCGAGCGGCTCGACCCGCTGCCGCCCGCCGACGCGCCGCTCGCCGAGCGCTACTGCTGGGACGCCGAGGCCCGCCCCGAGTACGGCGGCGTGCCCGGCCGCTGGATCTGCCCGCCCGGCGCGCGGGAGAAGCAATGTGATCCGTATCCCTCGACCAACGCATGGCTCGAAGAGGCCGTGATCGGTGACCTGCCCCACGACGACGCCCTCTACGAGGCCTCGGCGTTCGACTACCTGCTCGGCGAGGCGCTGCCCGACATCGCCGGCGCCGATCCGCTGTGCCCGCCGGGGCTCGGCTGCGACGCCGTCGCGCTGCGGGCACAGCATCGGGGGTATCGGTATGAGGATTATCTCTGCCGTCGCCTGCTGCGGAAGCACGATGGCGCGGTCGAGTGTCGCGCGCATCCCGACCCGGCGCAGCGACATCCGAGCTACCGAACCGAGGCATTGATCTGGCATCTGCCATCTGATCTGACTCATGACCGTGCGCATGCCATCATCCGGCCTGCCGGTCGGCTTCGCTACCCCGACTATGTCACCCGAGGCAGGAACGTCATCGTCCTCGGCGAAGCCAAGTGTTACGACCCGGTCGTGCCCTGGAACGCCCGCAGCGCCTGGATGTGGTATCGCGCCGTCGCCTTCGGCACCCAGCTCGACGACTACACCACCAAGGTCGTGATGTCCCGCCGCGGCGCCGGTCCCCGCTATTCGACGGTCTACCACTTCTGCAGCGGCACGCCCGGCTGGGTCGCCCGCCTCATCGCCGCGGCGATGGCCAAGACGCAGGCCGACGGCTTCACCCTCAACCTCAACGACAACGGCGGCCGGCGCTTCGTCACCGAGCCGGTCTGCTGGCAGGATGGGCTTCCGCTCGCCGTTGCGCAGACCGCCTTCGCCTGCTATGTGCCCGGTGAGGTCGCCCCCGAGGGCGTCAGCCCCGTCTGGGACTGCGCCGGTGTCTTCTACGATCGCTGCACAGGGAGCGAGTAGGATGCTGATCGAGTGGATGATGGCGGTGATGATGCTGATCAAGCCGTATACCGGCCCTCTCGCCGATCGAGTCATCGAGCTGCCCGACGACGGCCTCTATGGTGTCATCTGTCTCATCGAGCCAATCGGACCCGACGCACGGCGGATCCGTGCGCTCGCGCGGCGGCTCGAAGGTCGGCCCCTCGCCGTGCTCGCGCCTGGTCTTCGCCATGCCGGCTATGGGCTCGGCGGGGGCAAGGGCACGGTCTTCGTCCTGCGATTCAACACCCTCTTCGCCGATGCTGCCCGGGCGTTTCAACGCTCAGGGCAGTATCCCGAGGGCGAAGACGACCTGACGATCGCCGGCGCGGCCGCCGTCATGCAGAGCGGACATGCCAACGCCGGCGAAGCGCTCGAATGGGCGCTCGCAGCGCTGCGATGGCATGGCATCGAGCACCCGCCCTACTGGTTCGCCGATGTCGACGACGACGGCACCACGCCCGACTACCCGTCGCTCATCGCTGACTGGAAGGCGCATGGCAGCCACTTCGACCGCGAGCTGGTTCGCCGCCTCCTCGTCCGCTGGGGCCGCCCGGTCCCGACCGATCTCTGATTCAAGGCACCTATCCCCAGGGCGTCAGCCCCGTCTGGGATTGCGCCGGTGTCTTCTACGATCGCTGCACAGGGAGCGAGCAGGATGCTGGTCGAGTGGATGATGGCGGTGATGATGCTCATCAAGCCGTTTACCGGCCCCCTTGCCGATCGGGTGATCCCACTGCCTGACGACGACTTCCACGGTGTCATCTGCCAGATCGAGCCGATCGGGACCGATGCGCAGCGGATCCGCGCGCTCGCGCGCCGCTTGGAGGGGCGACCGCTCGCCGTGCTCGCGCCCGGTCTTCGCTATGCCGGCTACGGGCTCGGCGGTTCGCATGGCATCGTCTATGTGCTCCGTTTCAACGTCCTGATCGCCGACGCGGCGCGTGACTTTGTCCGCACCGGGCGCTATCCACCGGCCGAAGATGGTTCATCGGTGACGACGGCAGCACGCGTCCTCCAGGGGAGCATGCCGAACGCGGGTGAGGCGCTTGAGTGGGCGCTCGCGGTGCTGCGGTGGCATGGTATCGAGCACCCACCGTATTGGTTCGCCGATGTCGACGATGATGGCACGACGCCGGACTACCCGTCGCTGATCGCCTACTGGAAGGGCAATGGCCGGGGATTCGATCGCGAAGAGGTCCGGGCACTGCTGATGCAATGGGGCCGCCCGATCCCGGCCGATCTCTGACCGAAGTCTGCCACCTGAGCCGACAGACCACCTCGACCCTGCGCGCCCCCGACCGCTGCGATCAGCCATCCGCCGCCGCGAAGCGCGCGAGCTGCTCGGCGTGCGCCTTCCGAAACGCCGGCCGCCCGGTCGCCCGCTGCACATAAGCCTTGCACGCCGGGCTCTCCGCCAGCCCGTCGAAGTGATCGACGAGCCGCAAGACATCGGCCATCAGGATGTCGGCGATCGAGAAGGCACCCGCGAGCCACTCCCGCTCGGCCAGCACCGGCTCCAGCCGCGAGAGGCGCAGCTTCACGAAGGCATCGAACTGCCCGAAGCCCGATCCCTCGCCGGTGTTCCCGCTGAACTTGAAGAGCGACCACGCCACCGTCGCCATCTCCATCGAGTTGAGCGCCGCGAAGACCCACTCGATCACCGCGTTGCGCCCCTTCGGATCACGCGGCATCAGCGCCGGGCTCTTCTCCCCCAGGTACAGCAGGATCGCGCCGCTCTCGAAGACGGTCATGTCACCGTCGGTCAGCCATGGCACCTGCCCGAACGGCTGCCGGCTGATGTGCTCGGGGCCCCGCTCGCGAAACGGCGTGCGCGCCACCCGATAAGGCAGCCCCGCCTCTTCGAGCGCCCAGCACACCCGCAGGTCGCGCACGTAGCCGCGCGGCGGCTCGGGGACCCAGTCATAGGTCGTGACCACCAGCTCATTCATTTTTGCCTCCATCGTCGCGCCGACAAGATGCCAGCGCGTGCCATCGGTCACGCCGGGGCGGCGCCGATTCACCGACCCCGACGTCATCTGCCGCGCCGCCTCACCGCCCGCGGCGGTTCTCCAGGATCTTGAGGAACGACCGCCCCCGGATCTCATCGGGCGTCAGCCCCACCGCGGTGACATCGTCGATCGTCACCGCGCCCGCGTTGAGCGCCCGCAGGAAGTAGTTGAGCAGCCCCTGCCCGGTCGCGGCGTCGTCGAAGACATCACCCACCAAGGTCGCCTGCGCCGCCTTGTCGATGAAGTTGCCGAGCCGCAGGCTCGCCGCTTCGAAGCCTTCGAGGAAGAAGGCATTGCACGCCGCGAAGCGCACCGGGAGCTGCCCCGGGTGCAGGTCCCAGCCCTGGTAGTAGCCGGTGCGCAGCGAGTGGCGGATGTGACCGTACGACGTGCGCCACGCGCCCCACACCACCCGGCGGTTCTCGTCGCGCTGGGCGTCGGTGAGATCCGATCCCTTGTGCGGCGGCGCCGGCATGACATTGGTCGCGCCGTCCGACAAGAAGATGCCCGTGCCGGCGAAGGCGTTCATCATGACATGCTTGGCGAAGTCACACGACGGGTGGTCCATCTCCTGGTAGCGCGCGGTCACCGCGGCCGAGGCGGTGTAGTCATAGGTCCCGAAGTGCGCGCCGACGCAGCGGCCGGCGCAGGCGTCGAGCATGGCCGGCAGCGGGCAGCGGCCGTCGGGGCCGATGATCGCCTGCGTCGTCTCGACCATCAGCTCCATGCGCAGCGCGCCGCGGTCGAGGCCGTGCACCGACTCGAGCGCTTCGAGCAGCGCGACGGCGGCGGTGACCTGGGCGGGGATGACCACCTTGGGCACGGTGACGACGAAGTTCTCCGGGAGCTTGCCGCCGGTCTCGCCGAGCAGGGTGCTGACGAAGAGGTCGAGGGTGCGCGCGGCGCGGCGCTTGAGCTCGTCGGAGAAGGTCTTGATGCGGATCCCGATCCACGGCGGGAGCGATCCCTCGCGCATGGCACGCGCCACCTCGCGGGCGGCGCGCTCGGCGTGGTGGTCTTCTTCCGGGTCGGGGCGGATCCCGAAGCCATCTTCGAAGTCGATGCGAAAGTCTTCGACCGGCATGGCATCGAGGCGCTCGCCGGTGCGGGCGTGCACCGCGGCGCGCAGCTTCTCGTCATCGGGCAGGCCGAGCGCGTCGCCGAGGCTCTGCGGGTCGGGCGCGTACTCGTCGAAGAGGCGGCGGCCGAGCTCGCCGAGCTTCTGCGGGGTCTCGGCGGTGTAGAGCTGCGCGCCGCCGTAGACGGTGTGGATCGGCTGGCGGGTCGCGGGCTCGCCGGGGTAGCGCGCGCGGAACGCCTCGTTGGCGGGCGCGAGGCGGTCGAGGACGCGGGCGACGACGTTGGGATCGATGGACGACGGCATGGGATCAGCTCCCGCGGTAGGTGCTGTAGCCGAACGGGCTCAGCAGCAGCGGTACGTGGTGATGGGTCTCGGGCGCGGTGACGGTGAAGACGACCTCGACGTACGGATAGAAGCCTTGGCGGCCGGTGTCTTCGAACCACTTGCCGGTTTCGAAGCGGATGCGATGGTCGCCAGCGCCGAAGGCATCGCGCGTGATGAGATCACGCACCCGGCCGTCGCTGTCGGTGACCCCGGCGCCGATCTGCTTCCAGCCATCGCCGACGCGGCGGTCGAGGGTGATCGCGAGGCCAGCCGCCGGGCGGCCGGTCGCGGTGTCGAGCACATGGGTCGTGATCGGGCTGCTCACGCGAGCTTCTCCAGTCGCAGGGCGGTGATGCGGGCCTGCTCGCCGGCGGCGATCCGCAGCTCGGCGGCGGGCTCGTTGTCGAGGCGGGCGCGGAGGAGGTCGAGCATCTCGGCGGCGGTCCTGCCGGTGGCGCAGACGATGAAGATGTGCCCGAAGCGCTTGTGATACACGCGGTTGGCGGCGGCGAGCGCTTGCAGCGTCTCGTCGTCGGCGAGGGCGACGCCGCTCTGTTCGCTCGCCGACCAGTCGGCGGTCGCGGCGTACTTCGCGCGCAGCGCCTCGACGTCGGCGCCGATCTGCGGGTGGTGTTCGAAGGCTTCGCGCCAGTCGCCGTCGCCGAGCCGCCACCAGACGCGCTCGGCCTCGCCGAGCAGGTGGGTGCGCGAGCGATAGGGGCGGCCTCGGACCATGCCATCGACCCAGCGGCGCGCCCCGCAGCAGCGGCGCATGGCATCGGCGAAGCTCGCGTCGTCCATGGCTTCGAGCGCGTCGATGAGCGCGTCTTCGGGGCGCTCGTCGGTCGGCGTGCCGAGCACCCGCAGCCGCGAGATCCCGCCGTCGGGCACGATGCGCAGGCGCAGGTGGGTCCACGGCCCCGGGTCGCTGACCTCGATCGCGCGGCGGTCGTGGGCGCGCAGCTTCGTCTCGGCGGTGATCGGGCGCCATGCCATGCTGCGCACGAGCATCGAGGGTGGCGCGTCGGGCCAGTAGAGCGCGTCGACGGCGCAGCGGTCGGGGTAGTTGCCTTTGAAGTGGTGGGTCTCGGCGATGATCTCGCGCAGCTTGCCGGCGCGGCCGAGCGCGATGATCACCCAATCCTGGGCCGGCGGCCGGCTGCGGCGGGTCTCCCAGCCGTCGCCCATGAAGGTCGACTCGCCGGGCTTGAGCAGGTTGTCCATCGGCGAGAAGAACATGTCGCTGCACGCGACCGCGCGCCCGCCGTTCGCGAGCGCGGCGAGGTCGATCTCGGTGCCATCGATGGCATCCGATGCCATCACCTTGGGGATGCCATACACCCGGAGCCGGGCGATGCCACCATCGGGGATCATGTGCAGGCGAACGTGGGTCCAGGTGCGTTCGTCGGCGACGGCGACGAGGTTGTGGCTGCCGCGGCGCAGCGGCACCTCGCGCACGAGCGGGGTCCATTCGACGCGGTCGCGCAGCGCCTCGCCGTCGGCGCCGGGCGCGTGGCAGGCGTCGACCGCGGCGAAGGGGCCGTGGTTGCCGAGGAAGAACGCGGTGTCGATGTCGAGCCCGCGGATGACACCGGGGAGCCCGAGCTCGACGATGCACCAGTCATGGCCCGGCGTGCGTCGGCGGCGGCTCTCCCAGCCGTCCATCAGCTTGCCGCGGTCGGTGTAGGCGTCGGGGTCGAAGGCGGGCGGGGCGGCGGCGACGAGGTTGTCCTTGCTCGCGAAGAAGTCGTCGCTCGCGATGACCGCGCGGCCGCCGTGCGCGGCGCTCGCGAGGTCGATCAGGCCGGCGAAGAGGGCGGCGCCGGCGTCGGGGGTGCTCATGCAGGGGCGCTCCGGGTGGTTCTCGGCGCGGGACTATAGCGCATGTCGGGGGCGGGGCGTCGAGGGGCTCGGGGGGCGCGGGTCAGCGCGAGGTTTGTTGCAGTCACCGGGGTGGGTGGTACACAACGACATCGTTCTGCTCGTTCGGAAGGGTGCGAATGCCGCTCAGTGAAGGGGATGCCCGCCGGTTCCTCGCGGCGCTCGATGTCGAGGGTGATGACCGTCGCGCGCCGACGCTGATGGAGCGGCCGACGCGCCGCGCGAACTTCGAGCGGGGCTGGAGCGACCGTGACGTGCGGCGCTATTCGCCGGCCGCGCTCGCCCGATTGACCTGGCGCACGCTCGGTCACCGCGCGCGCGCCGAGTTCGCCGGGGTCGGCTCCGCCGAGGTCTTCGAGGTCTTCCGGGCGGTCTTCGATCAGGACGGCCCGTTGCCGCCGCGCCGCGGCCCGCGGGCCCGCCTCGCCGGGCAGCGGCCGGTGTTCCTGCTCTACACGGCGGCCGATCGCGACCTCGCGGTGCGGCTGCATGGCGCGCTGCGCAAGGGCGGCATGCTGCCGTGGTGCGACGCGATCGATCTGCTGCCGGGCGAGTCGTGGGACGAGGGGATCGCCGAGGTGATCGACTGCTCGCTGCTCGTGCTGGTGCTGATCACGGCGCGGTGGCCGGCGCCGGGGCGGGGGCGGGCGTCACACTACGAGCCCGAGGAGCTCGCGCGGGCGATCGATCACGCGCAGCGCGCGAAGCGGGCGGCGGCGGTGGTGCCGGTGCGCTTCGATGGCGTCGGTCGCGAGCACCTCCCCTACGGGCTGTATCGCACGGTGCCGATCATCGCGGATTCGCAGGCGCTCACGCCGCTCGTCGACGAGGTGCGGCGGGTGCTCGCCGAGGCGGGCGGCGAGCTCGACGCGACGACGCCGATCCAGATGAAGACCCACCCGCAGGATCTGCGCTTCCTGCTGCGGGAGACGCGCGAGATCCTCACGCGGCTCGAAGAGGAGGGCGCCGACGCGGCGCGGATCGAGGACGTGCGCCGGCGCGCGCGGGCGCTCGAGGAGCGCGTGAGCGCCGCCGAGCGGCGGAATGCCGAGGAGACGACGGTGCCTCGGGCCCAGGCGCCGGACGAGACCGACACGCTCCCCGAGTCGACCCGGGAGGCGGGCGCGGTGGTGGATCTCCAGAGCATCTGCCGGCCGGCGATGGTGTACATCCCGGCCGGTGAGCTGTGGATGGGCGCGCCGGCGGACGAGGAGGGGCGCCGCAACAACGAGGTGCCGCGACATCGGGTGTCGCTGACGCGCGGCTTCGCGATGGCGACGACGCCGATCACCGTCGCGCAGTTCTGGCAGGCGTGCGGGCGCTGGTCGGGGGATGACTTGACCGGCAACCTCCCGATGACCGGCCTGCCATGGGAGTTCGCGATGAACTTCTGCAACGCGCTCTCGACGCTCGAGGGGCTGCCGCCGGCCTACGTGGACGGGCAGTGCCGGGTGACGGGGGGCTATCGACTGCCGACGGAGGCCGAGTGGGAGCACGCCTGCCGGGCGGGCACGGTGACCCGCTACTGGTCCGGCGACGACGAGGCCGATCTGGCGCGGGTGGGCTGGTACCGCGGCAACAGCCTCGGCGGGCTGCGGCCGGTCGGCGGGCGGCCGGCGAACCCGTGGGGGCTCTACGACATGCACGGCAACTGCCGGGAGTGGTGCGGCGATTGGTACGGGCCCTATCCCCGGGGGCCGGTGGTCGATCCGACCGGGCCGGCGTCGGGTCGGGCGCGCGTGGTGCGCGGGGGGTCGGCGCGCAGCACCGCGCGCGGCGCGCGGTCGGCGTCGCGGGCGGCGACGCAGCCGGAGGTCTCGTCGGGCAGCGTCGGGTTCCGGGTGGTGCGCGACGTGCCGTGACGCCGGCGGCGAGGTGGGTTAGTCTGCGCCCCCGCACGCTGAGGAGGTCCGGTGTTCGCGCACGCCCGAGAGTGGATGGAGCTTCTGACCCGCTGGCTGCATGTCATCGTCGGCGTGGCCTGGATCGGGACGTCGTTCTATTTCGTCTGGCTCAACAACCACTTGCGGCCGCCGCCCGAGGCGGACGAGCAGGTGTCGGGCGAGCTGTGGTCGGTGCATGGCGGGCACTTCTATCGGGTGATGCGGTTCCGGGTCGCGCCGGCGCGGCTGCCGGAGACGCTGCATTGGTTCAAGTGGGAGGCGTACGCGACCTGGATCACCGGCGCGGTGATGCTGGTGCTGGTGTATTACCTGGGGTCCGATGGCTTCCTGCTCGATCTGTCGCGTGGCATCGAGAAGCCGGTGGGGATCGCGATCGGGGTGGGTGCCATCGTCGGGGGCTGGGTGGTGTACGACCAGCTCTGCAAGTCACCGCTGCGGCGGTCGCCGGTGGCGTTCGCGGTGGTGGGGCTCTCGCTCGCGACGGCGGCGGCGTATGGCTTGACGCAGGCGCTCTCGGCGCGGGCGGCGTACCTGCACGTCGGGGCGATGCTCGGGACCTGCATGGCAGCCAATGTCTTCTTCGTCATCATCCCCAATCAGCGGCGCATGGTCGATGCCATGATCCGCGGCGAGGAGCCCGACGGCGCGCTCGGGGCGGCGGGGGCGCTGCGGTCGCTGCACAACAACTACATGACGCTGCCGGTGCTGTTCATCATGATCAGCACCCACTATCCCATGACCTACGGGCATGGGTGGAACTGGGCGATCCTGGCGGGGATCTCGGTGTGTGGCGCGGTCATCCGGCACTGGTTCAACCTCAAGGGGCGCGGGCAGCGCAACGTCTGGCTGTGGCCGGTGGCGGTCGCGGGGCTGTTGGGGCTCGCGTTCGTGACGCGGCCGGCGCCGGCGGTCGAGGTCGCGGGCAGCGTCGACTTCAAGACGGTGGTGCATCCCATCGTGCAGAAGCGCTGCGCGCCCTGCCATGCGCGGGAGACGACGTTCCAAGGCTTCACGGTGGCACAGAAAGGGATCCTGCTCGAGACGCCCGAGGAGATCCGGTCGCAGGCGGCGAACATCCTCAAGAACGCGGTCGAGACGCAGTACATGCCGCTCGGCAACCTGACGCAGATCACGGCGGAGGAGCGCGCGATCCTCGGCGAGTGGGCGCGGCGCGGGGCGGCGATCGAGTGATCGGCGAGTGATCGGCGGGACAGCGGCGGGTCAGCGGCAGGGGCTCGGGGCGACGTAGACGGCGAGGCGGGGGTCGAGCCACGCGAGCCAGGCGGGGTCGGGGCCGGTCGCGACGAAGCGGGCGACGGCGCCGCGCAGCGGTGAGGTGACGCCGAGCAGACGGGCGTCGGGGTCGATGAACGCGACGAGGCCGGCGCCGCGGGGGTCGACGCCGGTGACGATCGGGCCGGTCGGCGTCCAGGCGACGGCGTGGGGGTCGAGCGCGACCGCGGCGACCTCGAGCGGGCCGAGGGTGCCGCCGCGGTCGGCGACCGGGGCGAGCGCGAGGGTGTCGCCGAGGCCGATCGCGACGATCCCGGTGACGCCGTCGCTCGCGGCGGCGAAGCCGTGGCCGCCGAAGTCGATCGCGCCGGCGAGCGGGGCGCGCACGAGGCGGCCGGCGTCGAGGTCGTAGGCGCGCAGCTCGACGGCGCCGGCGGCGGCGGTCGCGAGGCCGACGACGACGCGGCGGCCGTCGAGGCTGATCGCGGCGAGGCTCGGGGCGCCATACCAGCCGTCGCCGGCGGCGCCGTGCAACACCGGCTCGTCGAGGGGGAGCCCGACCGCGCGCCCGAGCGAGCGCAGGCGGCCGCCTTCGAGCGGCGAGCTCCACACCAGCGTGACCCGCTGCCCGGCGCCGGGCGGGCCGGGCAGCACGATCGGGCGGCTGGGGATGTCGGCGACGCGCTCCCACTCGCCGGCGAGCGGGACGCCGCCTTCGACGGCGACGTCGAGCAGGTGCGCCGCGTTGCGGCCCGCGGTCGGGCCATACACGAGGACGACGAAGCCGCCCGCGTGCGCGACGAGGTCGAGGGCGTCGATCCGCTCGACCCGCGGCGCGGGGAGCACGCCGGCGTCGCCGCCGAGCGAGAGGCGCACGACGCCGTCGGCGCCGATCCAGGTGACGCCGGGCCAGCGCTGCGCCGGGTGGGCGGCGGCGACGAGCGCGTCGTCGCGCGCGGCGGGGGCGAGGTCGACGAGGCGGGGCTCGAGGCGGTCGTCGCAGCCGCGCTCGCAGCCGTCGGCGAGGTCGCCGTCGGCGTCGAAGCGGCCGTCGGCGCAGGTGAGCTCGCAGGCGCGCTCGCGGCAGGTGCCGATCGCGCCGGGCGGATCGGCGCAGAGCGCGGCGGGGTCCTCGTCGGTGGCGCCGTCGCAGTCGTCGTCGATGCCATTGCAGCCTTCGATGCCTTGCGGGCCGGGCTGGGCGTTGCAGCGGGGTCGGGCGCCGAGACAGACGAGCACACCGGCGCGCTCGCAGGCGCCGGCGCCGGCGCTGCACGGGCCGTAGTCGCCTTCGTCGGCGCGGCCGTCGCAGTCGTCGTCGATGCCATCACACTGTTCGAGCGCCGGGCGCACCTCGCCGACGCACATGCCATAGGTGTTGCCGGCGGGGCCGGCCTCGCAGCGTTGCTCGCCGTCGCGGCAGGCGCCGATCCCGGCGGTGCCGGCGGGGCCGCCGTAGCAGGCGCGCCGGTCGCCGGGCTGGCAGGCGCAGGCGGCGCCGAGGCCCTCGTCGTTGATGCCGTCGCAGTCGTCGTCCTGGCCGTCGCAGCGCTCGGCGGCGGGCACGACCGCGCCGACGCAGGCGCCGTAGCGGCCGGCGGCGCAGCTCTGAACGCCGGCGGCGCAGCGGCCGATGTCGAGGGTGCCGACGGGGCCGGGGTAGCAGGCGCGGCTCAGCGGGGCGCCGTCGGCGTCTTCGTCGAGGCGGCCGTCGCAGTCGTCGTCGATGCCATCGCACGACTCGGCGCGGGGCGGGCCGGCGACCGCGTCGCAGCGCGCGACGCCGCCGGCGCAGACGCGCACGCCGTCGGCGGCGCAGGCGCCGACGCCGACGCTGCACGCGGCGCCGAGGTCGAAGCCTTCGTCGGTGCGGCCGTCGCAGTCGCCGTCGCGGCCGTCGCAGCGTTGGGCCCCGGGCGCGATCACCTCGGCGTCGCAGGCGACGCCGGCGGCGCGGCAGACGGTGAGACCGACGGCGAGGCAGGCGCCCTGCCCGAGCTGGCAGGCGGCGCCGCCGGTGTCTTCGTCGGTGATGCCATCGCAGTCGTCGTCGATGCCATCGCAGCGCTCGGCGGCGGGCACGACGGCGCCCTCGCAGGCGCCGAAGCGGCCGTCGACGCAGCGCTGCCGGCCGGCGCGGCAGGGGCCGACGCCGAGGGTGTCTTCGCGGCCGAGGTAGCAGTCGCGGGTCTCGCCGTCGAGGCAGTCGCAGTCGCCGGCGTCTTCGTCGGTCTGGCCGTCGCAGTCGTTGTCGAGGCCGTCGCAGATCTCGTCGGCGGCGGCGACCTCGCCCTGGCAGCCTTGCCAGATCCCGGCGAGGCAGGTGTCGACCCCCGCGCGGCAGACGCCGACGGCGGCCTCGGGGCCGCAAGGGCGGGCGAGGTCTTCGTCGACGCGGCCGTCGCAGTCGTCGTCGGTGGCGTTGCAGAGCGGGCAGTCGCGGTCGCCTTCGCAGTCTTCGGTGAGCGGGCGGCGCTCGCCGTCGCAGGGGCCATACCGGCCGGCGGCGCAGAGCTGGCGGCCGGCGCGGCAGATCCCGACGCCGCGCGTGCCTTCGGGGCCGGCGTAGCAGTCGCGGGCGAGCGGGCCGGCTTCGCCTTCGTCGGTGCGGCCGTCGCAGTCGTCGTCCTGGCCGTTGCAGGTCTCGGCGGCGGGCGCGCAGCCGTCGGGGGCGGCGTCGGCGATGACCGCGGCGTCGGGGGCGGCGTCGGCGGTGGTCTCGGCGTCGGGCGCGGCGTCGGCGATGGCCTCGGCGTCGAGGGTGGCGGCGTCGGGATCGGCGTCGGCCGCCGCGGCGTCGGGGCGGATCCGGGCGCTCTCGGGCAGCTCGTCGAAGAGCTCGACGCACCCGGTGAGCAGCACCACGAGGCACGGCAGGAGCAGGGCGCGGTTCATGGGCGGTCCCCTCAGAAGCGCTGCATGATGACGGCGCCGCCCGGCGTGACCTGCACGGCGCCGTCGGGGGTCGCGAGCCAGGTCAACAGCGCGCCGATCGCGAGGCCGGCGCCGACGCCGAGGGTGGTGTAGGCGGCGAGGCCGTAGCGGGTCGTGCGGTCGCGGGCCGGCTCGAAGGCGGCCTCGGCGCGCGCCTGGTCGATGACGGTGGTGGCGTTGATGAAGTCGTCCTTGGCGGCGGCGCGCTCGGCGTCGGCGTCGAGCGCGAGGCCGAGCAGGAGGCCGCCGGCGGCGAGCGCGGTGGCGGCGCTGGCGGTGAGCGCCCAGGCGAGCGCGCGGTCACCGCCGGGTGGGGCGGCGGGGACGCTCGGGGGCGGCGGGGGCGCGCAGCGGGCGCGGGCGTCGGCGATGTCGGCGCGGGCGGCGGTGACGAGGTCGGCGTCGGCGGAGCGGGCGATGATCTCGCGGAAGATCGCCTGGCCTCACAGGCGGCGAGGCTGCCGGGTCGTCGTCGCCGGCGCGGGCGCTCTGGAGGCGGGCGACGGCGAGGTTGTAGCGGAGCGGCTCGGCGTCGGCGGCGGCGCAGGCGGGTCGCCGAGCGCGTCGCGGAAGCGGCGGCGGCGGCGGTGTGCCAGCGCTGGGCGCGCATGGCGGCCGCGCTGGGGCCGAAGCAGTCGGCGGCGTGGGCGGGCAGGGTCGCCGCGGCGCGAGCGCGATGAGGAGAGGCTGGGGTCTTCACCGCAGGCAGCTCTCGGGGCCGGCGATCTGGCAGGCGTTGCGGTAGAGGCGGCGCGGCGGCCGGCGTCGCCGGGGGGTCGAGCGCGGCGAGCTCGGCGAGGAGGGCCTGCGCGCGGGCGCAGGTGCAGCTCTGGAGGGCGGCGGCGAAAGCGCGGGTCGACTCGGCGGCGCGCTCGGCGGGCGCGGCGCGGCGGCGGCGGCGGCGCGCTCGGCGGCGGCGAGGCGCTCGGCGGCGGCGCGGCGCTGCGCGGCGGCGGCGCGGGCTTCGGCGGCGGCGATGCGCGCGGCGGGGTGGGCTCGGCGGCGGGCGCGGCGCGCGCGGGGCCAGGGTCGGCGTGGCGCGGGAGGCGGGGGTCGGCGCGGCGCGGGGCGTCGGGCGCGGGGATGGGGGCGCGGCGGGGCGGCGGCGCGGGCGGCGTCGCGGGGTGTGTCGTCGGCGCGGCGCGGCGGCGTCGGTCGTGCCAGGGGCCTCGTCCGCGTCATCCATGCCATCCGCAGCGCCGATGCCCTTGATGGCATCGATGGCACCGATGACATCGGCTCCGATGACATCGATGCCATCCACCGGCGCGGCCGCGGCGGCTCCCCTCCCCTGCCCCGCCGCCTGGGGCGCGGCGCCGACGATGATCCGCTCGGCCTCGTCGGTGTCGGCGCCGCGGTCGAAGCGCCACCACGCCGCGGCGACGACGCCGAGCGCGAGCAGCGCGGCGACGGCGGTGAGCGCGGCGATCTGGCGCGGGCGGGTGACGGCGAGGCGGAGCGCCGGGGCCTCGTCGAGCTCGCCGCGGGGGTGGAGCAGCGACGACGAGCCCGACGGCTCGCTCGCGACGGCGGCGGGGGGCAGCGATCCGCTCAGCGAGTCGCCGAGGTCGAGGCGGGGCACGGCGGGTGAGGTCTGGAGGATCGCGGCGCGGGCGGCGACGAGCGCGTCGCGCATGGCCTGCGCGGTCGCGAAGCGGTGGGCCTGATCCTTCTCCATCGCGCGCATCACGACCGCGGCGAGCGGCGGCGGCACGAGCGCGGGCAGCGGCGGCGGCGGCGCGGCGAGGTGCTGGCGCAGCACGTCCTGGGCGGTGCCGGTGAAGGGCTTGCGCCCCGAGAGCAGCCGGTACATCACCGCGCCGAGCTGGTAGACGTCGGTCGGCGGGCCGAGCGGGCCGCGCACGACCTGCTCGGGCGCCATGTAGGCGAGCGTGCCGAGCACCATGCCCTGCGCGGTCAGCGTCTCGTCGCTCGCGTCGCGGTCGCGCAGCTTGGCGATCCCGAAGTCGAGCAGCCGCGCCTCTTCGCCGCCGCGGCCGTCGACGACCATGATGTTCTCGGGCTTGAGGTCGCGGTGGATGATGCCGAGCGCGTGCGCCTCGTCGAGCGCGTCGAGCACGGCGATCATCAGCGCGACGAGGCGCCAGGGCGCGAGCGGGCCCTCGTCGCGGAGCACGGTCTTGAGGGTGCGGCCGTCGACGTACTCCTGCACCATGTAGTGCAGCCCGTCGGCCTCGACGTCGAGGTCGAGGAGGCGCACGGTGACCGGGTGGCGCAGGCGGCGCTGCACCTTGGCCTCGCGGTGGAAGCGCGCGCTGAGGTCGGGGGGCGGGTCGGTGATGATCTTGATGGCGACGGTGTCGCCGAGGCGCAGGTGGGTGCCGCGGTAGACGGCGCCGAAGCCGCCGCGGCCGATGAGCGCGTCGACGGTGTAGCGGCCGCCGAGGACGCGGCCGATGATGTCGGGTTCGGTCGAAGCCACCGGGCAGTGTCTCCAGCGAGTGGAGCGAGCATACCCGCGGCGGCGAGACGCGGCGAGGGGCTTGTGGCGGCGCGGCGGGCGCGTTAGCAGTGCGGGGCACCGAAGAGGAGCAGAGATCGTGCACGAGACCTCCTATCCGCGTGATCTGCGTGGCTACGGCCAGCATCCCCCGCACCCGCGCTGGCCCGGCGACGCCCGCGTCGCGGTTCAGCTCGTCGTCAACTACGAGGAGGGCGGCGAGCGCTGCCTCTTGCACGGCGACGCCGAGAGCGAGGCGTTCCTGTCCGAGATCGTGGGCGCGGCGCCGATCCCGCAGGCGCGGCACATCAACATGGAGTCGATCTACGACTACGGCGCCCGCGCCGGGGTGTGGCGGCTCTTGCGCCTCTTCGACGAGCGGGGGCTGCCGTTCACCTGCTTCTGCGTGGGCATGGCGCTCGAGCGCAACCCCGAGCCGGTGCAGGCGATGCTGCGGTCGGGGCACGAGATCGCGAGCCATGGCTATCGCTGGATCGACTATCAGCATGTCAGCGAGGCGGTCGAGCGGGAACACATCGCGCGCGCGGTGGCGGCGCACGAGCGGCACCTCGGCGAGCGGCCGGTGGGGTTCTATCAGGGGCGGATGGGACCCAACACCCGGCGGCTGTGTGTCGAGGAGGGTGGCTTCGTCTACGACGCCGACGCCTACGACGACGACCTGCCGCACTGGGATCACACCCACGGGCGGCCGCATCTCATCGTGCCCTACACCCTCGACGCCAATGACATGCGCTTCGCGACCTCGCAGGGCTTCAACAGCGGCGAGCAGTTCTTCGCCTATCTGCGCGATGCCTTCGACGTGCTGTACGCCGAGGGCGAGACGGCGCCGAAGATGATGTCGGTGGGGCTGCACTGCCGGCTCGCGGGGCGGCCGGGGCGGGCGGCGGCGCTCTCGCGGTTCCTCGACTACCTGATGTCGCATGACAAGGTGTGGGTGGCGCGGCGGATCGACATCGCGCGGCATTGGATCGCGACCCACCCCGCGGGAGACCCCGCAAAGACCTGACTCTGCCGGCGCGCTATGGTGGGATCCCATCGCTGCGGAGGTGAACCATGCAGCAGCAGGCGGAGCGCGAGCGGTCGGACGCGGGGGCGACGACGACGGCGACGACGACGGGCGAGGTGGATCCCACCGGGGCGGCGGCGCAGGCGCAGGCGGCGGAGCTGGCCGGCGCGGCGTACCCGGGGGCGCCGCTGCGGCTGGGGAGCAGCGGGCCGGCGGTCGCGGCGATGCAGGGCATGCTCAACGGGGCGGGGGCGGCGCTGACGGTCGACGGGGCGTTCGGGCCGCTGACGCGGGGGGCGGTGGTGGCGTTCCAGCAGGCGGCGGGGCTCGGGGTCGACGGGGTGGTGGGGCCGCTGACCTGGGGGGCGCTCGCGGGCGGCGAGGGCACGGTGGGGCCGACGCCGGGTCCGGGCGGCGGCGGGGGGCCGGTGGTGGAGCAGCCGCCGGGCGGGCCGCCGGGGGGGCCGCCGACGCCGACGCCGCCGCCGAGCGGGGGGCAGTGGCTGACGGCCGACGAGCGGCACGCGCTCGCGGGTTCGCTGCGGTCGGCGGGCGACGAGATGAGCTTCGATGGCGCGGGGCCGACGGCGTCGGTCGCGCCGACCGCGTTGCAGGCGGCGCACCTCGTCGAGCAGGGCGGGCCGGCCGAAGACCAGGGGCTCGCGTCGCTGCTCGCCGCGGTGGTGCAGATCCCCAAGGCCGGCGCGGGGAGCCCGGTGCCGCCGGGGCCCGAGGTGCAGGTCGCGGTGCTCGACTTCTTCGACCAGCACGTCACCGCCTCGCTCGGCGGCGCGATGCCACCCAAGATCGGCGCCTGGCTCGGGCGGGTGCGCTCGATGCGGGCCTTCTATGCCTCGATGGCGGGCATGGCGGCGGCGCGGCCCGATGACATGACCGCGCAGCAGCCGGTGTCGTCGGCGCGGCAGGCGGTGGTCGGCGCGGCGCTCGCGCAGGTCGGCAAGGTGGTCGCCAAGGGGCCGCTGACCGACGTCGACGACGAGGGCAAGGCGGCGCGGCAGGGGTGGCGGGCGCTCAAGATGTTCTTCGACGCGGCCTATGGCGGCTACCCCGACGAGGAGCTGATGAAGCGGCCGCGGTCGGGCACCAAGGCGGTGCACGGCAAGCCGGGCGAGACGGTCGCCGTCAGCGACGTGCTGCCCTCGTGGTGCGGGATCTTCGCGACCTGGGCCAACGTCGCCGGCGGGCTGCTCCCGGCGGGGGCGTGGCCGTCGATGCCGACGAAGCTCAAGCCGAAGTCGACCCGGGTGCCTCAGCCCGGTGACATCCTCAACATGCCGGCCAACAACCACTTCGGCATCCTGACCTGGATCGAGACGCCGAGCACGCCGAGCCCGACGATCGGTCAGATCCAGAAGCTCGCGATCCGCACCGTCGAAGGCAACACCGGCGTGCAGAGCGTGATTCAGGAGCGCAGCGGCAAGATGTCGGACTGGCAGTGGGGAGCGCGCAACCCCGAGGACTGGTAGGCGCCCTCGGCGTCGGCTGGAGGGACCGGCGCCGAGGGCGGGGGCGGGATCACTCGGCGCAGGGGAAGAGCATCTCGAGGTCGGCGACGATCGCGTCGGCGTCGGCGGTCGCGGCGTCGTCCCAGGCCGCCATCAGGCGGTCGGCGGCGGCGGCGTCCTGGGCGCGGGCGGCGCGGTCGATGACCGGGCCGAGGACCTCGAGGAAGGCCCAGGCGGCGGCCTTGGCGTCGCCGCTGGCGGCCTCCCACATCTGGACGCGGTCGATGAGGATGACGGCGAGCGAGCGGTCGAGCGCGGTGTCGAGCTGGCGCAGCGCCTCCTGGTGGAGCGCCGCGTCCATGGCGATCTCGGCGCTGTCGAGGTCACGCCAGCAGCGCACCGCGAGCAGGGCCTGGAACATCGCGCGGTGCGCCGCGGGGTACGCGCGCTCGACGTAGCTCGCGTAGCCGAGGGGCTCCTCGTCGAGCTGGCGGGTGCCGGTGTAGTACGACCAGGACGAGTCGCAGTCCTTGGCCACCTCGGCGCACGAGAACGACTCCTTGTAGACGCTGCTGTAGAGGAACCACAGCAGGCCGGCTTCGACGCGGGCGGCGTTGACCCAGGGCTGCATGCCTTCGGAGCCGGCCTGGAAGGCGCCGACGATGACGGGGAGCTGGCCGGCGGGGCCGACGCAGTGATCGGGGTACTGCTCGGGGATGCCTTCGTCGCGGCAGGTGGCGCCGTCGGGCGGCGGGGGGTAGTGCGCGTCGAAGCGGCGCTGGACGCGGCTGTCGAGGCCCTGGTCGATGGCATACTCGATGCGGGCGTCGATGAAGTCCTGCTGGGTGGGCGCGCTGTCGTTGCGCCAGAGCAGGTCGGCGATCATCTCGAACGAGGCGATGCGCGCGGTGGTCGAGAGACCCTCGGGGTCGATGAGGTTCCACTGGCCGTTGTCGCTGATGCACGCCGGCCAGTCGCCGCCGGGGTAGTCACCGGCTTCGGCGGCGCACTCGGCGGGCTGGCCACCCATGCCACCCATGCCACCTTCGCCGCCGACGCCGCCCATGCCACCTTCGCCGCCGACGCCGCCCATGCCACCTTCGCCGCCGACGCCGCCCATGCCACCGACGCCACCGACGCCGCCGACGCCGCCTTCGCCGCCGACGCCACCCTCGCCGCCCTCACCGCCCATGCCGCCTTCGCCGCCCTGGCCGCCCATGCCACCCATGCCCATGTCGGCCATGGGGGTCTCGGCCGGATCATCGTCTTCGCAGCCGAAGCCGAAGAGGGCCACTGCGGTGCAGAGCACCCAATGCGCGTGTCGCCGCATCATGTCTGTCTCCAGAAGTGTCGAGGTGTCGCGCCGGCTCCCCGCCAGCGTCGTGTGTTCTCCGTCCGGGCACTGTATCAGCGGGGCCGTCAGCAGCGAACAGCGGCAGATTTACCTAACAGGCGCTCGCGGGGCTCTCACAGCGGGGGATCGAGCTCCTTGAGGCGGAAGGTGAGCGCGCGGGCCGAGACCTGGAGCCGCTGCGACATCGCGTCGAGGTCGCCGCCGCAGGCCGCGTGTACGGCGCGCAGCTCGTCGTCGGGGATCTCGGACGCCTTGCGCAGCGCGGGGCTGCGGTCGATGAAGCGGTAGATGTTGATCTTGGCGGTGCCGAGCGCGCGGGCGGCGGCGTTGACGCTCCAGTTGTGGGCGCGGAGCGCTTCGAGCATGCGGGTGTCGGTGAGCGGGGCCTCGTCGGCCGATGGGTCGATGTCGGCGGTGATGCGCTCGCCGGTGTCGCTCGCGACGCCGAGCCCGGCGGCGATGCGGGCGAGCACGGCGACCTGCGAGGCGCGGACCCGGCTGCGGGTGTTGCCGACGAGCGCGATCTGGCGGGCGACGTTGGCGAGCTCGCGCACGTTGCCCGGCCAGGCGTGGCGCATGAGCAGCGCGACGATCGCGGGGCCGAGCCAGGGGCGGGCGCTGAGCGAGGTCGGGGCGAGGCGGTCGGTGACGCCGAGGGTGGTGAACTCGGCGCGCAGGAAGTGCACGAGCAGCCGGGGGATGTCGTCGCGGCGCTGGCGGAGCGGGGGCAGCCAGACCTCGATGCCGGCGAGGCGGTGCAAGAGCGGCAGCCGGAAGCGGCCCTCGTCGACGGCGGCCTCGAGCGCGGCGTCGGTGGCGGTGATGAGGCGCACGTCGACCTTGCGAGCGCGGCGGGCGCCGACCGGCTGGATCTCACCGGTCTCGACGGCGCGCAAGAGCATCGGCTGCAGCTCGTCGGGGAGCTCGCCGATCTCGTCGAGGAAGAGCGTGCCCCCGTCGGCGTCGCCGAAGTAGCCGGGGCTGTCGCGATCGGCGCCGGTGAAGGCGCCGCGGCTGTGGCCGAAGAGCGCCGAGGCGGCGGTCGCGGCGGGGATGGCGGCCATGTTGAGGACGCGGATCGGGCCGTCGGAGCGCGGTCCGGCGGCGTGCAGCGCGCCGGCGACGAGCTCCTTGCCGGTCCCCGACTCGCCGCGCACGAGCACCGGCGCGCGCACCGGGGCGGCCAGCATGATCTCGGCGCGGAGGCGGCGGATGGCGAGGCTGTCGCCGATGATGCCGAAGCGCGGCGGCTCGGGGGCGCCGAGCGGGATGTGGCCGAGCAGGAGCGCGACGCGGTCGGCGAGCACGATGACGACGCCGCGCTCGATGTCGGCGGCGGCGAAGGTGCGCGGGGCGGTGAGCGGGGCGCCGTCGACCTCGACGTTGTCGTGGCCGCCGGGGTCGAGGGTGACGGTGTCGCTGGCGCGGGTGAAGGTGATGGGCTTGCGGCTGAGATAGGGATCGGCGAGCGGGCCGTCGCCGTCGAAGTCGGGCGCGGTGCGGGAGAGCGCGGTGCGGCCGGGTCGGAGCCGGAGGCGGGCGCCGACGCGGTCGACGTCGGCGTGCCATGCGAGGGTGAGGCCGATGTCGTCGCCCTCGGAGCGGGTGCTCAGCGAGCTGCGGCCATCGGCGAGGGTCTTGGTGACGAGGTCGAGGTCGACGGGCGGCATGGCGCCTAATGTGCCCGAGCGCACCGGTCGACACAAACCTCGATGTCGACGGGCGGGCGGTGGGCGTTGAGTCCGCTCTCCGCGCGGGTCATCATCGCCGCATGAGCGCATCCGGCCCGCCCGACGGCGACCACGCCACCCTGCCCCCGCACGCCCGCTCCACCCTCGCCGCGCGGCCCGACGCGGCGGCGGGCACGATGACCCGCTCGCTCGGCGGCGACGAGGACGCGCAGCCGCCCGCCGCCGCGCACGTCGACTTCGGCACCGATCGCTACGAAGACCTCGGCCTCATCGGGCGCGGCGGGCAGGGCGAGGTGCGGCGGGTGCGCGACCACAAGATGAACCGGGTGCTCGCGCTCAAGCTGCTGCGCACGGCCGCCTCGACCGCGGCGCGGCAGCGCTTCCTCGTCGAGACGGCGATCACGGTCGGCTTGCAGCACCCGGGGATCGTGCCGGTCTACGACCGCGGGGTGACCCCCGACGGGCGGCCCTGGTACACGATGAAGGAGGTCGAGGGCCGCGATTTCGGCGACGCCATCGCCGAGGCGCACGCGGGCGGCGACGACGCCTGGACGCTGCGGCAGCTCGTCGACACGTTTTTGCGGGTCTGCGAGGCGGTCGCCTACGCGCACGAGCAGGGCGTCGTACACCGCGACCTCAAGCCGCAGAACGTGATGATCGGGCGCTTCGGCGAGGTGCTGGTGATGGACTGGGGCCTCGCCCGCCGGGCGGGCGCGCCGGCCGATCCCGACGATGGGGTCTCGCCGCCGACGCCGCAGGCGACCGCGCTCGGGGCGGTGATGGGGACGCCGGCCTACATGGCGCCCGAGCAGGCGAGCGGCGACACGGCGGCGATCGGGCCGGCGACCGACGTCTACGCGCTCGGGGTGATGCTGCACGAGGTGCTGACCGGGCGGCGGCCGGCGACGGGCGGCTTCGAGCAGATCCGGGCGGCGCGGCTGGCGGCGGACGGCCCGGTGCCCGCGGTGGGGCCGGCGCCGCTGCGGGCGCTGTGCGCGCGGGCGACGCGGCGCGATCCGGCCGAGCGGCCGCCCGACGCGGGCGCGATGGCGCGCGAGGTGGGCCGCTGGCTCGCGGGCGCGCGGCAGCGCGAGCAGGCAGGGGCGCTCGTCGCGCAGGCGCAGGCGATCGAGCCCGAGGTCGACACGCTGCGCGCCGAGGCGGCGCGCGCTCGAGCGCGAGGCGGCGGCGCTGCTCGACGCGCTGCCGCCGCACGCGCCGGTCGACGACAAGCGCCCGGGCTGGCAGCTCGCCGACGCGGCGCGGGCGCAGCGGCGCGCGGCGCGGCTCGCCGAGGTGCGGCTGCGGCTGACCCTGCAATCGGCGCTGGAGCTCGACCCCGAGTCGAGCGCGGCGCGGCAGGCGCTCACCGGGCACTATCGGGCGCGGCTCCTCGAGGCCGAGGCGGCGCGCGACCTCGACGCCGCGGCGGAGTACGCGGCGCTGCTCGAAGGCCACGATCCGGCGGGCAACGTCGAGTGGCTCGCCGGCGAGGGGCGGCTGACGCTGCTCACCGATCCGCCAGGGGCGCGGGTCGAGCTCTTCCGCTTCGTCGAGGCCGATCGGCGGCTCGTCGAGGTGCCGGTCGCGAGCCCGGGCGCGACGCCGGTCAACGCCGCGCCGCTGGCGATGGGGAGCTACGTCGCGGTGATCTCGGCGCCGGGGCGGGCGCCGGTGCGCTACCCGGTGTCGATCGAGCGGCAGGCGCACTGGGATGGCATCGCGCCGGGGACCGACGAGCCGCATGTCGTCACGCTGCCACCGCTCGATGCCATCGGCGACGGTGAGTGTTACGTGCCGGCGGGCTGGTGCACGCTCGGCGGCGACCCCGAGGCGCTCGATCCGCTGCCGCGGCGGCGGGTGTGGGTCGATGGCTTCGCGATCGGGCGCGACCCGGTGACGCACGCCGAGTACATCGAGTTCCTCGACGCGCTCGTCGCCGCCGGGCGCACCGACGAGGCGGTGGCGGCGGTGCCGGTGGCGTCGGCGACGCAGGAGCTCGGCTACCGGCGCGACGCGCGCGGCCGCTTCGTCGTACACCCGGCGTTCGGCCACGATCTGCGGCCCGATTGGCCGGTGATGAACGTCTCGTGGCGCTCGGCGCGGGCGTGGTGCGCGTGGCGGGCGGCGCGCGACGGGCTCGACTGGCGGCTGCCGATGTCATGGGAGTGGGAGAAGGCCGCGCGCGGCGTCGACGGGCGGCCGTTTCCGTGGGGTGATGACTTCGACGTCAGCTATGCCTGCGTGCTCAACCACCGCCCCGGCCAGCCCACCTTCGCGCCGGTGGGCGCCCACCCGCTCGACGCGAGCCCGTACGGGGTGCGCGGGCTCGCCGGCAACACCCGCGACCTCTGCGCCGATGTCTACCGGCCGAGCGGCCCCATCCTCGACGGCGGGCGCCTCGGGGCGTCGGACGCGCCGGGCGCGGGTGACTTCGTCACCATCAAGGGCGGGTGCTGCATCAGCCTCGCGAGCAGCGCGCGGGCGAGCAGCCGCTATGGCATGCCGCCCGGTCAGACGCTGACGATGGTGGGCTTCCGGCCGTGCCGCTCGATCACTTCTTGGGATCGACCGCCGTCTCGTAGATGACGTCCGAGGTGCTGCCGCTCGCGTAGTTGTACTCGAGCGTCTCGAAGCCCGCCGCGAGCGTCGAGGCGCCCATGTTGGAGCCATAGACCGTCATCGACGAGGTCGTCGCGCGCACGAAGCCGAGGTGGCGGGTGGTCGAGACCTTGTAGTGACCGCCGGGGATCGAGGTCGTCATGCCGCTGTAGCCGGCCGTCATCGCGGTGGTCTCGTAGACGATCGCGCTCGACGGGGCGCTGCCGGTCGAGATGCCATCGGGGACCGCGTAGAAGGTGCTCGTCGGGAAGCTGCCGCTCGTCCAGTGCCAGTACATGCGATCGGCGTCCCATCCCTTGCCGCTCGGCGGGTTGGCATCGGTGACATAGAGCGTGCCGAGCTGGGTGCCATTGCCGCTCGACGAGCTGTCGAGCTTGAACTGCACGACGCGGCCGCCGCTGTCGTCGGGCCAGATCTCGAGCGCGCCGTCGGGCCCGGGCTCGCTCGCGCCGACGGCGCGGTCGCCGAACGCGGAGAACGCCCGCCAGCCGGCCGCGCGGGGGTCGCCGACGAAGACGGGCCGCTGCTCGATCGCGAGCGGGGCGAGCATCATGCCGCTGCGGACGCAGATGTCGCCGTAGGTCAGCCCGAAGCTCGCGCCGCCGGCGGCCTCGGCGGTGCCCCAGCGGGCGAGCAGGGTCTGGGCGGCCCAGGAGAAGGCGCCGCGCACCCCGACCGCGAGCGGGATCTCGAAGCTCGGCTGCCCGGTGCCGCTCGACGAGAGCACGAGGTCACCGAGCGCGCGGTGGGCGTCGGGGACGGCGTCGGCGCACGCGTCGAGCCCGGTGAGGGTGCGCACGCGGCTCGCGCCGGGCACGAGCGGCGCGGGGGTGTGGCAGGTGTCGACGAACGCGGTGATGCGGGTGCGCTTCGCGCGCTGGTCGAGGATCGCGGCGACCTCGCGGACCGGGAGGGCGTTGACGAAGGTGTCGCCGACGCGGCGGACGTCGCTCGGGCAGAGGATCTCGCCGGCGGCGGTCATCGCGCCGTGGCCGCCATAGGTGAAGAGCGCCTTGGTGCCGCGCTCGCCGTCGAGCGCCGCGGTGAGCCAGCGCAGCGCGGCCTCGAGCTCGGCGTGGGTCGCCTCGGTGAAGGTCGCGTCGGCGGCGCCCTCGCCGAGCGCGGCGGGCGAGAGCTTGGGCGAGGTGCAGATCCGCACGTTCGCGGCGGGCACGCCGAGCTGTCGGGTGAGCGCCCACCAGCCGGCGACGTCGCCGCGCGAGCCGTGCAGGTCGGAGGCGCCGCTCGGGTCATAGGCGCGGTAGTCGTCGATGCCGATCAAGAGCGCGAAGGCGTGGTCGTTGTGAGCCATCGGGTGGGTCCTCTCCAGCGGGTGGCTCCCTCCGAGTTAGCAGGTGCCATGCCACGGCGAAAGAGGGGAATGGCCGAAGGCGCGCGGAGGGCGGCGGCGCGAGGCGCACCGTTCGTGACGGTTCGGGGGCGGGTGCTGAACGGTTCAGGGCTCGCAGGGCGGCGGGACGTCGGGGTCGAGCTCGCCGAGCGGGGTCGGGGCGCGCCACGCGCCGAAGGCTTCGCCGGCCCAGGCGAGGTGCCAGTCGCGGCGGGTCCCCTCCCCCGCGATGGTGATGGTGGCGCCGCCGACGGTGACGGTCGCGTCGCCGACCGCGCGCAAGGTGACCCCCGCGGCGTCGGCGCAGCTCACCGCGGCTTCGTCGGCGCAGGCCGGCAGCGGGGCGCCGTCGAGGGCGGCGGTGGTCCAGTCGGGGCGGGCGGCGAGGCCGGCGGCGGTGATGCGGGTGTCGCCGAGGGTGGTGTCGACGGCGCCGGCGCGCGGGTAGAGCGCGAGGCGGCGGGCGCCGCCGAGCTCGGCGAGGGTGCTGACGCCGTCGCCGGCGGTGGCGCGGAAGCTGTCGACCGGGCGCGGGAGCAGCGGGAGCGCGGTGCCGGGGCGGACGAAGACGGGGATCTCGGTGGGCGGCGCGGCGACGTCGTGCATGACCGTGCCGCCCGGTCCGGCCTCGCCGCCGGGGAGCGGGGCGTCGGCGAAGAGCGGCCACCAGCCGTCGCCGGGCAGGTGCACGACGCGGGCGGTCGCGCCCTGCTCGACGACCGGCGCGACGAGGAGCGCGCCGCCGAGGAAGTAGAGGTCACGGCCGTCGCGCCAGAGGCCGGGGTGATCGGGCTCGACGAGCCAGGGGTGGCGGGTGATCGGGATGCCATCGCGCATGGCTTCGTCCATGGCATCGCGCAGGTAGGGATGCAGCAGCGTGTGCAGGATGGCATGGCGGCGGTAGTGGGCGAGCGTGTCGGCGTCGCGGTCGAAGGACCAGTTGCCGCACTCGTCGCTGCCATGGTGGGTGCGCATCAGCGGGTGGAAGGCGCCGAGCGCGGCCCAGCGGAAGAAGAGCTCCTTGGTGGTGTTGGGCACCGTCTCGCTGGTGTAGCCGGCGATGTCGCTGCCATAGACGGCGACCCCGGCGAGGCCGGCGTGTACGCCGATCGGGATGACGGTGGGGAGGCCGTCGTCGCGGCCCCAGTCGGTGTTCTGGTCGCCGGCCCAGAGCGTGGGCGCGACGCCGCCGGTGCCGCCGTTGGTCGAGGCCCAGCCGGAGCGCACGAAGAAGGTCCAGTCCCCCGCCTCGGGGCTGCCATCGGGGTGGGCTTCGCGCATGGCTTCGACGTTGGCGCGTTGCCATTCGATGGGATAGCGGTTGTGCCATCGCCACCCGCTCTCGCCGTCGTCCATGCGGGCCTCGACGGGGAGCCACTCGGCGAAGTCGGCCATCCAGCCGTCGATGCCCAGCTCGGCGGCGGCGGTGAGCTGGTAGCCGCGCAGCCAGTCGCGGGCGGCGGGATCGGCGAGGTCGACGAGCGCGGCGTTGCGGAACGCGGGGTCGAGGAAGGTGATGACCTCGCCGTCGGCGTCTTCGACGAGCCAGCCGCCGGCGGTGCCTTCGGCGAACATGCGGGTGGGCGCGGGCACGAACGGGTTGAAGTAGGCGAGGAACGAGAAGCCACGGTCGTGGAGGCGCGCGATGTCTTCGGGCAGGTCAGGGTAGAGGGTGGCGTCCCACTCCCAGGCATAACTCAGGCGGAAGCCGGTCGGGCCCTGCTCGCCGCCGATCCAGTCTTCGGTCCAGATCGCCGACGAGGGGATGCCTTCGCGGCGCAGGATGTCGGCGACCTCGGCGAGGCGGGCGGGGCCGCCGACGGCGTCGTTCCAGGGGGCGAAGACCCAGTCGGGCACGGGGGGCGGGTGGCCGACGCGGCGGGCGAGCGCGCGGACGCGGTCGCGGGGGGTGGCGCCGGCGACGAGCACGAAGCCGGGGAGCGCGGCGTAGCTGCGGAGCTCGACGCGCTCGGGGTCCTGGGCGCAGAGGTCGAGGTCGCTGTAGGCGTCGTGGGTGAGGATGGCCGACAAACCATCGCTGTCGTGCCAGACACCCATCGGGGCGTAGGCGGCCTCGGGGTAGTTGGCGAGCGGGTACGGGTGGCCGTCGGCGGGTTTGCCGATGCCTTGCTCCTGGGTGAAGAGCGGGTAGCGGCGGCCGCGCAGGTCGAGGCCGGTGACCTGGGTGCCGAGGCCGAAGAAGCCGGTGTCGGGGCCGCAGCGCCAGGCGAGCGCGCCGGCGTCGGCGTCGGGGGCGAGCAGCTCGACGCGGAGGTCGTCGCCGTCGCGGGCGAAGCGGAGCGCGACGCCGTCGGGGTGGCGGAGGGTGAGGTCGTCGGCGGTGGCCTCGACGGTGGGCGCGGTGATGATCGGGCGCCAGTCGAGGCGGCTGCGGGGGCCGTCGAGCTGCACGCGGAAGTTGCCGAACGCGCTCTCGATGGCGGGGGCGCCGCGGGCGACGCGGAGCGCGGGGCGCGGCGCGCCGTCGACGCAGGCGGGGGGTGAGCGGAGCACGACGGCGCCGTCGGGGGGGCGGGCGACGGTCCACTCGCGGCGGGCGGCGTCGGTGGTGACGGTCCATTCGCCGAGGGCGTGGGCGATGGGAGCGGGCGGCGGCAGGGTGCAGCCGGGGCCGGCGTCGGGCGCCTCGGCGTCGGCTGTCGCGTCGGGCGCGGCGTCCGGGGTCGCGTCGGCCGCGGCGTCGGCGGCGGCGTCGGGTGTCGCGTCGGGCGCGGCGTCGTGCGCGGGGTCGAGCGGCGTGACGATGTCGTCGCCGCAGCCGGCGAGGGCGGCGGCGCCGAGCAGGGCGAGCGCGCAGAGACGGGTCATCGGCTCCTCCAGGGCGTGCGGGGCGCAGGCTACCGCAGCGGCGCGCGCGCGGTGACCAAAACAGGCGCGGCGGCGCATTGGTTCGGAGCCGGCGGGTTTGGCAGACTGGCCGGCATGTCTCGCCCCGCCCTCTTCGCCGCGCTCGCCGCGCTCGCCGTCTCCCTGGCCGCCTGCCTCGAGGTGCCGCCCCCGCTCGCGCCGCTCGATCCGGGCGCGCCCGATCGCGGCGGCGACGCGGCGCCGGTCGACGGCTCGCCCGATCCGGGCGCCGATCACGGTCCGCCCGACGCGGCCCCGACCGCCGAGCGCTGCGACGGGCGGGACGACGACGGCGACGGGGTGGTCGACGAGGCGGCGAGCGATCCGCCGGCGGCCGCCTGCGCGGTCCAGATCCCGCGCTGTCTCGACGGCGCGTGGCGCCTCGTCGCCGATGGCTACGAGCCCGACGAGGTGAGCTGCGACGGGCGCGACAACGACTGCGATGGTCTCGTCGACGAAGGCTTCGCGGCGGCGTGTACCTGGTGCGATGGGCAGCCGGGGCCGCCGTGCAATGGCTGCCCGCCGCGGGTCGTGGTGCCGGCGGGGTTCGTGTGCGCACCCTCGGGGCGGTTCGTGATGGGATCACCCGCCGGGCAGCCCAACGCCGAGCCCGACGAGCAGCCGGCGCACGCGGTCGAGATCTCCGGGCCGCTGCTGGTGGGCGCGGCCGAGGTGACTCGGGGTGACTTCGAAGCGGCGCTCGGCGTGCGCGATCGCTCGCACTTCGGGCGCCTCCGCGCCGGCTGCGTCGAAGATGGCTGCCCGGTCGAGCAGATGAGCCTCTACGACGCGCTCGCCTACGCCGACGCCCGCTCCCTGCGCGACGGGCTGCCGCCGTGCCATGCCTTCATCGCGGATGACTGCCTCGCCGATGCCTTCGAAGGCTGCCCCGCCGACGCGCTGGAGTGCGCCGCCACCGACGACGCGTCCTGCCCGCTGGACGGGCTCGTCGCCGGGCTCGACGCGATGTTGTCGGCGGGCTGCGCGGGCTGGCGGCTGCCGACCGAGGCGGAGTGGGAGTACGCGGCGCGGGCGGGGACCGAGACGCGCTACTGGATCGGCGACACCCCCGACGAGCTGGCGACGGTCGCGTGGTTCGCGTTCAACGCCGGGGGTGTCACCCACCCGGTCGACGCGCTGCCGGCGAACCCGTGGGGGCTGCACGGGGTTCATGGCAACGTCGCCGAGTGGACCCTCGATGGCTTCGCGCCCTACCCCGTCGAGGCGCAGTCCGATCCGTGGGTCGCGCCCGCCGGCGAGGTGGTCGTGCGCGGCGGCTCGTGGGACGCGGGCTCGGCGGCCTGTCGCAGCGCGGCGCGTGAGGGCGCGGCGCCGGGGTGGCGCTCGGCGCGGGTGGGCCTGCGGCTCGTGCGCCGGGTCTCGCCGCTGCCGCCACCTTGAACGAAGCCTGAACACGAAGCGGGCGAAGCTGTAACCGGCCCCGCGGTCGATTCATCTCCGGCGCGGGCGCTCGTGCGCCCGGCGATGCCTTCAACCGCCCGGAGAAGCCATGTTCCACCGCCCGCTCGCGCTCACCGCCGCCGCCCTCACCGCCCTCGCCGGCTGCGGGGGCGACGACCCGTCGACGCCGCTCGTCGGCGACCCCGCCACCTGCACCGTCGTGGCGCTCGACCGCCAGCCGACCCGCCTCGTCGCCGGGCGCACCTACTACCTGCCCCGCGTCGACGGCGCCGACTGCGAGGGGCGGTGGGAGCGGGTCGAGGGACCCGAGGACAACGCGCCGGTCGTCGGCGCCGACGGCTGGACGCGGGTGGTGCCGCTCGCGCCCGGCGAGCACGTCTTCGCCCACCCGCACGCCGAGCCGGTGCGGGTCGCGGTCGTCGCGGCGGGGCCGTTCGAGCACTTCAACTACCAGCCGGTGCAGTCGGTGCTGCCGGTCGGTGACGAGCTGTGGGTCGCGCAGGTCTTCGCGCCCGAGCTGGTGCGGCTCGACGCGGCGACGCTCGCCGAGCGGGGGCGGGTGCAGACCGGGCCGTGGCCGGTCTCGCTCGCCTGGGCGCCCGGGTCCGACGTCGTGCTCGTCGCGCAGAAGGCCGACGACACGCTCGGCTTCGTCGACCGCGCGAGCGGGCGGCTGGTCGACGCGGTGCGGGTCGGCGACGAGCCGGCGCATGTGGTGGTGAGCCCCGACGGCGCGACGGCGTGGGTCGCGCTCGCGACCGAGGGCGCGGTGGCGGTCGTCGACGTCGCGGCGCGGGCGGTCGTCGGGCGCATCGAAGCCAACCCCGATCCGATGGCGATGGCGCTCGACCCCGAGACCGGGCGGCTCTACGTCGCGAGCCATCGCTCGGCGCAGGGCGACCGGCATCCCTTCGGTCGCGACGACCGCGCGGATGCCTTCGACATCGCGGTGATCGAAGACGGCGCGGTGACGCGATACATCGAGGCGGTCGGCTCGACCATCAACGCGCTGCACGTCGCGGGCGGGCGGCTCTTTGTATCGGTGACCTCGTCGACGCCGCGGGCGAGCCTCGCCGATCCCGAGGGCGGCAGCTTCCGCCACGAGGTCGTCGTCTACGACCGCGACGGCGTCGAGCAGGCGCGCGCCGATCTCGGCCGGCAGCCGGGCTCGGCGGGGCCGGCGGTGACCACCCATGGCATCGCGTCGAGCGAGGGCAGCCTGTGGGTGGCGGTCGAGGGATCGGACGTCGTCGTCGAGCTCGACCCCGAGACGCTCGCCGAGCGCGGCCGGATCGCGGCGCCGGGGCGGCCGCGCGCGGTCGCGGCGGTCGAAGGCGGCGTCGTCGTGCACGGCGCGCAGGGCTTCGCGGTGACCCGGGTGCGCGATGGCATGGCCGAGACGGTGACCCTCGCCGGCGACCCGCGCAGCGCGGCCGAGGCGCTCGGGCAGCGCTACTTCACCGGCCCCGGCGAAGGCTATGGCATCCATCACACCTGCAATAGCTGCCATATGGATGCCATCATGGATGGCAACGTCTGGAAGGCCGGACCCTTCGAACTGTGGGCGGTGACCCGGCCGTTCTTCTGGCTCGAAGGCACCTTCCCGCTCGGCTGGGAGGGCTACCTCACCGACGCGCGCAACTTCGCGGTGACGGTGGGATCGACGATCGGCAAGAACCCCGACGACACCGAGGCGCGCGGGCTCGCCGCCTACCTCACCGCGCTCGTGCCGCCGCCGGCCGCCAACGGGCAGACCCGGCGCGACGGCGCGCTGAGCGAGGCGGGCGCGCGCGGCGAGGCCATCTTCGCGGGCAAGGGCGGCTGCGTCGCGTGCCACAGCGGCGAGATCACCACCAGCCGGCAGGTGCTGCCCGAGGGCGTCACCCCGGGCATGACCGACATCCCGAGCCTCGTCGGCGCCTACCGCTATGGCTTCTGGCTCAAGTCGGGGCTGCCGCGCACGCTCGCCGAGGTGGTCGACGAGAAGGTCGACTGGCTCGGGATCACGCTCTCCGCCGACGAGCGCGCCGATCTCGCGCGCTACGTCGGCGAGCTCACCGCGCGGGATGCCTTCCTGCTGACGAGCGATCCGCGCGCGGGCGAGGTCGCGGCGATCGACCGGCCGATCGAGCTCGTCTTCTCGCACCCGCTGCACGACGACGCCGCCAACGAGGCGCGGGTGCGGCTGCTCGCGGCGGGCGAGCCGGTCGCGGTGACGGTGACGATCGCGGGGCGGCGGGTGCGGGTCACGCCCGCCTCGGCGCTGCGGCCGGGCACGGCGCACGTCGTCGAGCTCGACGGGCTCGAGACCTTCGAAGGCCACCGCGTCGCCGCGGCGAGCGTGCCGTTCACCACCCAGGCCGCGCCGGCGCTGCGCTTCGACGGCGAGTACCGCTGGCGGGTGCAGTTCCCCGCGTTCGATCGCGAGGCCGGCGGGCTCGACCCGCGCCGCACCAGCGCCGTCGACGTCGCGCTCGTCGCCGCGCCGACCGACTCGGGCGGCCGGATCACCGCGCGCATGACCGACGCGCTCTCGATCGAGGTGCCGTTCGTGCTCGACGGCGAGACGCTGGCGTGGCCGGCGATGGCGCTGCCGCTCGGCGGGACCTCGTTCGCGAGCGCGTGGCCGACGACGGTCGCGGTCGAGGACACCGACGGCGACGGGATCGTCGACCGCGGCGAGGGCGAGATGCGGGTCTCGGGGCCGGGCTTCGAGGCCGACGGGGTGCAGTTCGCGCTCGAGCGGCCGGCGGCGGGCTGCGCCGACGAGGCGACGGGGAGCCACCCGCTGACGGTCGAGGGCGAGGGCGCGCCGACGATCGCGTGGACCGGGCCGAACGCGCTCGGGGTGTACGTCACCGAACCGGGCGCGCAGCCGCCGCTCGGGCCGGGGCGGGTCACCGGCGGCGCGACCTACTGGGCGGTGCAGACCACCGCGTTCCCGCAGGGCTTCGCCGGGCCGGTGATCTACGGCGAGGTCCCGACCGACGCCGCCGACGTCTCCGAGCCGAACGGCGCCCCCGCCGGCGGCGCAGCGATCGAGGCGGGGACCTGCGTCACGATCCACGTCCAGCTCGCCGACTTCTCGACGAGCACGCTGACCCGCCTCTGGCGGTGAGCCCCCTCGACAGGCCGGTGCGAGGCTGGTAGATCGCCCCCGCGTCGGCGGGGGGCCGGCGCCCCGACCGAGGAGCCGGCTCATGTCGTACCCGCCCGCCCGCGCGCTGCTGCTCGCCCTCGCCGCGTCGCTCTGCCTCATAGCACCCGTCACCGCCGCCGCCCCGGCCGCGAACGAGGCCACGAGCGGCCCCTGCCGATCGGCGCGGTCGGCGGCCGAGACCTTCCTCGACAACCTGCAATCCGAGAGCTACCTGCCGCGCAAGGCGATCCGCTGCTTCGAGCGGCCCGGCAACATGACCGAGGCGGCGCTCGTGCAGCGCGTCGAGCAGCTCAAGGCGGTGCTCGACGCCCGCGGCCACTTCGTCGACTACGACCTGCTCCCCGACGACCCGGGATACCTCGACGCCAACGGCAAGCCGCGGGTCGCGATCGTGCCGACCTTCGACGCGGTCAGCATCAAGCTGATCGGCGGCGAGTGGCGCTTCCCCGCCGAGGTCGTCGAGCGGGTGCCGATGCTGCACGCGCAGACCTTCTCCGGCGCGGTCGACGCCTTCATCGCGCGGCTGCCGGGCTTCATGCGGACGTCGTTCCTCGGCTTCGAGCTGTGGCAGATCTTCGCGCTCTCGCTGCTCTTGCTGATCGCGATGTTCGCGAGCCGGCTGACGCACGTCGTCGTGCGCCAGCGCCTCGGCCGCTGGCTGCAACGGGCGCGGGTGGTGCCGCCCGAGGGGCTCTTGCGCGACCTCGCCCGCCCGCTCGGGTGGCTGGTCGGCGCGGGGCTGTTCCTGCTGTTCCTGCCCGAGCTGCGCCTCGGGATCTCCTCGGCGCGCATCCTCGCCGTCGCCGCGCGGGTGATGGCCGCCGTCTCGGCCGCCGTGCTCGGCTATCGGCTCGTCGACCTGCTCGCCGTCTACCTCGCCAACCGCGCCGCGCGCACCGAGACCAAGATGGACGACCAGCTCGTCGTGCTCGTGCGCAAGACGCTGCGGGTGATCGTGGTCGGCATCGGCGTGCTCTTCGTGCTGCAGAACCTGCACGTCGACGTGACCAGCCTGCTCGCCGGCCTCGGGATCGGCGGCCTCGCGCTCGCGCTCGCCGCGAAGGACACCGCGGCCAACCTCTTCGGATCGTTCACGATCTTCATCGACGCGCCCTTCTACATCGGCGACTGGATCAAGGCCGCGGGCGTCGAGGGCACGGTGATGGAGATCGGGCTGCGCTCGACCCGGATCCGCACGTTCGCGAGCAGCGTGGTCTCGGTGCCCAACTCGGTGCTCGCGACCGCCACCATCGAGAACTTCAGCCGCCGCGAGTACCGCCGCTTCACGACCCGGCTCGGGATCGCCTATCACACCGAGGCGGCGCAGATCGAAGCGTTCGTCGAAGGCATCCGCGCCGTCATCGCGGCCCACCCCGACACCCGCAAGGACTACTACGAGGTGCACATGGTCGAGTTCGCCGACTCGGCGCTCGAGATCATGGTCTACACCTTCTTCACCTGCTCGACCTGGAGCGCCGAGTTGCAGGCGAAGCACCAGCTCCTCGTCGCGTTCAAGTCGCTCGCCGAGCGGCTCGGCATCGAGTTCGCGTTCCCGACCCGCACGCTGCACATCGAGACGCAGGCGACCGCGACCGATCGCGCGGTGCCGCCGGCGGCGGGCGACGAGGCGCTGATCGCGGCGGTGCGCGCGTTCGGTCCGGGCGGCGCGGTGGACGTGCGCGGGCGGCGATTGACGCACGGGTACTTCCCCGACACCATCGGTCAGCGCGGGAGCGCAGACGGCGAGAGTTGAGGCGGCGAGAGCTGAGGCGGCCAGGGGGCAGGTGATGATCGAGCAGCGCACCTACTATGTCGACAACGGCGACGGCTGGCGGCTGGCGCTGCACCGGCGCTTCGTGCCGGGGCGCGTCGACCCGACGCGGCGGCCGGTGGTGATGGTGCCGGGGTTCGCGATGAACGCGCACATCCTCGGCTACCACCCGCGCGGGCCGGGGATCGCGGAGTACATCGCCGAGGCGGGCCACGAGGTGTGGTGCGTCGAGCTGCGCGGGCAGGGCCACAGCGTGCGCGGGCCGACCGGCGACCGACGCTATCGCCTCGCCGATCTCGGGCTCGTCGACCTCGCCGCCGCGATCGAGGGCGTGCGGCGGCACAGCGGGGTGCGGGCCGACCGAGTCGATGTCATCGGGTGCAGCCTCGGCGCGACCTTCATGTTCATGCAGGCGGCGTGGTGGCCGACCCATCGCATCGCGCGGATGGTCAACCTCGGCGGCCCGCTGCGGTGGACGGCGGTGCACCCGGCGCTGCGGGCGCTCGCGCAGGTGCCGGCCGCGTGGGGCGCGGTCCCGGTGCGCGGCACCCGCCGCATGGCCAAGGCGGTGCTGCCCGTCGCCGCCCGCTGGCCGGCGCTCTTGCGGGTCTACCTCAACCCCGAGATCTGCGACCTCAGCCGCCCCGAGCAGCTCGTCGCGACCGTCGACGACCCCTCACCTGCGGTCAATGCCGAGCTCGCGCGCTGGATCCGCCGCGGCGACCTCGTCATCGAGCGGCGCAACCTCACCGACGACGTCGCCCGCCTCGACCTGCCGCTGCTCACCATCGTCGCGACCGGCGACGGCATCGTGCCCGAGGCCACCGCCGCCTCGGCCCACGACGCCATGCGCGCCGCGCCGCGCCGGCTGATCCACGCCGGCAGCGAGCAGCGCCCGATGGCGCACGCCGACCTCTTCATCAGCTCGATGGCCGAGGACGCCGTCTTCCGCCCGATCGTCGACTGGCTGCGGTAGATCCCCTCAATCGGCCGAAGGCATTGCACCGGCTGTGTGCAGAAGCGGTAACATCCGGCCAGCGAGTCGTCTCGTCGCGCCGAGACCGACCCGATATGTAAACCGGAGGCAAAACGAATGCTCCCCTACCCCGCTCATCGCCGCCGCGGGCGCACGGTGCTCGCGGCGCTGCTCACGCTGCTGAGTCTCTCCATTCTGACGGGCTGCGACGACGAGACCGAGGATCCCATCGACGCCGACGCCGGCGTCGGCTGGGCGGTCGTCACCGAGAGCCCCGAGGCCGCGCTGCTCGCGGTCCATGGCACCTCACCCGACGACGTCTGGATGGTCGGCGCCGACGACGGCGAAGGCCCGGTCGCGCTGCACTGGGATGGCACCGACTGGCAGCGTCATGCCACCGGCGTCCGCGGCGACCTGTGGTGGGTGCATGCCTTCCCCGACGGCCCGGTCTTCATGAGCGGCTCCGACGCCCACATCGTGCGCTACGAAGACGGCGCCTTCGAGCGGCTCGTCACCCCCGGGCTCGGCAAGGACACCATCTTCGGGCTGTGGGGCGCCGCCCCCGACGACGTCTACGCCGTCGGCTCCTCGGCCGGGCGCAACGGCTTCATCTGGCACTACGACGGCGCCACCTGGCGCGCGCTCCCGCTGCCGGCCGACCTCCCGCAGAACGACAAGCGCGACGTGCCTGCCTTCTTCAAGGTCTGGGGCCAGGACAAAGACAACGTCTGGATCGTCGGCGGCGGCGGCGTGATGCTGCACGGCAACGCCCGCGATGGCTTCCGCTCGGTCGCCTCGGGCGAGAACGGGCTGCTCTTCACGGTGCACGGCGACGCCGATCGGGTCGTCGTCGTCGGCGGCGGCAGCAACGGCGTGCTGCTCGAAGCCGGCGGCGACGCCGTCGAGAACCTCACCCCCGAAGGCGCCCCGCTCCTGCAAGGCGTCTGCGTCGGCCACGACGGCACCACCTGGGCGGTCGGCGCCCGCGGCGTCGTCTTCCGCGCCGAGGGCGAGCAGTTCACCCGCGTCGAGACCAACCTCGGCCTCGAGATCCAGTCGCTGCACGCGGTCTGGGTCGACCCCACGGGCGGCGTGTGGGCGGTCGGCGGCAACGTGCTCTCCGGCCCGCTCAACGGCGGCGTCGGCGTCTACAGCAGCCCCGGCGGCGATCCCTTCACCGTCCCGCGCCACAACCCGCCCGTCGACGGCTGCCCGTTCGACGCGCAGGCCGAGATGCGCGCCGAGGCCGCCGGCTTCTCGATCGCGCGCCGCTGGAACGAGCAGCTCCTCAACGCCATCCGCCGCGACCTGCCCCGGCCCACGGTGCACGCCCGCAACCTCTTCCACACCTCGGTCGCCATGTGGGACGCCTGGGCCGCCTTCGACGACGTCGCCGATGGCTACCTCGTGCGCGAGAAGCTCACGGCCGACGACGTCGAGGCCGCCCGCCGCGAAGCCATCTCCTACGCGGCCTACCGCGTGCTCAGCCACCGCTACGCGCCCGCCATCGGTGGCAACATCTCGCAGGCGTGCTTCGACGGCTTCATGGATCGCCTCGGCTTCGATCCCGCCGACACCAACGAGCTCGGCGACACCGCCCGCGCGCTCGGCAACCGCATCGGCGCCCGCGTCATCGCCGAGTTCGCCGACGACGGCGCCCGCGAGGACGTCAACTACAACCCGCCCGACGCCTACACCCCCATCAACCCGGTGATGGTCGTCGACCTCCCCGGCACCGACGTCGTCGAGCCGGCCCGCTGGCAGCAGCTCATCATCGCCGAGGCCGTCTCGCAGAATGGCATCCCCGAAGGCAGCGGCGTGCGCGCCTACGTCGGCCCCCACTGGCGCGACGTCACCCCGTTCGCGCTCGTGCGCCCCGCGCCCGGCGAGCCCTACATCGACATCGGCGAGCCCCCGCTCGAGCTCGATCAGAGCGTGGTCGACGCCGCGGTGGACGTGCTGCGCAAGACCGCGCAGCTCGACTTCGAAGACGGCGTCACGATGGACATCTCGCCCGCCTCGTATGGCAACAACCCGCTCGGCACCAACGATGGCACCGGCCATGAGGTCAACCCGGTCACCGGCGAGCCCTACGCGCCGCAGATCGTGCTCCGCGGCGACTTCACCCGCATCCTCGCCGAGTTCTGGGCCGACGGCCCCGCGTCGGAGACCCCGCCCGGCCACTGGAACACGCTCGCCAACGACCTCTCGTACAGCGATGGCTTCGAGCGCCGCCTCTTCGGCGAGGGCGAGAGCCTCGACCCGCTCGCGTGGGACGTGCACCTCTACCTCGCGCTCAACGGCGCGGTGCACGACGCGGCCATCGTCGCCTGGGAGCTCAAGCGGGTGTACATGTCGGCGCGCCCGATCACGCTCATCCGCTACATGGGCGGCCTCGGCCAGCGCAGCGAGCCCGACGGGCCGTCGTATCACCCCGACGGGCTCCCGCTCGTGCCCGGTCTCATCGAGGTCATCACCGAAGAGAGCGCCGCCCCCGGCGGCCGCCACGCCCACCTCGCGCGCTACGTCGGCGAGGTCACGATCTACTCCTGGCGCGGCGAGCCCGGCGACCGCGACCTGGAGATCGGCGGCTTCGACTGGATCCGCGCCGTCGACTGGATGCCCTACCAGCGCCGCAACTTCGTCACCCCGCCCTTCCCCGGCTACGTCTCGGGGCACAGCACCTTCAGCCGCTCGGCCGCCGAGACCCTCACCGAGATCACCGGCAGCCCCTACTTCCCCGGCGGGCTCGGCACCTACACCTTCGAGCCCGGCTACCTCTTCTTCGAGGCGGGCCCGACCGAGCGGGTGCAGTTCCAGTGGGCGACCTACTACGACGCCGCCGATCAGGCCGGGCAGTCGCGGCTGTGGGGCGGCATCCACATCTGGCACGACGACCGCGACGGCCGCATCGCCGGCGACCGCGTGGGCCGCGGCGCCGCCGCCAAGGCGCGCGGCTACTACGAGGGCACCGCCGTCGAGTGAGCCCGCGCAGGGCGCGCGCGCCGCGCGATCGGGTCCGCGGTCCCACCCGTCATCGCCTCACCCCCTGACATCGAACCCTCGGTGACATCCCGATGACACCGCCCGCGCCGCGGCGAAGCCACCTTGCCAGCGGCCGCCCGATCGGGCACGGTCGCCCGGTCGCGCACGAGGAGCACCCATGTCGGCCCCCGACCGCCCCCCGCCCGCCCTGACGCGCTGGCTCGAACGCGCCTCGCCGCTGGCATTCTCCAGCTATGCCATCGCGGCCGCGTTCACCACCTACTTCTGCATGTATGCGTTCCGCAAGCCATTCGGCGCGGGCAGCTTCGAGGGCGCGCTGCTGCTGCCGTGGGGCGTGCCGCTGACCTACAAGACCCTCTTCATCATCTCTCAGGTCCTCGGCTACTGCCTCTCCAAGTTCACCGGCATCAAGGTCATCAGCGAGATGAGCCCCGCGCGCCGCGCGGTCGCCATCCTCGTCGTCATCGCGCTCGCCGAGGCCGCGCTGCTGCTGTTCGCGATCATCCCCGCGCCCTACAACGCGATCGCGATGTTCCTCAACGGCCTCCCGCTCGGCATGGTATGGGGCCTCGTCTTCGGCTTCCTCGAAGGCCGCCGCGTCTCCGAGGCGCTCGGCGCCGGCCTCTCGGCGAGCTACATCGTCGCGAGCGGCTGGGTGAAGGCATTCGGCAAGTGGCTGCTCGCGCTCGGGGTCGACGAATACTGGATGCCGGTCGTCACCGGGCTCGCCTTCGCGCCGCTGCTCGTCCTCGCCGTGTGGCTGCTCTCGCGCCTCCCGCCGCCCTCGGCCGAAGACGAGCGGGTCCGCGTCAAGCGCGAGCCGATGGACGCCCGCGCCCGCCGCGGCTTCGTGCGCAGCTTCTTCCCCGGCCTCTTCTTCCTCACGCTGCTCTACTTCTTCCTCACCGCCTACCGCGACTTCCGCGACAACTTCGCGGTCGAGCTGTGGAGCGCGCTCGGCCACGACGGCGCGACCATCCTCGGCACGGCCGAGACCTGGATCGCGTTCGGGGTCATGATCGCGCTCGGCGCCCTCTTCATGATCAAGGACAACCGCCTCGGGCTCTTGGCGGTGCACCTCGTCATGCTCGCCGGCACGGCGCTGATCGGCTTGAGCACGCTCTTGTGGCAGGCCGATCTGCTGCCCGCGCTCGTCGGCGGATCGGCGAGCGCGACGTGGATGATCCTCGTCGGCCTCGGGCTCTACCTCGGCTATGTGCCTTATGGCTGCGTGCTCTTCGATCGCATGATCGCCGCGCTCGGGGTCGTCGCGACCGCCGGGTTCATGATCTATGTCACCGATGCCTTCGGCTACCTCGGCAGCGTCGCGGTGATGCTGTACCGCGACCTCGGCGCGCCCGACCTCTCGTGGCTCGAGTTCTTCGTCGGCTTCAGCTACCTGACCTCGGTGCTCTGCTCGATCTGCTTCGTGCTCTCGATGCTCTACTTCGCGCGCCGCAGCCGCCCGGCGCCGGTCGAGCCCGACGCGCAGGTCAAGCTCGTCTCCAAGGCCGCGTGACCGGCGCCGCCGCGCCGGCTCCCCCGTTGCCCTCGGCCCGGCTTCGCGGATAGCCTGCGGCTGCTCGCTGCCGGAGGACCCGTTGGCCGCCCGCCCCCTCGCGCTCGCCCTCACGCTCACCTGCGCCGCGCCCGCGCTCGCCGCCGCGACCGGCGAAGAGGCGGCCGAGTCGGCCTACTTCGAAGGGCTCGACCACTTCCGCGCCCGCGAGCTCGAGGCGGCGCTCGACGCCTTCGAACGCGTGCTCGGCCTCGGCCCCACCCCCCGCCAGCGCGCGCGGGCGCTGCAAGGCTTCGCGCGCTCGGCGTTGCAGCTCGCCGAGACCCGCGTCGGCTTCGCCTGCGCCCGCCTCGCCGGCATGGGCCGCGCCTTCGAAGAGCTCGACCCCGGCGATCCGGCGACCGCGCCCGCCCAGGCCGACGCCGCGACCCTGCGCGCGCGCTGCGACGCGCTCCGCGCCGCCGAGGCCCCCAAGCCCGCGCCGCCACCGCCCCGCGCCCCCCGCGTCACCCCGCCGACGCACCCCGACTACGCCGGCGCCTGGATCCTCACCGCCTCCGCCGGGCTCGCGATCGCGACCGGGCTGACCCTCGAGTACCTCGCGCTCGACGCGCTCGAGGCGCGCGGCGCCGCCGTCGATCGCTACCGGGACGCGACGAGCGAGGGCGAGCGGATCGAGGCCGCGCGCGCGGTCGGCCGCCACGACGGCACCGCGCGCACCCGCGTCGAGTTCGGCTACGCGCTCCTCGGCCTCGGCGGGCTCCTCGGCGCGGCCGCCGTCTGGGCCTGGGTCGACCCGCCCGAGGTCTTCGAAGCGCCGTTCGCGATCGCGCCGACCGGCACCGGGCTGACGGTGAGGGCGACATGGTGAGCCGACTGCTGGTCCTCGCGGCGCTCGTCGGCGGCTGCGTCGCCATCCCCGAGGTCGACCTGCCGATCCCCGACGCCGCGCTCGACGGCGCGCGCGACGCCGCGCCCGACCGCGCGATCCCCGACGCGGCGTTCACGCTGCGCGACGCCGAGCCCGACGGTCCCCCGCCCGAGTGCCGCGCCCCCGCCGACTGCCCCGCCCCCGGCGTCGCCGAGCCCCGCTGCGACGACGGCGCCTGCGCGATCGGCGCCTGCATCGCC
>JACKDM010000035.1 GCA_020633515.1 Myxococcales bacterium
GCCGCCGGAGACGAGCCCGCGCAGCTCCTCGGGCTCGGTGGTGAACCGCTTCCAGACCTTGCGGGCGTTGCAGAGGATGCCGTCGTCGAGGTCGTCGTCGACCACTTCGAAGGTGGGATCGGCCGCCGGGAAGAGCGGCTGCGGGGCGATGAGGGCGAAGTCGATGACCTCCCATGGCTTGTCTTCGCCATAGGGGTCGGGGTTGAAGGTGTCGCTGAACCCGATGAGCTCGCCGGCCTTGACCTCGACCTCGCAGAGCGCGACGCGGCCGTCCTGCAAGGCGGGCATGCCGGGCGCGGCGGGCGGGTAGAGCGCGGCGACGTCTTCTTCGGGGAGCCCCGCGGGGCGGTTGGGGTCGAGCGCGAGGCGGCGGATCCAGCCGATGACGATCTCGTCGGGCGGGGTGAGGGTCTCGGGGGCGAGGTGGCTGATGACCGAGAAGAACTTCTGCGCCTTGCCGCCGATCTCGAGCTCGTGGCGGATGACGACGACGTTGGCGCTGCCCATCTTGGGGGTGAGCTTGGTGTTGCGGGCGGCGACGATGACGCCGTCGGCGGGCGCGCGGACCGGGGTGCCGCGGGGTACGTTGAGGTGGACGCCGGTGTGCCACGCCTGGTTGGCGCCGACGGGGAAGTAGCCGCCGGGGCCGGCCTCGGTGTTGCGGAAGTAGACCTCGGCGTTGCTCATCGCCTTGGCCTTGGGGACCGCGTCGAGGTTGGGCGCATTGGCGAGGGTGACCGGGTAGAAGAGGCGGGTGCCGCGCACGCCGATGAGGACGCGCTCCCAGTCGAAGCCGGGGCCGGGGTCCCACTTGGTCGCCGAGACGTGCAGGTGGCCGACGAGCCCGGTGAAGCCGACGTTCTGGAGCTTGTTGCGCTGGACCTTGCCGTCTTCGCCGACGGGGGCCTCGAGGTTCTGGAGCTGGGGGAAGATCTGGCCGAGCCCGCGGAGCACGGCGATGAGGCTGTCGTACTGCGCGTCGGTGTAGCCGAGGCTGGCGACCTCGCCGCCGTTGATGCGGCCCTTGAAGACGCCGCGGGCCGAGGGGTCGGCGAGGCGCTCGGGGCGGACGGGGTTGTTGAGGTCGAGCCCGACGCTCTGCTCGTTGCGCCCGGCGGCGTGCCACGCGGTCATCGCGAGGTCGAGGGGCTGGTAGACGACGCCGGTGCCGTCGATCATCAGGTGGGTCGAGAGGCCGCGCTCGACGAGCACCCGGAAGCAGCCGAGGCTGTCGCGGGTGCCGTCGTGGTGCAGGATGACCTGGTTGACGCTCGCCTTGCGGCTCGACTGGTTCGCCTGCTCGACGAACTCGAACTGCGAGTCGCCGCCATACCAGCCCTTGGTCGGGGTGCGGCTGCGGCTGCGGATCTCGGCGAAGCTCGGCGCGCCGGGCTCGCGGAAGGTGACGACGCGCACGCCGACGTCGACCTGCTGGCCGCCGTAGATGAGAAAGGCCGGTCCGTCGACGTTCATCAGCTCTCGATCCCGAAGACGAACTCCGACGTGCCGATGCGCACGACGTCGCCTTCCTGGAGGCGGCTCTGGGTGATGCGCTCGCCGTTGACCCAGGTGCCGCCGGTTGTGTTGAAGTCGCTGAGCACGAACTCGTTGTCGCCGCGGTCGCGCAACCCGGCGTGCTGCGGGCTGATCCCGTGCTCGTTGAGGCGCACGTCGCAGTCGCCGCCGGCGCCGATCACGACGAGCGCCTTGTCGAAGCGCAGCGCCTGCCCGGCGTAGACGCCGCTGCGCCCGGTGAGGCGGAAGCGCTTGGGCGCGACGGCCTTCTGGGTCTGGGCGCAGAAGAGGCACTGCTTCCAGTCGGGCATCATCAGGTTGCCGCAGATCGGGCAGGGCTTGCGGCGGGCGAGATCGGCCTGGCGCGCGGCCTCGGCGGCGGCCTCGGCGCGGCGGGCCTTGCGCACGCGGAGCACGACGATGAGCAGCACCACCGCGACGGCGAGCACCGAAGCGACGACGGTGATGAGGATGCGGATCCAGAGCGCGAGGCCCTCCCACTTGGTGCTGACGAAGTCGAGGCCGCGGTCCCACCAGGAGAGCACGTTGTCGACGCGGGCGGTGTACTCGCGGGTGGTGCTGATCCCGCCGGTGCTGAAGAGGGAGCGGACGGAGAAGCTGACGGTGTCGCCGCGGCGCAGCTCGGGGGCCTCGGCGGTGACGACGATGCGGGCGTCGAGCTCGCCGGCGGCCTCTTCGAACATCGTCGGGGTCATCGAGATGGTCGGCACCCGCCGGTAGGTGCCGCCGGTCTTGCGGGCGAGGATCCGGAGCGACCAGAGGTGCTCGGTGATCTCGCTGTCGGTGAGGCCGATGGTCATGACGCGGACGCCGCGGCGGCGGGCGAGGTAGACGAGCTCCTGCAGGCGGGCGGCCGGGCGCTCCTCGCTGGTCTCTTCGAGCTGGCCGTCGGCGATGACGTAGAGGATGCGGTCCTCGGGGAACGGGGGCGCGTCGGCGGGCCGGGGCGGGGGCAGGGTGCCTTCTTCGCCGCGCTCGGGCTCGAGGCCGGGGGCGAGCGGGAAGCGGCGGAGCGCCTGGCGGGTGGCGCGGTAGAGCCAGGTGTCGCCGCCGCCGGAGCGGACGTCGGCGAGGGTGCCGGGGATGAGCTTGGGCTGGTCGACCCAGAGCGCCTGCTTCTCCTCGGGGGTGGCTTCGAGGCCGTCGTGGAAGACGATGGCGGCGCCGAGCGAGCCTTTGGGGAGGTCGCGGAAGAGCGCGGGGAGCGCGTCGCGGGCCTGCTGCCAGCGCTGGAGGTAGCGGGCGTCGATGACGGCGGCGACGGCGCGGGGGGCGCCGTGGGCCTCGGCGGTCTCCCAGTCGGTCTCGTCGAGGAGGTCGCCGTCGGCGTAGACCGAGAGGCGCTTGATGCGGTCGGGGGAGACGGGCTTGTCGCCGTCGAGGAGCGAGATCCACAGCCGGACCGCGGGGAGCGTGGCGGGCTCGTAGCGGTCGATCTTGATGCGGACCTGCGCGGCGGCGGGCGCTGCGAGCGCGACGAGCGCGGCGAACGCGAGGAGCGCGAGGAGCGCGGTGGCGGCGAGGTGGAGCGCGCGCACCGTCAGGCTCCGAACCGGGGGGAGCGGGTGAAGACCTGGATGGCGACGGGCTCGTCGAGCATCTGGCCGGCCTGGAGCGGGGTCGCGGTGAGGCGGGTCCAGTCGGTCGCGCGCCAGGTGATCGGGGCCTGGAAGGCGAGGCGGCCGCCGGGGGCGGCGACGCGGCGGGGGGGCTCGTCGCCGAAGCGGAGCGCGTAGGCGTCGGCGTCGAGGCAGCGCAGGGTGATGATGGCGCCGGGGCGGACGCGGGTGGCGGAGGCCTGGGCGCCGCGGAGGGTGCTCCACGAGATGGTGACCGCGGCGGCGGCGGCGCTCGCGGCGAGCGCGTGCAGCGCCTCGCGGCGGGTCTTCGGGGTGGCGAGCGGGTGCTTCATGCTCCTCCCGGGGTCGCGAGGCCGAGCGCGCCGTGGGTCGCGCCGAGCGCGACGGCGGCGCCGGCGAGGAGCGGCGTGCGGCGGCCGAGGCCGCGCTGGCAGGCCGCGTCGACGGCGAGGAGCAGCCCCACGGTCGTCAGCCGGGCGATGACGATCCCCGCGCGCAACCGCCGCGGATCGTCGTGCAGCCAGGCGATGCCGGTCAGCAGCGCGAGGAAGGCCGCGGGGGCGACGAGGCGGCGGTAGAGCGCGCGAGGGGCGTCCACCGGTCGTCGCCGGTCGAGGATCGCGACCGCCACGAGCCCCCCGGCCCAGGTCGTCGTCGCGACCGCGTGCAGCGCTTCGAGCCACGCCATCGCCCGCTCACTCCTCCGCGCGCGCCCACCTTCACGGCGCTCTTTCAGCCGTTTCTAGCATGACCCGCGGGGCTGCCCAAGCCCGCAGTCGGCGGGCGGCGCCACAAGACCGCTCGTCGCTCGCCGAGCCGCAGCGCCGGGCGCCACGGGCGGAAGCCGAGCGCGGCGGCGAACGCGGCGCAGAGGTGGCACAACAGCAGGAACGCCATGAAGCACCCGCCGAGCGCCGGTCGGACGCGGTCGAGCGTCGAGCGCGCGGTCGCCGGATCGGCGTGGGGGCCGCTGAGGCGGAACTGCGCGCCGAGGTAGGGGCCGGCGAAGAGCTTCCAGGCGAGGCGGGGCTCGGCGCGGGCGATCGCGTAGAGGTCGGGGCGGCAGCCGATCTCGGCGGCGAGGGTGTCTTGGTAGGGCGCGTAGTCGACGAGCGCCTGCAGCCGGTCGGCGAGCTCGCCGAACTGCGCGCGGCGGGCGGCGAGCTCCTCGGCGCCGACGGCGCGCATGGCGTCGCGGCCGGGGAGGTGGCGGCGGCCGCTGAGGAGCAGCGCGAGCCAGCGCGATTGCATCTCGGCGATGGGGGGGATGGCGCCGATGGCGGGGCGGGCGAAGCCGATGAACGCGAGCCGCTCGGCGTGCTCGGGGGTGAAGCAGCGGTGGTAGAGGCGGCCATAGTCGATGGCGAGCTCGCCGAGGAAGTCGAACGACTGCCGGTAGCCGGTGCAGAAGACGACGACGTCGACCTCGGCGCGCTCGCCGCTGCGAAAGACCACCGCGCCCGGCTCGAAGCGCTCGATGGCGCCGCGGCGTATGCAGCGGCCTTCGAGGAGCGGGCGGATCATGGCCTCGGACTTGACGGCGAACTGCGCGAAGCAGCCGCGGCCGGCTTCGTGGAGCAGCCGGGCGCGGAGCGCGGTCGCGGGCGAGACGAGGCGGCCGGCGACGGGCAGCCGGGAGGCGCCGAGCAGCAGGGCGGCGCGGAGCCGGGAGAGCCCGTTGAGCATGGGCCGGGGCAGGCCGTGCAGCATGCGGCTGGTGTGGAAGTCGTTGGGCGCGCCGCGCACCTTGCGGGGCACGATCCACTGGCCGTCGCGGAAGCTGACGTGGCAGCGCTCGGCGACCATCGAGATCTCGTTGGCGAGGTCGACGGCCGTCTCGCCGCCGCCGACGATGACGACGCGCTTGCCGGCGAAGGGCGCGGCGTCGTGGTAGTCGGCGGAGTGCACGACGGCGCCGCCGAAGCGGGCGAGGCCGGGGCAGTCGGGGATGTGGGGGCGCTGCACGACGCCGCTGCAGACGGCGACGGCGTCGTAGTCCTCGACGCGCTCGCCCGACGGGTCGACCGAGGTCACCCGCCAGCCGCGCTTGTGGGGCTCGATGCGGGTGATGCGGGTGGAGAAGCGGACGTGGCGCAGCAGGTCGAAGCGGGCGGCGTAGCGGCCGAGGTACGCGAGGTACTGGTCGTGCCGCCAGTGGCAGGGCTCGCGCTCCGTCGGTGGAAAGTCGGAGTAGGCGGTGACGTAGTTCGAACTCGTCAGCCGCATGGAGGCATACGATCGGCCTCCGTCGCGGCTGCTGCGAAAGACGCCGCCGAGGGCGTCGCTCGCTTCGAAGGCCGTGGCTGCGTGCCCTTCGGCGAGCAGCTCCTTGAGGCACACGAGCCCCGATGGTCCGGCGCCGATGACGGCGACGCGCTGGTTCATCTCCGCTCCTCTGGACCGGGGTCTTCCCCGCGCGCCCCGGTCGACGTGGTCATATCTTATCTCAACTGCGGGAAAAGGAACGGTACAACTGTTGAGGGTTCGTCAGGATTCATCACTGGATGTGTAACAAACGACGCGAGGCGCTCCGCTGGCGCAGCGGGTTGATTCGACTCGGCGCCCGGTGCACTCTGCCCGCACGCTGCGGCGGCCGCACAACGGATGCCCGGTCGTCACGCGGACGCCACGACCGCGCAATAGGCTCTCGACATGTCCGGTCTCATTCTCATCGTCGAAGACGAACACGATCTCCTCGCCACCCTCGAGTACAACCTCGAGCGCGAGGGTTACCGCACCCGCACCGCCACCACCGGCCACGCCGCGCTCGAAGCCGCGGTCGAAGAGCCGCTCCCCGATCTGATCCTGCTCGACCTGATGCTGCCCGACATCTCCGGGACCGAGGTCTGCCGTCGGCTGCGCGCCGATGAGCGGACGCGCGAGATCCCGGTGGTGATGGCGACGGCCAAGGGCGAGGAGATCGATCGGGTGGTGGGCTTCGAGGTGGGGGCCGATGACTACGTCGCGAAGCCTTTCTCCATCCGCGAGCTGGTGCTGCGGGTGCGGGCGATCCTGCGGCGGTCGCGGCTGCCGAGCGAGGATCGCGACGACATCGGCTTCGGGCGCCTCAAGATCGACCAGCCGGGGCATCGGGTGTGGGTCGATGACGAGGAGATCAAGCTGACGGCGCTCGAGTTCCGGTTGCTGACGACCTTCCACGCGCGGCGGGGGCGGGTGCAGACGCGCGAGCGGCTCTTGTCGGATGTGTGGGGCTATCAGGCGGACGTGACGACGCGCACGGTCGATACCCACGTCAAGCGGCTGCGGGAGAAGCTGGGCGAGGCGGGGATCTATATCGAGACGGTGCGGGGCGTGGGCTACCGTTTCCGGGCACATCCCGACGAGCTGCCGGAGTGAAGCTGGGCCTGCGAGGGCGGCTGTTCCTCGTCTCGGTCGCTCTCATCCTCGCGTTCGGCTCGACGAGCGCGGTCTATCTGGAGTTCGAGCTGCGGCGCTGGCTCGAGAGCCGGATGGAGGCGGAGCTGTTCGGGCAGACGACGGCGGCGCTGGTGGCCGTGGAGGTCGATCAGGGGCCGCGGACGGGCGAGGGGCGGGCGGCGCTGGCGGAGCGGTTGGGGCGGGCGACGGGGGCGCGGGTGACGTTGATCGCGCGGGATGGGCGGGTGCTGGCCGAGTCGGCGCCGGGGGTGGAGCCGGCGGGGCTCGACAACCATGGGGATCGGCCGGAGGTGGTCGCGGCGCTGGCCCGGGGGCGGGGGGTGGCGCGGCGGACGAGCGGGACGCTCGGGACCGAGATGCTGTATGTGGCGGTTCCGTATCATGATTCCGACGCGGGTGGCGTGCTGCGGCTGGCGACGCCGGTGGCGGTGGTCGACGAGGCGGTCGAGCGGATGCGGGTGCTGATCGTGTTCGCGAGCCTTCTGGGGCTGGTGCTCGCGACGGTGATGAGCATCTTCGCTTCGCATCTCTTGTCGCGGCGGCTGCGGTTGCTGCTGGATCGGGCGCGGGCGATGGCGGATGGGCACGCGGTGAGCGAGGTGTCGCCGGGCACGGTGGACGAGATCGCGGGGCTCGATCGGTCGCTGTCGCGGATGGATGACGCGCTCGAGGAGGTGCTGACGACGCTGGCGCGGGAGCGGGATCGCTTCGAGGCGGTGCTGGAGGGGATGGAGGAGGGGGTGATCGCGGTCGATGGCGAGAAGCGGGTGACGTTGGTGAATCGCGCGGGGCTGTTGCTGATGGAGGTGGACGAGCCGCCGATCGGGCGGGCGTTCGCGGAGGTGGTGACGACGCCGCGGATCCATCAGGCGCTGGAGCGGGCGCTGGCGGGGGAGACGCGGACGGTGCAGATGGATCTGGAGGCGGAGGAGCGGCGGCAGTTGCTGGTGCGGGTGACGCCGCAGCGGGCGGGGCAGGGGGCGGTGGTGGTGCTGCACGATGTGACGCGGTTGCGGCGGCTGGAGACGATGCGGCGCGACTTCGTGGCGAATGTGTCGCATGAGCTGCGCACGCCGGTGAGCGTGATCCGGCTGAACGCGGAGACGCTGCGCGATGGGGCGCTGACCGATCCGCGGAACGGGCCGCGCTTCGTGGAGGCGTTGCTGCGCAACGCGGAGCGGTTGTCGGATCTGATCTCGGATCTGCTGGACATCAGCCGGATCGAGTCGGGGAAGTATCCGCTGCATACGGCTTCGGTGTCGGTGGGGCAGGTGGTGCAGGGCGTGGTGGATTCGGTGGAGCAGCTGGCTTCGGAGAAGGGCACGACCTTGGTGGTGGACGCGGATCGGGCGCTCGAGGCGCACGCGGACGCGAAGGCGCTCGATCAGGTGCTGGTGAATCTGGTTCAGAACGCGGTGAAGTACACGCCGCCGGGGTCGCGGGTGGAGGTGGTGGCGCAGCCGGCGGGGGAGCGGGTGCGGATCGAGGTGCGGGACGATGGGCCGGGGATCCCGCCGGAGCATCGGGCGCGGATCTTCGAGCGGTTCTATCGGGTGGACGCGGGGCGGTCGAAGCACATGGGGGGGACGGGGCTGGGGTTGTCGATCGTGAAGCATCTGGTGGCGCAGATGGAGGGGTCGGTGGGGGTGATGGAGAACACGCCGCGGGGGGCGGTCTTCTGGGTGGAGCTGCCGGGGGCGCGGCGGGCGGCGGCGTGAGGGGCCGGGCGGCGGCGTGAGGGGCCGGGCGGTGGCGTGAGGGGCCGGGCGGGCGCGGATTCCAGGGTGAGGGGCCGGGCGGGCGGCGGCGTGCGGGCTGCGCTTCGGGTCAGAGCGCGCCGAGCTCGACGGCGTCGGTGCCGAGGCGGATCTGGCCGGTGCCGGGGCGGCGTTCGACGATGGAGGCGGCTTCGTCGAAGCCGAGCTGGCCGAGCTGCTGGCGGAGGCGGCAGACGTGCACGTTGAGGGTGCGCGGGTCCTGGCCGAGCTTGTCGGCGAGGCTCTCCATGTGGATGAAGCCGCGCTCGGCGCGCGAGGCGGCGGCGTCGGCGAGGCGCTCTTCGGCGAGCACGACGAGCATGTAGTGGTAGGCGCGGGGGCGAGGTGATCCAGTCGGTGTCGGCGCGGACGCTGACCTCGACGTACTCCTGGTCGCGGCTGACGCCGGAGGCGGAGCGCGAGGCCGGCGATGAAGCGGCCGGGGGCGGCGGTGATGGTGCGGGGCACGATCTCGGGGACGGCGAGGCGCCAGGCGGTGTCGCCGGTGAGCACGATCTCCTGGTCGGAGACGGGGCGGAGGCCGGCGTCGTCTTCGGCGAACCAGCCGTCGCCGGATGCATAGATGGTGAGCTGAGGGTCGGCAGAGGAGGGGAGCGCGAGGATGCCGCCGATGGCGTCGACGACGGCGTCGCCGGTGATGGCTTCGGCGAAGGGCTGGGGCGGGGCGACTTCGATGATCTGCCAGCGGTCGTTGCCGTCGCCGAAGGCGAGGGTCTGGCCGCGTTCGAGGGTGATGGTCTCGCCGGGGAGGAGCTTGCGGTCGCCGTGCCAGGTGCCGTTGCGGCTGCCGAGGTCGCGGATGGTCCAGGTGTCGCCGCTCCAGGAGAGGATGGCGTGTTCGCTCGATGCGAGGCGGTTGCGGAGGCGCATGACGTTGGTGGGGCCGCGGCCGATGGTGGTGCGGGGGCGGAGGCGGATGAGGCGGCCGGTGGGGAGGTGGCGGAGCATCGGCGTGTCCGGTCGGTGGAGGCTGGGTGCTCAATACCGCGGCAGCGGCTGGATTGCCAGCGGGGGGCGGTGTCGGTGGGATGCGGGGGGGGCTCGGATGTGACGGGCGATCGAAGGCGACCGAACTCCCACCATCGCGCCATCCCGCCTCGACTTATCGTCTGCCACGCCCTACCCTCGGCGGCGATGGAGAGCCACTCGACGCCCCCCTACCCCGCGCCCATCCCCGGCGCCCCCACCCACCTGAGCCGCGACGGCTCGGTCACCACCGCCCCCGACGACCCCTCTGGCGCCCCGGCGACAGCGACGGCGCCTTCGAACCCACCGCCGTGCCCACCGCCGACCCCGGCTCCCCCGAAGCCGCCGCCCGCGACCCCGCCTCCGCCGACAGCGCCCCGTCCACCCCCGCCCGCGGCCCCTCCACCGTACCCGGCGCCCCCTCGCAAGACCTGCTCGCCGCGCTCCGCCGCACCGACGACGAAGAGCTCACCGCTGAGCACCCCGGCCGCTACCAGCTCCGCGGCGTGCTCGGCGAAGGCGGCATCGGCCTCGTCGACCGCGTCTACGATCGCCACCTCCGCCGCGAGGTCGCGCTCAAGAGCCTCCGCCCCGTCCTCCACGGCCGCACCGACCGCCCCGTCATCGAGTCCCGCTTCCTCGACGAAGCCCGCGTCACCGGTCTGCTCGAACACCCCGGCATCGTGCCCGTGCACGAGGTCGGCCGCCGCCTCGACGGCGCGCTCTACTACACGATGAAGCAGATCCGCGGGCACAACCTGCGCGCCGCCGCCTACAAAGCCGGCTTCGACGAGCGCCTGCGCCTCGTGCCCCGCTTCATCGGGCTCTGTCAGGCCGTCGCCTACGCCCACAGCCGCGGCGTCATCCACCGCGACTTGAAGCCCGACAACGTCATGCTCGGCGACTTCGGCGAGACCCTCGTCGTCGACTGGGGCCTCGCCAAGATCAAGGCCGCCCCCGACGCCCCCGCCTCCGAGATCGACCTCGTCCCCGACGGCCGCACCCTCGACGGGCAGGTCCTCGGCACCCCCGCCTACATGCCCCCGAACAGCTCGAAGGCCGCATCGCCGACGTCGACGAACGCGCCGACGTCTACGCGCTCGGGGTCATCCTCTACGAGCTCATCACCGGCCACACCCCCTTCGGCGCCGGCACCGGCGCCGCCGCCTTCGCCGCGCTCGCCCGCCGCGTCGCCACCGAGCCCGTGCCCCACCCCGCCACCCACGAGCCCCGCTGCCCGCCCGAGCTCGCCGCGATCATGCTCCGCGCGCTCCAGAAGGACCCCACCCGCCGCTACCGCGACGCCGGCGCGATGGTCGACGACATGCTCCGCTTCGAAGCCGGCGGCTGGGTACAGGCCCACCGCTACAGCCTCCGCGAGCGCTTCTGGCGCCGCGTCCGCCGCCACCGCGGCCCCCTCGTGCTCGCGCTCGCCGTGCTCTCCGTCGCCGCGCTCACCTGGATCTGGCGCGGCGCCCGCGAAGCCGATCGCGCCGCCGAAGCCGAGCGCGCCCGTCAGGCCGCCGTCGTCGCCCGCGTCGAGCGCCACCTCGACGAAGCCCGCGCCATGCGCACCGCCGGCTGGGTCGACCTCTACGCCTCCCGCCTCACCGGCCTCAAGGAGCCCGTCGTCGAAGACCGCGTCATCACGCTCCTGCAAGACCCCGACGCCGCGCTCCGCCAGCTCGCCGCCCGCACCCTCGGCCTGATGAACAGCGCCCGCGCCGTCGACGCGCTCATCGCCCGCCTCGACGAAGGCATCGAGAGCGACGAGACCGTCGTCGTCGAGGTCATCCGCGCGCTCGGCGTCATCGGCGACCCCCGCGCCGAGCGCGCCGTCTACGCCGCCCGCGCCCGCTACGGCAACACCAGCTACGTCGGCTACGCCACCGCGCTCGCCTACCGCCTCCTCCCCCCCGAGGCCCCGCCGCCGACGCCGACGCCAACGCCTGGGTCGACTACGGCCGCGCCCTCGTCGAAAAGGGCCGCTCCGCCGAAGGCGTGCTCGCCTACGACCACGCCATCGAGCTCCAGCCCGAGCTCGTCCGCGCCTGGAACAACCGCGGCATCGCCCACCGCTACCTCGGCAACTACCGCCTCGCGCTCCGCGACTACACCCGCGCCCTCGAGCTCGACCCCGACTTCCTCCCCACCCTCGTCAACCGCCCCATCCTCCACCGCAACCGCTACGACTACCCCGCCGCCTTCGCCGACCTCGACCACGCCATCAACCTCGGCGGCAGCGGCGCCGCCCGCCGCGCCGGGCTCCACAACCGATCGCTCTACCGCGCCGAATACGGCGACCACGAAGGCGCCCGCCAGGACCTCGACGCCGCCGCCCCCTCGGCGCGCTCGACCGCCAGCAGATGGCCATGGAAGGCCGGATCCGCCGCCTCACCGGCGAGCTCGACGCCGCGCTCGAATCCTACAACCGCGCCATCGACCTCGACCCCAGCTCGGCGCTCACCTACCAGCAGCGCGCCCGCGTGCACCTCGACCGCGGCGACCTCCGCGCCGCCCGCGCCGACCTCGACCAGGCGTGGCGCCTCGACCCCGAGCTGCAGAACCTCTCCGCCGAGCGCGCGCAGGTCCTCGCCCGCCTCGGCGAACACGTCGCCGCCCGCCAGGTCGCCGACGACGCCATCGCCACCCGCCCCGGCGCCGGCCTCTCCTGGGTCGTGCGCGCCATCGAGGTCCACATCCGCGGCGGCGACTGGTCCGCCGCCGCCGCCGATCTCGCCCAGGCCGCCGACCGCGCCCGCCCGAGCGACCGCGTCCTCTTCGCGCTCATGCACGCCGCCGCCCGCCGCCGCGCCGGCCAGCCCGTCACCCTCGCCGAGCTGCGACCGCTCGACGAGCTCCCCTACCACGACGCCCTCATCCCCGTCGCCGCCGGCGCCGAGCCCCGCCCCGCCCACCCACGAAGCCCGCTGCGCCCTCGCCATCACCTGCCTCGCCGCCGGCCGCGGCGCGCGCTCGAGCCGCTCCCGCCCGGGTGGAAGGTCTGCTCGAGTCGATCGAATACGAGCCCTGCCTGCGCCTTCATCGACGCGCTGCCGTGGTGAGTCAGGTCCAGTAGGTCAAAGCGAGATGCTGAGGCCGCCCACGGTCCACGGAAAGGTGCATTTCGCGCCCGCCGCAAGCGATCGCCACGGCCTGGAAGCGAACCCGAGTGCGCCTCACCAGCGCATCGAGCGCCTCACCCCCTCGGCGCATTGGTAGATGCGTTCGACATCGCGCCACTGCGCGCACGGAGCCCGCTGTATCCACAGATATCAGCGCCCGCCCTCCATGTCTCGTAGTCATGATTGAGCGCGAGGACTCCAAGAACGCGACGATCGAGCCATCGACCGACAGAGAGAGAACCGTGGCTCGCCCTCAACTCGCGGTGGATGTGGACGTACGGCTCACGGAATGGCAGACCGAGCGCCTGATCGTGCTGCAGCGATAGTGCGTCGCAAACGGGCACTCGTACGTACGCAGGCTGTGGACGCTTCGCATGGCATCGATACACTCCTGCCGCGAGCGTCTGACGAGGTGGGCGAGAGTGATCCCTTCCGTGACGAATGCCGTATGGAGAAGGTCCTGATGCGATGCCGAGCCCCATCCGACCTCACAGGACGAACATCGCGTCGGTGATCTGAATCGCAGCACCTCGGATCATCGACGAGGTGAGCGTGCAGCTTGAGGAGAGGGAGCTCTCGGCGAGAGCAGGGCAGCGGACCATCCGATTGGGCGGAATCGGGCCGTGACCCCGGCTTGCGAACGACCGTCCAGCAATGCCATGAGAGCGGTCACCGCCGGCGACCACAGCCTCGGTGCGGATCATGCAGCAGCGAGCTTGTCGACATCAGACGCCGGGGCCCCGATCCCAGCATGTATGGAGACAGATCCGCCTGTTCCTCGCGTAGAAGAGAGGCGAGCAGACATCAGGGCGCAGGCGTATCGGCTTCATGTTGAGGTTGAGCTTGACCTCATAGCGAATGCTGAGAGGTTGCTGCGAGATCATGCAGTACTGCCATGCAAAACGCTCTCCCGAAGTGCGGCGCCGTCGTGCAGCGGAGCGCCTCGACTTCAGTCCCAGCTCACTCGAAATGGCAGCGTGCAGCATCGCACAGAACTCGTTGTGATCGCTGAACACGACCGCCTGAAGCGATTTGAAGCTTCGATGGATGTCCCTTATCAAGGTTTCATCGACGACATCTGCCTTCAACGACATGAGGTCGAGGAAGATGTCACCGCGCTCATCGAGTGCCACGAGGAGCCTTTCAGCGTCTCGATGCCCATGACAGCCAGCCGCAGCCGCCCGGAGCGGGAGCAATCGATGATGAGCCAGGAACAGCTCGAACGCACTGCGATCGATCTCCTCGAGATTCCACTTCTCGTTGGCCCAGAGCATCGTGCTGCGGAGGAAGCCTCGAAAGCGGCCTTCCAGATAGGAGTCGGAGGGATCGACACCCAGCAACTGCTTGAGAAGCTGCGCAGTCGTCCTCTGTTGCTTGAGAGCCTCCAGGCGCTTGCGCTCGTCCGCGTTCATCACACTCGCCTCCTGTCAGGCCCATCATCCCGACGGACATCGGCGAGCGCAAGACCCGAGGACGCACGCCTCGCCCCTCACCCCACCTCCGCCAACCCCTCCGCCACCTCCCCCGCCTCGAGCTGCGCGTACACCCGCCCGCTCTCCACCGCCTCGTTCCCCAGCGCCTCCGCCAGCGCCACCAGATCGTGCGTCCGCCGCCACAGGTCGAACGCGAAGGTATGCCGCAGCACCTGCGGCGTCGCGTCCACCCGCGCGAACGCCGCGTGCTTGCGCACCACCCGCTGCACGCCGTTGACGCTCAGCCGCCCCCGCTCGCCCACGAACAGCGGCCACGCCCCCGGCGGACCCTCCACCCCGAACGGCATCGGCGACAACGGCACCGCGCACAGCGCCGGCAGGCTCGCCGGATCGGGCGGCGTCACCCGCGCCGACGGCGGCCAGCCCCCCGTCGCCGGCAGCACGATCTCCCCGTGGGCCGGAAGCGCCAACAGCCCCCGCTCCCCCAGGCTCCACGCCAGCTTGCGCGCCGCCCGCGTCGGCAGCACAACCCGCCGGTCCGGCCCCCCGCGCACCCACACCTCACCGCGCCCGAAGTCCACGTCGCCCACGTCGAGCGCCGCCAGTCGCTCACCCGCACCCCGGTGTCGAGCAGCAGGTACACGATCGCCTGATCGCGCAGGCACCCCCGGCTGTCCACCTGCGACAGCAGCCGATGCACCTCCGTCGCGTCGAGCACCCGCGGCCTGATCAGGCTGGGTCAGCCGCGCCTCGTCGCGCATGTCTTCCAGATCGGTGTCATCCATCACACCCTCGCCTGCCAGCCACTGGCCGTAGGTCCGGGCGAACGCCATCCGACGCAGCACGGTCGCCGGGCTCTTGCCCCGATCGGCCGCCGCGCGCCAGCGAGCGATCAGATCGGCGTCGAGCGCGTCGGCGCCGAACGCGCGCCCCTCGGCGCGCCGATACCAGATCGTCAGCGCCTGCCAGTCGGAGGTATAGGACCGCAGCGTCGACGGACGCCGACCGCGGCGGGCGAGGTGGTCGAGGAAGCGCTCGAAGCGACGCCCCTCCTCGACGGTGGCGAAGCGATTTTCAGCGGGGCTCATCGTGCCTCCTGCGGAGTGACGGGAGCGATAGGAGCGATGGGATCGCGGGCGATGTCTTCCATGGCACCCGAGCCATCACTGGAGCAGCGACAGCGCCTGCTGCGGCACCTGGTTGGCCTGCGCGAGGATCGTCGTCGCCGCCTGGGTCATGATCTGGTTGCGCGCGAGGTTCGCCGACTCCGCCGCGAAGTCGGCGTCGAGGATCCGGCTCCGCGCGGCGGTCGCGTTCTCGACCACCGCCGAGAGGTTGCTGATCGTCGACGTCAGCCGGTTCTGCACCGCGCCGAGCTCCGAGCGATCGGCCGCGACCTGCCCGATCGCGCGGTCGACGATGAGGATCGAGAGGTTGGCCCCCTCGCGCGTCGTCACGTCGATGGTCTCGACCGACTGCACGTTGCTCACCCCCACCAGCGCGTCGGCGACGAACCCGATCTCCGCCTCGTCCCCGCCGCCGAGGATGTACTGGTTCTCCGACTCGAGCGTGATCGCGCCCGTCGTCACCGAGTCGGCGAGCCCGGTGATGACATCGCCGTTGCCCTGGGTCACCACCTCGATGTTGCGCCCGTCGGCGGCGCTCAACTGCAGCCGGTTGTCATCGTCCCGGGTCGCGATCACGCCGGTGAACTCGAACTCCGCGTTGATGGCCTGCACGAGCGCCTCGTTGGCGTCGTCGACCCGCACGTCGATGCCGGTGATCGTGCGCCCGTTGATCACGACGTAGTTCTGCTCGTCGAGCGCGCCCGCGGTGATGGGATCGCCGCCCTCGCGCACCGTCTCGTTCACCCGCGCGCGCACGCCGTGGTAGACCGTCGAGTCATTGATCGCGGCCGCCTTGGCGATCGCCGAGGCGTCGTTCTGCGCGGTCGAGAGGGTGTCATCACCGGCCTGGGTCGCGCGGATGGTGATGCCATTGATCGTCAGCCCGCCGGCGCCGATCGGGTTGGCGCTCACCACCGTGCCCGTCGACACCGCCCAGCGGCCGATCCGCTCCGAGCGCGCGTCGCGCACCCGCACCCGCAGCGTCTCCTGGTAGTTCATCCCGATGTGGAAGAACTTGTCGGCGAAGGTGCCATCGAGCAGGTTCTGCTGGTTGAAGGTCGTCGTGTCACCGATGCGCTGGAGCTCGTCGACGAGCTGGCCGACCTCCTCCTGGATCGCGCGGCGGTCCGACTCGGTGTTGACGTCGGAGGCGGCCTGCACCGAGAGCTCGCGGATCCGCTGGAGGATGTTGGTCGACTCCTGCAAGGCGCCCTCGGCGACCTGCACGAGGCTGACGGCGTCGTTGGCGTTGCGCACCGACTGCGTCAGGCCGCGGATCTGGCTGTTGAAGCGCTCGCTGATCGCGAGGCCGGCGGCGTCGTCGGCGGCGGTGTTGACGCGCAGGCCGCTCGAGAGGCGCTCGAAGCTCTTGGAGAGCCGGGTGTTCGAGCTGAGCAGGTTGCGCTGGGCGTTGACGCTGGCGATGTTGGTGTTGATGAAGAGACCCATGACTCGTCCTCCTTGACGGTGCCGCGCCTCATCCCTAGGGCGCGTCTCACCGGCCGGCTTCGCCGGGATGTGATGGCCCGGTCGCTCGCCGGGCGGATTCGTGTTCGGTCGATGCCATCAGCGGGGCGGGCGCGGGGCGCACGGGTGCCTTCTCGCCGGTGGCGGTGTCGAAGATGCGATGTTTTGGCGACGGCGCTGCGCGATGGGATCAGCCGGGCGGGCGGAACCCCGGGCGGCGGAGCCGTGGCGTGGTCACACGATGGCTGCGGTTCGGGCCGGGCGGCGCGGGCGGCCGGGCGGCGAGGCGCAGGTCGAGCTCGAGGTCGGCGACGAGCGCCGCGACCGAGCGACCGAGCGCCGAGAGGTCGCCGATCGTGCCGTCGAAGCACCGCCGCACCTCGGCGGGGGTCAGGCGCGGCGGTCCTTCGCGCGCGCCCTGTCTCGCGATGTAGGTCTGAGCCATCGTGCACCTCCGTGTGCGTTCAGGGCGTGGCATCCGGGCCACGCCGGGCGCGGCGGCGCCGCGCGGTGGTTCGAATCGGTCTCTGCGGTCACGCGCCGGATGGCATCGAGCCGGGGCGCGATGGGATCGAAGTCTCAGTCACCGCCCCCGCCGGCGAGCACACGCGGGCGGGGCGGCGGGGTGTCGGGGCGCGCGGTCGCGGGGGGCCGCGCGAGGTAGAGCCGGGTGGTGTCGAGGCTCTCGTGGCCGAGCAGATCGGCGAGCTCGACGAGGTCGCCTTCGCTCTGCAGGAACGCGCGGGCGAAGGTGTGCCGCAGCGTGCCGGGTGATGCCTCGACCTTGGCGAACGCACGGTACTTGCGCACGATGCGTTGGATGGCATTGGCGGTGAGCGGTCCGCGCTCGCCCTGGAACAAGGGACCGGCGGCGGCGCCGCGCTCGTCGAGGTAGCGGCCGAGCGCGCGGCGGGCCTCGGGGGCGAGCGGGAGCCTTCGGCGGGGCAACAGCCCGCGGGTGTCTTCGACGAGGACCATGCCGCGGCGGCCGCCGATGTCGACCGATGCCACCTCGAGCTCGACGAGCTCGCCGACGCGGAGCCCCGTCGAGAGCAGCACGAGGATGATGGCTTCGTCGCGCGGCGAGCCGCGGCGCTCGACCTCGCGGAGGAAGCGGCGCAGCTCGAGGTCGCTGAGCCCGCGCGGGCGGCGGGGTCCCTGCGCGACGGGGCGCACCGCGCGCACGGCGGCGACGGTGGCGCGGTCGATGACTTCGTGCGCGCCGAGCCAGTCGGCGTAGCGTTTGACGAAGACGAGCTTGCGGTTGATCGTCGCCGGGCGGGCGCCGCCGGCGGCGAGGCGGGCGATGTAGTCGGCGACGGCGGCGGCGTCGAGCCGCGCGGCGTCGAACGGGGCGCCGTCTTCGTGCGCACGGGCCTCGGCGAAGCCGGCGTGGTCGCTCTGGTAGGCGGCGATCGTCTTGTCGGCGCGGCCGCGGGCGGCGAGGTCGCCGATGAAGGCGGCGAGGCGGATGCGCTCGGCCTCGGTGCAGGGGCGGGCCTCGCCGCTGCGTTCGATGGACGCGGTCATGGGATCCTCCTCCCGGCGTTGGGTCGATGGCTTCGATGACATGCCGGCCGGCGCGAGCGATGGCTCGGGCGATGGCGGGGGCGATGCTTCGGGCGATGACTCGGCGCGCGGGCTCTCAGCCACCCTGGAGCAGGCTGAGGACCTGCTGCGGCTGGGCGTTGGCCTGAGCGAGGATCGAGACGCCGGCCTGCTGCACGATCTGGTTGCGGGCGAGGTCGGAGGTCTCGTCGGCGAAGTCGGCGTCGCGGATGCGGCTGCGCGAGGCGCTGCTGGCTTCGATGATGGTGGTGAGGTTGGAGAGCGTCGACTGCATGCGGTTGGTGACGGCGCCGAGCTCGGCGCGGTCGCGGGTGATCTGGGCGATGGCGCGGTCGAGGCGGAGCAGCGCTTCGTTGGCGTCGAAGCGGGTGAGCACGTTGACGGTGGTGACCGCTTCGGCGGCGTTGACCCCGACGAGCTCGTTGTCGATGAACCCGATCTTGGTCTCGTCGGCGCCGCTGAGCACGTACTGCTCCTCGCTGTAGAGGTTGACGGAGGCGGTCTGTACGGCGGCGGCGATGCCGGCGACGGCGTTGCCGTTGCCGTTGAAGGTCACCTCGATGTTGCGGCCGTCCTCGGCGACGAGGCGCAGGTGGCCGCGGGGGTCGAGGCTGGCGGTGACGCCGGTGCGGGGGAAGACCTCGTTGATGGCGCGCACGAGCGTGTCGGAGGCGTCGTTGGCGGCGACGTTGATGCCGGTGATGGTCTGGCCGTTGATCGTGATGTTGTCGACGTTGTCGAGCGCGCCGCCGGCGACCGGGTTGGGTCCGATGTATTCGGTGGGGAGCGGCTTGGCGGTGACACCGTGGTACTGGGTGGTGTCATTGATGGCATTGGCCTTGGCGATCGCGGAGCTGTCGGCGTTCTGGGTCGAGTAGGGGTCGTCGCCGGCGACGGTCGCGCGCACGGTGATGCCATTGATGAGGAGGTCACCGTTGACGAGCGGCGTGTTGCTGACGACGGTGCCGGTCTGGGTGGCCTGGCGGCCGATGGCGATGGCTCGGGCGTCGCGGATGCGGACGCGCACGGTCTGACGGGCGAAGGCGCCGACGTGGAAGAAGGCGTCGACGAAGGAGCCGTCGAGGAGCTTGGTGCCGTTGAAGGTGGTGTTGTTGCCGATGCGGTCGAGCTCGTCCTGGAGCTGGACGATCTCGTCGTTGAGCGCGGCGCGGTCGGCTTCGGAGTTGATGTCGTTGGCGGCCTGGATGGCGATCTCGCGCATCCGCTGGAGGATGTTGGTCGACTCGCTGAGCGCGCCTTCGGCGACCTGCGCGAGGCTGATGGCGTCGTTGGCGTTGCGCACGGCCTGCCCGAGGCCGCGGATCTGGCTGGTGAACCGCTCGCTGATGGCGAGGCCGGCGGCGTCGTCGCCGGCGGTGTTGATCCGCAGGCCCGATGAGAGGCGCGCGAAGTTGGTCTGGAGCCGGTTCTGGCTGTGCAGCAGGTTGCGGCGGGCGTTGATCGAGGCGACGTTCGTGTTGACGAAGAGTCCCATGGGTATCCTCCGTGGATACGCCTCGTGTGATCCCATCCGAATCACATCGAGGGTGGCGTCCATGCCATCCGGGTATGGCGGCGCGATCCTGCGCCGTCTCTCATGCCTTGCCGGCGGTCGTCCCATCCTCGGGTGCGTCTCGCTGGCTTCACCGCTCTCATCGGCGAGGGCGGGGGCGATCTTGAGGACAAAAATGCGGCGTTATCGGGAAAGTTCTCGCGCGGCGTTCTCGGGCGTGGTTATCCGGCGGGCGGGGCGGTTGTTGCGCATGCGGGCGGCAGGGGTCATGATCGGGTGAGACGTCGCATGGAGGGGGTCTGCGATGACGGCGAAGCGAGTGGCGATCGGTCTGTTGATCGCGCTGGTGCTGTTCGTGGGGGTGAAGTTCTCGTTGGTGTACGTCAACTACCTTCAGCTCAAGAACATCATGGAGTCGGAGGCGCTCGACGCGCGGCGCAGCAAGTCGGGGCCGGCGGAGATCGAGAGCGGGATCTATACCCGGATCGATACGAGCAGCGCGTTTCTGCCCGAGGACGTGAAGTTCGAGTTCGAGGGGGTGGGGCGGCCGGATGAGGAGCTGGTGGTGTACGCGGACTACACCGAGGTGGTGGATCTGATCGTGGTGAAGGTGCCGATGAAGATGAGCATCGAGGCGGTGGCGGCGCCGCCGGCGTTCTGATCGGGCTCTATTCGAGGGTGAGGTTGAGGGCGCGGAGGCGGAGCTTGAGGCCGCGCTCGGAGATCTGGAGGCGGCGGGCGACGCGGGCGGGTTCGATGCTGCCTTCGGCGCGGGCGGCGGCGAGGATGTCGCCGGCGCCGAGGTCGCCGGGGCGGCGGATGCCGAGGCGGCCCATCATGGCATAGACGGTGTTGCGGGCGATGCCGAGCTCGTCGGCGGCGGGGCGGACGCGCCAGTCGTGGCGGCGGAGCGCGTCGCGGAGGGTCTCGGGGGGGACGGCCCAGGCGCGGTCGTCGTCGTGGCCGGGGTCGGACTCGGCGCGGGCGGGCTCGCGGGCGAGGGCGGCGGGCTCGGCGAAGGGTGAGGTGCGGGCGGGGCGGGGTACGAAGTGGGCGGGGAGCGCGGCGTGGGGGCGGCCGGCGCTGGCGAGCGCGACCTCGACGGCGAGGTTGCGGAGCTCGCGGAGGTTGCCGGGCCAGGCGTGGCGGAGGAGCGCTTCGATGACGCGGCGGCCGAGCCAGGGGTCGTCGTCGGTGGGGGCGAGGCGGTGGGCTTCGCCGAGCTCGGCGAGGCGGTCGCGGAGGAAGGCGACGAAGAGCCAGGGGATGTCCGCGGCGCGGGCGCGGAGCGGGGGCACGTCGATGCGGGCGGCGCGGATGCGGTAGAGGAGCGGGACGTAGAGGCCGCCGTCGGCGGCGAGCGCGTCGATGTCGGCGTCGGTGGCGGTGACGAGGCGGACGCGGGCGCCGTGGGCTTCGTCTTCGTCGAGGGCGCGCAGGAGCATGGGCTGCACGGCCTCGGGGAGGTGGGCGATGTCGTCGAGGAAGAGCGTGCCGCCTTCGGCCTGCTGGAAGTGGCCGGGGCGGTCGGTGTCGCCGAAGAGCTCGACGGCGGCGTTGGTGGGGGTGAGCGCGCCGGCGTGGAGCGCAACCCAGGGGCCGGCGGCGCGGCGGCCGCGGGCGTGGAGCGCGGCGGCGACGCGGCCTTTGCCGGTGCCGGGCTCGCCGGTGATCATGACGGGGATCTCGGAGGGCGCGAGCGCGCGGATCCGGGCGCGGAGGCGCTCGGCGGCGCCGCTGATGCCGTCGATGCCGGGCAGGGGCTGCGCGGCGGGGGGGGTGGGCCAGGTCTCGATCCAGAGGAGGACGCGGCGGCCGCACTCGAGGAGGAGGCCGGCGGCGAGGGCCTCGGCAGAGACGAGGAGCTCGCGGCCGATCTCGCGCTCGCCGAGGGTGTAGGGGAGCTCGCCTTCGGGTTCGAAGCGGGCGCCGGCGGCGGTCATGCGGAGGGTGAGCTTGCGGCGGCTGAGCCCGCGGTCGCCGAGCGGGCCGGCGTCGGCGCCGTCGGGGCGGGTGAAGGCGGGGCCGAGGCGGTAGAGCTCGACGAGGCCGCCGGGGCGCCAGGGGGTGATGAGGCGCTCGCCGATCCGGCGGGTGTCGGGGTGGTAGAGCACGGTGAGGACGATGACGGCGGGGCGGGTGAGCTCGCGCTCGTGTTCGTCGCCGTCGGTCGCCGTCGAGAACGTGGGATCGGCCGCCGTCGTCTCGTCTGCGTTTTGCATCGGTCTACCGCTGTTTTATCGCTGCGTCACTTCGTGCCCGAGACCCTAGCAGAGTGAAGCGGCGCCGTCGCCCCCGTCGGCGGGGGCTCGGGGGCATCCCGCATGCTCGGCCGGTCACTTCCGGGCGCGGCGGGGGGCGCTCGGCGCGGCGCGGGCGGTGATCGCGGGGGCGTCGTCGAGGTCGTCGAGGTCGTCGTCTTCGTCGTCGTCGCCGCCGCCGGGGGCGCAGATGTCGTCGAGCAGGGTGACCGCGGCGTCGAGCCAGCGGGGGTCGCCGGCGCCGAAGCGGTCGAGGACGCCGTCGGCCCAGCGGGAGTAGGCGAGCTCGCCGCGGCGGGCGGCGGCGAGGCGGACGCGCTCGACGCCGGCGGCGATGCGGACCGCGCCGACGAGCTCGTGGAGGCGTTCGAGGCTCTCGGTGATCACGCGCGCGTCGCGGAGCCCGTCGAGGGTCGCGCCGAGGTCTTCGAGGAGCGGGTCGAAGTCGGTGGGGGGGCGCACGCCGTCGACGGCGTCGCGGAAGCGCTCGACGCCCCGGCGCATGGCGGCGAGGAGCCGCGGGTCGATGCGGAGCTGGTCGACGGCCCGGTGCTCGACGTGCTCGAACAACGCCAGGAGCCCGGTGGCCTGCGCTTCGGTGAGATCGATCGTGAGCATGTCGAGCCGCCCCGCGCTGCGAATTCGGGGCATCTTCCCATGCGCCCCGGGGAGCGTCAACGGATCGACAGGGGACGGGTGTTCAGTCTACCCGGACCAGCCGCGCGCCCTCGATCGCGCCGGGGGCGACCTCGACGACGAGGTAGTGGCGGCCGATCCCGTCGAGGCGCTCGGGGAGCGCGCCGCCGCCGCCGCTGATGTAGGCGGGGATGCCGGCGAGGCTGAAGGCATAGTAGCTGTGCACGTGGCCGAAGAGCGCGAGGTCGACCTCGGCGCGGGCGAGGCGCACGAGGAGCTTGCCGGCCTCCTTGCGGCTGCGGAACTGGCCGCCGCGGAGGCCGACGGGGTCCATGATGGGGATGTGGGTGACGACGACGTGGGGCGCGCCTCGGCCGGCGGCGAGCCAGTCGTCGAGCCAGTCGTAGACGGTGGGGTCGACGGTGCCGAAGCTGCTGTCGATGAAGCTGAAGCGGGTGTCGCGGAAGGTGAACGTGTAGTTGGCGCGGCCGAGGAAGTCGGTCCAGTTGCGGGCGTCGTCGCCGCGCTCGTGGTTGCCGGGGGTGGCGTAGAAGGGGTAGGGCACCGCCCGCATCTCCTCGCGGAATCTGCGGTATTCGTCGCGCTCGCCCCGGTCGGTGAGGTCGCCGGCGGAGACGAGGAAGCGCACGTCGTCCTCGCGGGCGAGGAGGCGGGTGATGTCGTCGATCTCGCCGATGGCGCGCTGCACGTCGCTGAGGACCGCGAAGCGCCAGGGGGCGGCGGCGTCGAGGTCGGGCGGGGCGAGGCGCAGCGTGTGCCGGCCGGGGGGGAGGTCGAGGGTCCAGATCGCCTCGGTGGGGAGGGGGCGCTCGGGTTCGGGGGCGGGGGTGCCGTCGAGGGTGAGCGCGGCGTCGGCGAGGGTGTTGCGGGCGGTGAGGGTCCAGGTGCGCGGGGCGCCGTCGCGCACGGTGAGGGTGGCGTCGATGGCGGGGGCGCCGATCCACAGGTCGAGGCGGCCGGCGTCGAGGGCTTCGATGGCGGCGAGGCCGTCGGCGACACGGATGGCGGCGGTGGGGTGCTCGGCGTGGCCGACGGTGCGGTCGAGCTCGACCTGCTCCTCGGCGGGGCGGAGGCAGCCGGTGGCGAGGAGCGCGAGGAGGGCGAGGGCGGGGGGTCTCATCGGGCGCCTCCGTAGCGGTAGCGGACGCCGACGCCGGCGATCCAGGCCGAGCCGACCTCGAGGCCGAGGTCGATCGCCCAGGTGTCGTCGAGCGCGTAGTCGGCGGCGAGGCCGAGGTGGCCGGGGATGCCGCCGCCGAGGCCGGTGACGCCGAGGCCGGCGGCGAAGTCGTCCTTGCGGTGGTCGTAGTAGAGCGCGAGCTCGCCGCGGCGGTCGGCGAAGTAGAGGCCCCAGCCGAAGCGCAGGAGCAGCATCTCGAAGGTGTCTTCGGCGAAGCCGAGGCCGGGCACGTCGTAGTCGTAGAGCTCGAGCGCCCAGCCGAGCTGGCCGATGACGAACGATCCACGCAGGGTGTCGGCGAAGCGGCGCAGGTCGTAGCGGCCGTCGAAGGCGAGCTCGCCGGTGAGGACGGAGAAGCCGTCGGTGCCGTAGCGGTGCCAGGTGACGGCGCTCTGGAGGTCGAGCGCGCTCTGGTCGGCGAGGCGGCCGCGGTTGTCGCCGAGCCAGCGCCAGTCGAGGCGCTGGCGGAGGCGCTGGTTGTCGTCGTCGAGCGCGATGAAGGCGGAGCTGACGAGGGTGATCGTCTCGAAGCGGGCCTCGAGGCCGGCGGTGGTGAAGTGGGTGTAGGCGAACTGCGGGTCGTGGATCCAGGCGTAGCCGAGGCGGGCGGTGAGTGGGACGAGCGGCGGGGGGGGCGCGTCGCGGCCGCCGGTGGCGGCGCCGTAGAGGTCGGCGAGCATCGGGGTGAAGAAGACGCCGACCCCGCCGAGCGCGACGGCGCTGCTGACGCCGATGAGGTGGCGCGAGGCGCCGGTACCGGCGACGACGGCGCCGCCGCCGAGGATCATGCCGAGGCCGATGCCCTGGGTGATGAGGAGGTCGAGCGCGGTGTCGCGGTCGCCGGCGAGGTAGTGGCCGCTGCCGTGGAGGAGGACGCCCGGCACGAGCGCGCCGAGCGCGGGGAGGAGGCCGGGGTCGAAGCGGTCGGCGGGGGGCGGGGGCGGCGCGGTGACGGGCACGGGCGGCGCGGGCGTGGCGAGCGCGTGCGGCTCGGGCGGCGCGGGCGGCTCGGTCGCGGGCGGCGCGAGTGGCGCGGTCGCGGGCGGATCGGGCGGCGCCGGCACGGTGAGGGGGGGCGGATCGGGCGGCGGCTGCGCGGCGACGAGGGTGGGGATCGCGGCGGCGAGCACGAGGGCGATGGTGTGGATGGACACGGTGCGCAGATGCGGCCCGGACGCCGGGCGATTCGGGTCGCGGCGAGACTCCGGTGATGATCTGCGCCCGAGGTCGCGACCGGGCGCCGCGTTGGTGTATTGATCGGCCGCTGGCTTTGGCGATGTGCGAGAGGCGAGATGTCCGACCTGTTCAACCCCACCGAGGAGCACCTGGCGCTGCGGCGCATGATCCGCGACTTCGTCGAGAAGGAGGTCGACCCGCAGGCCGCGGCGCACGACCGCGACGAGCGCTTCAACGTCGCGCTGTTCCGCAAGCTCGGTGACCTCGGCCTCCTCGGCATCACCGTCGACGAGCGCTTCGGCGGCTCGGGCATGGACGCGACCGCGGCGGTGATCGCCCACGAGGAGCTCGCGGCGGCCGATCCGGGCTTCTGCCTCGCCTACCTCGCCCACGCGATGCTCTTCGCCAACAACCTCGCGCAGAACGGCTCCGACGCGCAGCGCGCGCGCTGGCTGCCCGGCGCGTGCAGCGGCGAACTCATCGGCGGCATGTGCATGAGCGAGCCGGGCGCGGGCACCGACGTGCTCGGCATGACCACGACCGCCCGCCCCGACGGCGACCACTATGTGCTCGACGGCGCCAAGATGTGGATCACCAACGGCGCCATCGACGCGCACACCCTCGGCGACGTCTTCCTCGTCTACGCCCGCGTCACCGGCGGCGGCCGCAAGGAGCTCTCGCTCTTCGTCGTCGAGAAGGGCACGCCCGGCTTCTCGCTCGGGCAGAAGCTCGGCGACAAGCTCGGCATGCGCGCCTCGCCGACCGCCGAGCTCGTCTTCGAAGGCTGCCGGGTGCCGCGCGAGAACCTCGTCGGCGGCGAGGGCCACGCGGTCTTCCACATGATGCGCAACCTCGAGATCGAGCGGCTGACGCTCGCCGCGATGAGCCTCGGCATCGCGCGCCGCTGCATCGAGGTGATGAACCGCCACGCGCAGGAGCGGCGCTCGTTCGGCAAGCCGCTCAACCACTTCGGCCAGATCCAGCGCCACATCGGCGAGTCGTACGCCGAGTACATGGCGGGGCGCAGCTACGTCTACATGGTCGCGCAGGCCATGAAGCTCGACGCGGGCGGCGGCCGGATCGACTCCGACGGGGTCAAGCTCTACTGCGCGACGATGGCCAAGAACGTCGCCGATCGCGCCATCCAGGTGCTCGGCGGCTACGGCTACGTCGGCGAGTATCAGGTCGAGCGCCTGTGGCGCGACGCCAAGCTCATCGAGATCGGCGGCGGCACCCTCGAGGCGCACCAGAAGAACATCACCCGCGACCTCGCGAGCCGGCCGATCCTGCGCTGACGCAGCGGCCGCGCGCGAGCCGAGGGGGGAGGGGAGCGATGCGGACGACAATCGAGCGGGTGTGCCTGCACCGCAACGGCGCGCTGGTGGTGCGGGTCGGCGAGGCGGGGCCGGGGCCGGTCGAGGTCGTCGACCTGCCGCTCCTGCACGCCGGCGACACGCTGCGGATCCGCCCCGCGGCGGGCACCGTCGGCGCGGTGCGCGAGACCTGCCGGCTGCTGCCCCGCGGCGACGCGGCGCCGGTCGCGCCCGACGATCACGCGGCGCAGACCCGCGCGGCGCGGCTCGCCGAGATCGAGGTCGAGCTCGCCGAGATCGAGCAGCGCGCCGCCCTCCTCGCGCCCGCCGCCGACGGCCCGCTCGATCCGAGCCCGCCCCCCGACATCGACGCGCTCACCGCCTGGCACGACCTCCTCGACGCCCGCCACGACGCGCTCGCCGCCCGCCGCCGCGCGCTCTTCGCCGAGCGCCGCGCGCTCACCGCCGCCGCCGCCGAGGCCGAGCGCACCCGTGAGGGCGACACCGCGCCGCCCCGCTTCACCCGCGGCGTCGCCTTCACCCTGCACGGCGTCGAGGCCCCGGTGCGGATCGAGGTCGAGTACTTCGTCGCCGCCGCCCGCTGGGTGCCCACCTACGCGCTCGAGCTCGACGGCGACCGCGCCCGGCTCCGCTTCGACGCGCTCGTCGCGCAGGCGAGCGGCGAGGACTGGAGCGGCGCCGAGATCGCCGTCAGCACCGCCGATCTGCGCCGGCAGGCCACCGCGCCCGCGCTCGGATCGTGGCGCATCGGCCCCGTCGTGCCGCCCCGCCGCCCGGCCTTCCGCCCGCTCCCCGAGGGGCTCGACGCGCTCTTCGCCGACTACGACCGCCACCGCCCCGCGCCCCCGCCGCCCCCGAGCCGCCCGCGCCCGGCGAAGCCCCGCCCCGCGCCCGCCGCGCCGAAGCTCGCCGATTACGACGGCGAGATGGCCCGCAGCTCACTCCCCCCGCCGCCGATGGCCCCGCCCTCGCTCGGCGCGGCGCCGCAGGGCTTCGGCGGCGCCCCGCCCGGCGGCTTCATGCCCCCGCCCGCGCCCTCGATGGCCCCGATGCCCGACATGCCGATGCGCGCCCGCGCCGGCGCCCCCTCGGCCAAGGGCGGCGAAGGCGGCGGCGGCGCCCCCGCCCCCATGCTCGAAGGCGGCGGCGCCCGCCCCCGACGACGGCCTCCCCGAGCGCCTCCGCTACGCCTACACCCGCCTCGCCGGCCCCGACGAACCCGGCCGCGGCCGCCTCTGGCCCGTCGACGCCACCGCCCACCTCCGCACCCTCGTCGCCGACCACGACCCCGACGCCGCCGACGCCCTCCCCCGCGCCGTCGCCGCCCTCGAAGCCGCCGCCGCCCGCCTCGCCAACGCCCCCACGCCCCCCGGCACCGAGCCACTCCCCCCCGACGGCTACCCCGTCGTCCGCGACGCCACCGGCGCCCACGATGTCCCCGGCGACGGCCGCTGGCACCGCGTCCCCGTCGTCACCCGCACCGCCGCCGCCGCCGTCGACTTCCGCGCCGTGCCCCGCGAGAGCAACGACGTCTGGCGCTTCTGCACCGTCCACCTCGACGACGGCGAACCCCTCCCCCAAGGCCCGCTCCGCATCCACGTCGACGGCCGCTACCGCGCCACCGGCCGCCTCCGCGGCACCGGCGGCGGCGAGCCCATCGAGATGAACCTCGGCCTCGAACCCGCGCTCCGCATCATCGACCGCAAGGTCGAGATGATGCAGGAAGACCGCGGCCTCATGACCCAGAGCACCCGCGTCGAGCACCGCGTCACCACGAAGATCCGCTCCGCCCTCGACCACCCCGCCCGCCTCGTCGTCTACGACCGCCTCCCCGTCCGCGACGACCCCGACGACGACCGCGTCGCCGTCGAACCGCTCGACACCCGCCCCCCCGCCGAGCGCACCGACCGCGCCCCCGACGGCGCCCCCCTCGACGGCGGCCTCCGCTGGCGCCTCGACATCCCCGCCCGCGGCGTCGTCACCGTCGAGCACGGCTACCGCATCACCTTCCCCGCCAAGCTCGAACTCAGCGGAGGCAACCGCCGTGAGTGAACCCCGCGACTGCCCCATGCCGGTGCGCAAGGTCACCGCCTACGAAGACCGCGCCGAGCTCACCCGCACCGAGACCATCGAGCTCCCCCCCGGCCGCCACCGCCTCCGCGTCCCCGACGTCACCCCCCTCGCCGGCGACGCCCACCTCGACGCCCGCGTCGACGCCGGCCCCGCCACCGTCGAGCACCTCCGCGCCGTCCGCCGCCGCATCACCGACCCCCAGCGCGCCGCCCGCCGCGTCACCGAGCGCGACGACGCCCGCGCCGACGCCCACGCCGCCGCCGACGACGCCCGCCATGCCCGCGCCCGCCGCGACGCCGCCCGCGCCCGCCTCGCCCGCTACCTGCACGACGCCGACCGCGCCATCCGCGCCGGTCAGCCCGCCGACCCCGCGCCCGCCGTCGCCCGCCTCGAAGCCCGCCTCGACGCCGCCGAAGCCGCCGTCCGCGCCGCCGCCACCCGCGAACACGACGCCGCCGAACGCCTCGCCCGCCTCGAACACCTCGCCGCCGCTCACGACCCCGGCCGCGTCGTCTGCGACCTCGAGCTCCAGCTCCACGTCGACGCCTCGGCCCCCATCACCCTCACCCTCACCCAGATCGTACCCTGCGCGCTGTGGCGCCCCGCCCACACCGCGCGCCTCGTCACCGCCGACGGCCGCGTCGAATGGACCGCGCTCGGCACCCTCTGGCAGCACACCGGCGAAGACTGGCGCGACATCGAGCTCACCCTCTCCACCGCCCGCCCTGCCGCCGGCGCCCGCCTCCCCGACCTGCACGAAGACCGCCTCCGCGCCCAGCCCCGCGCCGACAAGAAGCGCGTCGTCGTCGCCCACCGCGAAGAAGCCATCGCCACCGACCAAGGCGACGCCGCCCTCCCTGGCGTCGACGACGGCGGCGAAGCCCGCACCTTCCGCGCCCGCGACCGCGTCGACATCCCCAGCGACGGCCGCCCCCACCGCGTCGAGCTCGGCTGCTTCGACGCCCCTGCCACCATCGCCCACGTCACCCGCCCCGCGCTCGCCGAGGCCGTCTTCGAGCTCGCCCGCCTCCAGAACACCGCTTCTTGGCCCATCCTCGCCGGCCCCGTCGAGCTCCGCCGCGACACCGCCTTCACCGGCACCGGCGACATCACCTACGTCGGCCCCGGCGAACGCTTCGAGCTCGCCTTCGGCAGCGACGACCGCTACACCGTCCGCCACCGCCGCCTCCGCCGCCTCCAGAAGCGCACCATCGGCCGCGACCGCACCGTCTTCGTCACCGAGACCGAGCTCATCTACGGCGGCGCCGACATCGGCGAGGTCGTCGTCGAGCTCCAGATGCCCATCAGCGAGCTCGCCGACCTCGAGGTCGTCCCCGTCGACGAACACTGCACCGAAGGCCGCCCCCACCCCGACGCCGACGGCATCGTGCACCTCCCCGTCACCTGCCGCCCCGGCGAGCCCTGCCAGGTGCGCCTCGGCTTCCGCTTCGAACACGGCAGCGACGTGGTGATGCCGGATCCGTGGTGATGCCCCACCCCCGGTGATGCCTGGAGGCAACGACCTTCACTGAATCAGCCGTGAAGGCGGCGCAGCCGCCGGAACACGCGAGCGGAGCGAGCCGCCGAGCGCAGCGCAGGCGTTCGGCCAGAGCCGCACGGGCCGGAGCAAGGCGGAGGGCGCAGGGAGCGAAGCGACCGAGCACCGACAACGCAGCGGAGCGCCCGCCCGCAGCGGCGAAGCCGCGGAGGGCGCCGGAGCGAGCACGGCAAAGAGATCAGCCGTCGGCTTTGACCTTCGCCGCCTTCGGCGCCTGCGCCACCACCAGCTCCTTGCCCGCCGCCTTCCAGCCCGCGATGCCCTCCTTGAAGACGTGCACGTTCGTGTACCCCAGCTCCATCGCCGCCATCGCCGCCTTCTTCGACGCCCCGCACATCGAGCTCCCGCACAGGAAGGTCATGCGCGCGTCCTTGTCCGCCCCGAGCGTCGCCGCGTCCAGCGCCGTGTAATCCACCCGCACGGCCGTCGGCAGGGTGCCCGCCGCGAACGTCGCCGCGTCCGCCGCGTGGAACACCTTCGTCTCCTTCTTCTCGATCCACGACGCCAGCGTCGCCGCGTCGACCGGCGCCGCCGCCGTCGCCTCGTGACCATTGCACGCGAGCGCCACCGAGGCGCCGCCGAGGGTGAAGCCGAGCGCGAGCAGCGCGGCGGTGAAGATGCGGGTCATGTGTCCTCCAAGCGTGGTGTCGCTTCGGCCCCACGGCCGACGGCGATGCGATGCGCGGCCGGGCCGCGGGGTTGCCCGCGCATTGGAGCACGAAGCGCCCCTCGATCGGAAACCCCCTCGCGTCACGGATCTTTTCACCGTCACTCCAACTTGAGTCACCCGCTTGTATTCGGCCCCCGACCTGTCATCATCTCACCGACCCGGAGGTGACCATGCGCCGCGCCGTCCTCATCGCCGCCGCCAGCCTGCTCGTCGCCGTCTTCCTCTGGCTGCTCTTGTGGCCCGTCGCCGTCGCCCCCGTCGCCTGGAAGGCCCCGCCGAACCCCGGCTACACCGGGCCCTACGCCCCCAACACCCGCCTCGCCGCCGCCGAGCTGTTGCCCCTCGGCGGCCGCCACGGCCCCGAAGACCTCGCCGTCGACGCGCAGGGCCGCGTCTACACGGCCACCCACGGCGGCGACATCCTCCGCTTCGACCCCGGCGCGACCGCGCCCGTCGTCGTCGCCCACACCGGCGGCCGCCCGCTCGGCATCGAATTCGGCCCCGACGGCCGCCTCTATGTCGCCGATGCCTTCCGCGGGCTCCTCGCCGTCACCCCCGATGGCAGCATCACCCTGCTCGCCGACACCGCCGATGGCGTCCCCATCGTCTACGCCGACGACCTCGACATCGCCCCCGATGGCACCGTCTACTTCTCCGACGCCTCGACCCGCTTCTCCGCCCGCGCCATCGGAGACACCTACGCCGCGAGCGTGCTCGACATCAACGAGCACGGCGGCCACGGCCGGCTGCTGGCATGGCACCCCGATGGCACCGTCACCACCGTGCTCTCGGGCCTGCAGTTCGCCAACGGCGTCGCGCTCGGCCACGACGGCGACAGCGTGCTCGTCGTCGAGACCGGCAGCTATCGCATCATCCGCCACCACCTCCGCGGCCCGAAGCAAGGCACCACCGAGACCGTCATCGAAGGCTTCCCCGGCTTCCCCGACAACCTCGCCCGCGGCCGCGACGGCCGCTACTGGGTCGGGCTCGTCTCGCCGCGCAGCAAGATCCTCGACGCGCTCTCCGACTCGCCGTTCCTCCGCAAGGTCGTCGAGCGCCTCCCCGCCTTCGTGCGCCCCAAGGCCACCCCCCACGGCCATGTCATCGCCTTCGATGACACCGGCGCGGTCCTCGTCGACCTGCAAGCCCCCGACGGGCCGCCGCTCTACACCACCGGCGCCCTCGAGACCGACGACCATCTCTATGTCAGCAGCCTGCGCGACGGGCACCTCGCCCGGCTCCCGCGGGTGGAGGTGCTGCCTCGATGAGACACGGCTGGGTATGCCTCACCTGCCTCCTCTTCGCCTGCGCGCCCCCCGGCGCCGATGACACCGACGGCGCCCCCGATGCCACGCTCGATGGCACCGCCGCAATCGACCCCGACGATGGCATCCCGCCCGACGCCGCCGCGCCCGACCCCGACGACGGGCTGCCCGCGCCCGACCGCGGCGTCGGCCCCGGGCCCGACGACGACGCCGCCGAACTCTACCGCCGTCACTGCGCCGCCTGCCACGGCCCCGCCCGCGAAGGCGGCGTCGGCCCCGCGCTCGACATGCTCGCCGGCTACGAGCACGACGCGCTCACCACCCGCATCGACCTCACCATGCCACCGCCCGATCCCGCCGCCTGCCAGGGCGACTGCGCCGCGAAGATCGCGGCCTGGCTCCTCGCCGGCGGCGAGGCGGCGGTCGACTGCACCGAGGCCCCGCCCGAGCTCTTGCCCCGCCGCCTCCGCCTCCTCACCCGCCGCGAGTACGACAACGCCGTCCGCGACCTGCTCTGGCCCGCCGCCGACGCCAACCCGGCCGCCTGCGGCGAGATCACCTTCCGCTTCCCCGCCGCCATCGAGCCCGCCGCCCGCACGGTACACGTCGCCGGCACCTTCAACGGCTGGGCACCCACCCGCGCCGCCGGCGGCCTCGCGCTCGCCTACGACGCCGCGAGCGCGAGCTGGCAAGGCACCCATGTCATCGGCGAAGGCACCCACCGCTACAAGTTCGTCGCCGACGAGGCCCGCTGGCACGCCGATCCGGCCAATGACTGGACCGAAAACGACGGCTTCGGCGGCCAGAACTCGGTCGTCGAGCTGCGCTGCGCCGCCGCCGTCGCCCCCGGCGGGCGCCCCTCGCGGCGGCTGCCGCCCGAGACCCGCCCCGAGGGTTATGCCTTCGACAACCACGCCGACTCGGCCCGCGTCGAGACGGTGACCCTCGAAGCCTACGTCGAGGCCGCCGAGGACCTCGCCGCCGCGGCGTCGTGTGATGACTGCCTCGCGCTCCTGCGCCGCGCCTTCCGCCGCGCGCCCACCGCCGACGAGAGCGCCCGCTACCGCGCGCTCCTCGACGGCCCCGACGGGCAGCGCCGCTTCCTCGCCGCGCTGTTGTCATCGCCGCACTTCCTCTACCGCACCGAGCTCGGCGAGCCGCAGGGCGACGGCACCTGGCGCCTCACCGGCCCCGAGACCGCGAGCGCGCTCGCGTTCTTCCTCTGGTCGGCCCCGCCCGACGACGCCTTGCTCACCGCCGGCGAGCGCGGTGAGCTCGCGACCGCCGATGGCATCGAGCGCCACGCCCGCCGCCTCCTCGAAGACCCCCGCGCCCGTGCCACCCTCGGCGCCTTCGCCGAGCAATGGCTCGGCGTCGAGCCGCTCCCGCTCGCCGTGCGCGCCGACGCCGCGCTCGACGGCGCCACCCGCGACGCGCTCCTCGCCGCGACCCGGCGCTTCGTCACCGAGGTCGTCTTCGACGGCCCCCATGACTTCCGCGGGCTGCTCCTCGCTGCCCACACCCCCGTCAACGAAGCCATCGCCCGCCTCTATGGCATCGAAGGCATCGCCGGCCCCGAGCTGCGCACCGTGCCTGCGCCCCCCGGGCGCGCCGCCGGCGTGCTCGGCCTCGGCAGCGTGCTCGCTACCCACGCCCACGCCGACCAGTCGTCTCCCATCCGCCGCGGCCTCTTCGTGCGCCGCCGCCTGCTCTGCCAGGAGCTTCCGCCCGCCCCGCCCAACGCCGGCGGCGTGCCCGACGTCGACCCCCGCGCTACCACCCGCGAACGCTTCCGCCAGCACACCGACGATCCCTTCTGCCATGCCTGCCATCGTTACATCGACGACGTCGGCTTCGGCTTCGAAGGCTTCGACGCGATCGGCCGCGCCCGCGCCACCGAGAACGGCCAGCCGATCGACGACCGCGGCGACATGAACGACGTCGAGGGGCTCGGCACCGCCACCCGCGCCCCCTACCAGGGCCTGCCCGCGCTCGCCGCGATCCTCGCCGACAGCCACGCCGCGCGCCGCTGCTTCGTCACCCAGGTCCGCCGCTTCGCGCTCGGCGCCGGCGAAGACAGCGAATGCGCCGCCGAGGCCCTCGCCCAAGGCTTCGCCGCCGACGGCGAAGACATCCGCGCGCTGTTGGTCCGCGTCGCGCGCGACCCGGCGTTCACCGTGCGCCGGGCGGAGGTGGAGTGATGAGCATGGCTCGCCCACGTCATCGATGGCATCGCCGCGCCTTCCTCAAGGCCGCCGCCGCCGGGCTCGCGCTCCCCGGCGCGCTCGGGCTCCTCGGCGGCGAGGCGCGCGCTCAGCTCGGCCGCGCCCGCCGCTTCATCGTCTTCTACTTCCCCGACGGCGTGCCCGGCCAAAGCCAGCAAGGCGAGCCGAGCCTGTGGCACGTCGACGGCCCCGAGGTCGGCTTCGCGCTCCCCGAGCTGCTCGCGCCGCTCCGCCCCTGGCAGGACCGCTGCGTCTTCTTCCGCGGCCTCTCGATGGGCGACACCGACAACGGCAGCCACCCCGGCGGCGCGCAGAAGCTGCTGACCGCCGTCGACCGCGGCCTCGGCGAGTCGATCGACCGCGTCCTCGCCCGCACGGCCGGCGCCGACGCGCCGCACCGCCACGTCTACCTCGGGGTGCAGGCCAACCACGGCGGCGCCTCGGGCGACAAGCACATCTCGTACGTCAACGCCGGCGGCACCGTCGCGCCCGAGGACGACCCGGTGCAGGCGTTCCGCCGCCTCTTCGGCGGCGCGCTCCCGCCCGGCGCCCCGCCGGTCGACGACCGCGACGCCGGGCGCCGCTCGGTGCTCGACGTGATGGCCCAAGACCTCGCCGATCTGCGCGGCCGCGTCGCCGGCCGCGAGCGGGCGCGGCTCGAGCTGCACCTCGACGCGCTCCGCGAGCTCGAACGCCGCCTCGTGCCGCTCGCCGAGCCGCCGCAAGAGATGGGCGACGCCTGCGAACGCACCCCGGCGAGCGTCGCCGCGATCGACCAGGGCGCGCTCTATGCGCCCGAGCGCTTCCCGAGCCTCTTGCGCGCGCAGACCGACGTGCTCGTGCAGGCGATGGCCTGCGGGCTGACCCGGGTCGGGGTCATCCAGTCGAGCCACCACACCACCGATCTGATGATGAGCGCCTTCCCCGGCACCGAGATGGCCGCGATCACGCCGTTCATGCGCAGCCACGAGGCGTCGCACTACGGCGCGCGGCACGACCTCGGCGACCCGAAGTTCACCTCGTTCGTCGCGCAGCGGCGCTGGTTCGTCGAGCAGTTCGCGTATCTGCTCGCCGCGCTCGCCGCCCGGCCCGAGGGCGACGGCACGATGCTCGACCACACCGTCGCGCTCTTGTGCACCGAGGTCTGCGACGGCAACACCCACCAGCACCACGACATGCCGTTCATCGTCGCCGGCGGCGAGGCGGGCGGGGTGCGCACCGGGCGGCTGTTGCGCTTCGGCCACCGCCGCCACGGCGACCTCTACGCGGCGCTCGCCGGCGCGCTCGGGCAGCGCTTCGACCGCTTCGGCGACGCCGGTGAGGGGCCGCTGCCCGGAGTGGTGGCGTGAGCGCGCGCGAGCGGGCATGATCACCGGCGCCCATGTCCACCTCACGACCGAGAGACATCCGCGGCGGCCTGCGACCGGCCCTCGACGCGCTGCCCGACGTCGTCTATGTGATGACCGCGAGCGGCGAGCTGCGCTTCCTCGGCGCGCCCGCCCGCAAGCTCTATGGCCGCTCGCTCTCCGAGCTGCGCGCGGCGGGTGACTTCCGCCTCGTCGGCCTCGACGAGCCCGAGCGCGAGCGGGTCGCCGCCATCTACGCCCGCCTCCGCGACCGCAAGCGCGCCGAGCTGCGCTACACGATCCAGCGCCCCGACGGCACCCGCACCCGCGTCTGCGAGCGCCTCTCCCGCCGCGACGGCTTCGTGCAGGGCGTCATCGCCGCCGCCCGCGCCCGCGAGGACGTCGCGCTGCCCCACGCGCTGCGGGCGGCGGTCGACGTCGGCGACGCGCTCTTCGGGGTCGTCGACTTCAAAGGCACCCTGCGCTGGCTGAGCGCCTCGCACCGCGAGCTGCTCGGCATCGACCCGCGCGGCCTCATCGGCAAGCCCTACCACCTGCTGCTCCACCCCGAGGACCGCGCCGCCGCGCAGGCCGAGGACGCGCGCCGGGTCGAGCAGCCGCAGACCGCGCGCCGCGTCGACATCCGGCTCCGCACCGGCGACGGCGGCTGGAAGTGGTTCGCCTGCGTCGCGATGTCCGACCCGAGCCGCGAGCGCACCTACACCGTCGCCGTCGACATCGACGCCGGCAAGCGCGCCGAGCAGAACGTCAAGAAGGCCCGCGAGGTCGCCGCGGTCGCGCGCGCCGCGACCTATGACGGCCTGTGGGACGTCGACCTCGTCACCGGCGAGATCACCTGCAACGCGAGGCTCTACGCCATGCTCGGCTACGCCGAGCGCGAGATCGAGTTCCGCTACGACAACTGGATGCGGGTCGTGCACCCCGACGACCGCGAGCGGGTCGCGGCGGCGTTCGAGAACCACCTGTGGGGCGACGCCCCGATGTACCACCTCGAGCACCGCCTGCTGCGCCGCGACGGCAGCGTCTGCTGGGTGCTCGCGCGCGGGCAGGTCGTGACCCGGCAGGGCGGCTTCAACCCGCTGCGCATGATCGGGTCCTACACCGACGTCACCGAGCGGCGGCTGGTCGAAGAGGCGCTCGCCCGCAGCGAGGAGCGCGCGCGCTGCATCGTCGAGGCGGTCACCGTCCCGATGGTGATCACCGCGCTCGCCGACGGCGCGGTCGTCTTCGCCAACCCGCACGCCGTCGAGCTCTTCGGCCGCCGCACCGAGCCCGAGGCCGGCGACTTCTACGCCGGCCTCGACGACCGCCCGGGCTTCCTCGCCCACCTCGAAGCCGACGGCCACGTCGCGCAGCGCGAGATGGCGCTCACCGACGGCGACGGCGCGCCCTGCTTCGTCATCACCTCGGCGAGCCTCATCGAGTTCGACGGCGAGCCGGCGGTGCTCGCGACCTTCTCCGACATCACCGAGCGCCGCCGCGCCGAAGAGGCGCTGCGCGAGCGCAACGAGACGCTCGATCTCATCCTGCGCACGACGAGCGATGGCATCTGGGACTGGGATCTGCGCACCGACGAGGTGCGCTACTCGGCGCGCTGGCGCGAGATGCTCGGCTACGGCCCCGCCGAGCTCGCCGAGCACGCCGACACCTGGCGCGCGCTCATCCACCCCGAAGACCGCCCGCTCGCCGAGCAGCGCCTGCGCGACCACCTCAAGCTCGGGATCCCATTCGAACACACCTCGCGCTACCGCCACCGCGACGGCAGCCTGCGCACCATGCTCGTGCGCGGCCACGCCATGCGCGACGCCGAGGGCCACCCGTGGCGCATCGTCGGCAACCACACCGACATCACCGACCAGATGCGCGCCCGCGACGAGCGCCGCCGCATCGAGGCCCGGCTGCAGGACACCCACCGCCTCGAGAGCATGGGGGTGATGGCCAAGGGCGTCGCCCACGACTTCAACAACCTGATGATGGCGATCCTCGGCAACGCCGAGCTCGCGCTGCTCGACCTCGGCGAAAACGGCGAGGCCGCCCAGACGCTCGCCGAGATCTCGGCGGCCGCGCGGCGCGCGAGCGAGCTGTGCAACCAGCTCCTCGCCTACGCCGGCGAAGGCGACCTGCGCCTCTCGCCGCTGCACGTCGGCGACCTCGTCAGCGACATCCGCCAGCTCCTCGAAGCGACCATCTCGCGCAAGGCCCACATCGAGCTCGACTGCGACGCCGATCTGCCCGCGATCCGCGGCGACGCCGCCCGGCTGCGGCAGGTCGTCGCCAACCTCGTACACAACGCCAGCGACGCGCTCGGCGGGCTCCCCGGCAACATCCGCATCGCGACCGGGCTCGTCGACCCGAGCGTCGACGCCCGCCGCGGCGCCGCCGTCGACCCGCTCCCCGACGGGCTCTATGTCTACGTCGACGTCATCGACGACGGCGCCGGCATCGACCCCGAGATCGTGCCCCGCATCTTCGACCCGTTCTTCACCACCCGCCCCGGCTCCGGCCGCGGCCTCGGGCTCGCCACCGCGCTCGGGATCATGCGCGGCCACGGCGGCACCATCGAGGTCGAGAGCGAGCCCGGCGCCGGGAGCCGCTTCCGGCTGCTGTTGCCGAGCGTGACCGAGGCGGCGCGGGTCGGGCCGTCGCGCAGCTCCGCCGAGGTGCCGGCGCCCTCGGTGCGCGACTTCGTGGGCGAAGGGCGGCTCTTGTTCGTCGACGACGAGGAGAGCATCCGCGACCTCGGCGCCCGTGTCCTCGGCCGGGTCGGGTTCCAGGTCGAGGTCGCCGTCGACGGCCGCGAGGCCGTCGCGCAGTTCCGCCGCGCCCGCGAGTCGCTGCGCGCGGTCGTGCTCGACCTCACCATGCCCGAGCTCGACGGCGAAGAGGTCTACCGCATCCTCCGCGAGCTGCGCGCCGACGTCCCGATCCTGCTCATGAGCGGCTTCCCCGAGCACGACGCCTTCCACAAGCTCCCCGGCGACGAGCGCGTCGACTTCCTGCAGAAGCCCTTCACCCACGCCCAGCTCATCGGGAGCCTCGCCCGGTTGCTTGGTTGAGGTGCTGATTGACCCGGCGGGCTACTCCGCCGGCGGATCGAGCTGCACCCGCGCCGACATCGCCGCGCCCGCCCGCACCAGCGTCACCTCCACCACGTCGCCCGCGTCGTGCCCCTCCAGCGCGATCAACAGATCGTCGCTCACCCGCAGCCGCCGCGCGCCCACCGCCACCAGCACGTCGCCGAGCACCACCCGCCCCTGCCGATCGCGCCCCGTGCCCTGCAACCCCGCCCGCGCCGCCGCGCTCTCCGGCTCCACCGTCAGCACCAGCAGCCCATCGAGCCCCAGCCGCCGGTTCATCGCGTCGTGCGCGATCTGCACCCCCAGCCGCGGCCGCACCAGCTTCCCGTACGTGATGAGCTGCGGCACCACCCGATTGACCGTGTCCACCGGCACCGCGAAGCCGATCCCCGCGCTCGCGCCCGACGGGCTCTTGATCGCCGTCGCCACCCCCACCAGCCTCCCCGCGCTGTCGAGCAGCGGACCCCCCGAGTTGCCCGGGTTGATCGACGCGTCCGTCTGGATCACGCCCTGGATCTCCCGCCCCGACAGCGACCGGATCGTGCGATCCAGCGCGCTCACCACCCCCGTCGTCAGCGAGTGATCGAGCCCGAACGGGTTGCCGATCACCAGCACCCGCTGCCCCACCTGCAGGTCATGCGAGCGCCCCACCCGGATCGGCGGCAGCGCGCCCCGCCCCGCCTCGACGTGCAGCACCGCCAGATCCACCTCCGGCGCCAGCCCCACCACCCGCGCCGGCCACGTCGACTGGTCCTCCAGCGTCACCCGCAGCGCGTCCGCCTCGGCGATCACATGGTAGTTGGTGACGATATGCCCCCGCTCGTCCCACACGAAGCCGCTCCCCGTCCCCCGCGGGATCGCGCTCGTGTCCAGCGCCCCATACACCCGATCCACCGCCAGCGTCGTGATCGACACCACCGACGGCGACACCCGCGAGAACAGCCCGATCAGCGCCTCCTCCTCGGCGAGCAGCGGCCCCCGATCGTGCACCGCCCGCGGCCCCTCCCCGTCGAGCTGCCGCACCAGCGGCGGCAGCGCCAACCCGATCGCGATCCCCGCGCCCAGCAATGCCGCCCCGACCAGCCGCCGCTTCACCGCTCAGCCCTTCATCAACGTCGCGATCCGCTCGAGCCCCGGGAACCGCGCGCAGATCACCTTCACCGACACCATGATCGGCACCGCCAGGATCATGCCCACCGGCCCCCACAAGATCCCCCACACCAGCATCGACCCGAAGACCACCAGCGGCGACACCTTGACCGCGTGCCCCACGTAGCGCGGATCCAGCCACGCCCCGATCACCCCGTTGATCGCCACCAGCCCCACCACCACCGAGAACGCCATCCACCCCGACAGCGCCGGATCGACCAACGCCACCAGCACCGGGGGCAGCGACGCCACCACCGCGCCCACCGTCGGGATGAAGTTGAGCGGGAACGCCAGCAACCCCCAGAACGCCGCGAAGTCGACCCCGCACGCCCACAGGAACAGCCCCACGCACAGCCCCGTCACCGCGCTGATGAAGGTCTTCGCGACCAGATAGGCCCGCACGTCGTGCCCGATCCCCTTCAGCGCGTCGAGCAGCGGATGATCACCCCCGTACGCCTCGGCGAACTTCTCGCGGAACCGCTGCGCCTCGGCCAGACAGAACCCCGCCAGCAACAGCGTCAACGCGAACGCGCCGAGCACCGCCGTCGCCGTGCCCAGCGTGCGCTGCGCCATCCGCGCGCCCTCGTCGAGGATCCGCGGCAGCAGGTTCTCCGTCAGCTCCCGCCGCACCGTCTCCCGCGCCTCATCATCCCCGATCCGCGTCGCCGCCCAGTCGATGAGGTGGTTCGTCTCGTAGACCAGCCGATCCTGATACTTCGGCATCTCCTGCGAGAGCGGCCCCGCCGTGCTGATGAAGAACAGGATGAGCCCCGTCAACGGCAGCATCGCCGCCGTCAGGCACGCCATGATCGCCACCCCGCTCGGCACCTTGCGCCGCGTCAGCCACCGCACCGCCGGCAGCAGCACGAACGACAACAGCAGCGCGAACACCAGCGGGATCAGGATCGACTGCAAGTACACGAGCCCGAAGCCGAGCAGCCCCACGATCAGCAGCCGCGAGGCGACCACCACCGACAGCCCGGTCGGCCCCGGCCCCGGCCCTGCCCCCGGCCCCGGCCCCGGCCCTGCCCCCGGCCCCGGCTCGGGCGGCGGGCTCGCCGGCGGGATGCTGCGTGACGCCATGCTCATCCCGGCGGCATTAGCAGTTAATCGCCCCGCCGTCCAACCCGACGACACGCAAGCTTCCCCTCCCGCCCGGGCTCTGTTAGCGTCGCCGGAGAACGGGACACATCGAAGAGGCACTCATGAACAAGCCCATCCTCATCGCCGCCCTGCTCGCGCTGCCGGCCGTCAGCCACGCCGAGCTCTCCTTCATCCCCATGCTCGGCCTCGCCGACATCGCCAGCGACGACGACGACGCCGACTACGACGCCGGCGTCAACATCGGCCTCTCGTTCGGCGGCCGGATCGCCCCCATCTTCTCGCTGCACGGCCAGCTCCACGTCCACCCGCTCTCCTTCGACGAACGCCCCGGCGTCGAGCAGTCGGGCGCGCTCGCCGTCTTCCAGATCGCGCCGATGTTTCACCTCGTCGACGACGGCGACATCGAGCTGCTCCTCGGCCCGGTCCTCGGCGGCTTCGCCCTCGCCGTGAGCGGGGAGGACAGCGTCGACAGCGTGACCGCCTCGCTCACCGGCGGCCTCTTCGGCGCGCAGGCCTCGCTCTTCTTCTCGCTGACGCCCAGCCTCTCGCTCGGACCCATGGTGCAGTACGCGCTGATGTACGTCACCGAGGCCTGCCTCGAGATCAACGGCTTCGAGCGGTGTGACGACGTCGACGACGACGAAGGCACCAGCCTGCTCCTCGCCAGCGCCGCGCTCAAGATCGACTTCTGAGCGCCGGCCTCAGCCCGCCGCCTCGCTCGCGCCCGGCTCGGCCAGCGACGCCAGCATGCGCTCACCCGTCGTCGTGATGACATCGTGCAGGTGCCGCGCCCGCGGCTCGGCCCGCTCGAGGTAGCGCGCGAGCACCGCCCGCCGATCGGCGTGCCGCGACGCCTGATGCCACAGCGTCTTGCAGATCGCGACGTCGGCCATCAGCCGACACAGCCGCTCGGCGTGCAGCATGGCATACGCGAAGTCACGCTTCGGATCCCAGTTCTTGAGGAACCGCTCCGGCCACTCCGCGATCGGGCGCCCGCCGAGCGCGCGCAGCTTGTCGGTCGCCGTCTTCTGCATGAGATGCTGCTGCGCCGACAGCATCAGGCTCTCCATCCGCGCGACCCGCTTCTCGAGCCCGTCCCGCGCCGACAGGCTCCGCCACCGCGCGCGGCTGATCGCCGCCACGAACGCCTGCGGCTCCTGAATGATGCCGACGAGCGCGTCCTTCATCGCCATCAGCGCCTGGATCTGGCTCGTGCCTTCGTAGATCGGCATCACCATGGCATCGCGCAACAGCTTCTCCGCGCCGTACTCCCGGGTGTATCCCACCCCGCCATGGATCTGCACGCAGCGCCGCGCGTGCTCGACCGCCTTCTCCGCGCCGAGGTACTTGAGGAGCGGCGTCAGCCGCCGCGCCTGTGCCTTGTGCTTGTGATGCTCCCGGTTGTGGGTCTTCCACGCCTCGGTGCCCCGCTCCGCGTAGTTGTCGCGCGCGAGCCGGTTGCGCTGCGACAGCTCCTCGTGCCACGCCGCCCGCATCACGATCGCGCGGATGCCTTCGATGTCACTCTCCATCTCATCGAGGTAGTCGGCGATCATCTCATGGCGATCGATCGTCTTGCCCATGCTCGGCCGCTGCTCGGCGTAATCCCGAGCGAGCCGGGTCGCGGCCTCCATCAGCCCGATCGATTCGAAGCCGACCCCGATCCGCGCGTTGTTCATCAGGAACAACATCTGCTTGAAGCCTTCGCCGCGCTGACCGATCAACAGCCCCGGGCTCTCGTCGTAGGTCACCGCGACCGTCGCCGAGCCATGGTGACCGAGCTTCTCTTCGATGCGCTCGAAGCGCGCGTAGCGCACCTTCTCGCCCTTCTTCGGCTCGTCGAACGCTTTGACGAGATACATCGACAGCCCGGCGAGCCCCGCGCCCGGCCCGGCGTCGGCGCCCGGCAGCGGCTCGCTGCGCGCGATGACGAAGTGCCACTTCGCGTGGCCCGAGGTGATGAAGATCTTCTCCCCCGAGATCCGCCAGATGCCATCGTCGCCGAGCGTCGCGGTGCTGCGGATCGCGCCGAGATCACTGCCCGCGCCCGGCTCGGTCAGATCCATCGAGCCCCATGCCTTGCCGGCGACGATGTCATCGATCATCTCACGGAAGCGCGTCTCGGTGATGCGACCGGTCTCATCGACCTTCGTCGTGCCTTCGTTGAGCGAGTACAGCAGCGCAGCCATCGCCATGCCACCGTGGAAGCCATTGTGCGCGCAGACCGAGACGTCGCCGCGCGCGAAGAGCTCGTTGGTGATCTGGTAGACGATGCCCGGCACGTTGAGCCCGCCGAGCTCGCGCGGCAGCGCCATGCCGTTGAGCTCGAGGCGCTGGATCTTCTTGAAGAGCGCGGTGAGCGTCTTGGGGAAGACCACCTCGCCGTCGGCGTAGCCCATGCCCTCGCGGTCGATCTGCGCGGCCTTCGGCGCGACCTCGGCGGCGACGAAGCCGCCGACCGTCTCGGCGATGTCGGTGTAGAAGTCGACCGCGGCCGCGGTGTCCGGGTGGCCGTCGGGATCGGTGAAGCCGCGCTCGACGAGCTCGACGACGGGGGCCCAGTCCACGCCGCGCTCGAAGTAGTAGCGCAAGTCAGCGTTGTCTTTGAAGAAGTTGGACATCGTGCGCTCCTGTTCGCGGCCGGCGTCGGTGTCGGGATGGTGTCGGGCGGCGTTTGTACTATGATTCGCGGCTCCAGTGCACCGTGGGAGTTGAGACGCGATGATCGATCTGAGCAAGGCCGCCGAGATGTTCAGCATCAAGCCGGACGGCGAGTCGCTGATGAGGATGTGGGCGCTCGCCGAGAAGATGCCGGGCGGCACGGCGCTGTTCAGCAAGCTCGTCGGGCGCATGGCGCCCTACAGCGGCACGATCGGCGCCAAGGTGGTCGACCTCGCGCCGGGGCGGGCGCGGCTCGAGCTCGAAGACCACAAGGCGGTGCGCAACCACCTCGACTCGATCCACGCGATCGCGCTCGCCAACCTCGCCGAGATGTCGAGCGGCCTCGCGATGCTCGCCGGCCTGCCGACCGGGATGCGCGGGATCCTGACGAAGATCGAGGTCGAGTACACCAAGAAGGCCCGCGGCACCCTGACCGCCGTCGCCGAGGTCGAGCCGCCCGCCGAGGGCTACGAAGGCCCGCTCGTGCTCCCGGTGACCGTGCGCGACGAGGCGGGCGACGTCGTCGTCGACGGGCAGTTCCATTGGAAGATCGGGCCCGCCCGAAGCTGACGCCTCGCGCGCGCTCGTGGTAGAACCGAAGCCATGAAAGCGATCGCATCTTCGGTCTTCTTCGCCCTCCTCGCCTCCACCCTCGCCGCGTCGGCCTCGGCGCAAGCCCCCGCCCCGATCAAGATCGCCGTCATGCCGACCGACGCCCTCGATCCGGTCCCACCCGCGATCGGCGACGCGCTGCGCGAGCGGATGCGCCTCGCCATCGCCGAGGTCCCCGAGCTCGTCGACGTCGGCGGGGTGCAGATGACCCCCGAAGAGGCGCGCATGACCTTCTCGTGCTTCGACGAGTCGCCCGAGTGCATGAGCGAGCTCGCCGGCGCGGTCAGCGGCGCGCAGCGGATCGCGTGGGCGCGGATCGAGCGGCGCGACATGGCGTGGCAGCTCCGGGTGCGGGTGCTCGACTTCAAGGAGCGGCGCTACACGCAGGACCAGTCGTTCACGCTGCCGGGCGGCGACGAGCGGGTCGCCGAGCTCGCGCTGCTCGCGGCGGGCGTGGTGCGGGGCGAGCGGCCCGAGGTCGCGCTGACCTCGCGGCTGATCATCGACAGCGACCCGCCGGGCGCCGACGTGATGGTCGACGGGCGCCAGCTCGGGCCGGCGCCGCAGACGGTCGAGGTGACGCAGGGGCGGCACGCCATCGAGCTGAGCCTGCCCGGTCGGCGCACGGTCAAGCGGGAGGTCGACGTGGGGCCGCGCGAGCAGCGGGAGCTGATCCGGCTGCCGATCGTGCCCAAGGTCGTCGAGGCGACCCCGGTCGCGGAGCCGACGCACTGGAGCACCTGGGCCGGCATCGGGGCGCTGGTGGTGGCGGGGGTCGCGGCCGGCGTCGGCGGCTACGCGCTGGTGCAGAAGACGGCCGCGAAGGACGACGCCGAGCGGCTCAACGCCGACGCCGCCGCCTTCAACGGCCTCGACGATCGCACGGGGTCGCGGGCGTTGGCCGACGAGATCGACCGCCGCTGGGCCGCCGCCGAGGACGACTACGCCGCGGCGAACACGCTCGCGACCGCGGCCTGGATCACCGCCGGCGTCGCGGCGGCGGCCGGCGTCTACCTGCTCGTGCTGCACGACACCGACGACGGAGCGGTGGTGACGCCCTCGGTGAGCGCCGAGGGCGCCGGCGCCGCGATCTCGATCCGCTTCTGACGCCGCTTCCGACCGGGCGCGGCGGGGCCAGCGGACTCACCGCTCGTCAGCCCTTGCCGCCGTGCCGCCCTTCGAAGACCCGCCGCGAGCGCACCTGACGGCTGATCTGCTTCCAGCGGTCGTGCTCGGCCTTGCGCGCGCGCTCGTCCTGCTGCCGCTGCGCGAACGCCAGCTCGCGTTGCAGCTTGTCGAGGTGGGCGAGCCGCGCCCGATCGAGCGCGCCGGCCTCGATCGCGGCGCGCACCGCGCAGTCGGGCTCCTGCTCGTGCCGGCAGTCGCGGAACCGGCAGCGCGCCGCGAGCGCGGTGACGTCGGCGAAGACCTCCTCGACCGCCGCGCCGCCGGCCCACAGCCCCAGCTCGCGCACGCCCGGGGTGTCGATGATCATGCCGCCGTCGTCGGGCAGCATCAGCAGCGACCGCGCGGTCGTCGTGTGCCGCCCCCGATCGTCGCCGCGCCGCACGCCGCCGGTGTCCTGCACCTCGGCGCCGAGGAGGCGGTTGATCAGGCTCGACTTGCCGGTCCCCGACGCGCCGACGAGCACGCCGGTGCGCCCCCGCCCGAGCAGCGCCGCGACGACGTCGACGCCCTCGCCGGTGCGCGCGCTGACGAAGCTCACCGCCGCGCCGCCCGGCAGCCGCGCGCGCGCCGCCTCGCGGTCGACGGGCAGATCGGCCTTGTTGAGCAGCACGACGGTCTGCGCGCCCGACGCGGCGAGCGCGACGAGGAGCCGATCGATCTTGCGCGGGTTGAAGTCGCCGTCGAGGCCGGCGACGACGAAGGCGGTGTCGACGTGCGCCGCGATCACCTGCGGCGCGGTCGCCGTCCCCGCCGCCTTGCGCACGAGCGCGCCGCGGCGGGGCAGCACGGCCTCGACGGGGCGCGGATCACCGGCCGAGACGGCGACCCAGTCGCCGATCGCGGGCAGGTCGGCGCGATCGGCGGCGGCGTGTTCGAGGGCGCCGCGCACGGCGGCGGTGGAGCGGGTGAGGCCGTCGTCGACGACGAGGCGGGCGCCGTGGTCGGCGACGACGCGGGCCGGCCGCCAGTCGGGGCGGCCGAGGCGGGCGAAGTCCTTGTGCAGGCGGCTGTCGTAGCCGAGCTGCTCGAGTGCGGTACGAGTGTTCAACGCAGTGTCTCCCGCGGCCCGGGGTCATGCCTCACGGGTCCGCGCGCAGGTTCACGGGACGAAGCTCTGGTGTTCGATCGAGTTCGCGGAACGCTGCGGGGCGGGCGGCGCCGGAGAGGCGCGTCGAGCGCGGGTCGCTGGCGATCAGGTCGCCGGGCGCACCCGTCCCCGCGCGGTGGAGAGGTTCAACGCAGTCATATGCGCCTCCTTTCGGCGGGGGTGACAGGACCTCGCCATCTCACCGGAGCCCGACCCGCCGCGTCAAGAGCGAACGCGAAGCGCGTTCGACGCGTGGCCTCCCCGGGGCGCGGTGTGATAGAACCGCCCACGGTCACCGGGAGGAGAACGTGAAGCCGGGGCACCTGTTGCTGCTGTTCTTGCCCGATCGCCACAGCCCGGGCACTCTGAAGGCAGTGCTGCGCAAGTATCCGGTGCAGTACGTCGAGGGGTGCGCCGAGCCCGGCGTACGCGAACGTTTCGCCGATCAGCGGGGGGTTTTGGTGACGGTGGTCGACTGGGCCCCCGCGGAGATCGTCTCGCCATCGCGCGGCGCCGATCGGGTTCAGCTCCCCGACGAGGTCCTCGCGCTGCTCGACGAGGTCTCCGCCGCCGCGCCCGACGGCTTCGACCTCGCCATCATCGAGCCCGGCGACGGCCTGCGCTACCACGCCGAGATCGGCCGCGCCCGCCTCGCCCGCCCGCTCGCCGTCGGCTGCCGCTACGAGGTGCGCCGGTGAGCGCGACCCCGCGCATCCGCCTCCGCGGCGCGACCGTGCACACCGCCGACGACCCGCCCCGCATCGAGCGCGGCGAGGTCGTCATCGAGGGCGACCGCATCGTCCACGTCGGCCCCGCGAGCAGCGGCGCCACCGACGACCGCGTCGTCGACGTCCGCGGCCACCACCTCTGCCCCGGCTTCGTCGACGCCCACGTCCACCTCGGCCTCTACCCCGAGGGCTTCCCCCACGAAGCCAAGGATCTCAACGAGATGACCCGCCCGGTGACCCCCGAGATGCGGGCCATCGACGCGGTCTGGCCGGGCGACGTCGCCTTCGCCCGCGCCCGCGCCGCCGGGGTCACCACCGTCTGCGTGCTGCCCGGCTCGGGCAACGTCATCGGCGGCACCGGCGTCGTGCTCCGCACCGCCGGGATCGACGTCGAGCAGATGGCGCTCGCCGAGCCCGCCTGCCTCAAGGTCGCGTTCGGCCACAACGTCAAACACAGCCACGGCCTCAAGAGCGGCCGCGCCCCGCTCACCCGCATGGGCATCGCCGCGCTCTTCCGCCAGGCCTTCGAAGACGCGCTCCGCTACGAGCAGCGCCGCCTCGTCCGGGGCGACGACGTCGCGCCCGACCCCGGCCACGAGATCCTCCTCCGCGCGCTCCGCCGCGAGCTGCCCGTCCGCGCCCACGCCTCGCGCAGCGACGACATCCTCACCGCCATCCGCCTCGCCCGCGAGTTCGGCCTCCGCCTCGTGCTCGAGCACGGCTACGAGGCCGACCTCGTCCTCGACCGCGTCCTCGAACACGGCGTCGCCGTCGTCTTCGGCCCCGCGTTCCGCTGCTGCGGCAACACCGAAGAGCTGCACTTCGACTTCGCCGCCGTCCGCACCCTCGACGACGCCGGCGTCTGCGTCGCCCACATGACCGACCACCCGATCGTGCCCGTCGGCTACCTCCCCATCCAGGCCGCGCTCTCCGTCCGCGCCGGCCTGCACCCCGACCGCGCGCTGTGCACCATCACCGCCCACCCCGCGCGCATCCTCGGCCTCGAAGACCGCCTCGGCCGCCTCGCGCCCGGCCTCTCCGCCGACCTCGTCATCCTCGACGGCCCCCCGCTCGACGTCGCCAGCCGCGTCGTCCAGACCTGGATCGAAGGCCGCCCCGTCCACCACGCCACCGACGCGGTGCCCGTCCCCGGAGCGTTGATCAGCCGATGAGGACCGCCGCCGCCATCGACGCCGAGAACCCGCCCTGGGGCGACGTCGTGCGCGTCTGCCTCGGCGCGCTCGCGACCTTCCTCGCCTTCGGCATGCTCCTGCCGATCTTCCCCATCTGGGTCCGCGGCTACAGCGACAACCTCACCCAGGTCGGCATCGCCACCACCCTCGCCGCCGGCGTCGGCCTCGTCGCCGCCCGCCCGCTCGCCGCCCGCATGATGGAGGGCCGCACCCGGATGCCCACCATGGCGCTCGGCGGCTTCTGCGTCGGCTTCGCCTCGGCGCTCTACCCGTTCATCGACGGCCTCGCCCCCGCCGCCCACTTCCCCGCGATCTTCACCCTCCGCGCCATCCAGGGCCTCGGCTTCGGCCTCGTCACCACCGCCGCCGTCAGCGCCATCACCGACCTCACCCCGCTCCACCGCCGCGGCGAGATCATCGGCTACTTCGCCGCCAGCAACGCGCTCGCGCTCATCATCGGCCCGCTCATCGGCGGCGGC
>JACKDM010000036.1 GCA_020633515.1 Myxococcales bacterium
GGTCATGGCTTCACGCGGCGCCTTCGCCGAGCCAGCGGCGGAAGCGGATGAGCGCGCGCTGCACCTTGCTGCGCGAGTGGCCGGTCTGGCGGGCGATGTCGGCGTCGGCTTCGCCGGCGAACTTGAGCGGGAGCACGACGGCGAGGACGTCGTCGTCGGCGAAGCGGCGGGTGATCTGGGCGATGAGGACGCGGGCGAGCGCGGGGTCGACGGCGGGCGGGGCGGGTTCGTCGGCGTCGTCGAGGGGGCGCAGGTGGCGGGTGTGGCGGCGCTCGGTGGATTTGTGGAGGTCGTTGGCGCGCCAGTTGACCTTGGTGCGGAGGAGCGCGAGCAGGTTGAGCGGGATGGCGGGGCCGTGGGCGGCGGCTTTGTGGCGGGCGGCGTCGGCGAAGCGGGTGAGGGCGTCGGCGAGGCGGGGGGCGTCGGCGATGATGTCGTGGAGGGCGTCGCGGCGGCGGGTGATCTCGGGGCGCTCGTGGCGGCGGGCGGGGCCGAGGCCGAGGCGGTCTTGCAGCCAGCGGAGCAGCTCGGTCTGGGCGGTGGCGGCGGTGGGCCCGGTGAGCGCGGCGGCGAGGGCTTCGGTCTCGCTGGCCCAGCGGTCGACGCGGTCGGGGGCGTCTTCGGCTTCGAGGCGCGCGATGCGGTCGAGGCGGGCGGTCGCCGCGACGATGGCGACGACGGCGCAGATGAGGGCGAGCGTCGTCAAGGGGGGTCTCCTCGCGGGTAGGGTGTCGCTCGGCCCGGTGGCTGTCAATGGGCTGCCATCGCCGCGGCGGTCGGGGCGCGGGTGAGCGCGCCGTCGGAGGTGAGCCAGCCTTCGCGGGCGAGGCGGGCGATGCGCTTGCGGAAGGTCTGGTCGCGGTCGCCGACGGCGCGGGCGGCGGCGGCGATGGAGGCGTGGCGGGCGATGGCGCCGGCGACGAGGCGGGCTTCGTGGGCGGCGAGGCGGGTGGCGAGGTCGCGGGCCTCGTCGTCGCCGGGGGCGGGCGCGGGGAGGGGCGCGGGGGCGAGGTGGGCGGCGGTGAGGTGCTCGTCGTCGGGGTCGACGCCGATGGCGATCGCTTCGCGGACGAGGCGGGTGAGCTCGCGGGCGTTGCCGCAGAGGGGGCGGGTGGTGAGGCTGAGGGCGGCGCAGGGGGCGAGGCCGTCGATGGCGAGGCCGCGGCGGCGGGCTTCGGCGCGCAGGGCGCGGCGGGCGAGCGCGAGCACGTCGGCGGGGCGGTCGCAGAGCGGAGGGACGCGCACAATGGTGCCGAGGCGGTGGAGCAGGTCGCGGCGCAGGCGGCGCTCGTCGTCGAGGTCGCGGTGGGTGGCGGCGGTGACGCAGAGCTCGATGGCGCGCTCGGGTCCGGTCTCGCCGACGCGGCGGGTCCAGCCGTCGAGGGCGCGCAGCAGCTTGGCCTGCACCGCGAGGGGGAGCTCGCCGAGCTCGTCGAGGAAGAGCACGCCGTCGGTCGCCGACTCGAGGTAGCCGGCGGCCTCGCCGTGGGCGCCGGTGAAGGCGCCGCGGACGTGGCCGAAGAGGTGGGCCTCGGCGAGCTCGGGGGGGAGCGCGGCGCAGTTGACGGCGATGAGCGGGCCGCCGCGGCGGGCGCCGGCGTGGTGGTGGATCCGGGCGAGGACCTCCTTGCCGACGCCGGTGGGGCCGTGCAGCGTGACCGGGAGGCCGGCGCGGGCGAGGCGGATGACGCGGGCGAGGACCGCGCGGAAGCTGGGGTCTTCGGCGACGAGGTCGCCGGGGAGGTCGCCGCGGAGGCGGAGGCCGTGCAGCAGGCGCTCGTCGTCGCGCGCGCGGCGGCGCTCGTCGGGGTCGCGGGCGCGGCTCTGCTCGATGCAGGGCGCGCTGAGGCGGGCGATGACGACGGCGAGGGCGCGCTCGCCCTCGTCGAAGCCGGCGCCAGCGGCGGGCTGGAGCACGAGGCGGGCGGGGCCGGCGGCGACGACGAGCGCGGGGCCGAACGGGGTCGCGACGAGGGCGTCGGGCGGGGAGGGGTCGGGGACGGGGGCGCCGCGCGGCCAGGTGAGCGGCCGGCCGGCGGCGTCGACGAGGAGCGCGGGGTCCGGGGCGCTCGGGTCGACGAAGCCGCCGACAGCGGCGGCGACCGCGTCGAGCGCGTGGGGGCCGAGGAAGGCGTCGGGCGCGGCGTGGCCGGCGGCGCCGTCGAGGTGCTCGATGAAGGCGCGGGCGCGGGCGAGGCGGGCGGGGTAGGCGCCGAGGACTCGCCGTGCGGTCGCGAGCGCCTGCGGGCCGGTCTCGGGAGGTCGCGTCATGGGCTCCTCGGAGGTCGTGTTCGAGGGCCATAGGGCGCGAGCGGCGCCGGATGCTCGCCGCGATCGGCGTGATTCAGCGCGGCTCGATGAGGGCGGGGGTGCACTCGGGCGGCGCGGTGACCGGGTTGCACCGGCTCGGCGTGCCGTCGGGCAGCTCGAGCGCGTCGGCGTCGTCGAGGCTGATGATGTGCGCGGCGCTGCCGAGGGCGCGCGCGCGGTTCGCCGCGTCGTCGCCGCGGGTGCGCAGGATGGCGCCCTCGCCGGCCAGCGCGGCGAAGCGCTCGGGGTCGACGACGTCGTTGTTGAAGAAGACGGCGTCGGGCGCGCCGGCGTCGCTCATCGGGTGGCGCACGAAGAGGAGCGGATCGGGCTGCGCGGCGAGGTAGCGGTCGCGGGGGAGGCCGTCGTCGAAGAGGAAGAACAGCGCCTTGCCGCGGCTGGCGTGCACGGAGGGCCAGCCGTCGACGGCGATGGCGGTGCGCAGGTCGGGGTGGGCGCCCCGCACGTCGCCCGGGCTGATGATGCGCTCGCGGGGCCAGACGTCGAGGATCGCGCGGTCGAGCGCGTCGGGCTGGAAGGCGAAGGCGGTCTTGGGCTCGATGAAGACGAAGAGGGCGTGGTGGCTCGGGTGCGTGGCCGACCAGCCTTCGACCTCGGCGAGGCAGTCGCGCAGCGTCGGGCAGGTGCTCTCTTCGTCGATCCCGGGGACGTGGTAGACGGCGAAGACGCCGCCGCCGGCCTCGTGCACGTCGAGCTCGATCTGGCGCACGCCCTGGGGGCCGAGCTGCACGGCGAGCGGGGGCTGGTCGAAGGCGAACTCGGGGAGCAGCGGCTCGGCGGGGGCGCGGTGGTAGCTGTTGTGCGTGCCGCGCATCTGGAGGTGGTCGAGCCGCAGCCACGGCGCCGGATCGGGCGCTGCGTCGGGCGGGTCGGCGTCGGCGGGCTCGGGGCGGGCGTCGGAGGATGAGATGGGCGGTAGAGGGTCGGGCGGCGCCCTGTCGGGTGGCCCCTGTACGTCGGAGTAGCTCCCGTCACAGCCGGCGAGCCCGACCAGCGCGAGGGCCACCATCGCGAGCGGCATGGGACCGCACCCCCGGCGGCATGGCGTCATCCTCATGGCGCGGGGCGGAAGAGCATCTGCATCGTGACCGGCCAGCCGGGGCACTCCCGATCGCAGTCGTCGACCTCGGTGGCGCACAGAGCGGGGAAGTTGTCACACATCAGCACGTTGATGGCCTCACCGTTGAAGATGAGCGGTGACAGGGGCGAGATCACCGCCGACGCCGTGTAGTAGACGTCACCGGCCTGGGCGCTGCCGGCGAGCCCGCAGCCGGCGTCGGCGAGATCGCCGGGTCGCAGCGCCGCGACGTCGAGGACGAGCGCGAATTGATCGTCGGCCTCCCAGTACAGCGAGAGGGTGTCATCGGTCTCGGATGGCATCGGGATGGCGCAGGCGCCGAGCGCGCAGCCCACCTCGACCTCCGCGCTCACGACCCGCGCGCCGTCGAGCCAGAAGATGCCCTCACCGTCGACGAGCGCCGGTCCGAGAGTCAATCGGGGCGTGTCATCCGGCGTCTCGAGGGCGAGCGCCAGCACCACCGGCGGGGTCGCCAGATCGCCGCCGATGGTGGCGTTGACGGCGAGGCCCCGCGTGCCCGCGTCGACGAACTCGGGCAGGCACAGCCCGGTGAGCCGGGCATGGGGGGCGGCGATCGGCTCGCCGCGGGGCGGCGCTGGCGCGCAGCTCGCCCACTCGCTGGCCGGCCGCTGGGAGTCATAAGGCACATGGGCGAGGCGGGTGGCGTGCTCGTCGTCGGGCATGAAGGTGCGCACGCAGCGCACGCCGTTGCCGGGGACGCGCGCCCGCGTGGCGTGGTGTGATCGGTTGTGGACGCGCGATGAGGCGATGGGATCGCGGTAGCTGCCGCCGCGGAGCACGCGCCCCTCGTCGATGGCGGCTGCCTCGACGACCGGGTCGCGGCGCGGCGAGAGCGCCGTGGCGGAGCGCGGGTCGAAGCAGTCGATGCCGAGCAGGTCGCAGTGGTGATCGAAGGCGTCGAAGGTCCACTCGAAGACATTGCCGCCGACGTGCTGGATCGAGGCCGCCCGCCCGATGATGCGATGCTCGCGGGGCTCGGGGATGAGGATGGTGCGCCAGTTCCCTGCGATCACCCAGCCACCGTTCTGGTCGACCGGCAGGGTGCCGGGTGACTCGGCGCTCAGGCACTCTTCGGCGGCGACGCCGAAGCGCCGGCAGTCGTCGGGGCCGGTGGTGCGCGCCGCGATCGACCCGATCTGCGGCAGCGGCGCCGGCTGCTGGTCGTAGGGCATCGCGGTCCACGGATAGAGGACGCTCTCGGGCACGCCCTCGGGCACGCCGCGGACGAGCGCCATGCGGCTCCACTCCGCCTCGGTCGGGAGGCGCTTGCCGGCCCAATGGCAGTACTCATAGGCATCACACCATGTGATCTGCTCGATGGGATGGTCGAGGCGTCCGTCGAGGTCGCAGTTGACGTCGCGTGGCTCGGCGTCGCAGCGACGGCTTTCGCGCAGGAAGCGCAGATACTGCCCGCGGCTCGCCTCGTGGCGGTCGACGAGGAAGTCATGGCTCAACTGCACGCCATGCACCGGCCAGGTGTCGTTCTTGCCGTTGTTGGGCGCGGTGGGCTCACCGACCCGGAAGCCGACGGGCGGGCAGGCGGCCGACGGGGGCTGGCCGTTGCAGCCGGGGGCGGCGGCGTTGGCGATCAGCACCTCGCAGTGGGGGCCGTCGTCGCGCACGCCGTTGCCGTCGTCGTCGACGCCATCGAGGCAGGCGTCGGCGGGCTCGAAGGTCTGGGTCCCCGGGTCGACGCCGACGCACTCCCCGTCGACGCAGGCGACGTCGCGTTCGCCCGGTTCGAGGATGCAGCCATGGTAGAGGAACCCGCAGTGAGGCCGTGTCATCAGCGGCGGGTCCTCGTCGGTCCGCCGGTCACAGTCGTTGTCGACGCCGTCGCCGAAGACATCGATGGCTTCGGGGCGGCGCCCGTCGGGGCAGTCGGCGTGGGTCTTGAAGCCATCGCAGGCGAAGAACGCGAGGCCGAGGGCGCCGATGAGCAGGATCCGTCGTGTCATTCGAGCACCGACTCCCATTCGATCCCCGCTGCCATGCCGATGAGCGGGTAGACGGTGAGCTCGCCGTCGGTGGTGGGCACCGCCTGCACGCCGCCGCGCAGCTCGAGGCGGAGCGCGGCCGGCGCGCCGGCGGGGATCGGCAGGTGCATCATGAGCGCCCCGCTCGCTTCGAAGGCTGCCCCGACGTTGTGCGCGTTCTGACAGTCGCTCTGCACGATGCCACCCGCGCCGAGCGCCGGACCGAGCGCCACCTCGAAGCGGTCGTCGATGAGCGTGTGCCCGTAACCGAGCCGGCCGCGGATCAGATCGGCGGTATAACACTGTCGGGTGTTGCCGTAGCGGCCGCTCCACCGCGACCACGCTGCGTCGAGCACGAGGTGCGAGGCCCCTCGACCCGCCCGCAGCGACAGCGCGGCGCCGGGGGCGAAGGTCAGCCCGGGCGGTGTCGCGCCGGGGTAGGCATCCAGAGTGCCGAGGGTGGCGACGCCGAGGTAGCTGCGCGGCTGCCATCGGGGGGACGTCCGCGCGGGCGCCCTCACGGTGGCGTCGAGCTCGCCGAGCGGCCGGGGGAACAGCCCTTCGAAGCGCTCACCGCGGCGTCGCAATGCGTGGGTGAGCGGCTCGCGGAGCACGGCGAAGTCACCGTTGCCCGCGACGTAGCGCCACCACTCCGGCGGCGCGGCGGGTTTGGCGCGACCGATCGCGCGGAAGGCGCGGCCCCGCTCGAAGAAGGCCGCGATCGGGCGCCGCCCGCCATGGATGGTGACGAAGGGCGACCACTCGTCGGTGAGCACTTCGTAGCGCCCGGCGACGTCGGGGGTGAAGCGCACCTGCGCGGCGGCGGCGAGCCCGCGGTAGTCGATGAACGGCGCGTCGGCGTCACCGCCCGGACCGACGACACCCGGCGCCCCCGCGCCGGCGCGACCGGCGAGGATCCAGGTCATCGCGAGCTCCATCTCGCGGTAGCTGACGACGCCGTCCTGGTCGAAGTCGGCCTGCCCGATGCCGGCCGATCGGAGCGCGTGGCTGAAGAGACCGCCGAGCGCGGGGTCTTCATAGGTCGACTGGCTGCCATTGGTCGCGAGCAGCGCGCCGACGTGGGGGTGGCGGGCGACGAACTCGCCGACCATCGACGGCGCCGCGCCCGGGTGTCGCTTGTACGCGCGCCGTCGGCGCTCGACCGCGCGCGTCTCGAGCAGGAAGTAGCTCTGACAGGCGTCGGCGATGAAGTGCACGGTGGCATGGCGGCCGAGCGGTGTCAGGATCTCATCGGTGATGAGCCGGGCGTCGAGCACGCCGTCGTCGCCCGGTTGCTGGCCGTCCTCACGGGCGAGGTAGAGGCGGGTGTGTACATAGCCGCGCGCGCGGTGCCGCTCGCCGTGCCCGGCATAGTAGACATAGACGCGCCGCGGCGCTGGGGCGGTGGCGAGCGCGGCGACGAGCTCGGCGACGCTCGCGCGGATCGCGCGCATCGTGGGCGGGTGGCGGTCGGCGGAGGGGCGGCGCGCCACCAGCGATGGCGTGAGCGGGAGGTGGAGGATGACTCGCCGGGGGTCGAGGACGCGGAAGAACGACTCCATGTTGAGGACATCGTCTTCGACGGCGTTGAGGCTTTGCAGGTCTCTGCCCGGGGGGGCGTCGGGGTAGCCGATGAGGAGGACGAAGACCGAGCCCGGCGCCGGCTCGGTCTCGCCTGCCCGGGCGGATCCGACGCTCTGCGCGGCGAGCGCGGCTAACAGCAGGGGGGCCCATCGGATCGTCTGGATCATCATCGATGAGCTTGCGCCGGTGCGCGGACCGGGTCAACCCGTTCGTGATGGAGGTCGGCCTCTCATGATGGCCCGCGCGGATCGACAGTTGCGTCGTGCACCGGCGCGTATTCCGCGCTAAGGTACTGGGCGGAGGCGATGGTGATTCGTGAACCGGAGAGGCTGGTCGGTACGACCCTCGGCGGCAAGTACCGGCTCGATGAGTTACTCGGCGCGGGCGCATTCGGCGCGGTCTTTCGTGGCTGGCATCTGCGGCTCGACCTGCCGGTGGCCGTGAAGGTCGCGTTTCGCGTCGAGGGAGCCTTTGGGAAGCGCTTTCGTCGAGAGGCCCGGACCCTGATGCGGCTCCATCACCCGCACATCGTGCGGGTGTATGACTACGACCGCGAGCCAGATGGCCTGTCGTATCTGGTCCAGGAGTTCGTGGCCGGACGCACCCTCAAGGCCGTGCTGGCCGACGTCGGCCCGCTCCCGCCCGCGGTCGTGGTCGAGATCGGCTGCCAGACCCTCTCTGCCCTCGCGGTCGCCCACGCCGAAGGCATCGTGCACCGCGACGTCAAGCTCGAGAACCTGATGCTGGCCGGCGACCTGGTTCCGCCGTCCATCCGCCTCCTCGACTTCGGCGTCGCCAAGCTGCGCCAGGGAGACGCCGAGGTCTCAGAGCTGACCCAGACCGGGGGATCCCTCGGCACGCCGGCCTACATGGCACCCGAGCAGATTCGGGGCGAGCCGGTCCCGAGCTCCGATCTCTACGCGGTCGGGGTGACGCTCTACTATCTGTTGACCGGGCGCCGACCCTTTCCGCAGCGCGCGCCCGAGGTCTACCTCGCGCACATGACACAGCCGCCGCCGCCGCTCCCGCCGAGCGTGCCCGAGGAGGTCGCTCGGGTCGTCCATCGGGCGCTCGCGAAGACACCGGAGGAGCGGCATGCGTCTGCGCTGGAGATGATGGCGGCGCTGGGGGCGTCGCTGCCGACGCTGGCCGAGGCACCGTTCGAGCCCGTCCACGCCCGAACCGTCGAGACGCCGGCGATCGCCACCACGCTGCGCGATGACCCACCACCCGCGTTCTCCCTCCACACGTCGCCGCCGGAGATCAGCCACACCTCGGCCGAGATGCGAGGGGTTGTCGCGCCCGGGGCGCCCACGCGGCGGGCCGGGCCGCGCAACGCGCGATGGGGCGCGCTGGCCGTCGTGTCATCGGCGCTGGTCATCTTGTTCGTGCTGGTGCGGTGGCTCGATGGCGGATCGGCGGGATTCGAGACGGTGCCGTCGCCGGCCGAGCCATCTACGATCGCAGCGGGTCCCATCATCGCCGAGGCTGAGGCGCCCACAGCCGATGGCATCACCGGGAGCGATGGTGGCGCCGACGGCGGGGGAGGGGACGCCACGGTCGAGGCCGAGGGGGACGCCACGGTCGCGCGTGTCGTCGACGCCGGTCCCACGCGCGATGGCAGCCCGCCGATCGCGGCGCCGCCCACGCGCCGGCCGGCTCCCGCGCGCCGGCGGACGGAAGAGTCCCTCGACAGCCTCCTCGGTCGGGCCGACAAAGCGCTCGCGGCGTGTCGCTGCGCCGAGGCCGAGCGCCTGATCGATGCGGCTCGTCGGCGCGATCCCGCGCAGGCGCGCAAACGTGATCCCGAGCTCCGAAAGAAATGCAAGACGCGGATCCGAGGAGTGAGCTGTCCATGATCACCCATCGGCTCGAGTGGTCGGTCATCGTCGCTGCAATGCTGCTGACGAGCCCGGCCGCTCGCGCGAGCGATGACTGCCTCGAACCTGCGCTCGAAGCCAGCGACGCGGGGCGGCTCGAAGAAGCCATCCGGCTCTATCGGCAGGCCTTGAACCGGCCTGCATGCCGTTCGCCCGAGATCGAGCCGCTCGTGCGTCTCAGCCTCGCCGACGTGTTGATGACCTATCGCGCCGTGTCACCCGGGGCGGCGTGCGACGCCGTCGCGGAGCTGCGGGCCGTGGTGGGCACGGTGGACGATCCCGATCTCGCCGACGCGGCGAGCAAGTCATTGCCCGAGGCGGAGGAGGCCTGCCGGCGGGCGCGGCCGGTGATCATCGAGGTGTGGCCGGCCCCGGAGCCGACCCCGCCCATCGTGATCGAGCCGATCGTCCCCATCGGGTCCACCGGGCCCGATCCCTCGCCGGGGGACGGCGAGCGCGCGCCCGGGGACGATTCGACACCCGCGCCCGCCGATGCCGGCAGCGGCGCAGCCACCGCGCCCGGCGCCGGTGTGGCCCGCCCGGTCGATGACCGGGTCGAGCGCCCGGTGACCCCCGCCGTCCGCGACGAAGCGCCCCGCCGGTTGAACTTCGGCGCCCGGGTCGAGGGCGGGGTGGCGCGGCTGTCGTGGTTCGACGCCGACGCGATCGACGCCGTGCCCGGGCCGGCGCTGCGGGCCGGGCTGGTTCTCGAGTGGATGGCGTCGTCGGCGGTCTTTCTTCGCGTCGAGCCCGGGGTGGCGTGGCAGGTCGTGCGCTTCGAGACGAACTCGGCGTGGGAAGGCGCCGTCTTCGCCGAGGGCGAGCGCTTCCCCGGCGAGGGCGCCTGGCGCTGGTGGATGGTCGAGCTGCCGCTCTTGGCCCGCCTGCTCCTGCCCGGCGGCCTCGACCTGAGCCTCGGCGCGAGCGCGGCGGTGGTGCTCGGCGCCGACGAGGCGAGCGGGGTGCTCGGTGACGAGCGGGCGCGCCTCGGCGACGCCGGCCGCGACTGGGGCGTCGAGGGCATCATCGGCGTGGGGCACCGCTGGGCGGCGGGCGATGCCCACCTGCGGGTCGACCTGCGCGCGGCTCAGGGGCTCGCGGGCGTCAACACGGCCGACGACCCCGTCGAGCTGCTCCCGCAGCGCTTCTCGCTCGGCGTCGAGGTCGTCTTCTGATCAGCGCGAGCGCCGCGAGCCACCAGGGTGTCGCGCCGTCGCCCCCCGGAGCGGCGACGCAGGCGAAGCGCGCGTCGCCCCGCAGCACGTCGAAGGCAGTGGGCGCGGGCTCACATGCGTCGCCGATCTCATCGGTGACGCCGTCGGTGTCTTCGTTGCGTTGATCGGGGTTGGCGACGCGCGGGCAGTTGTCGCCGGCGTTGCCGAAGCCATCACCATCCCAGTCGTCGTCGCAGGCGTCGCCGACCTCGTCGCCGTCGAGATCCTCCTGATCGCTGTTGGGCGTCAGCGCGCAGTTGTCATCGTCGACGGCGCAAGGCTCACCCTCGGCGTCCCGACCAGCGTTGCCGATGCCATCGCCGTCGGCGTCGCAGTCGCACGCATCACCGAGCCCATCGCCGTCGGTGTCGGTCTGATCGCGCTCGGCGACGGAGACGCAGTTGTCATTGACGTCGAGCACCCCATCGCCATCGCGGTCATCGTCACAGGCGTCCCCCAATCCATCACCGTCCGCGTCGTCCTGGCTCGGGTTGCTCACCTCGGGGCAGTTGTCTTCGTCATCTGGGATGCCGTCGCCATCTCGGTCAGTGTCGCAGGCGTCGCCGACACCGTCGCCGTTGCGGTCGCTCTGGTCGGGGTTGGGCGTCCCCGGGCAGTTGTCGTCTTCGTTGGGTCGACCGTCACCGTCTCGATCGGGATCGCAGCTGTCGCCGATCCCATCCTCGTCGAAGTCGCTCTGGAGCGGGTTGCGGATGTCGGGGCAGTTATCCCGATCATTGAGCACACCGTCGCCGTCACGATCGTCATCGCAGAGATCACCCTGCCCGTCCCGGTCGACGTCGTGCTGGCTCGGGTTCTCGACGGTCGGGCAGTTGTCACGGCCATCGACGCATGGCCGACCCTCGGCATCGAACCCCAGGTTGGGCACCCCGTCAGCGTCGATGTCGCAGTCGCAGTCGTCGCCGATGCCATCGCCATCGGTGTCGGCCGCGACATCATCCGCGACGAGCGGGCAGAGATCACGCCCATCCGGCGCGCCGTCGCCATCGTCGTCGTCGTCGCAGGCGTCGCCGGACCCGTCGCCGTCGGTGTCCCGCTGGTCGGCGTTCTCGTCGAGCGGGCAGTTGTCGAACGGCCCGCCGCACGCGAGGCCTCGCTCGTCGACCCCTGGGTTGTCGACGCCGTCGTTGTCGCGGTCGCAGTCACAGGCGTTGCCGATGCCATCGCCGTCCTCGTCGCCCTGGTCGGGGTTGAAGACCACGACGCAGTTGTCATTCACATTGGGCACGCCGTCGCCGTCGAGGTCGCCGTCGCAGGCGTCGCCGACGCCGTTGCCGTCGATGTCGTCCTGGTCGGGGTTGGGCGTGAACTGGCAGTTGTCGTCGTCGCCCCCGACCGGCGGGAAGTCCTCGTCGGGCTCGTCGACCCGGCCGTCGCCGTCGTTGTCGATGCCATCGCGACGCGGGTCGCAGGCGTCGTCGGCGCACTCGCCGTCCTCGTCGACCTGACCGTCACCGTCGTTGTCGATACCATCGGCGCTCGGCGGGCAGATGCCATCGTCGCCACAGTCGGTGAGGACCGTCGTTGTCGTCGTCGTCGTCGCAGACGTCGCCGAGCGCGTCGGGGCCGGTGAAGCCGGGCGGCGGGTTGCCGCGGTCGGCGATCGCCCGGTCGGTGTTGGTCTGGTCGGGGTTGGGCGCATAGACGCAGTTGTCGTCTTCGTTGAGCACGCCGTCGCCGTCGATGTCATCGTCGCAGACGTCGCCGATGCCATCGCCGTCGGTGTCGGCCTGATCGGGGTTCTCGTCGTACTGACAGTTGTCGGCGCCGCCGTCGCCGGGGGGCGGGAAGTCTTCGCCCGGCTCGTCGATCTGGCCGTCACCGTCGTTGTCGAGGCCGTCACCGCCCGGGTTGCAGGCGCCATCGGCGCACTCGCCCGGCTCGTCGACCTCGCCGTCGCCGTCGTTGTCCTCGCCGTCGCCGCTCGGTGGGCAGACGCCGCCGCCGCCGCAGTCGAGGACGCCGTCGTCGTCGTCGTCGGGGTCGCAGGCGTCGCCGAGGCCGTCGCCGTCGCTGTCACGCTGGCCGGGGTTGGCGACGCGGGGGCAGTTGTCGTTGTTGTCGACCACGCCGTCGTTGTCGTCGTCGGGATCGCAGACGTCGCCGCGGCCGTCGCCGTCGAGATCGGCTTGATCGGGGTTGCGGGTGAACTGGCAGTTGTCCTGGCTGCCGTCGCCATCGGGCGTCGGGAAGCTCTCGCCCGGCTCGTCGATCTGACCGTCGCCGTCGTTGTCGCGCCCGTCGCCGCCGGGGTTGCAGGCGCCGTCGTCGCACTCGCCCGGCTCGTCGGGGCGGCCGTCGCCGTCGTTGTCGATGCCATCGGCGCTCGGCGGGCAGCGGCCGTCGGCGCCGCAGTCGAGGACGCCGTCGTTGTCGTCGTCGGGATCACACGGGTCGCCGATGCCATCGCCGTCGTTGTCGTGCTGGCCCGGGTTGAAGATCAGCGGGCAGTTGTCGGGGCCGTCGAGGATGCCGTCGTTGTCGTCGTCGGGGTCGCAGGCGTCGCCCGCGCCGTCCCCATCGGTGTCGAGCTGGTTGCCGACGCCGGGTACGTCGGCCTCGGCGGGGCCGTTGGGGGTCAGTTGGCAGTTGTCTTCGCTGCCGTCGGCGTCGGGCCCGGGTAGGGCACGTTGGGGCGGCCGGCCTCGGTGGCGTTGTCGACGTAGCCGTCGCCGTCGTCGTCGTAGAGGTTGACGCGGGTGTCGCACGGCTGGCCGGCCGGGCACTCGTTGCCCTCGTCGACGCGGCCGTCGCGGTCGTTGTCATAGCCGTCGTCGGCGGGATCGCAGATGCCATCGCTGCCGCAGTCGGTGACGCCATCGTCGTCGGCGTCGGGGTCGCAGGGGTCGCCGATGCCATCGCCGTCGGTGTCGGTCTGGTCGGGGTTGAAGCCGAAGCGGCAGTTGTCGAAGTCACCCGAGTCGGGGCCGCCCTCGACGAAGTAGTCGGGGACGCCGTCGTCGTCGCTGTCGACGTCGCACAGGTCGCCCTTGGGATCGCCGTCGTAGTTGAACTGCGCCTCTTCGCCGGCCTCGTCGACCTGACCGTCCTGATCGTTGTCGAAGCCGTCCGTGCCGCGATCGTTGGGGCCGTTGGGGTCGGTCGGGCAGTTGTCGTCGGGATCGAGGATCGTGTCGTCGTCGTCGTCGTCGTCGCAGGCGTCACCGAGCCCGTCGCCGTCGTTGTCGAGCTGGAGCGGGTTGTAGGTCGGGTTCTGCGGGCTCTGCTGGAGGTTGTTGACGTTGCCGCAGTTGATCTGGATCGAGCCAGGGCAGTTGTCGTAGCCGGGCGGGATGATGCCATCTGCCGGCCGGTTGGCGAGGCTGTAGACGCCGTCACAGTCGAGGTCGACCTCGAGCCGGCAGTCGGACGAGCAGCCATCGCCGCTGCGAAAGCGACGGTTCGGATCGGCCTCGTCGCACTCCTCGCCGGGCTCCACGACGCCGTTGCCGCAGACGAAGACGTCACCGCCGCGGGCCGGGAAGCTCCAGCCGCCGGGGGTGCCGGCGTTGCTCAGGCTGCACAGCTCGAGCACCCGGGGAGTCGCCGAGAGCGGGACGAGCTCGGCGAAGTCGACCCCGTTGGCGGCGTCGAAGCCCACCCGGGCGTGGACGACCGGCGGCTGGTCGAGCTGTCGCTCGCCGGCCGACCACTCGCAGCGGTTGTAGAGGAACTCGATGTCGAAGTCGCCCGCCGCGAGGTCGCCGCGGCGCGTCAGGATCACCTGGAACGAGTTGAGCAGATCGGTGCGCTGCTCGAGAAGTAGCCCACCTGATGCCAGGTGACGACGAGGCGGCCGGCGCCGGCGTCGACGGCGTAGTAGATGCGGTTGTCGACGCCGGGCCGCACGCCGCGGGTGTCGACATCGGCGAGGAAGGGCGCGATCAGCGCGCGGTTGGGCGGCACGCCGCCGGCTGGCCGGGGGAACGGCGCGGTGCTCAGCTCGAGGCGGGGACCGCCGAAGCTGATGCTGCCGTTGTTGTTGATGAACAGCGTCTGATAGACGTTGCCGTAGTAGTTGAAGCCATTGGGGAAGGCCGCGGCGAGCGCCGCGTTGAACTGCGGGTGCCCCGGTTGCACGCTCAGCGGCTGCGAGCCGTCATCGGCGCGGGCGATGAAGTTGACCCCGAAGCCCGCTGGTCCACCGAGCCCGTCGACCAGCGTCACCCCTTGCGCCGCCGCCGGACTCCTCCATGCCAGTGAGACGAGGAGGCTCAGCGGGAGGAGGAGGCGAGTGACTAAGGTGGCGCGTCCGGCGTGACGCCGAATCGAGGTGGCTTGGTGCCTGGATGGGAGCGTGACGGGAGCGGGACAAGGGATGCCGTCTGCATTCCATGGCAGCCGTAGGCCGCGTGCCTGCCTCGTCCACTGGTGGTCTCCACTCATCGCTCGTCTCCTCCTCTTGCCCGTCTCACCGGCCGGTGGCCTTCTTCTGCTCGGCCTGATAGCGCGCCTCGCGCAGGCGGGCCTGCACCGTGTTGTACTGCGGATGCGGCGTCGAGTACTCGAAGCGCCGGAGCCACTGCTCGTAGAGAGAGACCGCCCGGCCATAGTCTCTCGCCCGATGCGCCTCCTGGGCGGCCAGCAGCAGATCGCGATCGGACAATGGCTTCGGCGTCGGCGGGCGTGGCCGGGGGCGCGGGATCGTCGGGCTCGGCTCGCGAGCGCCCACGTCGTCCACCCCCACCGGCGCGGCCGGGCCGGCGTCGACGATGACCGGCGTCACGATCACCGGGCCGGCGTCCACCGTCTGGGCGGGGATGACGACCTTGCCTGAGTCTGCACGCTCGGCCTCGCCGGGTGCGGGGCTCCATAGCAGCGAAGGGATCGCGATCCCCACGCCGATGAGCGCGGCGACGGCGACGCCGGCGAGCAGGGGCCACGTCGGATGGGTCGCCGGGGGCTGGCCGGGCGGGTCGTCTCGGAGCGGCGGCTCGATGGCGGGCTGCTCGGTGCTGTCATCGGGGTCGGCGGGGAGGGTCAGCGTCGCGGCGGTGGAGAGGAGCTGGATCGATGCGAGGTGCAGCGCCGCTTCGCCGAGCTCGGTGTCGAGCGCGGTCTCTTCGTCGGCGTCGAGCGCGCTCCAGACCTTCACCCGGTCGCGCAGCGCGGCGAGGGCGTCGGCCATCGCCTGCGCCGAGGGGAATCGCGCGCTCGGCTCCTTCGCCATCGCGCGGGTGATGATGTCGCCCGCTTCCGGGGGGCAGCCTTCGGGGAGCACGGGCAATGGCGCGGTGAGGTGCTGCATCGCCACCGACTCGAGCGTGCCTTGGTAGGGGTACTCGCCCGTCAGCAGCGTGTAGAGCAAGCCACCGACCGCGTAGAGATCGGTCGCCGATGTGGGCGCCTCGCCGCGGATCTGTTCGGGTGCCATGTAGGCGATGGTGCCGAAGATCTGGCCCTGCTGGGTGATCGCCGAGGCGCGCACGTCTTCGTCGATGACCTTGGCGATGCCGAAGTCGAGCAGGCGGATCTCTTCGCCGCGGGGTGTCTCGACGAGCATGACATTGGCCGGCTTGATGTCTCGGTGCACGATGCCATTGAGGTGCGCTTCGTCGAGCGCGACGCAGATCTGGCGGGCGAGCTCGGCGGCGCGGCCGGGTGCCATGGGGCCGTCGCGGGTGACGAGGTCGCGGAGGTTGGTGCCTTCGATGTAGTCCTGGATGATGAAGGGGACGCCGTCGGCCTCTTCGCCGAAGTCTCTCAGCCGCACGATGAAGCGGCTGTTGAGGCGGTCGTGCACGCGCGCTTCGCGGCGGAATCGGGCGAGGAGGGTGGGGTTGGGGCGGGTGATGAGCTTGATGGCGACGGCGCTGCCGAGGGCGAGGTGCACGCCCTGGTAGACGACGGCGAAGCCGCCGGCGCCGATCCGGCGGTCGATGCGATAGCGGCCGGCGAGGACTCTACCCGTCAGGACGGTCTGATCGCGCATCGGGCCTTCATCGGTCGGGCGGGCCAGTGGGGTCAGCGGTATCGCGGACGGGGGGTGTTGTCAAGCTGCGCCAGGGGCGGCTGCGGGGGCGAGGTGCCTTGACGCGGTGCGGCGGGTGGTCGAGTGTGGGCGGGGCTGGCTTCGGAGGTGCGGTGCATGGCGTCTGCGCGGGAGATCTACGTCGTCGCGGCCGAATACTCGGCGGCGCCGGGGGTGGGGCGGGTGGAGCGGGTGTTCCAGAAGTCGGGGGAGGAGGGGGCGCCGGCGTTGTTGCCGTTGATGGAGAACGCGGCGCGCCGGGCGCTGGGGGCGGTGCCGGTGGGGGCGCGCGTGGGGGCGCGGGTGGATCACCTCTTGGTGACGACGATGCCGGTGGTGGGGTCGGCGGTGGGGGAGCTGCGGTTGCCCGATGACGCGATGAACCTGACGGGGCTGTTGCAGCGGAAGCTGGCGCTGCCGGATCGGTGCGTGACGCGGTTCGAACTGGGGTCGTCGGATGGGGGCGCGGCGCTGTTTGCGTCGGGGGTGCGGTTGCTTCAGGGGATTGGGGAGCCGGCGACGGCGTTGTTGGTGGCGGGGCAGGTGATGCCGCGGGGGGCGGCGGCGATCGAGACGGTGGCGCAGGTGATCGAGGTGTCGGAGCGGGCGCTGGGGTTGCGGATGATCCCGGTGGGGGATCTGTTGCTGGATGCGTTGTGGGCGCGGTTGGTGGAGCGGGTGGGGGCGGCGGCGGCCGTGGAGGGTGTCGGGGATCCGACGGGGCTGGCGGGGCTGTTGGCGGCGAACAAGCTGCGGCTGGCGGGGGAGTATCCGGCGGCGATGCGGCGGAGCGAGGGGGAGTCGGTGGTGATGGGGCGGCCGCTGGCGCGGTGGCTGTGTGATGAGCAGGTGGCGCCGGCGTGTAATGGGGCGTGCGCGGTGGTGCTGACGACGGATGAGGCGGTGGTGGCTGCCTTGGTGAAGGGGGGGGCGCGGCGGCTGGTGCGGGTGCTGGGGGTGGGGGAGGGGAGTGATGATCCGGTGCTGTCGCGGCGGGTGGAGCCGTTGTTGTTTCTGAAGGCGATGCGGCAGTCATTGGTGTTTCTGCGGCGCTCGGTGGGGGCGCATGTGGATTTTTTGCGGGGGAGCGCGTTCGCGGTGCTGCACGATGCGTTTCCGAGCATCGAGCTGGGGTTTTTGACAGCGATGGGCTTCGATGTGGCGGATGCGGTGGAGCGGGCGGGGTCTTACTGGGCGAATCCGTATGGTGGCTTGACGGCGTTCGGTCATGCCATGGCGGCGTCTGGGATGGTTCAGATCGCGAAGGCATTCCATGTGTTGACGCGGCCGGCGGCCTATCTGCCGGCGCGGGTGGAGCGGCCGTCGATGCATCCGGATCATACGCGGAGCGGGATGGCGATCCATTGTCTGACGACGTCGGTGGGTGGGCCGATGACCCATGTGGTGGCGAGTCTGTTGCAGTCGGTGCCGGTGGAGGGCGATGGCTTGCCGGCGCCGTTCGTGCTGGAGCGGGAGTTCGGGCTGCCGGATGAGGCGCGGCGGCCGGATCCGGGGGAGGTGGCGGGGGTGTGGGCGTTCGAGGGCAAGGTGCGGTGGGCGGCGGAGATGGGGGTGTGGTTTCGGGGGCGGTGCGGGGCGCGGGCGGTGGTGTTGGGGGTGGATGGCTTGGGCGTGGTGGTGGGGCGGTCGCGGTTGGATCTGCGGTCGATGGCTTTGCCACTGCGCTGGCGGGGTTCGTGGAGGGGTGGGTGCCTCGGTTGGGGCTGCCGGATGCGTTGGCGGGGGCGCTGCGGGCGGCGTTGCTGAGCGGGGTGGGGTTGCGAGCGGTGGTGGATGGGATCGGGGCGTGGTCGGGGAGGCGCGGGGGATGCGTGGGCGTCGCTGCGCCGCCGGTGGCTCTGGTGGATGGGGGGGGCCGGGCATGGCTTCGGCGCATGTGTTGTGTCTGTTGGCGGATGAGTCGGTGCCGGTGGGGGCGCTGGTGGCGTTGCATTCGGGGTGGATGGGGGGGTTGATGTGGGTGGGTGAGGATGTGTCGGGGGTGGCGGGGAGTTGATTCCGCCGTGGTATACGGGGCGCCGGGGGGGATGATCGGGAGCCGGTGGTGGCGGCGTTGGGGGAGCGGGAGGCGGATGCGTTGGTGCATCTGGTGCGGGCGCTGCGGGCGGGGCCGGTGGAGCGGGCGGGGTGGGTGCCGGTGTTCGCGTGGGCGGAGCGGGCGCTGCGGGCGGGGGCGGGGCGGCCGGCGTCGCGGGCGCTGTGGCGGTTGTTCCAGACGTTGATGTATGCGCCGGATCCCGATCGGTGGACGATCGCGGAGGCGTTGGAGGCGGTGTTCGGGGTGCGGGCGGGGGCGCCGCCGGCGGATGAGCTGACGGGGTATGTGGAGCTGGATCTGTGGCGGGCGGGGGATCAGCCGGCGGCGGAGATCGCGCGGTTGTTCGATACGGTGGAGGAGGCGATCAGTCGGGCGCGGGGGTGGCTGGGGGGCGCGGATCTGCATGTGAGTCGGCTGGGGGATACCTACGCGGTGATCGCGCGGCGGCGGCGGCCGGCGATGTCGAGTCGGGTGGGGGCGGAGCTGTGGCCGCAGGTGCTGCGGTTCGCGCGGGATGTGTACGAGGCGTGTCTGCGGCGGGGGGCGCCGCTGCGGGTGGTGGTGGATGTCAGCAGCGATGGCATGGCGATCGAGCGGCGGGGGGCGTGGCTGGGGGTTGCGGGGCCGGGGCCGGTGGGGGCGCATCGGGTGATGATGGGGGCGCGGCACTTCCGGCGGCGGGGGGCGGTGGATGGCTTGGGCGCGGGGCATGGGGTGGCGGTGGTGCGGTCGGGGGCGGCGGCGCGGGGGGAGGATGGGGCGCTGGCGGCGTGGGCGCAGGCGCGGTGGGATGAGGTGGGGGGGCTCGATGGGTATGTGGTGGATCATGCGCGGGTGGATGAGGGGGCGTTCTACCATGTGTGCTGGCTGCCGGCGGGGGCGTGGCCGCGAGCGGGGTTGCGGGCGGCGGTGGCGTTCGATGCGCGGGATGATCTGGTGGGGGTGCTGTGTTTCAGCGCGCGGGATGGGGAGGCGGCGGGGGTGTTGTCGCGGGCGCTGGGGGCGGCGGGGTTGATGCTGTGGGGGGATGAGCCGGTGGAGGCGGGGGGGTTCTGGCATCGGCAGGTGGAGGCGCGGGCGGGGGGCGTGGTGGTGCTGGTGTGGGGGGTGGATGCCTCGGGGTGGCGGGATGAGGCGGTGCAGGCGCGGGTGGCGGGGCTCGGGGCGCGGGGGGCGCGGGTGGTGGTGGCGCGGCTGCCGGGGGCGGTGGCGCCGGGCTGGACGGGGGGGCTGGGGGCGGTGGTGGAGGTGGATGATCCGGCGGCGCCGACGGCGCTGGTGGAGGTCTTGCGGGGCAGGGTCGTGGCCGGGAGTTGACGCGGCATGGCGTTCTGCTACCCTGCCGCCCCACGACCTCTGTGGGTGACCTCGGTGCCGTGCGCGGTCCCCCTCTCTCATTCACGGCGTCATTCAAGTGAGTTCTCCCATGAGCATCATCCGCAAGCAGCTCGCCGTCCTGTCGGTCGCCGTGTTGGCGTTCGGTCTCCTGACCGGGTGCGAGAAGAAGACCGAGGGCACCGAGGCGCCGGCGGCGGGCGAGAAGGCCGCCGAGATGAAGGAAGGCGCGGCCGAGGGCGCCAAGGCGGCGGCCGAGGCGGCCAAGGCCCCCGAGGCGCCGGCGGCGCCGGTCGAGGCGGCTCCCGCGGCGGGCGCGGCGGGCGGTGAGGCGCTCGTCGGCAAGTGGGGCATCGATCTCGAGGCGACCATGGCCGAGGATCCGAACATGAAGAACATGCCCGAGGAGCAGAAGGCGCAGGCGATGCAGACCGCGCAGGCCTTCCTCGGCACCATGTCCTTCGAGTTCACCGGCGATGGCAAGGCGATCGCTCGCATGGGTGACAAGGAAGAGATCGGCAACTACACGGTCAAGAGCACCGAGGGTGACACCCTCACCCTCGAGATGAAGTCGGGCGAGGGCGACATGGCGAAGACCGAGGAGATGAAGATCCAGGTCACCGGTGGCAAGCTCATCATGAGCCAGGGCGAGCAGAAGATGGTGCTGAAGAAGCTCTGAGCCGGTCCCGGTCAGGCTTCGGTGTGATGGGAGCGCGCCTTCGGGCGCGCTTCTTCGTTTCGAAGGGTCAGGAGTGATTCGGTGGATGCGCGGGATTGGGTGATCGCTCGGGATGGGGCGCTGTGGGTGGTGGCGAAGCCGGCCGGGCTGCGGGTGCATCGGGCGGGGGACGATGGGGCGGATGACTTGATGTCGGCGCTCGCGCGGGCGGGGATCGAGGGGCTCGCGCCGATCCATCGGCTCGATGCGCCGGTGTCGGGGGTGGTGCTGTGCAGCGCGGATCCGGCGGTGCGGCAGGAAGTGGGCGGGTGGTTCGCGGAGCAGGAGGTGGGCAAGACCTATCTGGCGCTGGTGCTCGGGCGGACGCGGAGCAAGGGGGTGATCCGGCGGGCGCTGGCGGATGGGCGGCGGGGGAAGCCGCTGGACGCGGTGACGCGGTGGCGGTGCGTGGAGCGGCTGGGGCCGGTGAGCTTGCTGGAGGTGCGGCCGGAGACGGGGCGCAAGCACCAGATCCGGCGGCATCTGGCGGGGATCGGGCATTCGATCGTGGGCGACGAGCGGTATCGGCCGCCGCGGTTCGTGGCGGTGCCGGGGTTTCCGGGGCGGTTGTGGCTGCACGCGGCGCGGGTGGAGGCGCCGGATGGGCGGGCGTGGGAGGCGCCGTTGCCGCCGGAGCTCTCGGGGCATCTGGCGTTGCTGCGGGAGCGGGCCGGGGCGCGCGAGGGGTGAGGCGTCAGCGGATGCCGGCGAGGTTGTAGACGTAGACGGCGCCGGCGTCGGTGGCGAGGCCGCTGGCTTGATAGCCGCCGATGGCGAGGTAGGTGCGGGTGCGGTCGAAGGCGAGGGCTTCGCCGATGAGGCTGCTCTGGCGCCAGGTCTCGCCGGCGATGGCGGCGGCGCGGTAGGGGAGGCCGGAGGCGCGGAAGCCGAAGACCTGGGCGCCGCCGATGTTGGTGCGGTCGCCGACGCGGCCGGCGAGGCGGCCGGCGATGACGCGGCCGCCGACGACGGCGACGCTGCGGCCGAAGGCTTCGTTGGCTTCGGTGCCGGTGAGGCGGACGCGCTCGGCGCCGGCGGGGGCGACGGGGAAGATGGCGGGGAGGAGGCGGTCGGGGGGCTCGGTGGGCAGACCGAGGAGGTAGGCGCCGTCGACGACGAAGACGGCGCCGGTGCGGACGTTGGCGTCGTTGGTGGTGTTGGGCGCGCCGATGACGAGGTCGATCTCGGGGCCGCCGATGACGTCGCCGGCGGCGATGGCGTGGCCGAACTGGCCCTGGGCGACGTCGCCGGAGAGCACGACGGTGCGCTCGCGCTGGGCGCAGCCGCTCTGGTTCCAGCCGAAGAAGACGCGGACGGTGCCGGCCTGGTTGGTGGTGTCGCCGTCGGCGGGGGTGCGGTCGACGGTCTCGCCGGGGGCGCCGATGGCGAAGTCGTTGCAGCCGTCGAAGTCGAGGTCGCCGAGGAGCGTGATCGACTGGCCGATGCGGCTGTTGCCCTGGCGGGGGTTGAGGGTGTAGGCGGGGTCGCAGAGGAGGCGGATCCGGCCGTCGGGGGCGGGGAGGCGGCCGTAGACGATCTGGAAGCCGTTGAAGTTGCCGTTGAGGCCGCCGCCGACGATGAGGTCGTCGCGGCCGTCGTCGTTGACGTCGACGGCGCCGATCCGGGCGAAGCTGGCGTTGCCGGTGGGGCCGAAGAAGATGAAGTCGGGGCGGGCGGGGTCGATGGGGGCGCCGCCGCGGTAGATGTAGACGGCGCCTTGGTTTCCGGCGCGGGGGCAGTTGCCGTCGATGGCGTAGGTGTCGGCGGGGAGGTTCTGTTCGCGCTGTTCGCCGAGGGCGGAGATGAAGATGTCGCGGATCCCGTCGCCGTCGAAGTCGCCGCCGGTGATGTCGTAGCCGAAGCGGTCGTTCTGGCCGTGGCCGGGGTGGCCGGTGAAGGTGAGGGTGGGTTCGCGGCTGTAGCCGGTCTCGGTGCCGCGGTAGAGGTAGGCGACGCCGGCGGCGAGCTGGTCGGCGAGGGGGGTGTTGGGGGCGCCGACGACGAGGTCGCTGAGGCCGTCGCGGTCGATGTCGCCGACGGCGCCGATCGCGAAGCCGTTCTGGGCGCCGGCGGGGGCGCCGGGGAGCTCGAGGGCGCGGGTGCGGCCGTCGGCGCCGGAGACGAAGTAGGGGCGGCCGACGTTGATGCCGAGGGTGTCGTCGCGGCTGGCCATGGCGCCGAGGTCGATGACGCCGTCGCCGTCGACGTCGCCGAGGATGGCGAGGGTGTCGCCGAACTGGTCCGCGCGGGCGAGGCCGTAGGCGGTGAGCGCGGGTTCGGGGGCGGGCCAGTCGTCGAAGCGGCCGGGGAGGACGGTGATCGAGCCGGTGTCGACGATGGCGCCCTCGGCGGGGCTCTCGTCGTTGCGGCTGCCGACGACGATGTCGGGGAGGCGGTCGCCGGTCTGGTCGCCGACGGCGAGGCCGGTGCCGACGGTCTGGTTGGCGGTGCGGCCGGGCCAGGTCCAGCTCGCTTCGCTGGCGGGGGTGGTCTGGCGGACGGGGCCGGCGAGGGGGCCGCCGCTGAAGACGCGGACGGCGCCGGCGTTGGCGGCCCCGGCGGCGTCGAAGCCGGGCTCGGTGGCGATGAGGTCGGCGCGGCGGTCGCCGTTGAGGTCGGCGATGGCGAGCGCGGCGCCGAGGTTGTTGCCGGCGCCGCCGACGTAGACGCGGTTGGGGACGGCGCTGAGGCCGCCGTCGTCGCCGCTGGGGGCGCGGCCGCGGTAGACGTGGATGACGCCGGCGTTGCCCTGGGCGGCGGGGGCGGCGGCGGCGAGGTCGCAGATCCCGTCGCCGTCGATGTCGCCGGCGGCGAGCACGGTGCCGAAGCCGAGATTGGCGGCGCCCTGCCAGATCCCTTCGGCGTTGAGCGCGCCGCCGGGGAGGACGCCGCCGTCGGCGGTGAGGCGGTAGCCGGCCTCGGAGCCGAGGAAGACGAGGACGGCGCCCTGGTTGCCGGCTTCGTATTCGCCGCCGGTGTTCTCGTAGCCGCTGGCGGTGATGGCGAGGTCGACGAGGCCGTCGCCGTTGAAGTCGCAGGGCACGATGGCGCGGCCGAAGTTGTCGTCGTTGCGGGGGCCGTTGAGGGTGATGAGGGGCTCGTCGCCGAAGGTGCCGTCGGGCAGCCCGGGGTGGATGGTGACGGCGCCGCGGTTCTGGCCGCCGGTGTCGTCGAGGGGGGCGCCGATGATGAGGTCGACGTGGCCGTCGCGGTCGACGTCGGCGGTGGTGACGGCGCGGCCGAGCTGGTCGTCGCGGGCGCGGCCGTTGAAGATCTGGACGGGCGCGGGGCGCAGGCCCTGGGGGCCGCCGCGGTAGATGAAGACGGCGCCGTCGGAGAAGGCCTCGATGCTCGGCTCGGGGTTGCCGAGGATGGCGTCGGGGTAGCCGTCGCGGTCGAGGTCGCCGGGGCCGTGGAAGACGGCGGCGTCGAGGGCGCGGCCGGCGCGGCCGAGCGGGGCCTGGAGCGGCTCGGCGACGTCGACGGTGATGGTGACCTCTTGCGGGGTGTACTGGTCCTGGAGGTCGAAGCGGGTGCGGCCGGGTGAGGTGGCGGTGAAGGTGCGGGTGGCCTGGTCGAAGGTGGCGGTGCGGGCGTCGCGGGTGATGTCGAACCAGCCGCTGCCGCCGATGAAGTCGACGGGCATCTCGGCGCCGAGCGGGAGGAAGAGGAAGGGCGGGTCGGCGGCGAGGGTGGGGTCTTCGACGACCGAGACGACCGCCTCGGCTTCGAGGCCGGTGCCGGGGTCGGTGACGACGACGACGTCGCGGCCGAGGCGGGGGCCGGCGGTGTAGAAGCCCGCGCGGGTGATGTTGCCCTGGGTGTTGTTGACGCGCAGCCGGTACTCGCCGTCGCCGGAGCCGCCGTAGACGTCGAACTGCAGCGTCTGGCGGGTGGCGACCGAGACGAGGCTCGGGCGGATCTCGAGGACGGGGGTGACGTGCACGGTCGCGAAGGCCTCGCCGATGCAGGCGGTGTCGGTGAGGCGGATCCGGTCGTCGACCTCTTCGACGCCGCCGGCGAGGTAGGCGCCGGTGAGCGGGTTGACGATGGCGCCGGAGTTGTTCGCGACGAGCTCGAAGCGGTGGTTGCCGGTGCCGCCGGTGGGGGTGAGCACGACGAGGTCGAAGGCCGCCGTCCACGCCTCGCTGGGCTCGATCGCGAGCGGCGGGTCGCAGGGCACGGGGCCGATCGCGGCGTCGGGGCCGGCGTCGGGCTCGGGCTCGGGGGCGCCGTCGGGCTCGGGCTCGGGCTCGGGCGCGGCGAGATCGGGGGCGGCGTCGAGCGGGCTCATGACGTCGGCGGGCTCGGCGTCGGCCGGCGCGGCGTCGGCGGGGGTTGCGTCGGGGGCGGGCGCCTCGGTCGTGTCCTGACAACCGGCGGCGAAGAACCACAACGCGCTGACAAAAGCGGCGCGGGACCAGCTCGGCACGACCATCACTCCTCTGAGAATTCGTGTTCGGACACTAGCATTTCGCTCCGCCGGGCTGGTAGAGTTCCGTTGCCGGTAAAAAGCGGTGGACTTCTTCCACCCGCTCTGCGCTGGCGACTCGCGAGACCAAAGCCCAGCATCACCAACGCCGCAGCGGCCCCGGGGGAAGGGGTCGGAGGAGGCGCGCCGTGAATCGATGTCCGCCCTGGATGCTCGTCGTGGCGGCAGCGCTGTGCGTGGGGGGCGCCGCCCTGGCGCAGACCCCCAACGACGCGCTGATCTGCCCCGATGAGTCGCCGGTGCTCGATCGCTACCGCTACCTGCGGGCGTTGAGCTTCGACCTGCGGGGCACCATGCCCACCAAGCAGGAGGTCGAGCAGCTCGCCGAGCAGCCCGACGACGTCGACGTCCCCGACGAGATCATCGACGCCTGGCTGGCGAGCGACGCCTTCGCCGGTCAGGTCGTGCGGCGGCATCGCGACCTGCTGTGGAACAACATCACCGACCAGCGGCTGATCAACGATCGCCAGGTGATCGAGCGCCGCGGGCAGGTCTGGTCGGTGCGCGAGCGGGCGCGGACCTATCGCCAGACCAACCGACGCGGCGACGAGGTCTTCTGCGCCGACCGGCCGGCCGAGTTCGGGCCCGAGGGTGAGATCCTCACCGAGCCGAACGCCGACCGCATCGAGCAGGAGGGCTGGGTCGAGGTGAGCCCGTTCTGGGCGCCCGAGACGACGATCAAGGTCTGCGCCTTCGACGCGCAGGACAACGAGTTCTCGGCGGACGGGACCCGCTGCAACAGCGGCAGCGGCCTCGGCCGGCGCGACTGTGGCTGCGGCCCGGGGCTGATCTACTGCGCGCCGGAGAACGGGCGCTCGATCCTGGCCGCCTACGGCAAGTCGGTCGAGCTCTTGATCGCGTCGTGGATGACGGCCGACCGGCCCTACACCGAGCTCTTCGAGACGCGGCGCTTCTTCATCAACGGCCGCATCGCCCACTTCTACCGCCACCTCGCCGCGACCGCGCAGCTCCGCTTCAACCCGGTGCCGGTCGACGTCGAGTCGCTGCCCGACATCGGCTGGAACGACGTCGACACCTGGGTCGAGGTCGAGCTGCCCTCCGAGCACGCCGGCATCCTGACCCACCCCGCGTTCCTGCTGCGCTTCCAGACCAACCGCGCGCGGGCGAGCCGCTTCTACGACGCCTTCCTCTGCCAGCCCTTCCAGCCGCCCGCGGGCGGGCTGCCGCCGGCGGACGACGAGGAGTCGCTCAAGCCCGACCTGCAGGAGCGCGCCGGCTGCAAGTACTGCCACTCGCTGCTCGAGCCCGCCGCCTCGCACTGGGGCCGCTGGAACGAGGCGGGCGGCGGCTACCTCGACCCGGTGCAGTTCCCCGCGGTGAACCCCGAGTGCGTCGAGTGCGCGACCAACGGCCGCTCCTGCAACAGCTTCTGCCGCAGCTACTACATGACCCGCGCGCTCACCGAGGACGAGGCGCCCTACCTCGGCATGCTGCCGGCGCTGACCTTCCGGCGCGAAGAGCACATGCACTACGTCGACCGCGGGCCCAAGCTGATGATGCGGCAGGCCGTCGCCGACAACCGCTTCCCGCGCTGCACCGCGCAGCGCACCGCCGAGTGGCTCATCGGCCGCGACATGGGCGAGGCCGACCGGCCCTGGCTCGACGAGCTGGCCTACGAGTTCCTCCAGAGCGGCTTCAGCTACCGCTCGCTGGTCAAGGCGATCGTGCAGAGCGAACGGTATCGGAGGGTCCAGTGAAGCGCCTCATGCAACTCGTCTGTTGCGCCGCTCTCGCCGGGTGCTCCGGTGGGGAGGAGCCGGCGGCGCAGAAGCTGCCCCCGCGCGCGCCCGAGGTCGTGCCCGAGCGCCCGGCCCCCGAGGTCGAGCGGCCCGAGGTCGAGACCCCGACCGACGAAGAGATCGCGCGCCCCGCGCCGTCCCCGGTCGACGTGCACCACGGCGCCGTCGATCGCGCCGACCTCAAGCCCGAGCCGGTCGCCGATCCGTTCGGCCGCCCGCGCCGCCGCCTCAACATCGACCAGCTCGACGACGCGATGACCCAGGTCAGCGGCGGCATCGGCTGGACCGAGCGGCAGGGCAACAACGAGGTCGACCTCTTCGCGCAGCTCGCCTCGACGCTCGGCAAGCCCGACTACATCCAGAACACCGAGGAAGACCTCGAGCCGACGATCCTCTTCCAGAAGTTCCTCGGCGACGCGGCGCGCTCGGTGTGCGCGAAGATGCTCGAGCGCGACCTCGCGACGGTCGCCGTCGAGATGGACGTCGCCCGCCGCCCGTTCGCCGAGCTGCCCGAGGGGCTGCCCGAGAAGACGCTGCTCATGCACGTCTGGCCCGAGGACACCATCGACAACAACCCCGAGGCGGTCGACGAGAACCTGCGGGCGCTGTTGATGCGGTTCCACGGCAAGGTCGTGGCCGAGGACGACGGCGTCGCGCTCGCCAACTGGCGCTGGCTGCTCAAGTCGTCGCGCCACGTCGCCGAGCCGGCCGACGCCTGGCTCGGGGTCTGCGTGGCGATGTTCTCCCACCCCGACTTCTACACCTACTGAGGAGGCGACCATGGGTGACACCCGACTGACCCGGCGCGGCTTCCTCAAGGGCGCGATCGCCATCGGCGGCGGGCTCGCGACCTTCGGGGGCATCGACTCGATCGGCCGGCTCGCGCAGGCGCAGCTCCGACCCGACGCGCCCGATCGCTACTACATCTTCTGCTACTTCGGCGGCGGCTGGGACGTCCTGCTCGCGCTCGACCCCCGCGACCCGCGCGACTTCCCGTCGACGACCTACTCGATGCAGCGCACCCGGATCCAGCCGGCGTACGATCAGGTCAACCTGATGGACGCCGACATCATCCGGGTCAACGAGGAGCTCGCGTTCGGCCCCTACATCGGCGACCTCGCGATGCACGCCGACAAGCTCGCGGTCGTGCGCGGCCTGAACATGGAGACGCTCGCCCACGAGGGCGGCCGTCGCCGCTTCATCACCGGCAAGCCGCCGACCGGCAACATGGCGCGCGGCTCGAGCGGCGCGACCTGGCTCGCCGGCCACCTCGGCCGCGACCAGCTCATCCCCAACCTGAGCCTCGGCGTCGAGAGCTACAACAAGGACCTGCCCAACTACGCGACCGCGCTGCGGGTCAACTCGATCCCCGACCTGCTGCGCGCGCTGCGGCCGGCCGATCCGATCCTCGACCCGCGGCTCACCCGGCAGATCTCGGCCGCGCTCGGCGACGCCGCCGACTGCCCGACCGCGAAGCAGTCGCCCTCGTGGCAGGTCGCCGAGTACGCGCGGGTCAAGGGCGCCGACATGGTCGGGCGCAACGTCTCGGCCGAGTTCGAGTTCGGCGCCAACACCGTCGAGATGGAGGCGCTGCGCGACCACTACCGCTTCAACCGGGTCGACGGCTCGTCCGGCGTCTCGGCGGCGTTCGCGGTGCGCGCGATCACCACCGGCGTCAGCCGGGTGGTCAGCGTCAACCTCACCGGCGGCCTCGACACCCACGGCCCCGAGTGGGCCAACAGCCAGGGCCCCAACCAGATGCGCGGCTGGAACGCGATCGCGCGCATGGTCGAAGACCTCCAGAGCCGCGACTTCGGCGACGGCAGCTCGTGGCTCGATCACACCACCATCGTCGCGTTCAGCGAGTTCAGCCGCACCCCGCTGCTCAACGCGCGCGGCGGGCGCGACCACCACCTGACCAACAGCTGCCTCCTCGTCGGCGGTGGCATCAAGGGTGGCACGGTCATCGGCGCCTCGTCGGACGTCGCGATGGGATCGCTCGCCATCGACCTGCGCACCGGCCGCCCCTCGCCCGACGGCGAGGTGCTCAAGCCCGAGCACGTCCTGCGCACGCTCTTCGACGAGGTCGGCATCGACCAGACCCCCGACCTCCGCGTCGGCGGGATCCCCGCCCTCCTCAAGAGCTGAAGCCGCGCCCCGGGTGCGCTATCCTCGCGGCCCCTCGCGAGGAGAGCCACCCGATGCGACCCGACGACCCACCCGCCAGCCATCACATGACCCCGGCCGAGTTCCGCGCGCACGGCCACCGGGTCATCGACTACATCGCCGACTACCTCGAAGGCATCGAAGGCCGCCCGGTGCTCGCGCAGGTCGCGCCGGGTGAGATCGCGGCGAAGCTGCCGACACGCCCGCCCGAGCACGGCGAGCCCTTCGACGCGGTGCTCGCCGATCTCGACCGCGTCGTGATGCCCGGGATCACCCACTGGCAGCACCCGAGCTTCTTCGCCTACTTCAACTCGAACGCCTCGGGGCCCTCGATCCTCGGCGAGCTCGTCTCGGCGGGGCTCGGGGTGCAAGGCATGCTGTGGGCGACGAGCCCGGCGTGCACCGAGGTCGAGACGGTCATGATGGACTGGCTCGTCGAGCTGCTCGGGCTGCCGCTGCACTTCAAGTCGAGCACTGCCGGCGGCGGGGTCATCCAGGACTCGGCGTCGAGCGCGACCTTGTGTGCCATCCTCGCCGCGCGGGAGCGCGCGACCGGCGGTCAGAGCGATCGGGAAGGCATCGGCGCCATCGAGCGGCGGCTATGTGTCTATGCCTCGGCGCAGACCCACTCCTCGATCGAGAAGGCGGTGCGGATCGCCGGGCTCGGCCGCGATCAGCTCCGTCTCGTGGCGAGCGACGCCCGCGGCGCGATGGATCCCGCGGCGCTCGCCGCCGCGATCGCCGCCGACCGCGCCGCCGGTCACCAGCCGTGCGCGGTCGTCGCGACGGTCGGGACGACGTCGTCCCATGCCATCGATCCGGTGCGTGCCATCGGTGAGATCTGCGGCGCCGAAGGGATCTGGCTGCACGTCGACGCCGCCCACGCCGGCACCGCCGCGGTCTGCCCCGAGCACCGCTGGATCCACGATGGCATCGAGCACGCCGACAGCTATTGCATGAACCCGCACAAGTGGATGTTCGTCAACGCCGACTGCGACGCCTTCTTCGTGCGCGACCGCGCGGCGCTCGTGCGCGCGCTCTCGGTGCTGCCGGAGTACCTGCGCAACGAGGCGACGGCGTCGGGGCGGGTGATCGACTATCGCGACTGGCACATCCCGCTCGGGCGGCGGTTCCGGGCGCTGAAGCTGTGGTTCGTCATGCGACACTATGGGATCGCGGGGCTGCGATGGCATGTGGGTGAACACATCCGGCTGGCGCACGCCTTCGCGGCGTGGGTGGCCGACGACGATGACTTCGAGCTGGTGGTGCCGCCGCCGCTCAACCTGGTGTGTTTCCGCCATCGGGGCGGCGATGCCATCAATCAAGCGATCATGGACACGGTGAATGGCTCAGGTGCCCTGTACCTGACCCACACCCGGATCGACGATCGGCTGACGCTGCGGCTGTGCGTCGGGGGCACGGCGACCGAGGCGCGGCACGTCGAGGCGGCGTGGGGCGCGATCCGGGCGGCGGCGAAGGGGTAGGGGAGCGGCTGTCAGGCCGACTGAGCGACGGCCTCGGCGGGCGGGGTCATGCGGCGCATCGTCGAGACGAGGAGCTGGCGCACGGTGCGACCGTCCTCGGGGTAGAGCGCGACGCCGATCGTCGCGGCGCGGGGGCGGATCTCGATCGCGCCGGCGCCGATGGTCGGGACCTGCACCGGCTCGCCGCACGCGCGGCCGAGGAGGCGGGCGAGGGCGTCGGGGTGCGCGGCGTCGAGCGGGCCCTCGATGATGCAGGCGTACTCGCCCTCGCCGAAGACCGCGAGCGTGTCGGCGAGCCCCAGCGCGCTCGTGAGCCGCTTGAGGAGCGCGCGTTCGAAGATGTCGGCGGCGAGCTGGCCGTGCTGGCCGGCGACGCGGTGCAGCTCGTCGAGGCGCACGAGCGCGACGGCGAGGCTCGCCGTGCCCAGATCGGCGCGGCGCATCGCCATGGTGAGGCGGTCGACGAAGATGGTGCGGGTCGGGAGCCCGGTGCGGGCGTCGTAGAGGCCGTCGCTGCCGTCGCGCTCACGGAAGGCGCGGCGCTCGAGCGCGTAGCGCACGCTGCGCTCGAGGGTCGCCATCTCGGCGGTGCCCTTGCGCACGTAGTCCTCGGCGCCCTGCCGCAGCGCCTCGACGCCGAGCTGCTCGTCGTCGAGGCCGGTCAGCACGATCATCGGGACGTCGTCGAGCAGCGAGCGGGCGCGGGTGAGGGTGTCGAGGCCGGCGCAGTCGGGGAGGGTGAGGTCGAGCAGCACGACGTCGGGCATGCCGCGCTCGACCGCGTCGGGGAGCGCCGCGAGGCGATCGACGTGGGTGAGGTCGACCTCGACCGCGCCGGTCCGGGCGAGCGCGCGCCGGGTGATCACGACGTCTTGGGGATCATCTTCGACGAGCAGCACCCGGATCCGGTTGTCGCCAGCCATCGCCCTGCCAACTCCACGATTCGGCCCGCGTCGCGGGTGGTTTCGTCACCGATGTGAGACTAGCCGATCAGCGCTGCGCCGAACACCCTCCATGTGCGGCGCTCCGTGCGATGGTCGAGCCCGGCCCGCGGTCGCAGCGGGCGGCCCGTTGCGTTGATTCCGCGCTGCGAACGGGCGAAAGTGCGTCGGAGCCCGCGAAGCGGCCGGCGGGGGAGGAGACATGGCGACGCGAACACGGCACTTCTCGGCCTCGCCGTACGAGGCGAAGATCGGCTTCTGCCGCGCGGTGCGGATCGGCGATCGCATCATCGTCTCGGGGACCGCGCCGCTCGGGCCGCACGGGCACACCGCTGCGCCCGGGGACGCCTTCGGGCAGGCGTGGCGCTGTCTGCAGGTCATCGAAGAGGCGGTCGAGTCGCTCGGGGGGCGGCTCGAAGACATCGTGCGCACCCGGATCTATCTGGTCGATCGCGATGACTGGCCGGCGGTGGGGCGGGCGCTCGGGCAGGTGTTCGGCAAGATCCGGCCGGCGTCGACGATGGTGCTCGTCGCCGGGCTGCTCGACCCGGAGTGGCGGGTCGAGATCGAGGCCGAAGCCATCGTGGAGGTGCGGTGATGTCCCGCGTGATCGTCTCTCTGCTCGCCCTGTGCGTCGCCGCGTCGAGCGCCGCCGCGCCGGGGGACGCTCCGCCCGAAGCGACCGGGCCCGAGCCCGCCGCGCCCGCCGCGCCCGAAGGCACCGGAGCGGCGGCGGCGGAAGGCACCGCGCCGGTCGGCACCGAAGCCGCCACGCCCGACGGCGCCGCGCCCGCCTGCCACGCCCGCCGCCACCCGACCCGCCGCGCCCGCCGCCGCGTTCCCCCCGGCGAGCGACCCGCTCGCGCAGCGCCGGCGGCTCGCGCTCGACCTCTTCGCCGCCGGCGACTACGCGCTCGCCGCCCCCGCCTTCGAGGCGCTCACCCGCGACTCGACGGACCCGCTCGACCGCTTCTGGGCCGCGCGCCTCGCCACCATCAGCCGCAGCCGCGCCGCGGGTGCGCCGGGCGGACGCGCCGTCGCTGCGCCGGGGCAGGACGAGGCCGAGGCGCAGGTCGCGCGCCACGAGCGCCGCCGCACGACGAGCGAGCTCGCGGTGCTCTACATCGACGGCGTGCTCTATGGCATCGCCAGCGGCTCGGGCTTCGCGATCGCCAACGACGCCGACGAGTTGAGCCAGGTCGTGCTCCCCGGCCTCGCGCTCGGCGGGCTCGTCGCCGGCGGCCTCGCGCTCGCCGACGACATGCGACCCTTCGGCTACGGCGTGCCCCGCAGCGTCTCCGCCGGCTTGCGGCTCGGGCTCCTCGAAGGCGCGCTGTGGACGAGCTTCGCCTACGCGACGGTGCACCGGCACAACGAGTTCGGCCCGCTCTCGGCGTTCTTCCTCGTCTGGCTGCCGACCACCGCGGGCGCGGTCGCCGGCGGCTTCATCGGCGAGCGGATCGGGAGCACGCCCGGCGCGGCGGCGCTCGTCGAGTCGGCGGGGCTGTGGTCGGCGCTCGTCGGCGGGCTCGTCGCGGGCGGGTTGCTCGATGACTTCTCGGGCCGCAGCGACGACGCGGTCCTCCTCACCGCGGCGCTCGCGCTCAACGCCGGCGCGATCGGGGGCGCCCTCCTCGCCGCCGAGACCGCGCCGAGCCAGGCGCGCGCGCGCTACGTCGACCTCGGCGGACTCTCGGGCGCGGTGCTGCTCGGCGGGCTCTACCTCGCGATCGCCGGCGACGACCAGCTCGACGGCGCGGTGCTCGCGCTCGTGACCGCGTTCGGCATCTCGGGCGGCATCGGGACCGCCTGGATGCTCACCCGCGACCTCGACCGCGACGAGTTCGTCGCGCCCGGCGAGGCGCTGCGGCTCGGCGTCGCGCCCACCGACGGCGGCGCCATGATCGGGCTCGGCGGCGCGTTCACGCTCTGAAAAACCCCACCGCGAGCGGGCCGACGCCACCCTCGACGGGGCTGTTGCATCCCATGCCCCGAAGCGCCACCGCCGGCCGGGGACGATGAGCCGCGCGGAGATCCCGCCCGGAGCGCGGGGTCGCCAACACGCCGAGAGAGAGCGATGAGCGACATCTACCAGCGCAAGCGCGACCACATCGACCTGTGCAACACCGGCGACGTGCACCCGGGCGGGCATCACGGGCTGTTCGAAGAGGTGTGGCTCGTGCACGACGCGATGCCCGAGCTCTGGATGGACGAGCTCGACCTCGCGACCTCGCTGCTCGACCACCGCCTGCGCGCGCCGGTGATGGTCACCGGCATGACCGGCGGCCCGCCCGAGGCCGGCGAGATCAACCGCGGCATCGCCCGGGTCTGCGACCGCCTCGGGCTCGCGTTCGGGGTCGGCAGCCAACGGGTCATCACCAAAGCCGACGAGGCCGCGGCGACCTTCGCGGTGCGCGACGTGGCGCCCGACGTCGTGCTCTTCGGCAACATCGGGATCAACCAGGCGCGCGACATGGGCCTCGCCGCGGTGCGGGCGCTCTTCGACCGCATCGGCGCCGACTACCTCGCGGTGCACCTCAACCCGGCGATGGAGCTCGTGCAGCCGGGCGCCGACGCCGACAGCGACTTCCGCCACGGCTACGAGACGATCGCGCGGCTCGTCGAGGCGCTCGACGGGCGGGTGCTCGTCAAGGAGTGCGGCACCGGCCTCTCGCCGCGCGTCGTGCGCCGGCTGCACGCAGCGGGCGTGCGCGCGGTCGACGTCAGCGGCAGCGGCGGCACGAGCTGGGTCAAGGTCGAGGCGCTGCGCGCCCGCGGCCAGCTCGCCGACCTCGGCATGCTCTTCGCCGACTGGGGCATCCCCACCGCCGCCGCGACCGCGCTCGCCGCCGCCGCGGTCCCCGACGGGCTCCACATCGTCGCCTCCGGCGGGATCGGCGACGGCCTCGCCGCCGGCAAGGCGCTCGCGCTCGGCGCCGACGTCGCCGGCTGCGCCCGCCCGGTGCTGCAAGCCTTCATGGCCCGCGGCGACGAGGGAGCTCACGCATTCCTGGAAGAATTCATCCAGGGTATACGCATGGTGATGGCGCTCACCGGCGCGCGGACACCGCGCGTCCTGCGTGACGCGCCCCGCGTGCTCGGCCCCCGCCTCCGGGCGTGGATCGAGCAGGCCGATCGCGGAGAGAAACCATGAGCCGCATCCCCGGCTTCTACCGCCTCGACCTCGAGGCCCGCCACCGCGAGCTCGCCGAGCGCTTCGGCCTCGACGCCGCCGATCTCGCCGTGCTCCGCGACGGCGGCAGCCTCTGCTGGACCCGCGCCGACAAGATGGTCGAGAACTGCGTCGGCGTCTTCGGCGTGCCGCTCGGGCTCGGGCTCAACTTCACCATCAACGGCCGCGACTACGCGGTGCCGATGGCGGTCGAGGAGCCGTCCGTCGTCGCCGCCGTCAGCAACATGGCCCGCCTCGTCCACGCCCACGGCGGCTTCGGCGCCGACGCCGACGAGGGCGTCATGATCAGCCAGGTGCAGATCGTCGACGTGCCCGACCCGACCGCTGCTTGCGACGCGCTCGCCCGCGCCCGCTCCCGCATCCTCGCCCGCGCCAACGCCGTGCACCCCAACATGGCCGCCCGCGGCGGCGGCGCCCGCGACATCGAGGTCCGCCGCTTCGACGCGCCCCACCCGATGATCGTGCTGCACCTGCTCGTCGACTGCGTCGACGCGATGGGCGCAAACGCCGTCAACGCCATGGCCGAAGGCGTCGCCGACCTCTGCGAGCAGCTCACCGGCGGCCGCGTCTGCCTGCGCATCCTCTCCAACCTCGCCGATCGCCGCCGCGCCCGCGCGTGGTGCGCCGTGCCCGAAGAGGCGCTCGCCGGCCGCGGCTTCACCGGCGCCGAGGTCGCCGACGGCATCGTGCAGGCGTGGCGCTTCGCGGCGGTCGACCCCTACCGCGCCGCGACCCACAACAAGGGCGTGATGAACGGGATCGACGCCGTCGCCCTCGCGACCGGCAACGACTGGCGCAGCGTCGAGGCCGGCGCCCACGCCTACGCCGCCCGCGACGGGCGCTATGGATCGCTCACCGAGTGGTGGCGCGAGGGCGGCCGGCTGCACGGCCGCATCGAGCTGCCGATGGCGGTCGGCACCGTCGGCGGATCCACCCGCGTGCACCCCGCGGTGCGGGTCTGCCGCAAGATCCTCGGCGTCGAGTCGGCCCGCGAGCTCGCGATGGTCATGGCGGCGGTCGGCCTCGCGCAGAACATGGGCGCGCTCAAGGCGCTCGCGAGCGAGGGCATCCAGCGCGGCCACATGAGCCTGCACGCCCGTCAGGCCGCGCTCGCCGCCGGCGCCGAGGGCGAGCTCGTCGACCAGATCGCCGCGCGGCTGATCCGGCTCGGCGACATCAAGGAGAGCACCGCGCGCGCCATCCTGGACGAGCTCGGTGGCCCCGAGCGGCGGGAGGTCTCTTGAGCCCACGCAGCACCGGCGCCGGCGCGGCCCCGGGCAAGGTCATCCTCTTCGGCGAGCACGCCGCGGTGCACGGCCGCCCCGCCGTCGCCGCCGCCATCGACCGCGGCCTCGGCGCCACCGCCGAGCACGACGCCGACGGCCCGATCGTCCGCATCCCGAGCTGGGGCCGCGACGGGCTCGTGGTGCGGCTGCACGACGACAAGCGCGAGTTCGACGCCATCGCCCGCGCCTTCGCCACCGCGATCGAGATCGCCGGCTTCGACCACAAGGCCCGGATCGGCGTCACCCTCGAAGGCGAGCTGCCCCTCGGCGTCGGCCTCGGATCGAGCGCCGCGTTCGCCGTCGCGACCATCCGCGCCCTCGTCGACATGCGCGGCGAGCGCCTCGACGACGCCGCGATGCTCGCCGCCGCCGATCGCATCGAGCGCGTCTTCCACGGCACCCCGAGCGGCCTCGACCACACCACCGTCACCCTCGGCGGCTGCCTGCGCTTCCGCCGCGGCGCCAGCCAGCCCTTCGTCCCGATCGCGCTCGGCGCCCCGGTCCCGATCGTCGTCGCCTGGACCGCCCGCGAAGGCGGCACCCGCGACGCCGTCGCCCGCCTGCGCGACCGCTACGCCCGCCATCACCGCTTCTACGACCGCCTCTTCGACGTCATGGCCGAGGTCGCCGAGGCCGGCGTCGACGCGCTCGAAGCCGGCGACCACGAGACCCTCGGCGCGCTCTTCGACCTCAACCACGGCTACCTCAACGCCGCCGGCGTCTCGCACCCGGCCAACGAAGAGATGGTCGACACCGCCCGCAAGGCCGGCGCGCTCGGCGCCAAGCTCACCGGCGCCGGCTGCGGCGGCGCGATCATCGCCGTCGCGCCCGACGCCAAACCCGTCGTCGAGGCGCTCACCGCCGCCGGCTACGACGCCTTCGCCACCACCATCGAGTGAGCCCGCCCGCCGAGCGCAGGGTTGACAGTATTCAACCACCTGGTTGACCATGGCCAGGGGGTAACACCATGTCGACCGATCTCCTCAGCGCCACCTTCGCCGCCCTCGCCGATCCCACCCGCCGCGCGATCCTCACCCGGCTCGCGCGCGGCGAGGCCTCCGTCACCGAGCTCTCCGAGCCGTTCGACATGAGCCTCCCGGCGGTCAGCAAGCACCTCAAGGTCCTCGAACGCGCCGGCCTCATCAGCCGCGGCCGCAAGGCGCAGCTCCGACCCTGCCGCCTCGAAGCCGAACCTCTGCAAGTCGCCGCCGCCTGGATCGAGCAGTACCGCGCCTTCTGGGACGCCAGCCACGACCGCCTCGACGACTACCTCGCAAAGCTCCAAGCCGCCGCCGCTCAGCGCCCCCCCGACAGCAAGTAGCGCCCGAGCACCGCGAGGCTCTTGCCATCGGCCAGCCGCCCGTCGACCAGCATCACCCGCGCCTCGTCCACCGTCAGCGGCGCGACCTCGATCTGCTCGTCGGCCTCGAGATCCTGCCCCACCGCCGAGAGCCCGCGCGCCACGAACGGATGCATCACCTCGGTCGAGATCCCCGGCAGCCCGTAGAACGGCGCGCCCGCCGCCAGCGACCCCGCGCGATAGCCCGTCTCCTCCACCAGCTCCCGCGCCGCCCCCGCCGCCGGATCCTCACCCCACCCCAGCGTCCCCGCCGGCAGCTCCCACAGCACCTCGCCCACCTGCCACCGCCGATTGCGGATGAACACCAGCCGCCCGTCATCGAGCACCGGCAGGATCACCACCGACCCCGGATGCACCACCAGCGCCCGATCCTCCGCCCCGCCCCCCCGCAGCGGCACCCCGCACCGCCGCAGCTCACAGCGACCATCTCGGTACAGAACCTCGCCCGCAGGCGCCACGGGTCGCGGCATGTCGTCACCTCGAACCATCGATCAGGGCCGTCTGGCAGCAAGATTGCGCGAAACGCCCCGCGATGCGACCGTCTCGTACCTCTTCGCATCGAAAACGCGCGTCCGCCCCGCCACGAGGAGTCGAATTGACCGCCAAACGTGTCCTCTTCGTCGACGACATGCCCGACATGGGCGCGCTGATCGTCGACGTGCTGCTGCTCGACGGCATCGAGGTCGACTGGTGCGCCGACGCCGCCGAGGCGATGGCGCGACTGACCAGCCAGGCGTATGATGCGCTCGTGACCGACCTGAGCCTGGGTGCTCGCGGACCCGACGGCGAAGAGCTCGCCCGCCGCGCGGAGGTGCTCCACCCGACGATGCCCGCGCTCTTCATCACGGGCGACGCCGACGCCGTCCACCGCCTGCGCAAGGCAGGCCGTGACGCGATGCTCAAGCCGGTCGACATCGACACCCTGCTCGACTGGCTGCGCGATCCGCCGGTCCGAGCACCAAAAGCGGAGAGCTGACGCGCATGATCTCGAGCCTCATCCAGGACAACGAAGACGAGCTCCTCGACGAGTGGCTCGACGCGGCCTCCCGCCTCGACCACTCCAGCCCCGAGCTCCGCGCCGAGCGCCGCCGCCAGGCGCGTGACTTCCTCAAGCAGCTCGGCTCGGCGATCGACGACCACAGCCGCCCCGAAGACGTGCGCAGCGAGCCGTGGACCGGCGTCCGCCAGACCCTCGACACCATCGTCGACGTCCACCTCGAAGAAGGCGCCGCGCCCGCGGTCATCGCCACCTTCGTGCTCTCCCTCAAGCGCCCGATGTTCCGCTTCGTGCTCCGCCGCGGCGGCGACAACGAGGCCGCCCTCGACCGCATCTGGCGGATCTCGCTCATCATCGACCGCCTCGGCCTCTACACCGCCGAGGTCCAGATCCGCCGCAAGCAGCAGGTCATCGAGCGCCAGCAGGAAGAGATCCTCGAGCTCTCCTCCCCGGTCGTGCAGGTCTGGGACGGCGTCCTCGCCGTGCCGCTCATCGGCACCCTCGACAGCTACCGCACCCAGCAGGTCACCGAGACCATCCTCGAAGCCGTCGTCGCGACCCGCTCCGAGCAGGTCATCCTCGACATCACCGGCGTGCCCACCGTCGACACCCAGGTCGCCCACCACCTGCTCAAGACCGTCGCCGCGCTCCGCCTGATGGGCGCCGAGGCGATCGTCAGCGGCATCCGCCCGCAGATCGCGCAGACCATGGTCCACCTCGGCGTCGACCTCGGGCAGGTCGTCACCAAGGCCCGCCTCGCCGACGCCCTCAAGCTCGCGTTCCAGCGCAGCGGGCTCCTCGTCTCGGTCGACGCACGGCGGGATTGAGCCCATGCAGGGTGACCTCCAGAACCGCATCCCGATCCTCGAGATGGAAGGCTGCCTGCTCGTCTCGGTGCAGGTCGACGTCGACGACCAGCTCGCCGTCCAGCTCGAAGACGACCTCGGCGCCGCGATGCTGCGCACCGGCGCCCGAGGCATCCTCATCGACATCTCCGGCGTCGGCCTCGTCGACACCTTCCTCAGCCGAATCCTCGGCAACATCGCAGAGATGAGCCGCATGCTCGGCGCCGAGGCCGTCCTCGTCGGCATGCAGCCCGCCGTCGCCATCACCCTCGTCGAGCTCGGCATGAACATGGCCGGGGTCCACACCGCGCTCGACATCGACCGCGGTCTCGCCCGGCTGCGCAAATCGCTCGGCCGCCGGGCCTGACTTCGCGCTCGAAGCAACACCCCACCGCTTCGGGTCATCACAGTTCCTGAGCTCATGCGCCGCGAAGTCTGGCCCATCACCAACGCGCGCGAGATCGCCGACGCCCGCCGCGCGGTGCAGACCGTCGCGTCGCAGCAGCGATTTCGCACCTCGGACGCCGTCCGCCTCTCGACCGCCGCGAGCGAGCTCGCTCGCAACGCCGTCGTGCACGGCGGGGGAGGGGAGATGCTCGTCGAGATCGTGCGCGAAGGCACCCGCGAGGGCGTCCGCCTGACCTTCCGCGACCGCGGCCCGGGGATCCCCGACATCGATCGGGCCATGGTCGACGGCTACTCCACCGCCGGCAGCCTCGGCCACGGCCTCGGCGGCGCCCGGCGCCTCGTCGACGACTTCGACATCCAGAGCGCCCCCGGCGCCGGCACCCGCGTCAAGGTGACCCGATGGCGACGCTGAGCCCGCCCCCCGCCCCGCACCCGCCCGCGGCCACCAGCCTCGACGGCGTCGCGATCCACGTCACCGACCGCAGCCGCATCGGCGAAGCCCGCCGCCTCGCCCGCGCCCTCGCCGACGCCGCCCGCCTCACCGACGCCCGCCAGGAAGAGGTCGCCATCGTCGCCAGCGAGCTCGCCGCCAACCTCGTCGATCACGCCCCCGGCGGCTGGTTCATCGCCCAGCGCCTCGGCGGCGCCGTCGACCTCTACGCCATCGACCGCGGCCCCGGCCTCACCGACGTCGACCAGTGCTTCGTCGACGGCTTCTCCACCACCGGCACCTCCGGCATCGGCCTCGGCGCCATCCGCCGCCTCTCCGCCGAGCACGCCGTCGACACCCGCCCCGACGCCGGCACCGTCTTCTTCGCCCGCTGCGGCCTCCTCCCCGACTTCGGCGTCGCGATCGGCGCCGCCACCCGCCCCTACCCCGGCCAGCGCCGCAACGGCGACGGCTGGTCCATCGACCGCGTCGGCCCCATCCTCCGCGTCGTCGTGCTCGACGGCCTCGGCCACGGCCCCTCCGCCGCCGACGCCACCGAAGCCGGCCTCTCCGCCCTCTCCGGCTGCGCGCTCACCGAGCCCGTCGAGCTCCTCGCCCACCTCGACCATGCGCTCGCCTCCACCCGCGGCGCCGCCGCCACCATCGTCTGCCTCGACCTCGACGCCGGCGCCGCCGCCATGGCCGGCATCGGCAACGTCGGCGCCGTCCTCTACGACGGCGACGAATCCATCACCTGCGTCCCCCGCTTCGGCGTCCTCGGCGCCCAATCCCGCCTCGCCGGCGCCCGCAGCCAGCCCGCCACCTGGACCCCCACCAGCCGCCTCGTCCTCCACACCGACGGCGTCTCCGAGAAGTGGCGCACCGGCAAACGCCGCGCCGGCCTCCGCCGCCCCCCCGGCGTCCTCGCCGGCCGCCTCCTCCGCGACCACGCGCGCCGCAACGACGACGCCACCGCCATCGTCATCCACGGCAGGGAGGGGCCATGACCAATTCCCGGCCCGAACCCCTGCTCCGCTGGCAGCTCACCGCCTCCCGCGACCTCGTCGTCCTCCGCCAGCGCGTCGACCAGGCCACCCGCGTCATCGGCTGCAACGCCGTCACCCGCACCCGCTGGGCCACCGCCGCCTCCGACATCGGCCGCGGCATCCTCGACTCCGGCGGCGGCGAGGCCGCGCTCTCGCTCCGCGGCGGCGAACCCGACGCCATCGAGCTCCTCCTCGTCTCCCCCGGCTGGATCGACCGCGCCACCATCGACAACGCCCGCCGCCTCATCGGCGAGATCGACGTCGACACCGACCTCGCCGGCACCACCATCCGCCTCGCCATCCCGCTCCCCACCGGCGCCACCGCCGCCGACACCGCCGCCGCCCTCCGCGAAGCCATCGAGAGCCACGCCGTCGGCGACCACGTCACCGCGCTCCACTCCGAAAAACGCCGCCTCGAAGACGCCTTCGCCGCGCTCAAAGCCGCCCAGAGCGCCCGCGAGCGCCTCAGCTCCATCCAGCGCACCGTGCTCGAAGTCCTCCCCGACGTCGTCTGGAGCACCGACAGCACCGGCCGCGTCGTCTACGTCAACCCCCGCTGGACCGAGCTCACCGGCCGCCCCCCCGCGCCCCCCGTCGACGTGCTCGACGCCATCGCCGACGCCGACCGCGAAGACGCCCGCCGCCTCTGGGCCCAGGCCATCGACGCCGCCGCCGAGATCCGCTTCGAAGCCCGCATCCGCACCGCCCACGGCGACCACCGCTGGGTCCTCTTCCACGGCCAGCCCCACCGCCGCGACGACCGCCGCCTCGAGTGGATCGGCGCCATCACCGACATCCACGACACCAAGCTCCGCGAAATCGAATCGGCCCGCATGGGCGAGTTCCGCGACCGCATGGTCGGCGTCGTCGGCCACGACCTCCGCTCCCCGCTCTGGTTCATCGGCACGGCCGCCCGCATGCTCCTCGCCCACGGCGAAGACCCCGAGCGCCGCGTCCGCTACCTCGAACAGATCGTCGACAACGTCGAGCGCAGCCGCCGCATGATCGACGCCCTCCTCGACTGGACCCGCACCCAGCTCGGCGCCGAGATCGTCTGCGACCGCGAACCCGTCGACCTCACCGCCATGCTCCGCACCCTCGCCGACCAGGCCGCCGTCACCCACCCCGACCGCGCCGTCGAGGTCGAAGGCCTCGTCGAGGTCGTCATCGACGCCGACCGCGACCGCCTGATGCAGGCCACCGGCAACCTCCTCGCCAACGCCCTCGCCTACGGCCGCCCCGGCCACCCCGTCCGCCTCTGGGTCGAAGACACCCCCGACCACGCCACCATCTGCGTGCACAACCACGGCCGCCCCATCGCCAGCGACGCCCTCGCCCACATCTTCGAGCCCTTCCGCCGCGGCGAAGACGAAGAAGACCGCAACCGCCGCGGCCTCGGCCTCGGCCTCTACATCGTCCGCGCCATCGCCCGCGCCCACGGCGGCGACGCCGAGCTCAGCTCCACCGACGACGGCCAGATCTGCGCCCGCATCGAGCTCCCCCGCGCCACCACCCGCAGCGCCCGCTGCCAGAACGGCTGACCCTCAACCCACCCCTGAGAAGCCACCCAGCGCCGCAAAATCCAGCACCGAATGGCTGATGTGCCCCCGCATCACACACGCCAGATCGGTGTCCGCCTCCACCTGCGCCTGAATCGAAGCCCGCGGAAACCGGAACCGCCACGCCCGATCCTCCCCCATCACGAAGCACCCCCCCAACCGGATCGGCGCCAGCCGCGTCCGCTCCATCGGCGTCTCACCCGTCGTCTCCCCCGGAAAGTTCAGGCTATGCACCACCGGCGACCCCGGCGCCGGCGCCCCGATCAACTGCTCCACGAACGCCCCCGCCCGCGCCGCCGCCGCCCGCACCGACGCCTCCAGCCTCGCGTCGCCCCGCCCCCCCGTCTTCCACACCGCCTCGAAGTGCTCCGACGCCACCGTATGCGACAGCGCCACCGCATGCAGCCCCGCCAACGCCCCCTCGGTCGCCGCCGCGATCGTGCCCGAGCTCAGCACCAACGGCAGCGACACGTTGAACCCCAGGTTGATCCCCGACACCACCGCCGCCGGCGGCGCATCGAGCAGCGCCAGCCCGATGTTGACACAATCGCTCGGCGTGCCATCCACCCACCACGCCGGGACCCCCAGCGAATCCACCGCCTCCACCGCCACCGCCGCCCGCCGCGTGAACGCCCGCCCCGTCCAGCTCTGCTCCCGCCGCGGCGCCACGACCCGCACCTCGAACCGCGCCCGCAGCCCCTCGACCAGCAGCGCCAGGAAGAACGAATCGATCCCATCGTCATTGGTGACCAGCACCACCGGCCGGCTCATGATTGCTCCTCGCCTCCTGGGAATGAGAGCAAGCAGACACGCCGGCCCACCTCGCCGTCGCAACCGAAGCGCGCCGGTGTTAACTTCGCCACAGCCCGCCCACAGGAGGACGACATGGGGGACGACTCGCTGCTCGACGAGATGCTGCGCGACCACGAGACCCAGCAAGCCGAGGCCCCGCGCCGCGACAAGGCCATCGGCGCCATGGCCGGCCAGCTCGACGCCACCCGCCGCGCCATGAAGGAGAAGGCGCTCCGCGAAGAGTGGAACGAAGCCGAGCGCCGCGCCGCCCGCCGCGCCGAATCCCACAACACCGCGCCCGAGCTCGCCGGCTTCCGCCCCGGCAGCCGCTTCGAACTGCGCGGCAACCGCCCCGAGCTGCAAGGCGTCTGGGTCGTCGAGCGCGTCGACGCCGGCGCCGCCGGCGACGCCAGCCGCCGCCTCTACGCCCGCCGCGAGAAGGGCGGCGAAGGCTTCCTCCCCCTCACCGAGCGCCAGATCCAGGACCTCGTGCACTTCCGCGTCATCACCCGCCTCGACTGACCCCGCCGCCGCCACGGCGAGCAGCGATGGCACCGATGCCATCTGTCCCAGTCTCAGACGCCATCGGTGCCATCGGTGCCATCCATGCCATCCCCCGCGCGCCGCCCCGGCCGCGCCGCCCGCCGGCTGAACGCCAGAAACCCCGTGTGCCCCACCATCTGCTGATCGGGCCGCACGCTCTGCGCGGTCACATGCCACCCCCGCAGCATCACCTCCAGACACTCCGTCGTCACGAACGCCGGATGCCCCTGCACGGCCACCGCGAACGCCTGCAACTGCACCGTCGTCGGCACGTACGCCGCCAGGATCCCCCCATCCCGCAAGCAGTTCGCCGCGTGCGGCACCACCCGCCACGGCTCGGGCACGTCGAGCACCACCCGATCGACCCCGACCGCGTCGATGCCCTCGTAGATGTCCCCGATCCGCACCGTGTGATTCACCGGCTCCCCACCCAGCATCGCCGCGACGTTCTTGCGCGCCGTGTTCACCGCCGTCTCTTGCAGCTCATAGGTGATCAACCGCCCCGCCGGCCCGATCGCCCGCAGGAGCGCCATCGACAGCGCCCCCGAGCCGAAGCCACCCTCCACCACCACCGCGCCCGGGAAGACATCGGCCCACACCAGCACCGTCCCCACGTCCTTCGGATAGACGATCGTCGCGTGCCGCGGCATGTAGAGCGCCTGCTGCGCCATCGTCGCCGCGAACACCCGATACACCCGCCCCTTCGCCGTCTCGTACCGCGCCCCGTCCGCCGCCCCGATCAGCGCCTCATGGGGGATGCGATCACCCCGCACGAGGCTCACCCGCCCCGGCTGCAACACGTCGTAGTGCTCGCTCCGCCGCCGATCGACGATGATCACCGGCTGCCCCGCCCGCAGCGTGCCCGGGGAGGGGAGTGATGCCCCATCCGTCATGCCAGACCCCCCACCGCGACACCACTCACCACGCCTCCCATCACCACGCCTCCCATCACCACGCCTCCCATCACCACGCCTCCCATCACCCCATCACCCGACATCGCGCCCCCCATCCTCACGCCTCTCGCCACCATCACAGCTCCACCACCAGCCGCCCGCCCCGCTGCGCGCCGAGGGCGGCCCCGCCGTCGAGGCAGCTCTCGGCGAGCAGCACCGGCGTCGCGCACGCGAACACCGCGAACGCCTCCGTCTCCCGCCCCAGCAGCTCGACCACCTCGACCGAACACCCCCGCAGATCGCGCCCGAAGTCGATCGCCAGCTCGCCCGCGATCCCCAGCGACACATAATCGCTCGGCGACGAACCACCAGCACACACCGCCCCATCATCGAGCGCCGCCGCCGGATCATCCCGCGCCGTCATGCCACACACCGCGCTCGGCACCCCATCACACACCAGCCCGTCGCCGCCGATCGACTGCGCCGCGACCCCGATGAACTCCGCCCCCTCACAGAACGCCACCGCCCCGCAGATATCGGCCCCCGCGGTGCCGGCCCGGTTCTCCTCCTCCGACTCATCGACCACGATCAACCAGCGGATGACCGCCGGCTCGGGCATGGCATCCGGCATGGCATCGACCATCGCGTCCGCCATCCCATCCGGCATCGCGTCCGCCATCCCATCCGGCATGGCATCGATCACCGCGTCCCGATCCGTCATGGCGTCCACCACCGCCCCATCGCCCCCCGCGTCGAACGCCGACCCCAGATCGGCCTCTACCGCCCCATCACCCGCGTCCGCCGCCCCCCGATCCGCCACCCCTCGGTCGCCCCGCGCCGCCCCATCGAGCGTCGCCCCATCGACCCCCGCCTCACTCTCCGGCCACGGCGTCTGCTCCACCTCGCACCCCGCCACCAGCGCCAAGCACAGCCCGCCCCACATCAACCGCCCACGCATCTCTCACTCCTCCTCCGGCAGCGGCGCCGGATCCAACGTCAACGGCGCCCCGCTCAACGCATCCACCGGCACCGCCGGCAGCCACCCCGGCACCAGCGCCTCGATCGAAGACGGCGCCGACCCCTGCTCCGCCGTCCACCCCGCCGTCGCCAGCGCCACCTGCACCCGCGCCCGCAGCGCGGCCAGCCGATCGACCCGCCCCGCGAAGCGCGACCAGTCCGCGACGCTGATCGACAGCAGGAGCCGCCCGATCGGGTTGTCGAGCAGCTCACCCACCCGCCACCACGCCCCGCTGTGCACCTCGGGAAACACCGGCACCACCCGCGTCGACGCCGGCTGCGCCATCGCCGCGACCAGCGCCGCGCAGTGCTGCCGCCACAGCGCCCGCGTCGCGTCGGCGTCGTACAGCCAGGTCCCACCGGCCTCCACCGACCGCCGCGCCCCCGCGCGCTCCCCGCCCGCGCCCTCCGCCGGTCCCGCCAGCCCCCCCGCGCGCGCTCGCCCGCCGACCTCCGCCGTCGCCATCAGCTCCTCGAAGGTCTTCGTCCCCAGCTCCGCATACACCGCGTCCGCCCCCGCGCACTCACCCGCCGTCGCCCCCACCAACGGCGACGGCCGCCCCGCCGCCGCCGTCAGCTCCGCCAGCAGCGCCCTCGCCGCCGGATCCCAGCCCCCCGCCGCCAGCAACCGCCCCGCCGTCCGCAGCGCGCCCTCCTCGATCGCCACCCCCACCATCGCCGCCAGCAGGCTCCCGCCCGCGTGCTGCACGAGCTGCCCCAGCCGCACCGCCGAGGCCACGTCCCCCCACGCCCCCGCCCCGTCCCCCTCGACGAAGCGCCGCAGCGCCCGCACCTGCCGCAGCTCCCCGAGCCGCATCACCGTCAGGAAATCCGGCGACGGCCCATCCAGCCGCACCGGCGCGATCTGCAACCCCGACAGCGCCACCAGCCCATCGACCGCCGCCTCCGCCGCCGCCACGTCCTCCGGCCACCCGTCCGCCGGCGCTGCTGGCGCCCCCTCCGCCGCCAGCAAGACCGACCGCGCCTCGACCCCCGCCGCCAACGCCTCCCGCTGCCCCACCGCCGCCGCGAGCGCCGCCTCACCCTCGGCCGCCGGCGGCATCACCGGCGCCGGCGCCACCAGCTCCGGCATCTCCGCCGGCCACACGAGGCGCGCCCGATACCAGTCATAGGCCGAATACAGCAGCACCCCCACCACCACCACCGCCGCCCCCACCGCCAGCCGCCGCCCCCACCGCGGCCGCCCTGCCTGCTCGTCCTGCGTCCCCTCATCGCCCACGGCGCCGCACCTCCACGAACTCCACCGCGTCCACCGCCGCCCCATCCACCCACGGCCGCATCGCCGCGTCACCCGCCAGATGCCACCGGAAGAACGCCGTCACCGTCGTCAGCGCGAACCCTTGCACCTGCCCCGCGATGCCACCGTTCGGACACAGCGTACACGTCAGATCCTGACTGCCCGCCGCGCACGCATCCACGAAGTTCTGATGCCCCGCCTGCGCGATGTAATACAGCGTCGTCGGCGGCGTCGCCGCCTCGAAGAACGACTGATAGTTGTCACCCGCCGGCGCACACGGCGCGAACCCCTGCGCCCCGAGCCCCGCGCCGATGTAGGCATTCGGCACCAGCAAGCCATTCATCAGCTCCGGCGCCACGCTCGGGAACTGCACCGGATCGGCCGCGAACGGCGGCGCCGAGTCCACCGGATCGAGCCCGAAGACCGCCCCGATCCGCCGATCGAGGATCGCCGCATGGATCGCGTGCTTGCCCCCCCGCGAGTGCCCCGCCGTCCCGATCGCGTCGCCGTCGACCCGCGCCGCATACGGCCCATCGAGCAGCCAGTCGATCACCCCGATCGTGTCCTGCGCGAGCCCGAGGTGACTGCGCGCCGCGAACGGGTTGTCATCGTACAGCGGCATCACCGTGATGATGCCATGGCTCGCGAGCCGCCGCCCGAACGAGGCATAGCCGCTCGGCGGCAACGAGAAGCCATGGTTGAAGACCACCGCCGGGAACACCCCGTCCTGCTGCGGCCGATAGACCGTCACCGCCACCGACTCCGGCAGCCCGCCCCGCGGCCCGAGCTCGACCTCGTCCTCCTCGACGACCACCGCGAACGGCCCCGCGACCTCCGGCCCCATCGGGGCGGGCGCGCCGCCCATGCCCCCCTCGCCGCCGACGCCCCCCACTCCGCCGATGCCACCCTCGCCGCCCTCACCCCCGATGCCACCGATGCCACCCTCACCCCCAATGCCACC
>JACKDM010000037.1 GCA_020633515.1 Myxococcales bacterium
CTGCGGCGATTGCGCGAGGACTTCGGCGATCCGCTGCTGGTGCGGGCGGGGCGCGGGCTGGTGCGCACGCCGCGGGGCGAGGCGCTGCTGGGACCGGCGCGGGCGGTGATGGAGGCGGCGGAGCGGGTCTTCGCGGCGGGGGAGCCCTTCGATCCGGGGCGCTTCGAGGGTGACTTCCGGGTGAGCACGTCGGATTACGTCGCGCATGTGCTGCTCGGGCCGCTCGACGCGCTGGTGAGCGCGCGGGCGCCGGGGGCGCGGCTGCGGCTGCGGCCCTACAGCCGGCCGTCGGTGGAGTGGCTGCGGGAGGCGGGTGATCTCGCGCTGCGTCCGGCGCTCGCGGGCGAGCCGGAGCTGTGCGCGGAGCCGTTGTTCGACGATGGCTTCTTGTGTGTCATGCGCCGGGGTCACCCGCTGACGAAGGGCACGCTGACGGTCGATCGCTTCGCGGCGGCGTCGCATGTCCTGGTCGCGCCGATCGGGGAGTCGGACGTGGGCGTGGTCGACACGGCGCTCGCTGGCCTCGGGCGCTCGCGGCGGGTGATGCGGACCGTGTCGTCGTTCTTCATGGTGCCGGGGCTGGTGCAAGGGTCGGATCACATCGCGACGCTGCCGGCGGCCTATGCGCGGGTGGTGGCGCGGCAGTGGGATCTGGCGGTGCGGCCGGTGCCGGTGGCGGTGCCATGGGTGACGATTCACATGGTATGGCATCGGCGGTACGACGGTGATCCGCGGCATGGGTGGCTGCGGGGGGTGATGCGGGAGGTGGTCGATGGGATCCGGGCCGAGCGGCAGGCCGAGGATGCCATGCAGGCGGGGTGAGATCAGCGGCGGGTGCGGGCGTCGATGAGCGTGGAGACGGCGCGGCGGAAGGCGAGGCCGAGCTGGAGGTAGCGGTGTTCGAGCGCGCGCTCGAGGTCTTTGTGCTGGTTGTCGAGGTCGGTGACGGTGAACTCCATGCGCGCGAGCGTCGAGGCGCGCTCGGTCTCGAGTGAGAGGCGGCTCTTCTTGAGCTCGTAGAGCTGCTGCTCGATGTCGACGAGGCGGGGCAGCATGCCGGCCATCTGATGGCGCACGGCGGTGAGGCGCTCGCTCTGCTCGGTGCGGCGGTCGAAGATGCCTTCGAGCTGGTCGAGGCGGGCGGCGATGTCTTCGCGGAAGAGCTCGCGGAAGTCGACGGGGCCGCCGGTGACGTGGCCGCGGCCGTAGAGCGCGGCCTGGTGCTGCTCGATCTCGGTGTAGATGGCGGCGTACTCGGCGTCGAGCGCGCGGAGGCGGGCCATGACGCGGCCTTCTTCGGCCTGGGCCGCGGTCATGCGGGCTTCGAAGCGGTTCTGCTCCTCGCCGAGCGCCTCGATGGCCTTCTCGAGCGGGCGGAGGCGGGCTTCGAGCTCCTGCGCGAGCGCGTCGGCGTCGGCGCGGGCGACGGCGAGGTCGGTGCCGACGCGGGCCTGGTCGTCGGTGAGCGACCAGAGCTCGTCCTGGATGCGCTGGAGCTCGTCGGGCACGCCCTCGGGCCAGAGCTGGTCGAGGACCTCGCTGAGGTTGCGGGCGTAGCGTTCGAGGTCGGCGGGGTTGCCGAGGGTGGGGAGGCGGAGGTTGCCGCCGACGACGCCGCCGGGGAGCGGGCCGGTGGCGGGCATGGCGGTGCCGACGCGGGAGATGGCGGCGTCGTCGGCGGCGATGCGGTCGAGCGCGGCTTGCAGCTCGCGGGCGGTCTGGTAGCGGGCGGCGGGCTGCTTCTCGAGGCAGCGCATGATCACCGCCTCCATCTCTTCGGAGACCTCGGGGCGCTGGTCGCGGATCGACTCGGGCTTCTCGGTGAGGTGCTTGCCCATCAGCGTGACGGGGTTGCGGTCCGAGAAGGTGGGGCGGCCGGTGAGGATCTCGTAGAGCACGAGGCCGAGCTGGTAGATGTCGCTGCGGGCGTCGATGGTGTCGGCGCGGGCCTGCTCGGGGCTCATGTACTGGGGCGTGCCGAGGGTCATGCCGGTGGCGGTCGCGGCGAGCTTGGCGGGGTCGTCGGCGTCGAGCTTGGCGATGCCGAAGTCGAGGAGCTTGACGAAGTCGGAGTGGCGCTGGCCCTCGACGAGCATGATGTTGGCGGGCTTGATGTCGCGGTGGTAGACGCCGCGGGCGTGGGCGGCTTCGAGGCCGGCGCAGACCTGGCGGCCGATGAAGGCGGCGCGCTCGGCGGGGAGCGGGCCGCGGCGGCCGAGCTCTTCGGCGAGGGTGACGCCCTTGAGCAGCTCCATGACCACGAAGCCGATGCCTTCTTCGGCGGTGCCGTAGTCGAAGACGCGGACGATGTGCTCGTGGAGGAGCGAGCAGATGACGCGGCCCTCTTGCAGGATGCGGGCGAGGGGGTCGCGGCGGTTCTGGAGCTTGCGGGCGAGGACCTTGATGGCGACGGGGCGGCCGGTGGGCTCGTGCTTGCCCTCGTAGACGGCGGCCATGCCGCCGGCGGCGATGACGCGGGTGAGGCGATAGTCGCCGAGGCGTGTGTCGGACAGGGTGTCCACGGGCGCAGAGTAGACCAGCGGTCGCGCCGATGACAATGGCGTCTCGATGTGCCAACGTGCGCGCTCTTGCGGATGGACGGGAGCGTGTCATGCGTGGCGGGAGCATCGTGTTGCGCGGCGCCGAGTTGGTGCTGCCGGATGGCGTGGAGACGGGGGATCTGGCGATCGTGGACGGGCGGATCGCGGCGGTCGGGCAGGTGGGTGAGGTGGCAGGGGAGGGGGTCGAGCAGGTCGACGCGCGGGGGCTGACGGTGCTGCCGGGGATCATCGATCCGCAGGTGCACTTTCGGGAGCCGGGGGCGCCGCACAAGGAGGATCTGGCGTCGGGGAGCCGGGCGGCGGCGGCGGGCGGGGTGACGGCGTTCCTGGAGATGCCGAACACGAGCCCGCCGACGACGACGCCGGCGGCGCTCGCGGACAAGTGGCGGCGGGCGGAGGGGCGGTGCCGGGCGCATTACGGGTTCTTCTTCGGGGCGACGCCGGACAACGCGGGCACGGTGCCGGACGCGGCGAAGGTGCCGGGGATCAAGGTCTTCATGGGCAGCTCGACGGGCACGCTGCTCGTCGATGATCAGGCGGCGCTCGAGGCGCAGTTCGCGGCGGCGACGGTGCCGGTGGTGGTGCACGCGGAGGACGAGACGCGGCTGCGGGAGCGGATGGCAGCGTTCGCGGGGGAGTCCGACGCGGCGTTGCATCCGGTGATCCGCGACGAGCTGTGCGCGCTGATCGCGACGCGGCGGGCGGTGGATCTGGCGCGGCGGCACCAGAAGCGCTTGCACGTGCTGCACTTGAGCACGGCCGAGGAGACGGCGTTCCTGCGGGGGCTGCCGCGCGAGGGGCTGGTGACGACGGAGACGCTGCCGCAGTACCTGTGGCTCGACAGCTCGCACTACGCGGCGCTCGGGACGCGCTTGCAGATGAACCCGCCGGTGCGGGCGAAGCGGCACGGCGAGGCGCTGTGGGCGGGGCTGCTCGATGGCACGATCGCGTGCATCGCGACCGATCACGCGCCGCATACGCTCGATGAGAAGGCGCTGGGCTTCGGCAAGGCGCCGAGCGGGATGCCGGGGGTGGAGCTGTCGCTGCCGTTGATGCTGCACGCGGTCGCGAGCGGGCGGTGTTCGATCCGGCACGTGGCGCGGTGGATGAGCGAGGCGCCGGCGTGGATCTATGGGATGCGGGGCAAGGGGCGGCTGGCGGTGGGGTACGACGGCGACGTGACGGTGGTCGATCGCTCGGCGCGGCGCACGGTGCGGGCGGAGGATCTGCACACGCGGGTGGGGTGGAGCCCGTTCGAGGGGTGGACGCTGACCGGGTGGCCGGTGATGACGGTGCTGATGGGGCGGCCGGTGTTTCGGGAGGGTGAGTTCGTCGAGGGGGTCTTCGGGGCGGCGCTGCGCTTCGAACACACCGGCCGGTTGGCGCCGCTGCCGTCGCTGTGATTCCGCGCGCGGGGCGCCGCGGCGATTGACAGGGGGTGTCGGGTGGGCGAAACCATCGGGTGACTCGCTGGAGGTTTGCCATGCGCGCCCTCACGATCCCTCGGGACCGTCTGTCGTTGTTTCTGTCGCTGTCGGCGCTCGTGTGGGCGGTGGGCTGCGATGATGACGAGAAGCCGGTGGAGACGCCGGAGACGCCGCCGGTGGTCGCTGCCCCGGTGGACCTGCTCGGCGCCGACGCGCCGGTGGCGGGGGCGGGGGAGGCGCCGCCGATGGCGCCGGCGGTGAAGGCCGATCCGGCGGCGGGCGCGCTGGCGGTGGCGGCGGCGATCCCGACGGGCGAGGTGGCGGGGCTGGTGCGGCCGACGATCACCTTCGATCGGCCGGTGCGGGCGATGGGCGCGGCGGATGACGCGGTCGCGCCGGCGGTGATCGAGCCGGCGATCGAGGGGCGCTGGCGGTGGGTGGGCAGCTCGACGTTGGAGTTCGTGCCGAAGGCGCCGGCGCCGCTGGCGACGAGCTACACGGTGCGGGTGCCGGGCGGGCTCGTCGCGCTCGACGGGGCGACGCTCGGGGACGAGTACCGCTACAGCTTCGAGACGCCGCGGCCGGCGGCGCAGTTCGGCGAGCCGGTCAACGGCTACAACACCTTCGCGTTCGCGCGGCCCGATCAGCCGTTTGCGGTGGTCTTCAACCAGCCGATCGACCGGGCGTCGATCGCGGGCGGGATCGTGATCCGGGGGCCGAACGCCGAGGTGCCGGTGACGGTGCAGGCGATCGAGCCGCTGGCCGAGGAGGGCGCGGCGGGCAACGGGATCAGCGCCGATCGGCGGGTGCGGGTGCGCTTCGTGCCGGCGCAGCCGCTGGCGGTCGATACGGCCTACGAGCTGGTGTTCACGACGGGGCTCAAGAGCAGCGAGGGGCCGCTGCCGCCGAAGGCGGAGACGAAGTGGGCGTTTCGGACCTACGGGCCGCTGCGGGTGGAGCTGGTCGGGTGCAAGTCGTGGTACGGCACCTGCGCGGCGGGGCCGCTGACGTTCGAGTTCTCGACGCCGGTGACGGCGGGCGCGCTCAAGAAGGCGGTCAAGATCGAGCCGGCGGTCGAGCTGGAGTGGCCGACCGACGAGGCGGCGGAGGACGCGCGGTGGATCATCTCGGGCGCGTTCCAGCCGGCGAGCCGGTACACGGTGACGCTGACCGGGCTGAGCGATGTCTTCGGGCAGACGATCGCGAGCCACCGCGGCGAGCTGCGCACGGGTGACTTCTCGCCGTCGCTGATGGCGTTCAACGACGAGTCGCTGCTCGAGCGCGGGCTGCGGGCGGCGCTGCCGCTGACGCACGTCAACATGCCGGGGGTGGAGCTCGGCTTCGCGCGGCTCGATCCGGTCGAGGCGCTGCCGTGGCTGGAGCAGCCGTGGCGCAAGGAGGAGCCGGCGCACTTCGCGTGGCGGCCGTATGATCTCGGCGGCTCGCGCAACGCGCGGCTGCGGTCGCCGCTCGACCTCGATCCGCTCTTCGACGCCGACGCGGGCGAGCGCAGCGGGCGGGTCGGGCTGGTGCGGCTGCGGTGGAAGAACGGCAAGTACACCGAGAACTCGAGCACGGTGGTGCAGATCACCAACCTCGGGCTGCACCTGAAGACCTCGCCGCGTGACGTGGCGGTGTGGGCGTGGTCGCTCTCCGATGGCAAGCCGGTCGCCGACGCCGAGGTGACGCTCGTCGACGGGGCGGGCAAGGTGCTCGGGACGGGGCGGACGGGCGCGGATGGGATCGCGACGCTGCCGGGGGTCGACGCGCTCGATCTGCCGAAGAAGAACCAGTGGGGCGGGGATCTGTACGGGCCGCCGTTTTTGGCGGCGCGGGTGACGGCGGGCGACGACGTGGCGCTGGTGACGACGCGGGACACGTACAGCTTCGCGCCGTATCGGTACGAGATCTCGGGGGATTGGGAGAACACGCCGCCGGACGCCGAAGGGTTGGTCTTCACCGATCGCGGCATCTATCGGCCGGGTGAGACGGTGTACGTCAAGGGCATCCTGCGCGAGGCGAGCCTGGGCGAGCTGAAGACGCCGGCGGGCAAGGCGGTGCAGATCAAGATGCACGACCCGCAGGGCGAGGTGGTCGCGACGAAGGACGCGACGCTTTCGAAGTTCGGCGGGGTGTCGACCGAGTTTGCGCTGCCGGCGGATGGGCGGCTGGGGACGTGGCGCTTCGAGATCAAGGATCCGGCGACCGAGCTGACGTGGTGGGCCGAGGCGCGCATGGCGGAGTACCGGGCGCCGGCGTTCCTGGTCGAGGTGGCGCCGGCGGCGGGCGCGCGGTACGCGGGGGAGTCGATCGAGGCGACCGCGGAGGGGCGCTACCTGTTCGGGGCGGCGATGAGCGGGGCCGAGGTGAGCTGGTCGCTGTCGGCGGCGATGGGGCGCTTCGAGCCGAGCGAGGCCGACGGTTATGTCTTCGGGCGGCGCTTCTCGTGGTGGGACGACGAGTATTCGGGCGAGTCGGTGGCGGCGACGGGGGTGGGCGTGCTCGACGGCGAGGGGCGGCTGCGGATCGTGGCGGGGCCGGCGAACGCGCCGCCGGAGCGGCCGCAGAGCTACACGATCGAGGCGCGGGTGACCGACGTCGATCGGCAGCAGGTGGCGGGGCGGGCGACGTTCCCGGTGCACCCGGCGAGCCACTACGTCGGGCTCAAGGGGCCGTCGGGCTTCGCGGAGTCGAAGGCGCCGTTCACGGTGCAGGTGGTGGCGCGGGCGGCGGCGGACGAGCAGCGGGTCGCGGTGGCCGGGGTGGTGGTCAAGCTGATGCGCCACCAGTGGAACACGGTGAAGAAGAAGAACGCGTGGGGGGCCTTCGAGACGATCAGCGAGAAGGAAGAGGTCGAGGTCGCGCGCTGCACGGTCGACGTGGCGGCCGATGCGGTCAAGACGTGTGAGTTCACCGCGCCGGAGAGCGGCTATCACGAGCTCGTCGCCGAGTCGGCGGACGCGGCGGGGCGCAAGACGGTGACGACGGACGGGCTGTGGGTGTCGGGGCCGGGTTACGCGGCGTGGTTGCAGGACGACGACAACAAGGTCGAGGTGATCGCCGACAAGGCGACCTACGACGTGGGCGAGACGGCGCGGCTGATGGTGCAGAGCCCGTACCCCGAGGCCGAGGCGTGGGTCACCGTCGAGCGCGCGGGGATCATGTCGCAGCAGCGGCTGCGGTTGCAGGGCACGGCGACGGCGATCGAGATCCCGATCACCGAGGAGATGATCCCCAACGCCTTCGTGGGGGTGGTGCTCGCGCGGGGTCGGGTCGATCGGCCGGGCAAGCCGGGGGATCCGGGGCGGCCGAGCTTCCGGGTGGGCTATCGCGAGCTGCGGGTGCAGAAGGCCGAGAAGCGGCTGGCGGTGACGCTGACGCCGGACGCGGCGGAGAAGCGGCCGGGGGATGCGCTCTCGATCGCGGTGCAGGTCGCCGATCGGCGGGGCGCGGGGGTCGAGGCCGAGGTGGCGGTGTGGGCGGTCGACGAGGGCGTGCTCGCGCTGACCGGCTACCGGACGCCCGATCCGATCGAGGCGCTGTATCACCCGCGCGGGCTGAGCATGCGGCAGTCGTCGAACCTGACCGCGCTCGTGCCGCAGCTCGACTATGGCGCGAAGGGGCGCAACGCGGGCGGCGGCGGCGGATCGGCCGACGCGATGAGCCTTCGGCAGCGCTTCGTGACGACGCCGATCTTCGTGGGCGCGGTGGTGACGGGCGCCGATGGCAAGGCGAAGGTCGAGGGCAAGCTGCCCGACAACCTGACGACCTTCCGGCTGATGGCGGTCGCGATCACGGCGGGTGACAAGGCGGGCTCGGGTGAGTCGAAGGTGGTGGTGACCAAGCCTCTGCTCGCGCGGCCGGCGCTGCCGCGGGTGGCGCGGCAGGGGGATCGCTTCGCGGCGGGGGTGGTCGTGCACCTGCGGGGCGGGGAGCCGGCCGACGTGAAGGTGACGGCGGCGGTCGAGGGGCCGGTGACGGCGGTGGGCGGGCTCGAGCGCATGGTGCGGGTCGCGCCGGACAAGGGCGTCGAGGTGCGCTTCGGCTTCGAGGGCACCGGGGTCGGGGAGGCGAAGCTGCGGTTCATGGTGGCGGGCGCCGGGCACGACGACGCGGTGCAGGTGACGCTGCCGGTGAAGCTGCCGGTGCAGATGGAGGCGGTCGCGGTGTACGGCGAGACCGACGCGAGCCGCACCGAGGCGCTGGCGATGCCGGCGGCGATCCGGCCGGAGATGGGCGGCCTCGAGCTGACGCTCGCGTCGAGCGCGCTCGCCGGGCTGACCGACGCGGCGGAGATGCTGATCGAGTACCCGTATGGCTGCCTGGAGCAGCGCGCGAGCCGGCTGATCCCGCTGGTGGCGCTCAAGGCGACGCTCGACGCGCACGGCGCGCCGTGGATGGGGTCGCGGGAGCCGTCGGCGGTGGTCGCCGAGACGGTCGCGGCGCTCGCGGCGATGCAGCGGCCCGACGGCGGCTTCGGCTATTGGCCGGGTTCGCCGACGAGCCACTACTGGGGCACGGCGCACGCGACGCTGGCGCTCGGCGAGGCCGAGGCGGCGGGCTACGCGATCGGCGGCGTCGACCTCGCGGCGGCGCGGCGCTATCTGCGCGACAGCTTCGACAAGCCGGTCGGCTGGAACCACCAGCCGCCCTCGGCGGAGGAGCGGGCGTACGGGCTCTACGTGCTCGCGCGGCAGGGCGCGCCCGAGCGGGGGCTCGCCGAGCGGCTGTATGGCGAGCGCGACAAGATGGCGATGTTCGGCCGGGCGCTGCTCGCGGCGGCGATGGCCGGCGAGGGCGGGGAGCAGGCGCGCACGCTGGTGGCGGGGCTGATGAACCAGGCGCGGGTCGACGCCGACGCGGTGCACTTCGCCGAGGACTCGCCGGCGACCTATGCGCCGCTGTTCCACAGCGACACCCGCACGACCGCGATCGTGTTGCAGGCGCTGCTCGCGGTCGATCCCGAGCACGTCTTCGTGCCGAAGATCGCGCGTCACCTGCAGACGGTGCGGACCGGCGGCGGTTATCGCACGACGCAGGAGGCGGCGTTCAGCCTGATGGCGATGGCCGACTACGTGCGGGTGCGCGAGGCGGCGGCGCCCGACTTCGTCGCGAAGGTGCAGCTCGGCGGGGCCGAGGTCGCGGCGGCGCCGTTCCGCGGGCGCTCGCTGGCGACGGTGGAGAAGGCGGTGCCGATGGCGACGCTCGGCGCCGACGCCGGGCAGCGGTCGCTGGTGTTCAGCGCCGAGGGCACTGGCCGGCTCTATTATGGCGCGCGGCTGCGCTTCGCCCCGCAAGAGGTCCCGACGACCGAGAAGGACGACGGGATCGTGGTGCAGCGGTGGTACACGCTCGACGGGCGCGACGGCGAGGCGGTGCGCGCGGTGACCGAGGGCGCGCTGGTGCGGGTGCATCTGCGGGTCGCGACGCATCAGGAGCGGCACTATGTCGCGATCGAAGACCCGCTCCCGGCGGGGCTCGAGGCGGTCGACACGACGCTCGCGACGAGCGCGCGGCTGCCCGACGCGCCGGGCGAGGCGATGCTCGACGGCGAGGGGGACAGCGAGGCGCTCGACGGCGAGGAGGAGATCGTGCCGTCGTGGTGGTCGCCGTTCGACCACGTCGAGGTGCGCGACGACCGGCTGTTGTTGTTCGCCAACCACCTCGCGCCCGGCGTGCACACCTACACCTACGTCGCCCGCGCGACGACCGCCGGCACCTTCGTGCGCCCGCCCGCGCGCGCCGAGGAGATGTACAGCCCCGAGGTCTCGGGGCGCAGCACCGGCGGGAAATTCTGGGTCCATCCTCGCGCAGAGTTGAGTCAGCGGTGATAATGCGCGCTGCCCGCCCGGTGCGGGTCCTTCATCCGGTGGGAGAGGAGAGACGTCGATGAGCGCCGAGCTGGTCTTTTGCCGTGTCTGCGGCCAGGCCTGGCAGGGAGCCAAGCTCGGCGACCGCTGTCCGCAGCAGGACGGCGGCATCCTCATCGACCTCGAGGCGCACCAGCGCTACCCGCACGATGTGTTGCTCGGGCGCATGCTCAAGGAGCGCTTCGCGGTCGTCGGCGTGCTCGGCGAGGGCGGCATGGGCGCCGTCTACAAGGCGATCCAGCAGCCGGTGGGGCGCCCGGTGGCGCTCAAGGTCATCAACTCCGACATGGACGACCCCCACATCTCGGCGCGCTTCTTCCAAGAGGCCCGGGTCGTCTCCCGCCTGTCGGACCCGTCGATCGTGACCTTGTATGACTACGGCGAGGCCGAAGATGGCTCGCTCTACATGGTCTTCGAGTTCATCCACGGCAAGCTGATGTTCGACATGCTGCGCGAGGGCCGCTTCGAGCCCAAGCGCGCGGTCGACCTGATGTTGCAGGTGCTCGGCGGGCTCGTCGAGGCGCACGCGATGGGGCTGGTGCATCGCGACCTCAAGCCCGAGAACATCATGGTGACCGCCAACAACCTCGGCGAAGAGAAGGCGAAGGTCCTCGACTTCGGCATCGCCAAGGTGGTCACGAGCGATGACACCGGGGTGCGCACCCGGGAGGGGATCGTGCTCGGCACCCCGCGCTACATGTCGCCCGAGCAGGCGCAGGACCTGCCGCTCGACGGGCGCTCCGATCTCTACTCGCTCGGGGTGATCCTCTATGAGCTGCTGACGGGCAACGCGCCGTTCACCCGGGGGGCGGCGATCGAGATCCTCATGGCGCACATCAACAACCCGCCGCCGCCGATCGATCCGGCGCTCGGGGTGCCGCCGGGGCTGGTCGCGGTGGTGATGAAGGCGCTGCAGAAGCGCCCGGCCGATCGCTTCGCCGACGCCGAGTCGATGGCGAAGGCGCTGCGGGCGTCGCTCAGCGCGCCGGCGCACAAGCCGGTCGCGCCGCCGCCGGCCGAGGACGGGCTCGGCGAGACGCTGATGCTCGACGACGCCGAGACGCAGAACAAGCTCAAGAACCTGCCCCGCCCGCCGCGGCCCTCGATCGAGGCGCCGCGCAATCCGCCGCCGCGCAACCCGGCGCCGCGCACGGTGGTGACCGAGATCGCCGAGGCGCCGCGCGGCTTCCCGAGGTGGGCGCTGATCGCGCTGATCGTGCTCGCGCTCGCCGGGCTCGGCGTCGGGATCGCCTTCCTCGTGGGCGGCGGCGGCGGCGACGAGGCGGTCGAAGAAGGCGACGGTCCGGTCCGCATCAAGATCGGCGAGTAGCGCCGCGCCCCCCGCTCCCCCTCATCGCGTCGCCGCCGCGACGGTCTTCCGACACATTCTGGCCATCGCAAGCGGCTCCTCCTGACAGGTCGGTGCCAGTATTTTGTTGCGCGACCGCCTCTGTTCCGGGTAGTTGAGGGGAGAGGACGTTACCGGAAACGGTTCCTCCGCTCCCCCCGAATGACCGGGTGGGCGCGGTCCGGGGGTGGTTCCGGTCCCAGTCGGGAGAAGCACACGATGTCAGGGGCGCGCGTCGAGTCCACCACGCAGCGAGCGACGCGAGCGTGGGGCGTGATGTCGCCTACCCATGACGTCGGCGGAGTTTTGGGTGGATCTTCGGGGCGATCCACGCTTGTTTCCTCGGCAGATAGGACCCGGCGGCGCGCCGGCCGGCGCTGGCCCGTGGTGGCACCAGCCGCCCGGCGAGACCGCCGCGTCGCCCGGTTCGATCGTCCGGCGCCGAAGACTATCGATGACAGCAACCGACTCGAGGGATGACCGACGCCGGAAACGGGGTTGGAAGCGCAAACACAGAATGACGGGCGCTGCACCACTGACTCGTCGCCCCGCCAACTCTCCTGACGCCACGGTGTCAGCGAGCGTGGGGTATGGTGCCAGCGTCGTTTGAGGGGGAGGACGCCATGCGTCGCGCAGATCGCTTGTTCCGTATCGTTCAGATTCTCCGCAACCGCCGCTTCGTGACCGCCGAGCAGCTCGCCGAGAAGCTCGAGGTCTCGCAGCGCACCATCTACCGCGACATCCGCGACATCGGGGCCTCGGGCGTCCCGGTGAAGGGCGAGGCGGGGGTCGGCTACTGCCTCGAACGCGGCGCGGTGCTGCCGCCGCTGACCTTCAACAGCGAGGAGATCGAGGCGCTCGTGCTCGGCGCCCGGATGGCGGTCGCGTGGGCCGATCCGGCGCTCGCGGTCGCGGCGCGGAGCGTGCTCGAGAAGGTCGAGACCATGCTGCCCGAGCCGCTGCGCGACGTGCTGCTGCGCACCGCGCTCTTCGCGCCGACCGGCGACTGGGCCCGGCAGGCGGCGCACGGGCTCGAGATGCTGCGCACCGCGATCGGCGAGCGGCGCAAGATCTCGTTCCAATACACCCGCGACGACGGCGAGGAGACGACCCGGGTGGTGCGCCCGCTGGGGCTCTACTTCTGGGGCGCGAAGTGGACGCTCGGCGGCTGGTGCGAGCTGCGCCAGGGCTACCGCACCTTCCGGCCGGATCGGATGAACGGGCTGCGGATCCTCGAGGAGCAGTTCGACGAGACCGATGGCATCACCCTCGAGGCCTTCCTCGTCGAGACGCGCGAGCAGCAGAAGACCGAGGGGATCGACACCAAGAACATGGCTGGCTGACAACGGGCGCCGGGTCGGGGCGCCCGGAGGCGGGGTGTCGCCTCGCCTCGGCGACTTTCGGTCCCCGATCCTTGATCGTCTCCCGAAGACCTCGGAGGATCCGCGGCGGGAGCACAAGGGGGGGCCTCGATGGCTCAAGTGCCCGTGCCGGCTGTCGGGACCGTGCTCGATGGTCGCTACACGCTGTTGTCGGTGCTCGGTGAGGGTGGCTTCGGCATCGTCTACCAGGCGCGGCAGGAGAGCACCGGTCAGCTCGTCGCGGTGAAGCTGCTGTGGCCGCGGCCGGGCGCGGGCACGGCGACGCGGGGCACGGAGAGCGATCGGTTCGAGCGGGAGATCGACCTGATCGGGCGGCTGCGTCACCCGAACATCGTGCGGCTGATCGACTCGGGGCGGGTCGAGTCGGGCGCGCGCTACATGGTGCTGACCTACATCGACGGGCGCCCGCTCTCCGATGCCTTGCAGACCTGGGGGCCGCTCTCGCCGCGGCTGGCGACCCACCTGATGACCCAGGTGCTCGACGCGCTGCACTATGCCCATAGCCTCGGGGTGGTGCACCGCGACCTCAAACCCCACAACATCATGGTGACCGAGGGCGGGATCCGGCCGAACGCGACGGTGCTCGACTTCGGGATCGCGGGGCTGCTCGCGTCGGCGCGGGGCGAGGACTACCACTCGCTGACGGGGACCGCCGAGATGGTGGGCACGCCGGCGTACATGGCGCCGGAGCAGATCAAGGACAACGACTCGGGGCCCGAGAGCGACTTGTTCGCGTGGGGGCTGATCTTCATCGAGTGCCTGACGGGTGAGCGGGTGGTGCAGGCGAGCTCGGCGTTGCAGGCGCTGGTGCAGCAGACGCAGCGGGAGCGGGTGACGTTGCCGGGGCCGCTCGGCACGTCGGCGCTGGGGCCGATCCTGGAGCGGTCGACGTTGCGGGATCGGAGCGCGCGCTTCGCCGACGCGCGGGCGGTGCTGGACGCGCTGAGCCGGCTGCCGGCGGCGGCGCTGGTGGATGAGCCGCTGTTCGCGCGGGGCGCGGCGGGGCCGGGGAAGGGGCGGACGCAGCCGGGGCCGCCGGGGGCGGAGGCGTGGGGCGGGGAGACGCTGGACGCGCCGGCGGGGGCGGCGGAGGCGGGCGCGACGTTGCCGGATGCGGCGCGGGCGGGGGGTGGCGACAGGGCGGGTGGATGGCGGGGCGGTGGTGGCGGTGGCGAGGGCGGGCGGGGGGGAGCGGTGGGTCGGCGGCGGGCGCGGCGGCGGGTCCGGCGAGCGCGGCGGCGGGTCGGGCGAGCGCGGCGGCGGGTCGGGCGAGCGCGGCGGCGGGTCGGCGGCGGGGGCGGCGTCCAGGTCGGGCGAGCGCGGCGGCGGGTCGGGGGCGAGCGCGGCGGTGGGTCGGCGGCGGGGCGGCGTCGGGTCGGGCGAGCGCGGTGGCGGGGTCGCAGGGTCGACGCCGGCGGCGGCGGCGGGCGGTCGGCGGGGTCGAGGCGGCGGGCGGGGACGCGGGGGCGAGTTTGACGCTGCCCGATCCGCGGCGGGGACGGCCGACGAGCGGCGGCGGCGGCGGCGGATCGGGGCGGGGGTCGTGGTCGCGGCGCTCGCGCTTGGCGGTGCGCTGTGGCTCGGTCGGGGCGGGGCGGGCGCGGGCGCGAGGGGGGAGGCGAGCCGGGCGGCGGCGAGCGCGGTGGACCCCGTGAATGGTCGGTCGGGTGCGGGTTCGGCGCAGGGCGGGGGCGCAGCGGAGGGTCCGGCGGAGGGCGCCGGGCGGGGGGCTGCGGGCCCCGTGAATGGTGAGGGCGCCGATGGCGCGGGCGACCCCGTGAATGGCGCTGGCGGCGATGCTGACCCCGTGAATGGTCCGGCGGCCGAGCCGGAGCTTGCGCCGGGCGAGTGGCCGCCGCTGCCGCCGGCGCTCGTGGCGCTGCCGGCGGCCGAGGTGACGATCGGGCTCACGGCGGCCGAGCGCGCGACGCTGCTCGCGCTGCACGGCGAGGCGCACGCCTTCGACCTCGCGGCCGACGTGGCGGCGCTGCCCGCCGAGCGGTGGGCGCGGCCGGCGATGCAGGTGATGGCGACCGAGGTGAGCCAGGCGACCTGGCTCGAGGGGCCGGCGCCGCCGGGTGATTGCGCCGGGGCGCCGCCGGTGGTCGCGGCGTCGCGGTTCCCGGTGACCGGGGTGACGCCCGACGAGGCGGAGCGCTTCTGCGCGGCGCGGGGGATGCGGCTGCCGAGCGATCGGGAGTGGGAGGCGATCGCGCGGGGGCCGACCGACGCGGTCGCGCCGGTCGAGCGGGTCGACACCGCGTCCTATCCGCTGCCCGTCGCCGCGCGGCCGGGGGCGCGCACGCCCGAGGGGGTGCACGACCTCGCGGGGAGCGTGCGGGAGTGGGTGCGCTGCACGCCGGGCGAGCCGGCCTACTGCCTCGGCGGCTTCGCGCAGCGGGGCGGGGCGTTCGGCGACGCGCCGATCTGGTGGCATCCGGCGCTGGCGCATCCGCCGCTGCCGGGGGAGTCGGCGCGCTGCCACCGCGCGGTTCAAGTGGGATTTCGCTGTGTGAGGTGAGCCATGGCGTCGACGCGGTGGGTGCTTCTCGTGGGGGTGTGCGCGGCGCTCGTCGGCTGTGGGGCGGACGAGGGGGATCCGCGGGCGCGCTACCATTGCCGTTCGCACGATGACTGCCGGGGCGATCGGCTGTGCCGGCCGACGGCGACGCGCGGGGTGTCGGTCTGCGTCGATCCGGCGACGGCGCGGGTGTGCGCCGAGGGCGACACCGGCTGCCTCGAGCGGGCGAGCGGCGCGGCGTGCGCGGCCGGCGCGGCGGGGTGCGTGCGCTTCGAGAGCCAGTGCGCGGGCGGGCAGCGCGAGTGCCCCGATTGCAGCGATGGGGTCTGCCGCGACTACTGCGTCGATCCGGCGACCGACGCGGCGCACTGCGGGGCCTGCGGGGTCGAGTGTCCGGCCGACGCGATCTGCACCGGCGGCGCCTGCGCGGCCTGTCCGCCGGGGCAGGTGGCCTGCGACGGGCGCTGCGTGCGGCTCGACGCCGACGCCGATCACTGCGGCGCCTGCGGGGTCCGCTGCCCGGACGCGGCGCCGTTCTGCGTGGAGGGCGGCTGCACGGCGAGCTGCGGGGCGACGGTCTGCGGGCGGAGCTGCGTCGCGGACGTGGCGAGCGATCCGCTGCACTGCGGCGGCTGCGGGCTGCGCTGCGGCGAGATCGCGGCGTGCTGCGAGGCGAGCTGCGTGGACGTGCGCTGGAGCCCGCAGCACTGCGGCGGCTGCGGGGTGGTCTGCGGGGCGGGCGAGGCGTGCGTCGCGGGGCGCTGCCTCGATCCGGGCGGGGGCGAGCTGGCGGGCGCGGCGCTCGCGGGCGCCGATCTGCGGGGGGCCGATCTGCGGGGGGCGGACTTGAGCGGCGCGGATCTGCGGGGCGCCGATCTGCGGGGCGCGGATCTGGAGGGCGCGCGGCTCGCGCAGGCGCGGCTCGACAGCGCGGCGCTGGTGGGCGCGAACCTGCGCGGGGCCGACTGCGCGGGCGCTTCGTTCGTGGGCGCCGACGTGACCGGGGTGAGCTTCGCCGCCGAGGGGGAGCTCGGGCCGGGGCTGGCGCCGGGGGCGGGGCCGGGGGCGTGGCTCGCGGGCGCCGATTTTCGCCGGGCGCGGCTGCGCTTCGCCGAGCTGCGGGGGTTGGCGTTGGCGGCGGTGGACTTCAGCGGCGCCGATCTGACGCGGGCCGATCTGCGGCGGGCCGATCTCGATGGCGCGGTGTTCGTCGAGGCGCGGCTGGACGAGGCGCGGCTGGATGGGGCGCGGCTGCGGGGCGCGCGGCTGGATGGGGCGCGGCTGCGGGCGACGGGGCTGCGGGACGTGGATCTGTCGCGGGCGGTGCTGGCCGACGTCGATCTGCGCGACGCGATCCTGGTCAAGGTGGGGCTGCTCGACGCGGTGCTCGCGCGGGCCGATCTGACGGGGGCGGTCTTCGAGGGCAGCATCTACGACGACGGCTCGATCTGGCCGGCCGACTTCGATCCGGGGGCGCGGGCGGGCTTGTTCCACATCGCGCCGGGGGCCGATCTGGCGGGGCTCGATCTGTCGGGGCTCGATCTGTCGGGCGCGGTGCTGACCGACGCCGATCTGGCGGGGAGCGACCTGCGGGAGACGGCGCTGGCGGGGGCGCGCTTGATCCGCGCCGATCTGCGCGAGGCGGATCTGTCGGGCGCGGATCTGCGGGGGGCGGCGTTCAACGACGCGGTGCTGGAGGGCGCGGTGCTGCTCGGCGCGGTGCTCGGGGAGACCGACTTCGCGGGGGCGCGGCTCGATCGGGCGGTGATGGTCGACGCGGCGCTCGCGGGCGCGGCGCTGGAGGGGGCGCGGCTGGCGGGGGCCGATCTGACGGGCGCCGATCTGAGCGGGGCGCGGTTGCAGGGCGCGGTGCTCGACGGGGCGCACCTGACGCGGGCGCGGCTGTCGGCGGCTGCGTTGGAGGGCGCGTCGTTCATGGGCGTCGACCTGCGCTGGACCGATCTGCAAGGCGCGTCGCTGCGGGGCGCGGTCTTCAACGCGGTCGATCTGAGCGGCGCGGTGCTCGGGCAGAACGACACCGGCGTGGGCACCGAGCGGGCGCTGTTCGTGGGCGGGACCTGGCGCGGGGTGCGCGGCGACGGGCTGGTGCTGGCGTTCCAGCCGCTGAGCGAAGCGGTCTTCGACGACGCGCGGCTGCGCACGCCCGACTTCACGCAGGCGTCGCTGGTGGCGGCGCGCTTCGTGGGCGCCGAGCTGGAGCGGGCCGACTTCACGGGGGCCGACCTGCGCCAGAGCCGCTTCGTGCGCGCCCGGCTGCCGAGCGCGTGCTTCGCGCGGGCGGCGCTCGTGGGCGCCGACTTCCGCGGGGCCGACTTGAGCGGCGCCTTCCTCGGTGATCTGCAGAACCTCGCCGGCGCGCGCTTCGAGGGCGCGATCTGCCCGGATGGTGCGCCGATCGGCGAGCGGCCGGTCTGTGACCTCGGCGAACCCGCCGCCTGCCTGGAGCGATGACGATGAACCACCGCCTTGTCGCGTTCGCGCTCTTGGTCTTGTCGCTCGCCGCCTGCGCCGAGGAGGGACCGCGGCGCTACGCCTGCGCGGGTGACGCCGACTGCCGCGCCGGCAACGTGTGCCGGCCGACCGCCGCGCGCGGCCTCTCGGTGTGTGTGCCGCCCGACACCCCCTCGATGTGCACCGAGCGTCAGCAGGCGTGCCCGTCGTGCAGCGACGCGGGCTGCAAGGGGCTCTGCGCCGACGTGCAGACCGATCCCGAGCACTGCGGCGGCTGCGGGCTGGCCTGCGCGGCGGGCGAGGCGTGCGTGGCGGGGGGTTGCCGGCCGTGCGGTGAGGGGCGCACGCTCTGCGAGGGGCGCTGCGTGGCGCTGCGGGTCGATCCCGACGCCTGCGGCGCGTGCGGCAACGCCTGCGGCGGGGCGACGCCGTTCTGCGACGACGGGCGCTGCGTCGCCGATTGTCCGGGGGAGCGCTGCGAGCGGAGCTGCGTGGACGATCTGGCGAGCGACGCGCTGCACTGCGGGGCCTGCGGGGTCGCGTGCGGCGACGCGGAGAGCTGCTGCGCGGGCGGCTGCGCCGATCTGCGCTGGGACCGCGACCACTGCGGGACCTGCGGGCGCTTCTGCGGCCCGGCCGAGGTGTGCTACCGCGGCGAGTGCGTGACCGGGGTCGAGGCCGACTTCGCGGGGCTCGATCTGGCGGGGGCCGACTTCGCGGGCGCCGATCTGCGGGCGGTCGACTTCTCGGGGGCGAACCTCGCGGGCGCCGATCTGAGCGGCTCCGATCTGCGGGGGGCGAACCTGACCGGGGCGCGGCTCATGGGGGCGCTGTTGATCGGGGCCGATCTGGCTGGGGCGCGGCTGGTGCAGATCCGGGGCGCGGGGCTCGATCTGACCGGGGCGCGGGCGGCGGGGGTGGCGTTCACCGAGGCCGATCTGACGGGCGCGCGGCTGCGCTTCACCCGGGTGGAGGGCGCCGATCTGGCGGGCGCGCGGCTCGAGGGGGCCGATCTGACCGGGGCGCCGGCCGATCGGGTGATCCTGGCCGGGGCGGTGCTCGACGGCGCGGTGCTGCACGACGCGCGGCTGGTGGGGGCGCGCCTGCCGGGCGCGTCGCTGGTCGGCGCGCGGCTCGCGGGCGCGCGGCTGGTGGGCGCGAACCTCGTGGGCGCGGCGGTGGAGGCCGAGGGTCTCGCCGAGGCCGATGTGGGGCGGGCGCTGTACGACGGCGCGACGCGGTGGCCGGTGGACTTCGATCCGGCGGCGGCGGGCGCGACGATGGTGGGCGCGGGCGCGGTGCTGATCGAGGCCGATCTGCGGGCGACCGATCTGAGCGGGATCGATCTGAGCAGCGCCGATCTGAGCGGGGCGCGGCTCGATGGCGCGGTGCTGGTGCGGGCGACGCTGGCGGGCGCGACGCTGACCGGGGCGCGGCTCGACGGGGCGCGGATGGGCGAGGCGGTGCTCGACGGGGCGCGGCTGGAGCACGCGCACTTGATCGGGGCCGATCTGCGCGCGGCGCGGATGACGCTGGTCGAGGGCCTCGCGGCCGACTTCAGCCGGGCGCGGCTGGACGGGGCGATCCTCGACGACGCGACGCTGACGGGGTCGTCGTTCGAGGCGGCCGATCTGCGGGGCGCGCGGCTCACCGGGGCCGAGCTCGGGGCGGCGCGGCTCGACCGGGCGATCCTGCTGGGCGCCGATCTGGGCCGGGCGTCGCTGGTGGGGGCGCGGGCGCGGGGCGTGGTGGTCGACGCGCCGGAGGTGGGCGCCAATGGTGAGGTGCGGGCGGCGGGCACGAACTTCGTCGGGGCCGATCTGACGCGGATCGATCTGACCGGGACGCGGCTGGCGGGCGCGTGGCTGGAGGGGGTGACGTTGACCGAGGCGGTGCTGGAGCACGCCGATCTGGAGGGGACGCGGCTGGCGGGGGCGCATCTGACGGGCGCGAAGCTGGGCGGGGCGCGCTTGCAGGGGGCGCGGCTGGAGAACGCGACGGTCGACGACTGCACGGGGCGGGTGAGCCGGGCGCTCGACGCGGGCGAGCTCAACGCGGTGGGCGAGCGGCGCGAGGGGTGGGCGGCGGTCGATCTGAGCGGGGCCTACCTGTTTGGCGCGAGCTTTCGGCGCTGCGATCTGCGGGGCGCGGTGATGCGGGGCGCGAAGATCGCCGAAGCGCGCTTCGACGGCGCGAGCCTGCACGGGGTGGAGGGGCTGAGCTCGGTCGAGACCGGCGGCGGCGTGGGGATCGGGATCGAGGGGGCGCTGGTGAGCGATGACACCTGGCTGGCTCGGGTGGCGCCGGCGGCGGAGGGTGAGCCCTACGTGCTCTCGCCGTTCGGGCGTTCGGTGCTGGCGGGCGCGGTGCTGCGGGGCTTCGATCTGCGCGATTTGTCGTTCGCCAACAGCGACTTGAGCGACGCCGATCTGAGCGGGGCCGATCTGACGCGGGCCGATCTGCGGGGGGCGCGGCTGGAGGGCGCCAACCTGGAGGGGGCGCGGCTGTGGCACGCGCTGGTCGACGTGGGGATCGTGAGCTCGTTCGGCGAGTCGATGGTGATGTCGAACGAGGCGGTCGCCGAGGTCTCGGGGCTGGTGGGGGCCGATCCCGACGAGGGCACGACGTCGCGCATGTTGGGGGTGGGCGCCGACAGCGCGCCGACGCAGCCGGACGCGAGCGGGGCCGACATGGCGTGGCTGGCGCTGCCGGGGGCGCGCTTCAACGAGGTGGAGCTGGCGGGCGCGCGCTTCACGCGGGCCGATCTGTCGGGGGCGTTCTTCGAGCGGGCGGCGATGGCGGGCGCGGTCTTCGACGGGGTCGCGGGCGAGCGGCTGGCGATGATCGACGCGCACGGGGAGGGGCTGTCGGCGCGTGACGCCGATCTGGACGGCGCGGCGCTGCGGGGGGCGGTGATGCACGCGAGCGACTTCGGCGGGGCGTCGCTGGTGGCGGCCGATCTGCGGGGGGTGGGGCTGCGCGATTCGAGCCTCGTGGGGGCCGATCTGGAGCGGGCGGATCTGCGGGGGGCCGATCTGGGGGGGAGCTCGCTGGCGGGGGCGTCGCTGGTGCGGGGGCTGTACGACGCGGCGACGACGTGGCCGGCGGGGTTCGCGCCGGCGACGGTCGAGGGGTTGAGCTTCATCGGGGCGGGGGCCGATCTGGAGGAGGCGGACTTGCAGGGCGTGGATCTGGCGGGCGCGCCGCTGGCGGGGGCGGATCTGCGGCGGGCGCGGTTGATCGGGGCGGACTTGCGGGGCGCGGACTTGCGGGGCGCGGACTTGCGGGGCGCGGACTTGCGGGGCGCCGATCTGGACGGGGCCGCGGTGGCCGGGGCGCAGTGGACGGGGGCGAGCTGCCCGGATGGGCGGGTGGTGATCGACGAGGGCGCGCCGTGCGCCGGGGGGATCGAGTGATGCTTCGCGTGTCATGGCTGGTGGGTCTCGCGGCGGTGCTGTGGGGTGCGGGCGCGCGGGCGGCCGACAACCCGGGCAAGGCGCGGGCGCAGTACGTCGAGTGCAAGGCGCTGTTCGACGCGGGCAAGGTCTGCCCGGCGCTGGCGGCGTGCGAGGCGGGGGTCGAGGCGCTGGATCTGGCGCCGTTGCGGCGGTTGACCGATCAGGCGCGGACGGCGTGCGTGGCGCGGCAGCGGGCGGCGGCGGCGCGGCGGGCGGAGCGGGCGTGCGGGGAGGGGCGGCGGTCGGTGGGGGGGGCGTGCTGCTTCGCGGGGCAGGGGGTGGTGGACGGGCGCTGCGCGGGGGTGCCGTCGGCGTGTCCGGCCGGGTTGTCGGTGGATGTCGCGGGGCAGACGTGCGCGCCGCCGGCGTGCGGGGCGGGCAAGGTGCACGTCGATGGGGTGCATTGCTGCTGGCCGGATCAGGTGTGGTACGCGGAGCGGTCGCGGTGCCTGGGGATCCCGGTGTGCCCGGCGGGGCTGCGGGCGGAGGGGGAGGCGTGCGTGGTGGTGGTGCCGGACATGGACGAGGATGGCTTGCCGGATGCGGACGATGGGTGCCCGACGGTGGCGGAGGATCGGGATGGCTTCGAGGATGGGGATGGGTGCCCGGAGGTGGACAACGACGGGGATGGGATCTGCGATGCGTTCTACGCGGCGTCGGTCGGGAGCGCGGGGGAGGGGGAGCGGGTGGCGGGGTTTTCGTGTACGGGGAGCGATGGGTGTCCGAACGCGGCGGAGGACGTGGATGGGTTCGAGGATGGGGATGGGTGTCCGGATGGGGACAACGATGGGGATGGAGTGGCGGATGGTGATGACCTGTGCCCGGACGTGGCAGGGCCGGTGGCGTGGAGCGGGTGCGTGCCGCCGCCGGATCATACGCTGGCGATCGTGGGGTGGAGCGGGGTGGGGCTGGGGGCGGCGTTGGCGGTGGCGGGGGGGGCGGTGATGTTGTCGACGTTGGATGATCGGGAGGCGTTGGCGGAGCCGGAGGTGTCGGTGGGGGAGCGGGATGTGGTGCTGTCGTTGACGGAGGTGGAGGCGGATGAGCGGCGGGCGCGGATCGAGGAGCGGGAGCAGATCGGGGTGGGGGCGTTGATCGGCGGGGGGGCGTTGATGGCGGCGGGGGCGGTGGTGTTGTTGGTGGATGCGTTCGGGGGGGAGGAGCCGGCGGTGCAGGTGGAGGTGGGGCCGGGGCCGGGGGGCGGGGCGTCGGTGGGGGTGTGGGGGCGGTTTTGAGGGTGCTGCTGGTGATGGGAGGATGCCATTGGGTGCCATCTACCATCTTATTGATGGATGCCATCGGTGATGCCATCAGCGGCGTGGCCGGGCGGCGGCCGAGGTGACGCGACGGCGGGGCTGGCGGCGGCGGGGGTGATGCTTGCCCTGACGTGCCCGGTGGAGCGGTCGGGGAGGTGTGACGGGCGTGGGGGAGGGGAGAGGGTGGGTTGTTTCGGTGAGGGGCACGTGCGGGCTGCGCATCACCCCCGCCGCCGCCGGGCGCCCCGCGGGCTTGGCGTCACGGCGCCAGGGCGGGCGCGGTGAGTCAGGTGATGCCGGCACTGTCGAGGGCGGGGACAGGGAGTGATGTGATGGTTCGACCCATCGACCACTTTGTTGTGGTGCCATCGGGACGGCAGAACGGCGACCGCTGAGGTGGCTCGTGGAGCGGCGCGTGGTGGCGAGGCCGGCGGGGGTGTGAGTCGGCGGTTGGGGCGCGGCGGTTGTCGTGGTGCCATAGGGTGGACAGAACGGCAACCGGTGGTGCGGCGCGCGGGTGGTGGGTCGACGGTTGCGGCGAGGGGGTTGTCGTGGTGCCATCGGCCCGGCAGACGGCGGCAATCGCTGAGGGGCCGGTGGAGCGTGGAGCAGCGCTACCGGGGCGGCTGAGCGACGGTCGCTGATGGAGCGGCGCTACCGGGTCGGCCGAGCGGCGGCGGCGAAAGCGGGCGCCTGGGGCTGTGCGCGGTGTGCGGCGGGTGGGCTCGCGAGTGGGGTGGTGGTGGGCGAGGCGTCAGCGCCGCTGGCCCGGCGGCTGGTCCATGCAGGCGCGGTTCTCGCGGATGAGGTCGCTGAGCAGCGCGCGGCCGTCGTCGCCGACGCGGCGGAGGGTGGTGGGGTCGTCGCGCAGGGTCGTGAGCGCGCGCTCGGCGGCGCGGGTGCCGGTCCACGAGAGCGCGATCAGGGCGCTGCGAGCGCGGAGGGCGGCGAGGCGGGGTTTGTCGTCGCGGTGGGGGTAGTCGGCGGCGTCGCGCGCGATCCACCACGCCGGGTCGCTGCGGGTGAGGAGGGCGGCGACGACGCCGTCGATGCGGGCGGGGTCGGTGGATTGGCGGGCAGTGAGCGCGTAGCCGTTGAGGATCGCGTCGATCTCGAGCAGCGGGCGGCCGTCGGTGGGCTCCTCGGCGAGCGCGTCGGCGCGGGCGAGGATCGCGGCGGGATCGGCGGCGGCGCCGAGGGTGCCGAGGAGGATGGCGGCGTTGCCCCAGCACTCGCGCCAGTCGTCGGTCTGGAGGACGCGGTTGGCGGCGGCGACCGAGCGGGCGTCGCCGCGGCGGAGCATGAGGCGCGCGGTCTCGTCGCGGTCGGCGCCCTGGGGGCCGCAGAACCAGGGTTGCTCTTCGGCGACCGATGAGCCGCCGCAGGCCGGGGCGAGGGTGAGGGCGAGGGCGGCGAGCAGGGCGAAGCGGAGGTGAGGGCGGGGGGCGCGGGCGGCCCGCGGGGCGCAGACGGCGCGATGGCCGGTGGCGCGGGCGAGCCGGCGCGCGGCGGGTTTGCGGGGGGGCAGCGGATCGCCGGGCCTGGTGTGCATCGCTCCGATCTACCGTCTACGGCCTTCCGGCGCCAGTGCCCGCGGCGTCGCCGTTGCTCGCCGGCCCCGATCGCGTTAGCGTCGCCCCCGATGCTACTCCCCCGCACGACGCGCCGAGGCTGATCCGATGGCCGCCGCCGAGCACTTCGACGTCGTCGTCGTGGGCCGCTCCCTCGCCGGCCTCCTCACCGCGGCGCTGCTCGCGCGCCGCAAGTACCGCGTCCGCGTGATGGACTGCCAGGGCGCCGCCCCGCTCGAGCGGGTGCCGCTCTTCGGCGACACCAGCCGGGTCGTCGGGCGCGTGCTCGACGAGCTCGGCCTGCAACACGACCTGCGCACCCGCCTCGACGGCGCCTGGAAGCCGGTGACGCTCGCGCTGCCCGACCGGCGCGGGCTGCTGCCGACGACCCTCGCCGATCGCGGGCGCGAGCTCGGGGAGCTGTTCGGCGGGCACAGCGCGGCGCTCGTGGCGCTCTTCGACGCGGTCGAGGTCTTCGGCGAGAGCCTCGATCCGTTGCTGGCGGGTGACATCGAGCCGCCCTTCGGCTGGCTGCGGGGGCGGGCATGGCAGCGCGTCTTCGATGGCACCGCCGCGCGCCGGCTGGCCGATGAGCCGCCGCCGTGGACGACCGATGAGGCGGTGCGGCCGATGATCCGCGCGCTGTTGCGGGTCGCCGGGCAGAACGACGACGCGCGGGGCGCGATGACGGCGCGGGGGGCGCGGGCGCTGTGGCATCTGTGCCATGGGGTCGTGCCGATCCGCGATGGCCGCGCCGGCTTCGCGCGCATGGTCGGGGAGAAGCTCGACGTGCTCGGCGGCGCGCTCGACCGCGAGGGCCAGCGGCGGCCGGCGAGCGGCGTCGAGGTGCAGCGCCGGCGGGTGCGCGCGGTGACGACGAGCGATGGCGGGCGGATCGGCGCCGAGGTGGTGATCCTCGCGGGCGGCGAGCCCGATCTGGCGCGGCTGTGGCCCGAGGCGCCGGCCCCGGCGGTGGTGCGGGGGCAGCGGCTGGCCGTCAAGGTGAGGGCGAGTGATCGGCCGGTCGATCTGCGCGATCCCTGCGGCTGGATCCCATCACCCGAGGCGCCGGCCCATCTGGTGCGGGTCGCCGACGATCAGATGGTGATCTCATGGGTCGGCGATGGCACCCCGCCGCTCGATCGGCTGGTGCCTTTTGCGCACGTCGAAGAGATCGACCACGCGCCGCTGCCCTTCCCGGTCGACGGGCGCCACGACCCGCTCGGGCTCTATGCGCGACCCTATCAGGGGCCGCTCAAGAACCTGCTCTACACCGGCGAATGGGTGCTGCCGGGCCTCGGCCTCGAAGGCGCGTGCTTCACCGCGTGGCAGGTCGCCGCCGAGGTCGAGCGGGTCGGCCCGAAGCGGCGGCGCTGAGCGCGCTCATCCCTTGGGTGGATAGGGATCGTCGCCGTAGGTGCGCTCGCTCTCGATGCGACCGTCCTGGGTGTGGATGACCACCTGCCCGAGCGCCGACTTGCGCGCGAGCTCGACCGTGCGGTCGATGGCCTCCTGCTTGGTGTCGGTGACGTGCGCGGCGCGCTCGGCGCCGACACGCTTGCCCTGCCAGCGGCCATCGGGGCGGTGGGTGACATGGTAGACGATGCGATCGTCGCCGGGCATGACTGACCTCCGGGTGCGGGTGGGTGTCATCCCTTGGAGCATCGAGGAGCCGGGGTCGATTCACCCCACTCAACGCAGCCGCACCCGGAGCTGGCCGCCGACGACCGGGCCGCCCTCGGGGTGCAGCGCGGGGTGCGCGGCGCCGACGAGCGCCGCGGCGTCGAGCTCGAAGCCGCCGCCGAGCGCGACGGTGGCCGCGGCCTCGCCAGCGGGCAACAGGCGCTCGCGGGCGTCGATCCGCAGGGCCTCGACACCCGCCCGCAGCGCGAACCGCCAGCGGCCGAGACGCTGGTCGCCGAGGAGCGCGGCGCCGAGGCGGCGGCGCAGCGCGGGCGTGTCGGGGTCGAGCGCGCCGCTGTCGGCGATCAGCAGCGTCCCGGTGATCCCCGCCCGGCCGCTGCCGAGCGCGCGCAGCAGCTCGACGTCGGCCGCCCAGCGATCGGGGTGGATCGCCGACGCCGGCCCCTCACCGTCGCGGCGTTCGACGCGGCCGCCGGCCTGCCACGCCCCGAAGGCGCCCCGTGCGCCCGCGCCGATCGACCAGCCGGCGGGCGAGACGAGCTCGGTCAGCGTCAGCGCCCACCGCGGCGTCTCGAAGGGCCCCCGCGCGTCGGTGCGCACGCCGCCCTCGATCCAGCCGCTCAGCCCGCCACGCTCGCCGGTGGCCCGCAGCTCGGCCGCGGCGAGCGCAGCGCCGATCGTGCGCGCGTCGAATGCGAGCCGCGCCGGCCCGTGGCGCGCGCGGAGGCGGGCGTCGAGGTGCAGTCGCTCCTGCCAGAGCGCGTCGAGCGCGAGCCGCGCGGCGTCGGCCCACGGCGCGAGCGTGAGCCCCGCGGCCGCGAGCCCCGGTGACGCCGGAGCCGGCCCGATCGGCGCGTAGCGCCGCCCGCCGCGCGCGCTCACCCCGACGCGCTCGCCCTCGACCGCCACCGCCGCGCCGTCGAGCAGGAACGCCCGCCCGCCGGGCCCCGACGCGATCAGCCGCCCCGCCCGCGCCCCGCCCCAGCCGCCGTCGTAGCCGAGCCGCGCCTCCTCGACGTGCACCCGCCCGTCCCGCCGCGGCGCCCAGGCCAGCTCCCCGCCGCGGTCGACCAGATCGGAGAAGACCCACGCCTCGACCGCCGCCGAGAGCCCCGCCGCCGGCGCGTCGTGCGCTTCGAGCCGCCACCGCTGCACGAGATCCACGTCGAAGCGCCCCCGCGTCGCCGCGACCTCGGCGCCGACGCTGCCGCTCAGTCCATAACGCGGCGGCGGCGGCTCGCCCGAGCGCCGCGCCGACACCGGCGGCAGCGACCGCAGCGGCAGGGTCACGCTCAGCCGCACCGTCTCACCCGGCGGCACGAACACCAACCGGCTCCACGCCGGCCGCCCGTCGCGCAGGATCTCCACGAGGTGCAGCCCCGCCGGCAGCGGCCACGGGTCGACCGGCACGATCCCGATCGGCCGCTTGTCGACCACCACCGTCGCGCCGTAGTCGGGCGACTCGACGACCAGCGTCCCACCCGTCGCGGCGAGCACCGCGAGCGCGAGCAGCGGCGCCATCAGCGACGCCCCGCGACAACCAGCGCGCCCCGACGCGCGCGTGGTTGACGTCTCACCGGGGCTCGGCTAGGTTCGACGCACGAACCTGGCAGGCGGCCGAGGAGCCTTCGTTGAAGAACATCACCAAAGCCAGCGCGGCCCAGCGACTCGCGCGCACCATCGCCTCCGACATCCTCCTCTACAACAAGGAGAAGGTCGCCGACGGCATCAAGAACGACAACCTCTTCGACGTGCTCAAGGACGAGATCGCCGAGGGCCACAAGCACTTCGGCGAGCGCGTCGACGGCGACCTGCTCGACAAGTACAACTTCGTCGAGCGCGCCCTCGTCGACGTCCTCATCCACCGCAGCGCCCATCACCCCACCGAGATCTGGTGAGCCGCTCCTGCTGCTGACCGTCGCCGACGAGGCGGCGGGGAGCCGGCTCGACCGCTTCCTCGCCGACCAGCTCCCCGACCACAGCCGCACCCGCCTCGCGGCCTGGATCCGCGACGGCTACGTGCGCCTCGACGGCGCCCCGGCGCGCCCGAGCGTCAAGCTCGCCGCCGGCCAGCAGGTCCACGTCGACCCGCCGGCCGACCCGGCGCCGGTCCTCGAAGCGCAGCCCATCCCGCTCACGATCGTCTACAGCGACGCGCACCTCGTCGTCGTCGACAAACCCGCCGGCCTCGTCGTGCACCCCGGCGCCGGCAACCCCGACGGCACCGTCGTCCATGGCCTCCTCCACCACTTCGGCGCGCTCTCACCCGTCGGCGCCCCCGAGCGCCCCGGCGTCGTACACCGCATCGACGCCGGCACCTCGGGGCTGATCGTCTTCGCCCGCACCGAGGCTGCCCACCACCACCTCGCCGCGCAGTTCGCCGCTCACTCCGTCGACCGCGTCTACCTCGCGCTCGCCTGGGACCACGGCCTCGCCGAGACCGGCACCCACGCGACCCGCTACGGCCGCCACCCCGTCGACCGCCGCAAGTTCACGACCACCGTCGACGGCGGCAAGCACGCCGTCACCCACTGGCGCGTCATCGAGCGCCTGCCGCCCTGCGCCTGGGTCGAGCTGCGCCTCGAGACCGGCCGCACCCACCAGATCCGCGTGCACTTCGCCGAGGCCGGCCACCCGCTCGTCGGCGACGAGACCTACGGGCGCCACCGCCGCGTCGACCGCCCCGCCGCCCTGCGCACGCTCGGCGTCGAGCTCGGCCTCACCCGCCAGGCGCTGCACGCCGCCCGCCTCGGCTTCCGCCACCCCGCCCGCGAGGAGACGCTGTGCTTCGAGTCGCCCGTCCCGCCCGACATCGCCGCCGTGCGCGAGGCGCTGCGCGCCGGGGGCGCCCGATGAAGCTCGCCGCGTCTCTGCTGCTGTTCACGGGGCTGTTCACGGCCCTCGCCCACGCCGAGACCCGCCCCGGCGAGCGCGCCCGCCCCGCCGTCGAGGCCTTCGACCGCGACCCGGCCAAGGCCGTCGTCGCCCTCACCGCCGCCATCGACGCCGAGCCGCTCATCGCGTCGGCGCTCCGCACCCTGCTCGCCGAAGCGCGCCTCGCCGCCGGCGACCCCGCCGGCGCCCGCGCCGAGGCCGAGAAGGTCATGGCGAGCGACCCCCGCTGGGCCCACCGCGCCGCCTGGATCGCGGCCCGCGCCGCGCTCCCCGCCGACTGCAAGGCCGCGATCGTGCGGCTCGACGAGGCCCGCGTCGACCCGCCCTGGGTGCAGGAGGCCCCCCGCCTCGCGCTGCTCTCCGCCGCCCACGCCCGCTGCGGCGACGCCAAGACCGCGGCCGACCTCGACCGCGCGCTCGCCACCCGCCACCCCGAGACCGCCGAGGGCGAGGCCGCCGCCGGCCGCGTCACCCTCACCGTCGACGAGCGCCTCGCCCGCGCCGCCGCCTTCGAACAGGCCCGCGACTACCCGGCGGCCAAGGTGATCCTCACCGAGCTCGCCGCCGGCGAGGCCGGCGACGTCGCCCGCTTCCGCCTCGCGACGCTGCACCTCGACCGCCTCCGCGACGACTTCGGCCGCGCCGAGACCCTCTTCGCCCGGGTCGCCGCCGGCAAGAGCCCCCACGCCGAAGAGGCCGCCTACCTCCGCGCCAAGAGCCGCGGCCGCAAGGACGACATCCCCGGCGCGCTCGCCGCCTACGCCGACTACCTGCGCCGCCACCCCAAGGGCGCCTGGGCCGACGACGCCCGCTTCTTCTCCGCCTTCCTGCTCTACGAACACGGCCGCTACGCCGAGGCCGCCCGCGCCTTCGCCCGCCTCGCCGACGCCGGCAAGTGGGCGCGCTCCGCCGAATGGTACCGCGCGTGGTGCCTCTTCCTCGCCGGCGACACGGCGGCCGCCGCCCCGCTCCTCGACCGCATCGCCGCCCGCGCGCCCGACACCGACGACAGCCGACAGGCCGCCTACTGGGCCGCCCGCGCCGTCGAAGCGCGCGCCCCGCTCGACGCCGCCGCCCGCCGCAAGGCGCTCGTCGAGGCCCGCCCGCACGACTGGTACGGCCTCATGATCCGCCGCCGCCACCCCGGCGAGTTCCCGGCCATCCCCGCGATGCCGCCGCCGCCTCCCGCCGCCGAGCTCGAGATGCCGCCCGCCTTCGTCGCCGCCGCCGTCGAGATCCGCGCCCTCGCCGCCGCCGGGCTCCCCGACTTCGCCCGCCGCGCGCTCGCCATCGTCAGCGGCGAGCTCCGCAAAGCCGACGCCTGGGACGCCGAGGCCGCGCTCGCCGCCGTCGTCGACGACCCCGAGCGCGTCTACCGCGCCACCGTCACCCGCCACCGCCTCGTCGTGCAGGCCCCGCCCCGCGCCGAAGACGCCGACATCTGGCGCCGCGCCCACCCCCGCCCGTGGGCCGCCGCCGTCACCGCCGCCACGCAAGGCACCGCCATCGACCCGCCGCTCGTGTGGAGCTTCATCCGCAAGGAGAGCGCCTTCGACCCCGACGCCGTCAGCCCCGCGCACGCCGTCGGCCTCATGCAGCTCCTCCCCCGCACCGCCCGCGCCATCCAGGACGCCCGCGGCCGCGCCGCCGAGCCCGTGCCCGACCTCTTCACCCCCGCCCACAACATCACGCTCGGCACCGCCTACCTCGACGCGCTCCATGCCCGCTTCGGCGGCCAGCTCCCGCTCGTCGCCGCCGCCTACAACGCCGGCCCCACCTCGGTCCTCTCCTGGTTCGGCGGCCGCGATCGCGTCGAGACCGACCTCTTCGTCGACCTCATCCCGTTCCGCGAGACCCGCGACTACGTCAAGCGCCTCGTCGCCACCCGGGTCGCCTACGGATTCGTACACGACGGCCGCGACCTCGACGCCGCGTCGACCGTCCTCCCCGTCGCGCTCGATCTCACCCGTCGCCCCGGAGTGGACTTCTAGCCCACAGAGTGCGAGCGCGCGCCTCGCGCCGGCCAAAAGCTTAGACTTCCCGCGCGCGCGGTCTATGATACGTTCGAAACGACTCCCACGCCGCTCGGCCTGGCACTCAGGGTTGCGATGGCCAACTACATTCTCCGCCGCGACGGTCGTGACTATCAGGCGCCCGACCTCGAGACCATGCGCCAGTGGGCGCAGGACGGGCGGGTGCTCCCGACCGACATGGTGTTCTCGCCGCGCTATCAGTCCTGGTACCGCGCCCGCGACCTCCGTGAGCTGCGCGACGTGCTGCCGCAGGCCGAGACGGCCGCGTCGATGCCCCCGCCCGTCGCGCGCCCGCCCCAGCAGTTCTGGGTCCGCAAGGGCGACCGCAACTACGTCGCCGACAGCCTCCAGACCATCCTCGAGTGGGCCGCCAACGGCAACATCAGCCCCGACGACCTCATCTACCACCCCACCTACGGCAAGTGGTTCCGCGCCGGCGACTCCCCGCAGCTCGCCAGCCGCTTCCCCGCGCACCTCGCCGGCGCGCGCCTCCCGTTCATCCCGCCCGGCGACGACCCGCTCGGCTCGGGCGAGTTCGGCGCCGCCAGCCTCGACCCCAACCGCAACCGGCCGCAGAGCTCGCCCCTCTCGAACGGCGCCCGCCGCCGCAGCGTGATGCCCCAGCGCAGCAGCCGCACCGGCCCGGTCCTCATCGGCAACCGCCGCGGCCCCGCCAGCGGCCCCTTCCTCGCCGGCCCCCAGGGCCAGCAGCCCGTCGAAGCCGCCGACTCGACGACCCGCACCGTCACCGACTTCTCCGCCGGCGACGTCGCCCGCGCGCTCCAGGCCCGCCAGTCGGGCGCGGTCGACTTCGCCAGGACCGAGCAGAACCCCGCCGTGCGTGACATGTCGCGCACCGAGCAGAACCCCGTCGTCCGCGCCGAAGACCCCCCCGAGGACGAGCGCCCCAAGCCGACGATCGGCGACTGGAGCCGCGAAGACGACGCCGTCTTCTCCGCGCCCCTCCAGCAACGCACCGAGCCCCCCGCCGAACGCGTAGCACCCCGCTCCGCGCCCGCGCCCGCCGGCGTGCCCCAGCCCGCGCCGCAGCCCGAGACCACCCAGCAGGACGCCTCCAGCGCCGGCCCCGTCGGCAACGAGCCCGCGCTCGATCCCATCTACGACGACATCGGCACCTACGACGACGAAGCCCGCCTCACCGACCGCCTCAAGCTCTTCAAGCCATTCTACGACGTCGCCCGCGTCTTCCTCGTCACCAAGGACATGCGCCCCGGCGAGACCCTCGAGACCGAGGCCCGCATCCCCGGCGAGAACTTCAAAGGCTGGGAGAAGCGCGCCATCTACATGGCGATGCGCCGCTACCTCGTCGAGCACCTCAACACCAAGGTCAAGAGCGCCCGCGAGCTCGTCACCGCCGAGGAGCGCCCCGGCTACGAGCACCTCGTCGGCGCCGCCGTCTACCTCGTGCACGTCCTCGACGGCGCCTTCGAGATCATCGGCCGCCTGCCCCCCGAGCGCTTCGTCATCGGCAACAGCGGCCGCTCCAAGATGCACCCCACCGAAGAGGCGCTCATGCTCGACATCGACCACGCCCTCAAGGCGCTCATCTCCGTCAAGTCCAAGGCCGCGGCCTGACCGCCAGTCATCGAGCCGAACCGATAGCCACGCAGGGGAGGGGAGCCATCGCACGAGCGGCGATGGCATCTCGATGACCGATCAACCCTTGTTGAGCGACCAGTCATAAGGCAGGAACTCGACCGCCTTCGCCTCGATCAGCGCCTTCTTCTTCGCATCGTCCTTGACGAACGGCGCGAGGTACTGCTGCACCGACGGCTGGAAGTCACCGCCGTACCAGTTGAAGATCTGCGACAGCTTCACCGCGCCCGTCGCCGGATCGATCTGGTTGCGCTGCGGATCATTGGCGAACGCCGTGAACACCGCCTGGAGCTGCCCATCGAGCTTCGCCGCGGTGAAGGCATACGGCGCCAGCGGCGGACACGAGATGCTCGCGCAGTTGAGCGCCGCGTGGATCCGCGGCTCCTTGAAGCGCTTGCGGATGACCTCGTTCTCGATGTCATTGAGCGAGTACTTCTTGCCACCCACCGTGTACTCGGCGCGCTTGAAGAAGCCATAGTCCGGATAGGGATCGGCGACGCTCTTGATCGCCGGCCAGTGTTCGAGCACGCCCGCGATGGTCGAGGCGTTGTAGGCGTTGATCCAGAACGCCAGCCGCGCCTTGTCATCGGGCAGCGTCGCCGGATCGGTCGCCGCGAGCATCTCGCGATAGGCCTTGAAGTCGGCGTTGTCGACGAAGCCCTTGTAGTCGACCTTGTCGCCCTTGACGTGCGCCTTGAGCAGCGCGTCGAACTTGGAGTGATCGGCGTCGGCGGCCGACGCCAGCGCGGGCAGCGCGAGGGTGAGCGCGATCAGCAGCAAGCGAAACATGGTGTGTCCTCCCATCGCGGCCGGGCCGCGAGATCGAAGTCATGGCATCGAGCGCGGCCCCCGACGGACCAGCGCCCGAGCTGTTCAGCGCGTCCAGCGATCACGCGCCGGGTGGGGGAGAGCGCGCGACCCGGACCGTCGAAGCCCGAGCCGCGGCCGGAGATCAGATCGCCGTCTCGAGCGCGCGGGCCGCCGCGCGGGCCGCCGAGAGCACGCTCCCGACCGGTGTGTCGCCCTCGACCTTGACGACGAGCTGATAGTCACCGCCGACCTTGAGGCTGAGCACCGCGCCCTCCGGCGAGCGCACCACCACCCGGCGGATCCCGCCGCGACCGGCCTCTTCTTCGGCCGCCGACAGCCGCCGCAGCGCGATGCCGTTGTAGGCCGCGCACAGCCGCAGCGTCTCGCGCGCCTCGCGCGGCACCACCGCGATGTCTTCGCCGTCGAGATCGGTGAACGCCACGCCGGTCACGGCCGGCACCTGAGACATCAGCTTGTTGATGGGATCGTGCAGCGGATCGGCCACGGAGCACCTCGGCGTCGATGGATGCACCGTGGTAACACGCCCCCGTCCGAGGCGGCAAGCGCGGGCGGGGTCGCGGTGTATTCTGCCGGAGCGCGCGCCGGTGCACACCCACCCCGACACCACCGGCCGCCGTTGACAGCCGACGCCGATGGCGCCACGCTGCCCCGCAGCCACTCGAGGAGGAGACCCCATGACCCGGCCCCCCACGCTCGCCGAAGTCCTCGAAGGGCACGTCCCCCTCACGAGCAACCACATCCAGATCCAGACCGTCACCCGCCTCCGCGAGAGCAAGCTCCTCGCGCTCGTGCTCGCCCCCGGCATCGCGCTGCGCACCGGCTTCATCCCGCCGCTGCTCGAGGTCCTCGACACCCTCAGCCCCGGCGGCAACCTCGACCTCTACCTCGACAACCTCGGCCCCGCGAGCGAAGAGACCTGGCGCATCGTCTCGATGCTGCGCGACCGCTTCGACCGCCTCACCGCCGTCGTGCCCTTCGCCGCCTCACCCGGCGCCACCCAGGTCGCGCTCGGCGCCGACGCGCTCCTCATGGGCGAAGCCAGCAGCCTCGCCCCCATCGAGCCCGCCCGCATCAAGGCGCTCAGCGACGGCGACGGCGAGAGCCGCGTCATGACCGCCTACGACGTCCACCACTACCTCGGCTTCGTGCAGCGCGAGCTCGGCGTCGACCGCCTCGACCCCACCAGCCCGCTGTGGAAGGACCTCTTCCAGCGCATCGACCCGCTCCTCATCGGCGTCACCGAAAAAGCCCACCAGATCAACCGCCTCGTCACCCGCCGCAGCCTCGAGACCCACCTCGACCCCGACGCCGACGCCGCCCGCATCGACCGCATCCTCGACGAGGTCGGCGCCGGCACCCTCGGCCGCCGCTTCCCCATCACCCGCCGCGACTGCGAGCGGCGCCTCGGCCTCACCGTCGTCAAACCGTCGCGCGAGGTCTGGGGCGCCGCCTGGGCGCTGCGCAGCTACTACCGCGAGATCACCGAGCTCGAGGGCGACCTCCAGCTCGGCGACAAGCAGCACTACACCGTCGGCTTCGACGGATTCATCGACACCCTCGACGAGCGCCGCGTCCTGCTCCGCGTCACCCGCGTCGACGAGCACGGCCGCCCCCTCGCCGACAAGCCCGTCCTGCAACGCTGGGTGCGCCCCCGCGGCCGCCGCGTCGTCATCGACCAGGAGCTCGAACTCTGATGGCGATCGACCGCCTCCAGAAGATCATCGCCCGCGCCGGCGTCACCAGCCGCCGCAAGGCCGAGGAGTACATCACCTCGGGGCGGGTCACCGTCAACGGCAAGCCCGTCACCGAGCTCGGCGCCCGCGCCGACGCCGCCCACGACGTCATCGAGGTCGACGGCCGCCGCGTCGAGCTCCCCGACACCTGGACCTACATCATCCTCAACAAGCCCGCCGGCATCGTCACCACCGCCGCCGACGAGTTCGAGCGCGACACCGTGCTCGACATCCTCGGCGGCCTCGACGTGCGCGTCTACCCGGTCGGCCGCCTCGACCTCGACGCCGAGGGGCTCTTGCTGCTCACCAACGACGGCGACCTCGCCGCCGCGCTGACCCACCCCGCCGGCGAGGTCCCCAAGACCTACCGCGTCAAGCTCCGCGGCCGCCCCGACGAAGACACGCTCACCCGACTCCTCCTCGGCGTCGAGCTCGACGACGGCCCCGCCGCCGCCACCTACGTGCAGCTCGCCGACACCCCCCGCCGCCCGGTCCGCACCAGCAACACCTGGATCGACCTCACCGTCACCGAGGGCCGCAACCACCTCGTCAAGCGCCTCTGCGCCGCCATCGGCCACCCCGTCGTGCGCCTCCGCCGCATCCAGTTCGCCAACCTCACGCTCCACGGCCTCCGCCCCGGCCAGTGGCGCCCGCTCGCCCCCGACGAGCTGCGCCAGCTCCGCACCATCGCCGAGGCCGCCCGCAAACGCCGCCGCGCGAGCAGCCCTAAAAAAATCGCGACAAAGGGTTGACGCTCGCCCCGATCCGCGTATACTCCGCCCTCACATGTTGCGGGGTGGAGCAGCCAGGTAGCTCGTCGGGCTCATAACCCGAAGGTCGCAGGTTCGAATCCTGTCCCCGCTACCACATCGTGAGATCGACAAAGAAGGCCTCGCTCCCCGGAGCGGGGCCTTCGTCGTTTCGAAGCCCGAACGGCGACGCGCGCCCCATCGACGGCGCAGTCAGAACCGCTCGATCGTCTGCTTCCACTTCTCGTCGCAGTGGGTGCGCACCCCATCGCGCACCGAGCCATCGAAGGTCGGCACCTCGATCGCCGCGCCCGCCTTGCGCCGCGCCAGGATCAGGTGCGACCGCCCCTCGCGGTGCTGATAGCCATACGAGAACGGCAGCGGGCCCTTGCTCTCCTTCTCGATCGCCGCCTTGAGATCGGGCTGGCACTTGCCGGGGAAGACATCGGGCGGCACCGGCCCGTTGTAGGCGCCATAGAGCGTCATCTCCCACGGCCCCGCCGTCAGGAAGTGATAGGGCACGCCCGATGACTCCTCGACGATCACGCTGCTCCTCGCCAGGATCGTCGCCCGGATGTCATCGAACATCGGCTCCCACATCAGGTACGACGCCGCCTTGAGGAAGGTCACCATCGCGCCCTGCCGCGCCACGAACGCCTGCATCCCGACGTTCTTCGACCACGCCTGATCCGAGATGTCACCGCGGAAGTAATACACCCGCCGCACCACCTCGGGCGCGTCCCCCGGCGCGCGGAAGCTCACCTCGACCGCCTTGACCCACCCGCGCCCGCTGATCGTCTGCGGGACCCCCGCCTCGTCGAGCTTGATGTAGCGCGCGCCCACCACCGTGTGCCCGGTGCGGGCGAGGAAGACACCGATGATGGCACCCACGCCGTTGAGATCGCTCGAACCCACCTCGCCCTTCATGCTCGCCGTGCGAAAGAAGTTGAGCCCCGCGATGTGATTGAGCGCGCCCCGCAGCAGCCCCATCGCCTCGCCGAACTCCTCGGTCGACGTCCCGCGCAGATCACCCGGCAGCCGGCCGACCTTCTCGAGCCCGTAGAGGATGTAGGTCTTCGCGTGGGGGAAGAAGGTCACCGCGTTGAGCACGTCGGGCCCGGCGAAGGGATAGAACACCGTCTCCGGCATGCCTTCGCGGAGGTGGCTCGCGACCCAGCCGCGGATCGGCTCGAGCGTGCGCGACTCGACCATCTTCCAGAGCTGGTCCATGTTGCGCGCATACGAGCGGTACTGCGCCGAGCGCGCGTAGCGGCGCAGCGGCGACTCCTCGGGCAGCGGCAGCCCGGCGAGCAGCAGCGCGCCGTCGGTGGCGTTCTCCACCGGCGCTGCCGGGGCGCGCTTGCGCGGCGTCTCGGCGACGGCGGGCGACGCGGCGAGCGACGCGACGGAGAGCGCCGCGCAGACGAGCGAGAGACGGACGAGCAGACCGAGGGATGCCATATGCCTCACAACCGATAGGCCCGAAGGTAGCGATGCGCGATCTCACCGATGACTTCACGCGCGGTGTCTTCGAGGTAGTCGCCGTCCTCCGACGCCGAGCCGCCGTCGATGCGGTCGCCGTCGAGCGTGCGCAGATACCACGAAGCCTCGACGGTGAAGCGATCGTCATCGTCGTCGTCATCGTCGAAGATGGGATCGTAGTTCTCGGTGACGTACAGCTCGACCGAGAGCACGGTGACATAGCGCCCGTCGGGCTCGGTGGTCACCGATCGGAACCCCGAGCGGTCCCGCAGCTCGCCGACGAGATCCTGCTGCAAGCTGATGCTGTAGCCATCGAAGATGGTGTTGCCGTCGACCACGATCGGCTGCACGTAGACCGAGTCGAAGGTCTGGAAGTCGATGACCGCGTCGTGCGAGAAGGTCACCGGCGTACACGCGGCGAGCGCGAGCGCAGCCATCAGCGTCGCGAGGCGGAGTGCCATCACCACTCACCTCCCACGCCGACCGTCACCAGGAAGGGTGACCCCTCGTCGCCATCGGGCGCGACGCCGATCTCGAGGCCGTCGCTCGCGATGAGATAGTAGCGCGGCTGCACGAAGAGGTTGAGGTGGTCGCCGACGTGGAACCGCGCCTCGAGCACGAGCGGCATCGCGTACTTCTGCTCGTCCTCGTCGATGCCCCACAAGAGCCATGCGTCGAGCCCGGTGCCCGCTCGCAGGGTGAGCGGCTGCATCACCGCGAAGCGCACCAGCGCGTGCACGTGGAAGAGACCGCCGATGAAGCTGCCCTCGATCGGCGGGCGGGGATCCTCCTCGTCGAGCCACGCGAGCGCGAAGCCGAGCTGCAACCCGAACATGCTATAGAAGCCATAGACCGACAGCCCCGCGACGGTCTTGTCTTCGATCAGCATCGTCTCGCCCTGCACGCCGAACGCGGTCTCGTCGGCCGCCGCGGGCTTCGCCGCCAGCGCGGCGATCGCGAAGACCGCCGTCGATCCGCTCGCGACGACCCATCGCCGCGCGCCCAACCACCTCACCATCGAAGACCTCCGCTGGCTCGACTCCCGCGGACGATAGCAGGCGCCGCCGCGCGGTTCCACCGCCCTTGATCGGGACGCCGGCCTCGGCCACCATGGCGCGACACCGGGGATCGCCCGAGGGGGAAGCCGATGATTTCGCTGCTCGCGCTCGTCGCGCTGCTCCAGATCGAGCTGCCCGGCACCCAGCCCGAGACGCTCCGCGTCCGCCTCAGCCCCGCGTCGAGCTGCAACAACTGCCATCGCGGCTTCGAAGGCTCGGCGGGTGACACCTGGGCCGGCTCGATGATGGCCAACGCCGCCCGCGACCCGAGCTACCTCGCCGCGCTCACCATCGCCAACCAGGACATGCCCGGCGTCGGCGAATTCTGCATCCGCTGCCACTCGCCGCGCGCCTGGCTCTCGGGCCGCAGCCAGACCCCCGATGGCACCGGGCTCGACGCCGTCGACCTCGCCTCGGGCGTCGACTGCGACTTCTGCCATCGCCTGCGCGAGGGCGAGGGCGCCCACATCGGCAACGGGCAGTACCAGCTCATCGACGAGGCCGTCAGCTTCGGCCGCTATGCCGATCCACTCGCGCAGCACGCGGCGCGGCGCAGCAGCTACATCACGTCGAGCGAGCTGTGCGGGCTGTGCCACGACGTCACCAACCCGCTCACCGACTTCCCGATCGAGCGCACCTACACCGAGTGGAAGAACAGCGCGTTCTCGGCGCCGCAGAACCGCGGCGGCCAGGGCTGCATCGACTGCCACATGACCGGCCGGCCCGGCACCATCGCCGTCGGCCAGAACCTGCCCGAGCGTGAGCTGCACGCCCACGACCTCGCCGGCGGCAACACCTGGATGCCGACCGTCTTCGCCGCGCTCTACCCCGAGCAGGCCGACGCCTTCCTGCACGCCGCCGAGGCCGCGCGCGAGATGCTCCAGACCGCCGCGACCGTCGAGATCGAGACACCCGCCTCGACCGCCTACGGCGCCGAGCTCGCGTTCACCGTGCGGGTCACCAACGAGAGCGGCCACAAGCTCCCGACCGGCTACCCCGAGGGGCGCCGCTGCTGGCTCGAGGTCGAGGTCCTCGATGGCACCGGCCGCCCGCTGCTGCACTCGGGCGCCTACGATGAAGCCATCGCCGATCGCATCGACGACCCCCAGCTCCGCACCTACGAGGCGCGGCTGAGCCAGGGCGACAACCCCAACGAGACCTTCCACTTCGTGCTGCAAGACACCCGGCTGCAAGACGACCGCCTCCCGCCGCGCGGCTTCCGCCCCGACGACGACACCGTGCCGGTCGGCCGCGACTACCCGCGCCTCAACGACGGCACCCTCGCCCACTGGGACGACGCGCCCTATATCGTCACGCTCGCCGCCGACACGCCGGGCCCGCTCACCGTGCGCGCCCGGCTGCGCTACCAGACCATCTCCCGGGCCTACGTCACGTTCCTCCGCGACCGCAACGTCACCGACGACCGCGGCCAGACGCTCTACGACCTCTGGGAGACCCACGGCCGCTCGCCGCCCGAGACCATCGCCGAAGCCATGACCACCGTCGCGCTGCACGCCCCGTCGCCGCCCGACGCCGGGATGCCCGACGCCGGCCTCGCCGACAGCGGCCCCGACGCCCCGCCCCCCGTCGGCGCCACGCCCGGCGACGCCGGCTGCGCCGCGACCCCCGGCCGCAGCCCCGCCGCCTGGGCCGCGCTGCTCCTCGCCGTCGCCGTCCGCCGCCGGCGCCGTTGAGCCGGCCGCCGATCCCCTGGCGCGCAAGCGCGCCGATGCGATAGATCGGCCGCCGCCCCGCTCGATGGAGCGCCCGTGCCCACCGCCCCTCGCCCGAGCCGCGCCGCGATCCTCGCGACCGTGTGGCCGATCGTGCTCGCCAACGCCTCGACGCCGCTGCTCGGCCTCGCCGACACGGCGGTCATCGGCCGCCGCGGATCGGTCGAAGAGCTCGGCGCGATCGCGCTCGGGGCGCTCGTCTTCTCGTTCGTCTTCTGGGCGTTCGGCTTCCTGCGCATGGCGACGACCGGCTTCGTCGCGCAGGCCGACGGGGCGGGGGACGAGCCGGGCTTGCGGCTCGCGGTGCTGCGGCCGCTCGTCATCGGCGGGCTGATCGGGGTCGCGCTCGTCGCGCTCCAGCGCCCGATCGAGGCGCTCGCGCTCGCGCTGCTCGACGGCACGCCAGCGGTCGAGACGGTCACCGCCGAGTACATCCGCGCCCGCATCTGGGGCGCGCCCGCCGCGCTCGCGACCTACGCGCTCACCGGCACCCTCATCGCGCTGCGTCTCTCGCGGCGGCTGCTCGCGTTGCAGCTCGTCGTCAACGGGCTCAACATCGCGCTCGACGTCTGGCTCGCCGGCCACCTCGACCTCGGCGCCCGCGGCGTCGCGATCGGCACCGCGGTCGCCGAGTGGAGCGGCCTCGCCTGCGCGCTCGTGATGGTCGGCGCCGCGCTCCGCCGCCGCCACGCCGACGCCGCGCCGTTCGTGCCCTGGCGCCGCCTGCTCGACCGCGCCGGGCTCGGCGGCCTGCTCGGCGCGCAGCTCGACATCATGGCCCGCACCCTGCTGCTGCTCGGCGGCTTCGGCTGGTTCACCAACCAGGGCGCGCGCTTCGGCGACGCGGTGCTCGGCGCCAACCACCTGCTGTTGCAGCTCATCAGCTTCAGCGCGTTCGTGCTCGACGGCTTCGCGTTCGCGACCGAGGCGCTCGTCGGCGCGGCCAAGGGCGCCGGCGACCGCGGCGCCTTCGACCACGCGCTGCGCCGCACCACCGAGCTCGCCGTCGCCGCCGCGATCCTGCTCGCGCTCGCGCTCGCGGTCTTCGGCCCGCTCGCCGTCGACGCGCTCACCGATCTGCCGGTCGTGCGGTCCCATGCGAAGTCCTGGCTCCCGCATGTCATCGCCTACGTCGCCGTCTCGGTGTTCGCGTTTCAGCTCGACGGCGTCTTCATCGGCGCGACCCGCACCCGCGCGATGCGCGACGCCGCGCTCGCGGCGCTGCTGTGCTTCCTCGCGCTGTCGTGGGTGCTGGTGCCGGCGTTGGGCAACCATGGCTTGTGGCTCGCCTTCATCGGTTATGTCATCGCCCGTGGGATCAGCCTCGCCGCGCTGACGCCGGCGCTGCGCCGGGACATCGGCCGCGCCCGGGTGACTCAGTAGGCGACCCGGATGACGCTCTCGCGCACCTGCTTCGCCTCGATGGAGCCGCCGCCGAACGCCCGGTCGAGGCGGCCGGCGCGCACGCGCTCGACGGTGACGGCCAGATCGCAGCGCGAGCCATCCCAGTCTTCGTCGATCACCAGATCGTGCGGCCGCAGCGCCACCGCGCCGACGTCGGCCCGCGCCGGGATGTAACGCTCCCACGCCTCGACGCAGGGGCCGTCGACGCGCACGGTCATCTCGTCGTCGGCGATGACATCCCACTGGATCGGGATGACATCCCAGCCGAGGGTGTAGACGCCGGGGTTGCGGTAGAGGTCGAAGCGGGGCGGGAGCTGCACCCACGAGTCGGGGGCGTGGGCGCCGTAGATGCGTTCGAGGCGGATCTGGAACTCGGTCTCGCCGCGGTCGACCGGCAGATCGGCGTGGTAGTCGTACCAGCGCTCGCTCATCGGGACGTCGTAGCCGCGCGCGTGCACGCGCAGCACCTCGCCGGGCACGAGCTCGACGTAGCCGAAGGCATGACCCTCGGCCTCGAGCTCGGCGATGACTTCGGCGCGGCCGCTGCCATCGGCGGTGACGGTCATCTCGGCGCGGATGTCGTGGGTGTCGACCTCGGAGGAGTCGACGCTGTGGCAGGCGGTGGCGAGGAGGGCGGCGGCGGCGACGATGAGGTGGCGCATGGTTCGGCTCCGGGAGCGGCGAAGGGTGCGGTTGCAAAGGTGATTGTGTCGAACTCGCGCGCCCCGACGGGCCGAGGGGCGGTGCATTCAGCCCCGGGCGAGAAATTTTCCATGTGTGGTGAAATCGGCCCGACGCGTGAAGCGCAGACCACACAGTCGGCGGGGACGGCGGCGAGCGGGGGAGGGGAGCGCGGCGCGGAGCCGGAAGGGATCAGGCGTCGAGCAGGGGCAGATCGCCGGCGCCGAGCAGCGGGAAGAGGCGGGCGGCCTCGTCGTCGGCGCCGAAGCCGGCGAGCTTGCGCAGCGCGCGGTGGATGTGCTGCGGCTCGATGCGCACCCCCGCGCCCTCGGGGGCGGGCGCGAGCGTCTGCGGGTCGACCTTGATCGGGACGTGCCGCGCGTCGGTCGAGCCGATCACCGTGTTGCCGGGGATGCCCTTGCCCATCAGCATCACGCTGGTGATCGCCCAGTGGTCCTTGCCATTGCCGCTGTTGTAGCCGGGCGTGCGGCCGAAGTCGCTGCCGATCATGACGATGAGATCGTCGGCGATGCCTTGCCGCTCGGCCTCGTCCCACAGGAAGTCGACGCCGCGCAAGAGCTCGCCGAGCCGCGGGATGTGGCTGTCGTCGTGGTTGCCGTGGGTGTCGAAGCCACCCACCGTCAGGTTCGCCGCCCGCGAGATCCCGGCGGTGAACGCCGCGCAGCAGACCTGCGCCTGCCGGGGCAGGCTATCGCGGCTGAACTCGGTCGGCAGCACCTCGGTGAGCCGCCGCAGCGTGTTCTGCCCGGCGCGCGCGTCGTAGAGCTGGCCGATCGCGTGGCTGTAGCGGGGCAGGTCGAACTGCGCGTGCAGCGTCGCCTGCCGCCGGTCGAGCGCGGCCTTGATGCGATCGTGGGTCGCGGCGCTGTGGAAGGTGTCGCCCTCGGCGCGGCCGTCGATGCTGTTGGGCCACGCGATGCGACCGACCGCGTCGATGTTGCCGACGCGGGTCGGCGCGACGAGGCCGGCGGTGTAGTCGTAGCCGCCGTTGGTGATGAACGCCATCGGCTTCTCGGCCGCGTACTGCCCGGCGAGCAGCGCGGCGAGCGCCGGGTAGCCCTCGCTGAGCTTGCCGCTCCAGGTGTGGCGCACGCCCGCGTCGTGGTTGTTGGTCTGGGTGTCGACCCCGTTGATGACCATCGTCCGGCGGAAGTGCTTGTCGAAGAACGCCTGGTTCTCACCCACCGGCGCGTAGCGGATGGCGCCGGCCTCACCGATGTCATCGGTGAAGTAGTGGTTCATCGGGTTCTCTTCGTCCTCGCTCGCGCGTCCCTTGGGATCACACAGCGAGGTGGGATCCCACCCGCCCGATGCGTGCACGAACACCCAGAACGGCCCCGTCGCGGGCTCGTCCTGCGCGCGGGCGCGCCGGGGCAGCAGGGCCGGGGCGCTCACGACCAGACCCGCCGCGCCGCAGAGCTTGAGGAAATCGCGTCGATCCATCGCCATCGTGCTTCTCCCTCGGTGGCTCAACGGTGGTAGAGGAATCGCCAGTCGGCGAGCAGATAGGTCACCACCGCGCTCCAGGCGCGCAGGGTGTAGTTCGGGTCGCGCTCGAGGCGCTCCTCGGCCGGCAGCTCGGCGTCGCTCCAGAAGTCGCGGGTGACCTTGCAGTGGTTGGGCAGGTCGTTGCCGATCTCACCGGCGGCCTGCCCGGCGCGGCCGTCGCGCCAGGTCTCGAGGAAGAGGCGCCAGGTGGCCTCTTCTTCTTCGCCGCCGGCTTCGATCTCCTCGCCGAGCAGGTGCGCGTGCAGGTGGCGGATGTTCTGCCGGATGGCGCTCTCGGCGGCCGGCACGACGAAGCCGTTCTCGTCCTCGGGGCGGTAGGTCGCCTCGACGTAGGGGAACAGCACCCGGTCGCGCAGCGGGAGGCGGAAGTCGCGCGGTGTCATGAGGCATCCCATCTCCGATGCCATGCGCATCGCGATGTTGGCCATGACACCGTTGGGCTCGGTGATGCGGCGGGTGATGTCGTTGGAGTCGATGCCACCGTAGAAGTAGAGGTACTCCTGCGAGCTGAGCAGCAGGTTGCGGTCGCCGACGCGGCGCTTCCACGGCTGGCCGAGGGTCGCGGTGATGCGGCGGTCGAGCTCTTCGGGGGTCAACAGCCGCGCGGTGCCCATGGGTTCGAGCATGACATGCTCGTGGTCGGTGAGCCCGGACGCCGAGTAGGCGCGGTAGAAGGGGCTCTGCACGATCTCGGGCACGATCGACTTGAGCGCGTAGCCCTGCTCGACGAAGTGATCGGTCACCCGCCGCAGGAACGCCTGCTCGAAGTTGTAGAAGTCGAGGCGGGCGGCGAAGCGGGGGTCGCTGGTGTCGGTGGGGTTGTCGAGCGGCGCGCGGCCGACGAGGCCGGTGTAGACGGCGTAGACGGCCGAGAGCGCGAAGCGCTCGTCGGCGACGACGCGCTCGGCGAGCCAGCCGAGCGCGTCGGACCACTCGTCGGGCGGCACGATCGCGTCGCCGTAGCCGGCGGGGCGCATGTCTTCGTACCAGCCCTCTTGCGGCTTGCGCTGCTCGCCGCTGACCCGGAACCGCCCGCGCGCGTCGAAGTTCTGGAACGCGCCGGCGATCGGGTCGATCGAGGCGTGGCAGACGGTGCACTGCGCGTTGTTCATCGTCGGGTTGTGGTCGCGGATCTGGGTGGGATCGACGGGGCGCTCGGCCTTGCGGAGGATGTCGGTCGCGAGGAAGAGCGAGTACACCATGCGCGCGCGGTGGCGGTTGCGGTTGGTGTCGGTGGTCGGGAAGCGGTTGAGGAACATCGGCGAGGTGAGGATGCCGGCGTGCGGGTAGCCGGGGATGCGACCCTCGCGGAACTCGGTGGGATCGGTGGGATCGTCGAAGTCGGCCTCGACGCCGTAGACGCGCGCGCTGTACGGGTTGACGAGGATGTAGTCGGCCGTGAGCACCTCGGTGAACGGCCGGTCGTTGCGCACGACGTGGGTGATGAGATCGAGCGGCTCGCGGGCGACGCTGTCGTTGGTGTAGCGCTTGGCGAGCTGGCCCTCTTCGGTGTCGTCGGGCAGGTTGACGTAGTAGTAGCGGCCGGGGAAGTCGGCGTCGTCGAGCAGGTCGGTCGCGCGGTTGCCGCCGAGGTACTTGTCGGTCAAGAGCAGGTCGTTGTACCAGCGGCGCAGGGTGCCATAGAAGGCATCGCGCGTCATCCACTCGTCGAGCAGCGGTGCCATCGCGTCGATGCCTTCCGCCTGCACGAGCGCGATCTCTTCGGCGGTCGGCAGCTCGCCGACGAGCTGCACCTTGGCCTTGCGCAGCGTGTCGACCGGGGTGGCGAGGCGCAGCTTCTCGACGAGCGCCTCGTAGCCGCCCGTCTGGCACTGCCGGGGGTTGTCGAAGCGATCGACGAGCTCCTTGAACTGGCGGAACTGCGCCGAGTCACGCCCGAAGCGGGGACCGCCCTCGTGGGCGATGGTCATGGTGGGCTTGAGGAGGATGATGCTCTCGCCGTCGCGCTCGAAGGCGGCGAGCTCCTTCATCATCTCGAAGTTGCGCCGCAGCGAGTCGCTCTCGCCGGCGGCGGCGAGCACGAAGTCCGTCTCGCGGGCCGCGCCCTGCGCGTTGTGACAGTTGGCGCAGTCGACCTCGAGGATGGAGAGCGAGACCTCCTGGAAGAACGCCTCGTCCGAGACGCATTGCCCCACGCCGACGAGCGGATCGTCGTCGTCGCACGCGACGAGCCCGGCGAGGGCGGCGAGCGCGAGGGTCAGCCTTCGCAGCTTCATCAGGGACCTCCGTGACCCGGACCGCGGGCCGTTCGATCGTCGTCGACTCCGTCGGGGAGCCGATGACGGGGCGCAGTGTGGGGGAGATCACCCCCGCGTTTCAACGGATGTCTGCGAGTGTATCTATTTGAGCTTTGGAAGCAAGGTGAATTGCGAGAGGCTTTCGAAGGACAAGTGACGATCGGGCCGGCAAACCCGCCGTTGACCTGGGGCGGGCAGGGGCGCACCATCGGGATCAGCCGGACCTGGAGGTGCAAGATGTCGTGGCTGCCCAAGCAGCGTGTCGTGGTCCCCGTCGACTTCTCGGAGCACAGCCGCGAGGGCGCGCGGGTGGCGCGTCAGCTCGTCGCCGATCCGAGCGCGCTGCACGTCGTGCACGTGCTGCCGTCGCTGCACGCGGGGGATCCGGGGGTGGTGTGGGGCCAGGTCGAGGACGATCATCGGGCGGAGAACGTGCGGGCGGAGATCGCGCGGCAGTTCGGCGACCTCGTCGCGGGCGCGCAGGTGCACGTCCGCTTCGGGAGCCCCGGGGCCGAGATCGCCGAGCTCGCCGACGCGATCGGCGCCGAGCTGGTCGTCGTCTCGTCGCATGGGCGCACCGGGCTCAAGCGGCTCGCGCTCGGCTCGGTCGCCGAGAAGCTGATCCGCCTCTGCCACTGTCCGGTGCTCGTGCTGCGCGGTTGATCCGCGCCCCGCCTCGATCGCGCGTGATGCGGCCCGCGGGCCGGGCTCGGCTGCTGACGCGCCCGTACGGTAAGTCCACCGGTGTCGCTGAAAATCTGAAGGGATATCACCCGGCCCCCTTGCCCTTGAGGGGCAATTTGGGCCACTGTTTCTGCGCACCATATTCGGTCATCGCGCGACGAGGACGACGCGCCCGGCTGCATTGCAGCTCGTTGGGGGGGACATTCCTATGCAGGGTTCGGCGACCGGCGAAGAAGAGGTCCAGGAGAGCATTCCCGCGCAGCTCGGTCGGCGTGCCCGACAGAGCGTCGACAGCGCACGGGCCACCGCTGAGAAGTCGCTGGCCGATCTGCAGGGCAAGACCAACGGGATCATCGACAAGGCGCAGGGCGCGCTCGACGGCTTCGTCGAGAAGGTGCAGTCGACGAAGACCAAGGTCATCGGCGGCATCGACACCGCGATCGGCGCGATCGAGACCCCGCTGCTCGCGCTCGCGCCCCTGCTGCGCGAGGCGGCCAACACCGGGATCAACACCGTCTTCGGCGCCGCCGAGGGCATCCCGGCGACCGTCACCGCCAAGGTCAAGTCGGTCAAGGATCCGCTGATCAGCGAGATCCAGAAGCAGGTCGACTCGATCGCCGATCAGGCCGTCTCGCAGGTGTCTTCGGTCGAGGGGCAGATCGGCTCGATCAAGGACAAGCTGCTGTCGATGGCCGACGAGCAGCTCGACGGGCTCGTCGCGAAGGTCGACGAGGTCGGCAAGGCGCTGCCCGAGAAGCTCGACGTCGTCATCGAC
>JACKDM010000038.1 GCA_020633515.1 Myxococcales bacterium
ATTTGCAGTCGGCGATGATCTCGTCGCTCTGGAGGAGGCCGTGGCGGAGCGCGGGGGCGGCGGCGAGGATGACGCTGGTGGGGTAGCAGCCGGGGCAGGCGACGAGGCGGGCGGGGGCGATGCGGGCGCGGTTGTGCTCGGGGAGGCCGTAGATGGCTTCGGCGAGGCGCTCGGGGTGGCGGTGGGGGTGGCCGTAGACGCGGGCGTAGGCGGCGGGGTCGGTGAAGCGGTGGTCGGCGCTGAGGTCGATGACGCGGACGTCGCGGGCGAGGAGCTCGGCGGCGGCGTCCTGCGCGGCGCCGTGGGGGAGCGCGAGGAACGCGATCTCGGCGGTCTCGGCGACGGCGTCGGGGTCGAAGGGGGTGAGCGGGGGGAGGGGGATGCCGGTGAAGGCCGGGGCGACGGCGGCCATGGGCTCGCCGGCGCGCCGGCCGGCACAGAGCGCGGTCAACCGGACGCCGGGGTGCCGCAGCAAGAGCCGCAGCGCCTCGACGCCGGTGTATCCGCTCGCACCGACGAGGGCGACTCGGGTGCGCACGTGCAGATCAGCGCTTGCTGAACTGGAAGGCCTTGCGGGCGCCGGGCCGACCGTACTTCTTGCGCTCGACGACGCGGGCGTCGCGGGTGACGAAGCCGGCGCGCTTGAGGGCGCGGCGGTGCTCGGGGTCATACTCCATCAGCGCGCGGGTGACGCCGTGGCGCATGGCGCCGGCCTGGCCGCTGAGGCCGCCGCCGCGGACGGTGATGACGATGTCGAACTGGCCCATCGTCTCGGTGGCCTCGAAGGGCGAGACGATGGTCATCCGCAGGGTCGCGCGGGGCACGTAGTCCTCGAAGGTGCGACCGTTGATGGTGATGTTGCCGGTCCCCTGGCGGAGATAGACGCGGGCCACCGACGTCTTGCGTCGGCCGACGGCCTGCCACTGCTCGGGCTGCTCGATCATGGGTTCTTCCATCGGGTAGAGCTGCACGCGCCCGGCCGCTTCAGCGGCCGCTTTGAGCCCCCGCGGGGGCGGTTGTCGTCAATTCGCTGCGCGCGTGCAGGAGTCTGGGGCACCAAAAACTCGGGGGTCGTCGCTCAGGCGGTCTTCGCGGGGTTGGCGAGGACGTTGCTGAGGGTGAGGGTCTCGGGCTGCTGCGCGGCGTGGGGGTGCTCGCCGCCGACGTAGAGCTTGAGCTTCTTGAGCATCGCCCGGCCGAGGGGGCCGCTGGGGAGCATGCCCTTGACGGCCTTGCGCAGGATGAACTCGGGGTCGTGGCTGCGCATCTCGGCGGCGCTCATCTCCTTGATGCCGCCGACGTAGCCGGTGTGCCGGTAGTACTTCTTGTCCTGCCACTTCTTGCCCTTGAAGACGAGCTTCTCGACGTTGACGCCGATGATGAAGTCGCCGTCGTCGATGTGGGGCGTGTAGGTGGGCTTGTGCTTGCCGCGCAGGATGTGCGCGATGCGGGCGGCGGCGCGACCGACGGTCTCGCCTTCGAGGTCGACGAGGAACCACTTGCGGTTCGCGATCGCCTCGGCGGTCGGGGTGGAGCGGGTGTACATCGAAAATCCTCGATGGTGGCGAGGCCCGGCAAAGCCGCCGGGGCTCGGTTCCTGGGGGCGGGGAGTGATAGCCGATGGCGGGGCGGGGGTCAAGTCGTTGTCGTCGCGGTGATTCAGCGGGCGAGGGTGGCGAGGATGAGGTCGTGGATGGCGGTGAGGGGGAGGCGGTCGGCGGCGCCGATGGGCTCGGTGCTGAGGATGACGGGGCCGGCTTCGTCATTGGGGGGGAGGCGGCCGTGGGTGCCGCGGATGAGGGTGTCGTCGAAGCCGATGACGTTCATGTAGTAGCGGAGGCCGAGCATCTTCTTGGCGAGGGTGAGCGCGATGCGGGCCTTGGGGAGCGCGAGGGCGGGGTCGAGGAGGAGCTCGAGGGGGTCGTAGCCGGGCTTGCGGTGGATGTCGACGGTGCGGGCGAAGTCGGGCATGCGGGCGTCATCGAGCCAGTAGTAGTAGGTGAACCAGCGGTCGGGGGCGGCGAGGGCGATGAGCTCGCCGCTGCGGGGGTGGTCGAGGCCGGCTTCGGCCTTGGCGGGGTCGTCGAGGACGCGGTCGACGCCGTCGAGGCGCTCGAGGAGGGCGCGGACCTCGGGGATGCGCTCGGGGCGGCGGACGTAGACGTGGGCGATCTGGTGGTCGGCGACGGCGAAGGCGTCGGAGGCGCCGGCGTCGAGGAGCTCCCAGCCGAGGTCGACCTGCTGGGCGCGGAGGAGGCCGGCTTCGCGGAGGGCGCGGTTGATGTGGATGGCCCGGGTGGCGGGGGTGATGCCGTATTCGGAGAGGGCGATGACGGCGTAGCCGTGGGCGCGGGCGTGGTCGGCGAGGTCGGCGGCGACGGTGTCGATCTGGGCGGCGGCTTTGTGGGCTTGGGGGCCATCGGGGCCGTGGCGCTGGAGGTCGTAGTCGAGGTGGGGGAGGTAGCAGAGCACGAGGCTCGGTTGATGGTCGTCGATGATCTGGCGGGTGGCGCGGGCGATCCAGTCGCTGGAGCGGATGTCGGCGGTGGGGCCCCAGAAGTTGAAGAGGGGGAAGGTGCCGAGGCGGCTCTGGAGCGCATCTTTGAGGGCGGGGGGCTCGGTGTAGATGCTGGGGAGCTTGCGGCCGTCGGCGGGGTAGACGGGGCGGGGCGTGGCGGCGAGGTCGACGTCGGCGTACATGTTGTACCACCAGAACATCTGGGCGCAGGTGAAGGCGTCGCCGAAGCGTTGGCGGGCGTGGTGCCAGACCTTGGGGGCTTGTACGAGGTGGTTGGACTGGCGCCAGAGCCAGACCTCGGCGAGGTCGCGGAAGTACCAGCCGTTGGCGACGATGCCGTGCTCGCGGGGGAGCTTGCCGGTGAGCATGGTGGCCTGGGCGCTGCACGTGACGGCGGGGAGGATGGTGTCGAGGGGGGCGGTGAAGCCGCGGTCGGCGAGGGCGCGGACGCGGGGCATGTGGGGGAGGAGGGCGGGGGTGAGCCCGACGATGTCGAGCACGAGCAGCGGTTTCATGGGCGCTCCGGGCTTGATGCTGTCGAGCGGGGGGCGGTATCAGGGGCGTCTGTCTGGCCGCCGGAGGTGGAGAGATGCGTGGTGCGGGTCGGGTGTTGCTCGCGTGGGGGTGCGTGGCGTTGGGGGTGGGGTGTCGGGGGGAGGCGCCGAGCGGTGGGGTGGAGGGCGTGCAGGCGGGCGGGGCGGCGGCGGGCGCGGTGGCGGGGGGGGCGACGGCGGGTGGGGAGACGGCGGGTGGGGAGACGGCGGGCGCGGTGGCGGCGGGCGCGGTGGCGGGCGCGGCGGAGGCGGGGGATCGGGGGCAGCAGGCGAAGAAGGGGGCGCTCGACGGGTTGATGATCCGGCAGGACTTCGAGCGGCAGGATCGGGTGGCGCTGCCGCCGGGGCTGCCGGCGTCGATGACGGCGCTGGCGCCGGATGATCCGCAGGTGAAGGTGGTGGAGGTGGCGCTGGCGCGGCGGATGGAGATGACGCAGCCGGCGGCGGGGCGGCGGGCGCTGATGATGCGGTGGGTGACGACGCGGCGGGGTGAGAAGCTGGACGCGATGGTGGCGGCGGCGCTGCGGGCGGGGGGCTGGGTGGTGGGCGAGGGGCCGGTGACGTCGCCGATCTCGGCGCCGTCGCGGGGCACGGTGTCGTGGACGGTGAGCGCGCCGGCGCAGCGGGCGGCGTGGGTGCGGTTCGAGGTGGTGGACGCCGATCCGGCGGGGGCGCTGGCGCTGCCGGTCGAGTGGCTGCTGGATCCGCCGGCGTGGGCGGCGGCGGTGAAGGGCGAGGCCCCGGTGGGGTTCGAGTTCCGCCATTACCATGCGCGGCGGCCGGGCACGGTCTACAGCGATCTGGAGAACCTGGTGGGGGCGTTCCGGCCGGCGGCGGTGCCGGCGTTCGTGGATGGGCTGTATGGGGCGCTGCGGGCGGCGGGGTTCGAGGCCGATGACGATGATCCGCGGCTGATGCGGGGGCCGGGGCCGTCGTCGTTCACGGCGCGGACGCTGCCGGATGGGGCGGTGGTGATCCATCACCAGCGGCGGTGGGCGCGGCCGGAGGCGGGTGCGGCGGGGGACGCGGGGAAGGCCGGGGCTGCGGGGACCGAGGTCGATGCGGGGAGCATGGAGAAGGCCGGGGCCGCGGGCAAGGAGGGCGAGCCCGCGGCGGGCGGGGCGCGTTCGGATCGGTGATCGCGGGCGCGGATCTACGCGGAGCGAGGGCGCGGGCGGGCGCGGCGCACCGGACGGCGCCGTGTCGGCGGGCGGCTGGTTCCGCGCGATCCCTCCCCGGATCGGCGCGATGGCGGGCCATGGCGTGAGGTTCGCCGGGCGCTTCACCCGGCGCGGTTCACCCCGGCAGCTTGACCGCGACGCACTCGAAGGGGCCTTCGAGCGGGTCGTGGTCGAAGGTGGGCAAGCCGTAGCTCATCCACAGCCGCCCGGCCTCTTCTTCGTTGAAGTCGTCGAGGTGGCGCCCTCTCTCGGCTTTGACCGGGAGGCCCTCTTCGAGGATCTCCTCGTCTTCGAGGGTGAGGCGGCGCCGGAGGACGCCGTCTTCGAAGTACACGAACGAGGCGTACTCGAAGCCGGAGTCGATGCCAGCGACGACGAGGGGACCGACGGCCTTGGAGAGGCGGGCGAGGGCGTCGAGGTCTTGGGGCAGGCGGACGCTGAGGTCTCCCATCACCGCCCAGTCCTTGACCTTCCAGAGATACCAGGCCTCCTGACCCACCTCACCGCCGAGCAGCTCGCTGCGAGGCCGGCAGAAGTCCATTGCATCGTAGAAGTCGTCGCAGGTCCGGGTCTCGACTTCTTCCACGCCGAACGCGTCCTCCGCCGCTGCGCGCATCTTGTCCAGGCTTGTGCGCGCCGCCACGGCAGAGCGGGCTCGACCCATCACGGGAACTCTCCTTTCGCGTCCCGGAGATGCCGCTCCGGTCGTCATGTTACCCGGCAGTGAGGGCCGGGTCCCCCGGAGGTATTCTTTGCCCGAAAACCCCGGCGACGCAAGCAATGACGCTCACTTCGTGGTGGTGGGGGGTTCGCCGTCGAGGAGCGTGATGAGGATGTCGGCCTGGAACTCGGCGTCGACGAGCGCGTGGTGCTCGGTGTCGGGCTCGGGCGCTTCGAGGCCGGGGTGGAGCGCGAGGAGCGCGCTCTTGTTGGATCGGCCCCAGGGGATCGCGTGGCGGCCCATGGCGAGGGCCTTGGTGTCGAGGGGGTCGTAGCGGAACGGGTTGTCGATGCGGGCGCGGACGAAGTGCCAGGAGACGAAGCTCCAGTCGAAGGCGGCGTTGTGGCCGACGAAGACGGCGCGCTGGCCTTGGGCGAGGCGGGCGCGGACCCAGGCGTCGATCTCGGCCATGACGGCGTCGGGGTCCTTGCCGTGGGCGCGGAGGTGCTCTTCGGTGAGGCCGTGGATGGCCATGGCGCCGGGGTCGAAGCCGTCGCAGACGGGGGCGAGCTCGTAATAGAAGCTGTCGCCGCGGCGGTGGCGGTGGCCGTCGAGGTGCACGGCGACGCCGGCGATGGAGACCATGTTGTAGAGGCCGGGGACGGGGCCGCTGGCTTCGATGTCGACGCAGACGTAGACGACGCCCTTGTCGTGGATGGGGGTGAGGGGCACGGGCGCTCTCTCCGTTGGCGGTGCGGGGTCAGCCGCCGGCGGCGGCGCGCATGCTGCGCAGGAGCGCCGACTTGCCGGTGGGGGTGTAGAAGAACGGGTAGCGGGGGTGGCCGCTGGTGAGGTCGGTGCGGAGGTTGCCGTCGGCGCCGAAGAAGAAGATGCGGGGCACGTAGGTGCCCTGGTCGGCGTAGGCCATGAGCCAGTCGGGTCTGGCGTCGTTGTCCTGGCGGACCATGACGAGGCCCTTGCTGGCTTCGACGATCTCGGGGTCGGCGAAGACGGGGGTGAGCTCTTTGCAGCGGGGGCACCAGTCGGCGTAGACGACGAGGCAGATGGGCTTGCCGCTCTCGGCGCTGCGGGCGCGGGCGGCGGCCCAGTCGTCGGCCCATTCGACGCCGTCGGGCCACTTGAGCGCGGCGGCGGCCTTGCGCTCGGCGCGGGGGGTCTTCGGGGTGGCCTTGGGGGCCTCGGGGGGCTCGGGCGCCTCGGCGGGCTTCTGGGCTTCGGCGGCCTTCGTGGTGGTGGCGGTCTCGGCGGGCGGGGGCGCGTCGCGCTGGCAGGCGGCGAGCGCGAGGGCGAGGGCGGCGAGGGCGAGGCGGTTCATCGGGCGGTCTCCTCGGCGGCGCGGGCGCCGGGCGGGGTGGGGGCGACGAGGGCGTCGGCGAGCGCGACGAGGTCGGCGATCGACGAGGCGCCGCCGCCGAGCGCGGGCAGCACCCAGGCGAAGCCTGCGGGGCCGGCGCGGCGCTCGAGGTCGGCGGCGAGCGCGGCGTGGGCGTCGACGGCGGCGCGCTCGGTGGTGGCGAGCGCGGCGAGCTTCTCGACGGCGGCGCGGAGCGGCGCGGGGGCGTCGTCGGGGAGGGATGCGGGGTCGGGCATCTCGGCGCGGGCGCGGGCGGCGAAGCTGCGGTTGAGCACGTAGCCGCAGAGGTGCATGGCGAGCTCGTCGCGGGTCTTCTTCGCGAAGAACTCGGCCTCTTCGAGCGCCTCGCGGGCGGGTGAGGTGACGAGCACGAAGCCGACCTCGGGGCGGCGGAAGAACGCCTGCATCTCGGCCTGGTTGTGGTTGAGGTGGTCGAGGAGGTTGCCGAAGAGCTCGAAGAACTGCTGGAGGTCGCGGCGGGTCTCCTGGCCGAACGCCGTGTCCATCACCTTCTCGATGAGCGCGGTCGCGACGCGGCGGATCGCGCCGCCTTCGCCGGGCACGAAGAGGTTGAAGATGCGGCGGTCGAGGAAGCCGGCGACGCGGTGGGGCGCGTCGAGGAAGCGGAGCGCGTCGCGGCTGGGCGGGGTGTCGAGGATGACGAGGTCGTAGGTGTCGTCTCGCACGAAGGCGTGCAGCGCCTCGACCGCGGTGTACTCCTGCATGCCGGCGATCATGGCGGTGACGTTCTTGTAGATGCGGTTCTGGAGCAGGTCGCGGGCGCGGGCGGGGTCGCGGCTGAAGGCGCGGACGACGCGGTCGGAGACGAGCTGGGGGTCGAGCATCCACGCGGAGAGGCGGCCGGGCGCGATGCCGGCGGCGGCGAGGCGGTCGTCGGGGAGCACGACGGGTTCGGGCGGGTTGCGGCCGACGCCGAGGGTCTCGGCGAGGCGGCGGCTGGGGTCGACGGTGACGACGAGGACGCGGCGGCCGGCGCGGGCGGCGGCGAGCGCGAGGGAGGCGGAGACGGTGGTCTTGCCGACGCCGCCGGCGCCGCAGCAGACGATGACGCGCTTGTCGTGCAGCATCTGCGCGACGGCGCCGAGGGCGGGGCTCATCGCTTCACCGCCGGGCCGAGGTGGGCGTCGAAGGCGGCGGCGAGGCCCTCGATGGGGTCGTCGCCGGGGATCTCGGGGAGGAGGAGCACGGGCTCGTCGACGGCGTGGCGGAGGCGGTCGAGCGCGGCTTCGGCGGCTTCGATGCGGCGGAAGGCGAGCTCGCCGAGGAGCTCGCGGCCGGCGATCCAGGGGTCGAGCGCGGCGCGCTCGGCGGGGGTGAACGGGTCTTGTGGCATGCGGTTGAGGAGGACGCCGCCGGCGGGCATCGAGGTCTCGTCGAGGCCGGCGAGGAGCTCGATCGCCTCGGTGACGGGGAGCTGTTCGGGCAGGGTGACGACCCAGGCGGCGCCCTGGCGGGGGTCGTTGAGGATCGCGCGGCCTTCGTGGAGGGCGTCGACGATGGGGCCGCCGGGGATGAGGCGGAGGAGGATGTCGGGGAGCCCGGTGAGCGCGAGGGTGTGGCCGGTGGCGGGCATGTCGACGACGATCAGCTCGTGGCGGCGGCGGCCGTCGGGGCGGGTGGCGCGGAGGAGGCTGAGGAGGTGGTAGAAGATGCCCATCTCGTGGAACGAGGGCGCGGCGGTGAGGAAGCGCTCGACGGCGCGGGAGCGGAGCGCGGCCTTGATGAGCGGGGCGCCGGGGAGGACGGAGCGGAGGAAGCCTTCGTGGCCGGCGCGGGCGGAGAGGTGGCAGGCGTCGAGGCCGGACGCGAGCGGGATGGGCTCGGCGCCGAGGGTGGGGCGGCCGATGATGCGGCCGAGCGGGGAGGGCTCGCCGTCGACGTCGCCGACCTCGGTGAGCAGGACGCGCTTGCCGCGGCGGGCGGCGGCGCGGGCGAGGGCGATGGTGACGGTGGTGCGTCCCACGCCGCCCTTGCCGGTGATGAGGAGGATGCGTCGGTCGAGGAAGTGCAAGCGGGTGTGTCCTGTCGCGGGCGCGGCGGCCTGCCCCAAAGGGTCAGGGAGCGGCGAGTATAGCGGCCGCGCCCCGCGCGCTCCACCCGCGTGAAGGCCGCTGGCGACCGGCCTCGGCGATTGGTCCGCAACTCCGGGAGTGGTAGCATGATCCCGGCGGGCGCCCGCCGGTCGCGCCGGCCGCGCACGACCGCGAACCCGGAGGAGGCCCCGATGCAGATCCCTGCCTTCGTCGACAAGAACCCGATCGTGCAGCGCCTGCCGGTGCCGGTGCGGGCGCGGGTCGAGAGCTTCGTCGACAACCTCAACACGGTGCTCGCCGTCGAGAACCTGCGGGTGATGGGGCGGATGGGGCCGTCGGCGGTGCGGGGGCTGTTCCTGCGGCGCGGGCGCGACGGGGTCGCGGGCATGCAGGCGCATCATCGGGCGCACTTCGACTTCGACTATCCGGGCGATCACCCCGAGATGCGGGCGCTGTACGAGAAGGCCAAGCGCATGCAGTGGAACGGGGCGACCGATCTGCCGTGGGAGACCTCGGTCGATCCGCTCGATCCCGAGGTGCCGATCGTGGGGACCGACTTCATCGACTGGCGGCAGATCGCGGCGCACGGGCGGCGCTTCGACGAGCGGGAGAAGCGGGACTTCCTGCATCGGGTGGCGGCGTGGATGCTGAGCCAGTTCCTGCACGGCGAGCAGGGCGCGCTGATGGCGGCGGCGCAGGTGACCGAGGCGACCGAGCTCTTCGACGGCAAGTTCTATGGCGCGACGCAGGTGATGGACGAGGCGCGGCACGTCGAGGTCTTCCACCGCTACCTCGTCGACAAGCTCGGGATGCGCTACGAGATCAACGACAACCTCTTCACGATCATCGACGGGCTGATGACCGATGGCCGGTGGGACATGAAGTTCCTCGGCATGCAGATCCTGGTGGAGGGGCTGGCGCTCGGGGCGTTCGCGACGCTGCGGCGGATGACGGCGGAGCCGCTGCTCGCCGAGCTGTTGCGGCGGGTGATGCACGACGAGGCGCGGCACGTTCACTACGGGCTGCTGGCGCTGCGCGGGTACTACGCGAAGCTGCCGGAGCGCGAGCGGCGGGAGCGCGAGGACTGGGCGTTCGAGGTGGTGGTGCTGATGCGCAACCGCTTCCTGGCGCACGAGCTGTACGAGGAGCAGTTCGCGCCGGTGCTGCCGCGCCGCGAGTGGAACGCGCTGATGGAGAAGATGCCGGGGCTCGCGATCTTCCGCCGCACGATGTTCCGGCGGCTGGTGCCCAACCTGCGCGCGATCGGGCTGCTGACGCCGCGAGTGCTGCCGCACTACCACCGGGTCGGGCTCGGCGAGTACGTCGATCTGCCGGCGACCGACGCGCTGACGGAGTCGGCGGCGTTCGCTTGAGCGCATTCCGCCCGCGGCGAACCGAGTTCTGGCGTTGCGGGTCGGGTCCGTGCGAATGATAGGAAGCGATCCGGAAGAGAGTGCCAGGTTGGACGGCGGACACGGCTACGGCGTACGCATCCGGCAGCCCGCGGGGGCGGCCGAAGACTGGGCGGCGGACCTCTCGACGATGATCGCGCCGATCATCGGAGAAGAGGCGGACGCGCTCGAAGATGCGCTCAAGCGGGGTGAGCTGACGGTCGCGCATGGCCTGCCGCTCGACGAGGCGCGGCAGCTCGTGGGCGTCTTTCAGGGGCTCGGCGCCGAGGCGGAGGTGGTCGACAGCCCGGGGCGGGAGCCGACGGGCGGGCTCAAGCCGCTGCCGGGTGATCGGCCGCCGGCGATCGCGGGCACGGCGCCGTTCAACATGGCGGGGCTGCGCAAGGCGCTCGAAGCGGCGTCGCGTCCGGCGGCGCCCGCGCCGGCCGAGCCGGGGCCACCGCCGGTGATGGCGCCGCCGCCGCGGGTGTCGGGCAGCCTCGGCGACGAGGCGCGGGCCAATCAGACGCGACCGTTCGATCCGAGCATGGTGCGCGCGGCGCTGGCGCGCTCGCGGGCCGACGAGGATCCGCTCGCGAGCCTCCCGGGGCTGTCGGGGAGCGACTTCGGAGAGGACGACGAGGTCCCGACCGCGGTGGCGGGGCCCGACGGGCGGCGGCGCAAGGGCGCGGCGCGGCCGGGGGGCGCGGGTGGCTTCGGGCAGTCGCTGATGGGCGTCGTCGGCGACGAGCCGGCGGGGGCGCCGGGCGCGACGCAGTCGTTCGGGGCCGGGATCTTCGAACCGCCGCCGCCACCGCGCGGGGCCGAGGGCAGCTACGAGGGGCCGCCGCCGGCCGGGTCGTACGACGGGCCGCCGCCGCGGGCGGGCGAGTCGCACGAGGGGCCGCCGCCGCCCGATCGGGCCGCGCTCGCGGGGTTCACCTCGCCGGGGGAGCAGTTCGATCCCGCCGCGGTGCGCCGGCTGCGCGACGATCTGCCGCGGCGCCGGGGCTTCGGTGGGGCCGACGATCTGATCGGGCCGGGCGCGTTCGCCGACTTCGACGCGGAGTTCGAGGCCGCCGCGCGCAATCGGCGGGGCGCCTCGATCGCCGACAAGCCGACCGATCGGCTGCTGATGCCGCCGGGCATGGAGGGCGGGCGGCTGCACGATCGCCCGACGGTGCCGCGCGGCGACCTCGGCTTCGACGGGCTGCCGCCGCTGCCCGAGCTGCCGCCGCGGGCGGGGAGCCCGATGGTGGTGCAGCTCGAGGCGCCGGTGGTCGATCCGTCGGAGACGGGCACGTTCACCCGCGAGGCCTCGCTCGATCCGCTGCCGGAGGACGAGGAGGAGACGCGGCAGATCAAGGTCGTCGACGATCGCGACGTCGCGCCCGCGCGGCCGACGCGGGGCACGCCGATGCGCGGCGTGCGGCCGGGGGTGTACCGGCTCGGCGAGGCGCGCCCGGTGACCGAGGCGCCGCGGATCGACCGGCCGGGGATGCCGGCGGCGGGGGCGGCGATCCTGTCGACGGGGCAGATGGTCGCGCGGCCGGTGGCGCGCTCGGACGAAGAGGTCACCGACAGCGGCTCGTTCCGCATCGTGCAGCGCGACGAGGCGGGCAAGAGCAAGCGGCCGCCGCGGCCGGAGCACTCGCCGGTCAAGGCGGGGCTGCTCGCGCTCCTGCCGGGCATGGGGCAGGTCTACAACGGGCAGCGCGACCGCGGCATCGTGGTGGCGCTCGCCTCGATCGTGATCCTGCCGTGGCTGTGGTCGATCTTCGACGCGGTGACGACGGCGGCCGCGATCCGGCGCGGCGACCGGCCGGCGCCCGATCCGCGCGCGTGGCAGCGGGGCCGCTGGGGGCAGCTCCTGCTCGACGTGGCGGTGGTCTTCAGCGTGGTGGTGGGGGTGTTGATCTGGCAGGGCATGAACCCGCCGGCGCCCGCGCCGCCGCCCATCCCTGCGCCGGCCCCCTCCGCGCCGCCCGCCGCGCCCGGCCCGCGTTGATCGCGCTCAGCGGCGCCCGTCGCCGGTGCAGCGCGCCCGGGCGGTCGTCCTCCTGACCGCTACGCGACCTCCGCGCGAGGGCGACGGCGATGCGCGGAGCGCGTGTCCGGTTACCGGGCGACACTTTTTGGCGCGATCGACCCCCTCCCCTTCCGCTATGGTGGCTCACCGCTTGCGCCGCGACGAAGCGGTCACCCCGGGAGGACGAGACTTGAACCGACGCGCTTCGACGATCTGCCGAGCCGCTCTGCCGCTCACGCTCGCCCTGTTCGCGACCGGCTGCATCGACGGGCCGATGCTCACGCCGCGCGCCCCCACCCCGGGGGTGCCCCACATCACCGTCACCTCGTACAACGTCAACCTCGACCGCTACGACGACCCCGACACCGTCGCCGCGGTCGGCGCGAGCGACGCCGACATCATCGCGCTGCAAGAGGTCAACGGCCCCTGGCGCGAGGTGCTGCGCGCCACCTACCACGACCGCTACCCCTTCATGGCCTTCGAAGGCGAGGCGTCGGGCGGGCTCGCGGTCCTCTCGAAGCACCCCTTCGAGGACCTCGGCGTGCTCACCGGCTTCGAAGGCTGGCACCCCGCGTGGCACGTCGTCGTCGACTCGCCGCTCGGCCCGCTCCAGCTCTTGCAGGTCCACCTGCGCCCGCCGTACAGCCGCCGCGACGGCGTCACGAGCCTGCTCGAGGTCGACGAGACCCACCTCAAGGAGATCCGCGGCTTCAGCGCGACCTGCGCCGACGACATCCCCACCCTCGTCGTGGGCGACTTCAACGAGGGCGTCGACGGCGCGGCGGTCGGCTTCCTCGAAGACCTCGGCTACCTCAACGCGCTCCCCGCCTTCCGGCCCGGCGCCGAGACCTGGCGCTACGAGAAGTCGCTCTACGGGCAGGCGGTCGACACCCTCGACCACATCCTCTTCGAGACCAACACCCTCGACCCGCTCAACGCCTACGTGAAGTACATCGGCAACTCCGACCACTACCCGGTGACGGTGGTGCTCGAGCCGGTGCCCGCCGACGCGCCCTGATCGGCCCCTCCCGGAGGACACGGCAAGACAGAAACTCGGGTGATGCGGCAGGTCGTGGTATTTTTCGACCAGACTGCTCGTACGCCGGAGTCCGACATGCGCCGGTGGCCCCTCCTCGCCGCCCTTCTCGTCGCGTCGTGCCTGCTCGCCCCGCCGGCGCAGGCCGCGCCCGCGCCCTACACCGACTGGGCCTTCGACGTGCGCCGCGCCGAAGAGGCGGGGGAGCTCGCCCGCCTCGGCGAGCTCGCCACCGCCCGCCCCGACTTCGCCCGGATCTGGTTCTATGGCCAGGTCTTCGACCTCGTCACCGTCGGGCTCTCCGACGAGGTCAAGGCCACGCTCCGCCCGCGCCTCGCGGCCGTCGCGCAGGCGCTCGCCGACGCCGAGCCGCCCGATCCACGCCCGCTGCTCTACCTCGACTGGGCCGAGACCGGCCGCCTCGCCGAGCTCGCGCCGCGCGCCCGCGAGCTGCAAGACGCCTGGATCAACGCCGTGCGCGCCAACCAGCCGCTGCCCGCGCGCCTCGCCGCCGCCGAGCACCCCGAGGTCGCCCAGCCGGTCTTCTACATGCTCTTCTTCCGCGCCGAGCTCGCCAGCCGCCGCCTCGGCGGCGACCGCGAGCGCGCGCTGCTCATCCAGACCGCGCGCCGCATGGCCGAAGGCTTCGCGCTCGGCGTCGGCGACGTGACGCCGTGGCGCGCGCTCGCGGGCTACCTCGGCCAGCCCGGCGGCGTCCCGCTCGCCGGTGAGGGCGTCGTCGAGAGCCAGATCGGCGGCGGGCTCAACGCCTGGTTGATCGGCGACCTCGTCGCCGCCCGCGCCGGGCTCGACGCCGCGCTCGCCACCGCCCGCGGCGCCCGCGGCGGCAGCATCCTCGTCGCGCTGGTGATGAACGGCGCCGCCCACGCCGCCGGCTGGCTCGGCGACCACGTCAGCGAGCGCGCGCTGCGGGTCAGCGTGCTCCAGGCCATGCGCCCGCTCGGGATCGACAACCTCGTCGCGCTCGTGCTCGACCAGATGGTCAAGGCCCACCTCGCCGATCGCAGCGTCGACGACATGGTCCCCTACATCCGCGAGATGCGGGAGCTCGGCGACGTCGTGATGCGCACCGGCCGGCACCTGCGCACGCTCGAGCGCGCCGCCGAGGCGCTCGTCGCGACCGCGCGCGCGCGGGCCGAGGCCGGGGACTTCGAAGGCGCGAACCGGGTGCTCGACGAGGCGCGGCTGCTGCTCGCGAGCCTCACCGACGACGCCGCGATCGCGATCACGACCCCCTCCAACGAGATCGCCACCGTCCGCCGCGCCCGGCAGGCGATGCAGGCCGAGCTCGCCCGGCTCGTCGGCGAGATCGCCGAGCGCCGCGGCCGCTTCGACGAGGCCCGCGCCGCGCTCGGGCAGGCGCGCACGATCTACGAGGGCACGCTGGGCGATCCGATCGGGACGGCGCGCACCGATCTCGACCTCGCCCGCGTCGTGCTCGCCGCCGGGGACGCCGACGCCGCGCTCGGCCACGTCGACGCCGCGGAGCCTTCGCTCGGCGAGGGGGCGCCCGTCGAGCTGCGCGCCCGCCTCTACCTGCTGCAAGGCCGCGCCCGCCTCGTCCGCGGCGAGCCGGCGCGCGCGTTCGCCAACGCCAACTTCGGGCTGCGCGCGCTGCGTCAGGCCGGCGCCGCCGAGGCCCACCGCCCGCTCCGCGCCCGGCTGCACGCGCTCGCCGCCGCCGCGCTCGACGCCGCCGGGCTCACCGACTACGCCGTCGCCCGCCTCGGTGAAGCGCTCGCGCTCGCCCCCGAGGACCGCGAGATCGCGCGCACCGCCGCCGTCGCCCGCGCCGAGGCCGGCGACGTCGAAGGCGCCCGCGCCGCGCTCGCCGGGCTCCTCGGCGCGCCCGACCCCCGCCCGGGGCAGATCCTCGACGGCTGCCTGCTCGCCCGCGCCGGCCGTCACCCGGAGGCGATCCAGAAGCTCGGCAACCTCCTGCCGCAGCTCACCCTGCCCCACCTGCGCCGCGACCAGATCATCGGTCGCACCTGCCTCGCCGCCGCCGAGCTCGCCACCGGCGACAGCCGCGGCGCCGCCGAGGCGCTGCGCCCGGCGCGGGCGCTGGTGCTCGAATACCCCGATCCGACGCTGACCTGGCGCGTCGCGGCGCTCGACGGGCAGATCGCCGCCGCCGACAAGCAGTGGCTCGACGCGGCCGGCGCGTGGCGGCAGGCGATGGATCGCTTCGCCGACGCGACCGCCGAGCAGGCGGCGCGTGGGGCGACGATCGACCTGCGCACGCTCGCGCTCCCCGCCGGCCCGAGCTTCGCCGCCGCGCTCCCCGGCGCGCTCGTGCGCGGCGCGGCGCGTGACAAGGGTGATCCGGCGGTGCACCACCGCGCGGCGCTGCGGGCCGCCGACTGGGCCGATCGCCGGGCGGTCGCGCAGGCGCCGGGGCCCGACGAGGGCGCGACGCTGCCCGGGCCGACCGCGCGCGCGCGCCGCCTGGGCCCGGATCGGCGCGCTGCGGGCGGTGCTCGCCGACGAGGCAGTCGTCACCGCCGAGCGGGTCGCGGCGACGCAGGCGCTGCGCGAGGCCGACGCGGCGCTCCGGCAGGCCGCGCCCGCGCTCGCCGACGCCGATCCGCGCCTCGCCGAGCGGCGCTCACCGGCGCCGCGCCTCTCCGAGCCGGCCGCGGGCGAGGTGGTGCTGCGCTACTGGATCGAGCCCGACGCCGGCCACCTGTGGATCCTCGAGCCGGGCAAGGCGCCCGAGCACTACGACCTGCCGGGCGCCGCGAAGCTCGCCGCCGCGCTCGCCCCCGCCCGCGCCGCGATCGAAGAGGCGCCGGCGGCGTGGCCGGCGCAGAAGCGGGGCGCGCGCGACCCCAACGCCGCCGACTGGAAGGCGCTCGCGACCGCGGCCCGGGTCGCGCTGCCGTTCGTCGGCGACGCGAAGGTGATGGCGGCGCTCGGCGCCGCGCGGGTGCGGGTCGTGCCGCACGGGCCGCTCGTCGGCTTCCCGCTCGACGCGCTGGTCGTCGAGGCCCCGCGGGGCAAGGTCGACGGCGCGGCCCCGGCGTTCGTCGGCGCGGCGCTGCACCTCACCTACAGCCTCCCGCCGCGGCTGCCGGCCGCCGATCGCAGCGCGGCGGCGGCGTTCGGTCTCTTCGGCCCGCCCGGCCCGGGCGCGGCGTGCCCCGTCGAGCGGTGCGCGGGGCCCGATCCGGCGGCGGACGCGCTCGCCGAGGCGATGCGCGACGTCGAGGGCTTCGCGCGGGTCGACGGCCCGGCGGCGACGCGCGTGGCGCTCGGCGCGGCGCTGATGGGGACGAGCACGCTGCTGCTCGCCGCGCCGGTCGACCCGGCCGAGGCGACGTTCGTGACGGCGCCGGCGCCGGGCGAGGACGGCTACGGGCGCTTCGGGGGCGCGGCGCTCGCGGCGACGCCGGCCGCCGCCGACGCGGTCGTGGTGCTGCACCCGGCGTGGTCGACATGGCCGGCGCTCGACGCGGCGCTGCGGGCGGCCGGGGTCGAGGTCGCGATCGGCGCGGTCGGCGCAGTGCCGGCGGCGGCGGCGGCGCGGCTCGGGGCGCGGCTCGCGAGCGGGACGCCGATCCGGTCGGCGGTGCTGGCGGTGAAGCGCGACGGGTTGACGGCGCAGGTCGACCCCGAGGTGGGTGGCGAGGCGGGGCATCACCCCTACTTCTGGGCGCGGTGGCTGGTCTTCGGCGAGCCGGTGGATCGCGCGGCGCTCGAGGCGGCGATCAAGCCGCTGCCGGCGCCGCCGGTGGCGCCGATCGACCCGTACGGCAGCGACGCGGCGGCGCCGGGCGGCGGCGCGGCTCCGGAGGCGGCGCCGGTCGACCCATACGACGCGGGCGGCGCGGCGCCAGCCGAGGACGCGCCGCCGGTCGACCCGTACGGCGAGGCGGCCCCGGTCGGCGACGGCGGCTGACGGCGAGCGTGGTCTCGCGGGCCGGCGCGGCGGCCGGCTGCGGGCGAGGAAGACCAGCGGGTGACGGTGGGGCCGCGGCGGCGCCGGCGGGCTGAAGACGGGCTCAGCAGCCTGCTAGAGCTTCTCGTAGGTCGGCTTGTCCGGCTGCTTCGGCGTCTCCGGCGGCGGCTTCGGCGGCCGGGGCGTCTGCGGGCGGCGGATCGGCGGGGCGGGGCGCTTCTTGAGCTCGGCGCGGATCTCGGTCGGCGCCGCGCCGCGGGCTTCGAGCGCGACGGTGCGGACGAGCGCCTCGTGGCCCTCCTTGACGAAGCGCAGCTCCACCGGCGCTTCGGTGACGTCGAGCTCGTGCTCGAACGGCGTCACCCCGAGCTTCAGCTCGCCGAGGAAGACCTCCGCCCCCTCGGGCTCGGAGTGCAGGTCGAGCCACGCTCGCGGGGGCGCCGGTGGGATCGGCGGCGGGAGCGCGGGCGGCGCGGCGTCGATCGGCTCGTTCGCCTCGAGCGCCACCCGGATCGTCTGGTTCGGCGAGGCGCTGCGCCCGCTCGCGGTGTAGCTCTGATCCTTGTAGCCCTCGCGGCGGAACAACAGCTCGGTCTCCCGGCCGCGCGGCACGTCGTACTGCGTCGGCGTGCGCCCGATCTCGAGCCCGTCGACGAGCACCGCGGCGCCCGGCGGGTCGCTCTGGAGGGTGTAGACGATCACCCGGCTGTCGATGACCAGCGTCCCCTCGTGGTCGTCGATGCCCTCGTCGGCGGTCTGCCACGCGAACAACGCGACGGCGAGCGCGGCCGCGGCGACGGTCACCATCGCCCACCGCAGCCGACGGTCGGGGCCATAGGGGCGTATCCGCGGATCGGTCGGCCGCGGCGGCACGGTCGCGAGGTGGCCGGCGTGCTCGGGGGTCGCGAGCCCGTCGAGACCTGGGTTCGACGGCGGCCGCGGCGGCGGCTCCGAGCCGTCGATCGGCGCGATCGGCGCGGTGTTGGCGCGCAGCCGGCTGCGGTCGTAGGGCCCCGAGTCACCGGGCCGCGGGGTCATGCGGTAGACGCCCGAAGCCGGCGCGAAGTAGAGGCGGCTGTTGGTGCTCGACAGCTCGCCGAGGTCGATCTGGATCTGCCGCAGCCGCGCGATCAGCTCGTCGGCGGTGCGCAGGCGGCGGGAGCGGTCCTTGGCGCAGCAGTCGTTGATGAGCTGGAGCACCGCGTCGTTGACGTCGGCCTCCGGCGCCATCTCCCGCATGTCGGGGAGCTCCTTGCTCGCCTGCGCCATCATCACCGACATCGGCGTCGCGCCGTCGAAGGGCGGCTTGCCGGCGAGCATCTCGAACAGGATGATCCCGAGCGAGTAGATGTCGGTGCGGTGGTCGACCTTCTGCCCGTGCACCTGCTCGGGGCTCATGTAGTGCGGGGTGCCGAAGATCGAGCCCGCCAGCGTCAGCGCCTTGCCCTCGGCCGTGCGCCCGTCACCGCCGAGGATCTTGGCGATGCCGAAGTCGAGCACCTTGGCGAAGTCGGAGTCGCCCGCGACGTGGTCGATCTGGATGTTCTCGGGCTTGAGGTCCCGGTGCACGATCCCGAGCTGGTGCGCCTCGCCGACCGCGCCGGCGACCTGATCCATGATGTGCAGCGCCCGCGGCAGGATCAGCCGCTTCTCCTTGCGCAGGATCGAGAAGAGGCTCTGGCCGCCGAGCAGCTCCATCGACATGAAGAGCAGGTCGTCTTCGGTCTTGCCGTAGTCGTAGATCGTGATCGTGTTGGGGTGGCGCAGGCGGGAGATCGAGAGCGCCTCCTGCTGGAAGCGGGCGAGGAGCTTCTCGTCGGTGGCGAGCTGGGCGCGGAGGATCTTGAGCGCGACGCGGCGGTTCATCGAGACCTGGCGCGCCTCGTACACGCGCCCCATGCCGCCCTCGCCGATGAGGCGCGTGATCTCGTAGCGGCCGTTGTCGATGGTGCGACCGATCAACGAGTTCTTGTCGTCGGACGGCTTGTCGGTCATTCCCCGCCTTCAAGCGGATCCCCGCGCTCGCGGGACCCTGCCGGCACACCGGCCGAATCTAGCACAGCGCGTCCCGAGTGAACAAAGTTAACACCGGCCTCACGAGTCATGGTCGTCAGGGCCTCCGCCCGGGTCGCCGACGGGCTCTGCGCCCGGATCGAGATCGGGTGACAGCGGCCGCGAGACGACGTAGTCGCCGGCGAACCAGCGGCCCAGATCGATCTCTCGGCAGCGGGCCCGGCAGAACGGGAACGCGGGGTTCTCGGCGCGCGCCGCGGCGGGCTCGCCGCACACCGGGCAGCGCCGGATCCGCCGACCGTCATCCGCTCCGCTCATGCCGACGCTCCTCGGTGAAACCGGCGGCCGCCGTCGATCACCCGCATGGAACGCCGCCGACGCTCCAGCCGCCACAGCTTGATGCGATCGATCGCGTGACGCGGGCGGTGATAGCCATGCACGATCAGCCACGCGAGCCCGATCGCGGCGAGCTCGACGAGCCCCTCGATCCAGCCGACGAGCAGCAGGTCGAGCACCCCGAACGCGACGAGCACCCACAGCAGCTTGCCGATCGCGATCTCGGTCCCGCCGATGAGCGCGCGGGCGTTCATCAGGCACCACACCGTCATCAGCGCGAACGAGAGCGGCCGCTCGCCGATGATGACCCCCGAGGTGGTGGCGAAGGTGAGCGTCGCGCCGAGCGCATTGGTCGCGAGCACGATGATCGCCGAGAAGCGCAGCAAGCGCTCGGCGCCCCAGCGGCGCTCGACGGCGGTCCCGATCCAGAGCAGCACGATGACGGCGCCGGCGAGCCCGTAGCCGCGGCCGGGGGCGAGCCAGGTGTCGGCGGCCCACAGCCCGGCGAGGGTGCCGGCGATGACACCGACGAGCTGCGCCGGCTGCCGCGCCCACAGCGCGCGGAGCGACTCGCGGTAGAAGTAGCCGATGAGCAGCGCGAGCAGCAGCAGCGCGAACGGCCCCGCCGCCCGCGCGACGAAGCTCGCGGTCAGGAGCGCGGTCAGCCGCAGGTCGGGCCACGTCCACGGGTCGACCACCAGCCAGTGACCGATCGTGGTCAGGTGGGCGTCGACGACGGTGAGGATCACACAGAGCCCCGCGAGCACCACCGCGCCGCGGGTGGGGCGCAGCGCGATCGGACCGGGGCCGCCGGGGCGGCGGCGGAGGGCAGCGGGGCGGGCCATCGGTCGAGGGCTCCTGTCATCTCGGCGTCGCCCCAACCGATGCACGAGACCCCCCGGCCGATGCACCGCGCCCGGGTTGGCGACGTGCGGAAGGTGCGGTAAGCTCGCGCCCCGTCCCGTCTCGCGGTCGCACGCCCTCGGTCGAAGGAGCCTGGAGTGGCCTACAAAGCCTGCTTCGCCTGTGAGTTGCTGTTCGAGGTCGACCCCGGCCTCGGCGACTCCACCCGCTGTCCGCAGTGTCGCGGCGTGCTCTCCGACTACGACCCCGACGTCGACGAGCTCGACGCCCGCGCCGCCGACGCCGATCTCGGGCAGGCGTCGACCCAGGCCAACCAGGCGATCGTGCGCACCATGTCGTACAAGGGCCTCGCCAGCGCGGTGCGGGAGAAGATCGACGCCCGCAACGCCGGCGGCGCCCCGGCGCCCACCCCCGTCGCCCGCCCGGTGCCCCGCGCCGCGCCCGTGCCCCGCGGGCTCAGCCCGACCGGCGCCAACCGCGCGATCGCGACCCCGACCGGCCAGAACCGCGCGATCTCGGCCGCGCCCGCCCCGATCACCTCCACCCGCAGCCGCATCCCCTCGCTCGTGCGCCCCCGCGGGCTCGAAGGCCTCGGCGCCCGCCCGGCGACCGCGCCGCTCGGCTCGGTCGAGCCCACCCAGATCGACACCCCGCAGATCCCCGAGCAGCGCGCCGAAGAAGACACCCCCACCCCGGCCCCGGCGCCCGTCGTGCCGCGCCCCGCGCCGGTCGCGCCCGCCATCGCCCGCCCCGCGCCGGTCCCCGCGGCCGCGGCCCCGGTCGCGCCGCGCGCCGTCCCGCAGGCGATCCCCCGCCCTGGCCCCGCCTCGGTCGAGGTCCCCCGCCCGGTCGCCGTGCCCGCGCCCGCCCAGGCGCCCCCGCTCGAACCGCCCGGCCGCGCCCGCACCAAGGTCCTCGACGCCGTCGACATCGACGCCGCCGTCGCCGACGCCCCCGCCAGCGCCACCGCCGAAGGCACCGACGCGCCCGACGAGTCGATGCTCGAAGACATCTCGATGCAGTCGATGCACGAGGATCCGGCCCGCTTCGACGAGCCCGCCGACGACCCGTCGATGCTCGACGACATCTCGATGCAGTCGGTCTACGAGCCGATCCCCGACGCCTCCGAGCCGCCCGCCGCCGCGCCCGCCGACGAGGGCGGCTATGTGCTCCCCGCGACCGTCGCGCTGTCGCTCGACCGCCCGCTGCCGCCGATCCCGGGCAGCGAGCCGGCCGGGCTGCTGCCCGCGACGACCGCGCCCGCCGCCGAGCCTGCGCCGCCCGCCCCGAGCCGCCCGCGCCGGCCGCGCCCGCCCGGCCGTCGCCGCGCCCGCCCGCGCCGCAGCCGATCGGCGCGCCGACCCGAGCCCGCCGCGCCGATGCCGTCCAGCCCGCCGCGCCGATGCCCGTCCAGCCCGCCGCCCGCCCCGCGCCCGCCTCGCCGTTCCCCGCGCAGCCGATCGCCCGCCCGATGGCGCCCGCGGCCGACGACGAGCTCTCATCGGGCGCCGACGCCTTCACCGCCGCGCCGCTCGACATGGACGCCGCCCGCGGCCGCGGGAAGGCGCCGCTGATCATCGTGCTCGCCGTGCTCCTCCTCGGCGGCGGCGGCTTCGCCGCGTGGTGGTTCCTGCTGCGCGGGCCCGGCGAAGAGGCCGCGACCACCGCCGAGACCGCGCCGCCGCCCCCGGTGCTGAGCTGGAGCGAGAAGCTCGAGAAGCAGATCACCGACGGCCAGGGCACCCTCCCCGCGGTCGCCGCCGCCGGCCCGCTCGACGAGGCGACCTGGATCGCCGGCGGCCCCGAGGGCATGTCGACGAGCCTCGGCCTCGTCACCGGCATGCCCTCCGCCGTCATCCGCGAGGGCGCGATCGTCAGCGACGACGACGGCGCCTACATCCCCGCCGTGCAGCAGAAGCTCGCCGAGGGATCGCCCACCGCCGACAGCCGCCTCCTCATCGGCCTGCCCGCCGACCTCCGCGTCGCCGACCTGCGCCCCATGGCCGACGCCGGCCGCCGCGCGGGCCACGGCGCCTTCGGGCTCATCGTCGACCAGCAGAGCGCGCCCGGCCAGCTCGGGGTGCTCCCGTTCCTGCTCGACAAGAAGGGCGCGCCGCTCCCCGAGAAGGGCGCCATCGTCGTGCGCGTCGGCACCCTCGGCCTGCACGTCAGCGCCCGCGACGCCAACAACACCTCGATCAGCGAAGGTGAACCGCAGGTCCCCCGCGCCGGCGACGCGCTCGACCTCGACGCGTTCGGCGAGCGCCTCGCCGCGCTCCGCGAGGCCCACCCCGACATCGAGCGCGTCGTCATCCACCCGAGCCCCGAGATGAAGCTCGCCGAGTTCGCGCCGCTCCTGTCGAAGGTCTACCTCGGCAAGGGCGGCAAGCGCTTCGCCGAGGTCATGATCGCGCAGTGACCGCCCGGAGCCGCTCTCGCCCCGGCGAGCCCCTGCGCCCCGGCGAGGCCGTCCGCGCCGGCTACGTCGAGCACGGCGTCGACGGCTACTACCAGCGCGTCGCCGCCACCTACCACAACCCCCACGAGCCCCTCATCGCCGAGGCCATCGCGCTCGCCCACGCCCGCCGTCCCCTCCCCCTCGGCGCCGTGCTCGACCTCGCCTGCGGCAGCGGCGAAGCCACCCGCGCCCTCGAAGCCCTCGGCGCCCGCCGAATCGACGGCGTCGACCCCTACACCGCGCCCGCCTGGCGCGCCCGCACCGGCCGCGACGCCCGCCCGCTCACCTTCGCCGACGTCGCCGCCGGCGCCCTCGACGGCGCATGTTACGACCTCATCGTCTGCAGCTTCGCCCTCCACCTCGCCGCCCCCTCGCGCCTCCCCGGCATCACCTGGGCGCTCGCCCGCCTCGCCCCCGAGCTCCTCATCACGAGCCCCCACAAGCGCCCCCCCATCGAGCACGGCTGGACCCTCATCGACGCCTTCATCCACCGCCGCGTCCACCTCCGCCGCTTCCAGAGCACCCTCTGAGCCCGCTACCCGAGCGCCACGCCACCCCGTTGTATCAGGCCGCGTGACACGCCCGCCCGGAGCGTCCACAATGGCCGGACCCTGACCGGCGCGAGGAAGACGTGGGCGAGTTCATGCTCAAGCTGTTCGACACCGGGGACTTCCCCGCCCGGTGGCACTGCGGCACCTGGAGCGAAGGCCACGGCTGGCTCCACATCCTCTCCGACCTCGCGATCTTCGGCGCCTACGCCGCGATCCCCACCACCATCGCCTTCTTCGTGCTCCGCCGACAGGATGTGCCCTTCCCGCGCATCTTCTGGCTCTTCGCCGCCTTCATCTTCAGCTGCGGCACCACCCACCTCGTCGAAGCGGCGATCTTCTGGCAGCCCGTCTACCGCTTCTCCGGCCTGCTCAAGCTCACCACCGCCGTCGTGAGCTGGATCACCGTCGTCGCGCTCGTCCGCGCGATGCCCCTCGCCATGAGCCTGCCCGGCATGGCCCGCATGAACGCCGAGCTGCAAGCGGTCAACGAGCGCCTGCAAGCCGAGGTCACCGAGCGCCGCCTCGTCGAACAGCGCCTCCTCGAAAACGCCGCCGCGCTCGAAGGCGCCAACGCCGCGCTCCAGGCCAAGAACCAGGAGCTCGCCGACTTCACCTACATGGCGAGCCACGACCTCCAAGAGCCCCTGCGCAAGCTCGTCTCGTTCAGCGAACTCCTCAAAGAAGACGCCGGCGACGCGCTCCCCCAAGAGGCCCGCGAAGACCTCGCCTTCATCACCGACGCCGCCGAGCGCATGAAGGGCCTCGTCAACTCGCTGCTCCGCCTCTCCCGCGTCGGGCAGAACCGCCTCCAGATCGAAGACGTGCCCGTCGCCGACGCCGTCGCCGAGGCGCTCGACGTGCTCTCCGTCCCCATCGACGAGAGCGGCGCCAGCGTCCGCCTCCCCGAGACGCTCCCCACCCTGCCCGCCGACCGCGCGCTCCTCGTGCAGCTCTTCCAGAACCTCATCGGCAACGCCATCAAGTTCGTGCCCGCCGGCGCCGCCCCCATCATCGAGATCACCGCCGCCGACGAAGAAGACGGCTGGATCATCGGCGTGCGCGACCATGGCATCGGCCTCGACCCCGCGCAGGCCGAGCAGATCTTCGTGCCCTTCCGCCGGCTGCACACCCGCAACGAGTACAAGGGATCGGGCATCGGGCTGGCGATCTGCCGCAAGATCGTCGAGCGCCACGGCGGCTGGATCCGCGTCGAGTCGCAGCCCGGCGAGGGCGCCCACTTCCGCTTCTACCTCGGCAGCGGCGAGCCCGCCCCCCCGACCGGCCCGACCCGCGCCGACGATGGCACCGCGGCCTGACCCGCCGCGCGCCCGCCCGCAGCTTGTGTGCCCTGGCAGCCTCTGTCAGACTCCCCGTTTGACGGTCCCGTGACATCACCCGCCGGTCGAGCGGTCGGACCGGCCCCGATGGACACCTTCGAATGGACGATTTCACCCTGGTCATCCTCGTCGAGGACGACCCGCAGGATGCCATCGTCGTGCGCCGATTCCTCGGCCGGGCGCGGCGGCGGCGGTTTTCTGTCGTACATGTGAGCCACCTCAGCAAGCTCCCCGAGACCCTCGCCGTCAGCGTGCCCGACGTCATCCTCCTCGACCTCACCCTGCCCGACGCCCGCGGCCTCGACTCGCTCCGCGCCGCCATCGCCCACGCGCCCGACATCCCCATCATCGTGCTCACCGGCGTCGAAGACGAAGCCCTCGGCCTCCGCGCCATGGAGTCGGGCGCGCAGGACTACCTCGTCAAAGGCGACTGCGACGCCCGCAGCCTCGAGCGCGCGATCCTCTATGCCATCGAGCGCAAGCGCCTCCTCCGCGCCGCCGAACACACCGCGCTGCACGACGCGCTCACCGGGCTGCCCAACCGCACGCTCCTCCTCGACCGCCTCGGCATGGCGATCGAACGCAGCCGCCGCGCCGGCACCCCGCTCTGCGTCGCGCTCTTCGACCTCGACGACTTCCGCCTCGTCAACGACGAGCTCGGCCCCGTCGCCGGCGACCAGCTCCTCGCCGCCGTCGCCCACCGCCTCCACGAGACCATCGGCGGCCCCGACACCGTCGCCCGCCTCTCCGCCGACACCTTCGCCTGCCTCTTCGAGCTGCACCCCGACACCGCCGAGACCGAGGCCCGCCTCGACGCGCTCCTCGCCGCCGTCAACCGCCCGCACCGCCTGCACACCGCCGACGCCCCCGCCGGCCGCCTCGTCGAGCTGCGCTGCTCGGCCGGGCTCTCGGTCTACCCCGAGGACGCCGAGACCGCCGAGGGCCTGCTCTCGACCGCCGGCCACGCCCTCCGCCGCGCCAAGGAAGCCGGCGGCGGCTGCCTCGTGCGCTTCGGCCACGTCGAGTGGACCCTCCCGCCCGGCGTCCCGCCGCCCTCGAAGCCCGGCCCCGACCCGAGCTGACCCCCCGAGCGCCCGATCACATCACGGCCACACGCCGTGCAGCGCCGGCACCGCGAGCCCCACCCCCGCCCCGACCAGCGCCCCGCCGAGCACGTCACTCGGGAAGTGATTCGACGCCCCCACCTGAAGCGCCCCCGCCGCCAGCGCCAGCGCCGGCCCCACCGTCCACCACAGCCACCCGGATCCCCGCCCCCGCCGCGCCTGCAACACCGCGAAGCTCACCGCCGCCGCCATCGGCGCCGCCGTGTGCCCCGACGGCCACGCCGCGTAGTTCACCCCGTCGCCGTTCTGCTCCGGCCACGGCGCCGGCCGGTACATGTAGGGATAGGGCCGCCCGACCGCGAGCTTCAGCCCCGCCGTCAAGAGCCCCGCGACCGCCGCCGCCTCGACCACCAGCAGCGCGTCGCCCAGCCGCTCCCCCTCCGGCGCCAGCGCCGCCGCCAGCGCCACCGGCGCGACGAGCCCCACCGCCGCCACCCCGTCCGCCCACGGCTCCGCGCCCGGCAGCGCCGCGTCCACCGCGACCCGATCGAAGGCGTTCACCTCGCCCCGCGCGCACGGGCACGACGTCTCGACCAGACCCGGATGCGCCAGATGAACCCCCAACCACCCCGCGCCCGCCGCCGCCGCGCCCGCCGCCGCCCACGCCGGATCGACCGCCGATCGAGGCGCCGGCGCACCCACCCCCGGCGCATCCACCGCCGGCCCCGCCAGCGCCACCCACAGCGCGAGCGCCGCCGCCACCGCCGTCAGAAGCCCCGGATGTTCGACGAGACGTGCGTCACCCCGTCCACCAGCGCCCGGAAGTCCGCCCGCGCGAAGTCGAAGGCATCGAGCAACCCGAGCCCGTAACACGAGATCCGCATCTCCAGCCGATCATCCTCCGGCGTCGCCCCCACGTTGATGAAGCCCGCGCTCGGCCCCAGCGGCCACGCCCGCGGCAGCCGCGGGAAGCTCACCGCGCCCGGATCACCCGCCACGTAGACCACCCAGTTCGGCCGCTCCACCGCGTCCACCCGGTTCGTGTTCGAACACGCGCCCGCCTGATAGACCGTGCGCACCTGCCGCACCACCTCCACCTGACACAGATCGACCGCCGGGCTCTCCGGCCGCTCGACCCGCTCCCAGGTGAAGTCGTAGTCCACCCGCGTCATCGCCGTCGTCGCGAAGAACCCGCCGAACTGCATCTGCCCGCCGTCCGCCCCGAGCGTCTCGCGATCGAGCACCGCCGTCACCGCGTTCACCTTCTCCGCCGGCATCCGCGCCGGATCGAGGTAGCTCCCCACCGCCGCGCCCAGGTAGCCGATGTTGCGGAACACCCCCGCCTGCCCCACCGTGGTCACGTCGAGCGACAGCACCCCATCGCGCACCGGATCGACCTGCTCCGGCTTCGCGCTCGCGAGCCCCATCGGGAACAGCCGCCCGCCGCCGTCGCCCCCGTCCCAGTCACCCACCGCGAAGCACATCACCCCGGTGTCCTCCGGCAGACCGCTCACCTCGCACGCCGCGTTCGCCGCCAGCGGATTGGCCAGCGGCAGCACCACGTCGTCGCGATCACCATCCACCGCGAAGTCGGGCAGCACCCCCAGCTCCTCCGGCTCCAGCAACTGGATCAACGCGCTCAGATCGGCCCCCCCTTGCAGCGCGTCCACGATCCCCTGCACCGGCACCTTGCCCCCCAGCGCCATGAGCTGATCCCCCGCCGGCCCCCGCGGGTAGCGATGCAGCGCGAAGCGATGCTCCTCGATGTTGACCGCGAACCCGAACACCGACTCCGGCTGCCGCGGCACGTACAGGTTGCCCGGCACCGCCGCCGGCGGCACCAGCCCGCCCACGAAGCCCTCCGTCACCGGATCCCAGCAGTCGTAGCGCGACAGCAGCCGCGGCACCTGCAAGCGCGCCAGCAGCGCCAGATCGAACGAGCGCAGCACCAGCGCCAGATCGGCCTCGTTGTCCCGCGCGAGGCTCACGAAGTCGGTCACCTGCCCCGACACCAGCGCGATCGGATCATCCGGCGGCGCGATCGGCCGCAGCGGCACCACCACCACGCTCCCGTCGAAGCCCATCAGCGTCACGTTCTCGTAGCCCTCGGCCCCCACCGTCACCGTCTGCGGCCCATACAGCGTGTCGCCGTAATCGACGATCGCGACCTCCCCGTTCGCCGCCGTGCGCAGCACCGTCGAGACATTGCCGAGCACGCCCTGCATCGCCGCCGCCGCGTCGGGTTGCAGCACATTGAGCGGCTGCTGCCCCACCATCACCCAGCCCCCCTCGATCGGCGTGCCCGCCCCCGCGTCGAGCACCCGCACCAGCAGGTTGCCCGCCATCGGGCTGCACCCACCCGTCAAGAGCGCGTTGTCCGCCACCGGCGGCGCCACCACCGACACCACCGGCCGCGCCGCCAGCGCCCGCCGGTTCCCATCGGCGCAGCCCACGCTCACCTCCGCGCGCAGCTCACCCGCCGCCGCCGGCGCCGTCACCACCCGCCAGAACGTCGTGCCCGTGTTCTGAAGCGGCCCCAGCGCCGCCCCCGGCACCGTGATCTCCACGTCCACCCCCGGGATCGCCTCCCCCGCCCCATCGCGGATCACCGCCGACACGATCGCCCGCGCCCCCGTGCCCGCCGTCAGGCACCCCACCGTCACCTCGACCGGCGCCGCCACGTCCACATCCGGGCACGCCTCGACATCACAGCCCTCGTCGACCTGCCCGTCGCAGTCATCGTCCACCCCGTCGTCACACACCTCGGCCCGCGGCACCACCTCGCCCCCGCACACCCCGAAGACCCCCGCCGCGCACACCTGCTCGCCCCCCCGACACGCCCCCCGCCCCTCGGTGCCCGCCGGCCCCGTATAGCAGGCCTGCCGCAGCCCATCGACCACCCGATCGCAGTCGTTGTCCACCCCATCACACAGCTCCGGGTTCCCCGGGAACCGCTCGGGATCGGCGTCGTCGCAGTCCCCCTCCGCCGTCGTCACCCCATCGCCATCCTCATCGCAGCCCTCGTCCACCGCCCCATCGCAGTCCTCGTCGAGCCCCCCGCCGCAGCGCTCCACCCCCGGCACCACCTGCCCCTCGCACACCCCATAGGCCCCCGCCACGCACCGCGCCGTGCCCGGCCGGCACACCCCGGTCAGCAGCGTGTCCTCCGGCCCGTCGTAGCACTGCTGCACCAGCCCCTCGTCGACCCGCCCATCGCAGTCCTCGTCGACCCCATCACAGCGCTCCGGCGCGTTCGGATAGATCTCCGGGTTGTTGTCATCACAGTCACCCGCCGCCACCCCCACCCCGTCGAAGTCGCAGTCGCGCACGCACGGCCGCATATCCGGCTCGAGGCTCATGTCGACCTCGACCGCCATGTCGGCCTCGACCGCCATGTCGACCTCGCCCCCCATGTCCACCTCGACGCTCACGTCCACCGCGACCGCCATATCGACCGCGACCGCCTCATCCGGCCGATCCATATCGACCGCGACCGCCTCATCCGGCCGATCCATATCGGCCACCGCATCCGGCGCGTCGCCATCCGGCGGCACATCCCCATCCTGCCGCCCCACGATCGCGTCGCTGCCCACGTCGGCCGCCGGCGCCACCATGTCAGGATCCGCCTTCCGCGGCGGCGTCGGATCATCACACGCCAACAGCAGCACCGCCGCGGCGGCCAGAGCGCCCCACTTCATCGACTCTCCCCCTCTTCATCGAACGCGCGAAGACACCGGCATCCTCACGCATCGAGTCACTCCGGTTCCAGTTCCCAATCACCCGAGGTTCGCCTCTGGCCGCCGCGCCCCAGACATGGCATCGTGCCGCCGATGGGAACTCAGGACTCGATCGACGGCTTCTCGCCCCTCGGCCCGCTCGCCGACGGCCGCATCGCGGTGCACCGCGCCCACGACGGCCGCGACGGCGTCCTCACCCGCATCCCCGGCGCCGACCCCGTCGCCGCCCGCGAGACCACCCGCCGCCTCCGCGAGCTCACCGACCCGCACCTCTGGCCCGTGCTCGCCGCCGGCGTCGACGCCCACGGCGCCTACCTCATCACCCCCCCCGTCCCCGCCGGCGGCACCCTCGCCGACCGCCCCGCCGCCACCCCCGCCGACGCCCGCGCCATCGGCGCCGCGCTCGTCGAAGCGCTCGCCGCCGCCCACCGCGCCGGGCTCACCCACGGCGCGCTCGACGCCGCCCACGTCTGCCTCGCCGACGGCGCCCCCCGCCTCACCGGCCTCGGCCTCGCCACCCTCCGCGGCGCCCGCGTCGACCCCGCCGACGACCTGCGCGCCCTCGCCGCGCTCTGGCGCGCGCTCGACCCCGAGCCCCCTGCCACCCTGCGCGCGCTCCTCGCCCGCCCCCCGGCCAACGCCGAAGCCTTCCGCCGCGCGCTCGACCGTGCCCGGCGGCGACCACGACTTCGACTTCGCGCCGCGCCGCGCCCGCCAGCGCCCCACGCCCGCCAGCGCCGCCGCCCCGCCTGCGCCCCGGCCGCCCCCACCGACGACGGCTGGGGCGTCGACCCCCGCCGACGCCGCGCCCCCGCGCCGACTGGCTCGTCGGCGCCCGCGAGCTCGTCACCGCCTCCACCGCCGCCCCTGGCGAAGACACCTGGGGCGTGCACCCCAGCGACACCGAGCTCGAGACCTCCGCGCCCGCGCCGACGGCCCCTCGGCGACCCGGCCGCCGCGGCGCCTTCGCCATCGGCAACACCAGCGCCCGCCGCCCTGAACCCCCGCCCGCCCAGGAGCCCCATCGCCCGCTTCGCGCTCATCGCCATCGCCGCCGCCAGTGCTCCTCGTCGGCGCCCGCGTCGCCCTCAACCTCCTCACCGCCGAGCCCGCGCCCGCCCCCACCCTCGCCCCCGCTCCCCGCCGCCGACGCCACCGCCCCTGACGCCACCGCCCCCGCCGCCCAGGCCACCGACGCCGCCCCCCTGACGCCGCCCCCCCGACGCCGCCCTCCCCACCGTCACCATCACCATCGCCCCCGTCCCCGCCGACATCATCCGCCTCGCCGACGGCGCCACCATCTGCGCCGCCACCCGCGAGTGCGCCCTCCCCATCGACGTCGACTACGAAGCCCGCGCCCCCGGCCACAAACCCCGCCCCATCAGCGGCGACGACCTCTACGACCGCCGCCGCAGCGGCCACATGCGCGTCGTCCTCGAACCCGCCGACCGCCCCGCCCGCAAGAAACGCTGACGCTCACGTCACCCGCAGCACCTCTTCGATCGACGTCTCCCCCGACCGCACCCGCGCGAACCCCTCCGACCGCAGCCCCAAGAGCCCCCGCGTCTCCAGAAACGTCCGCAGCGCCACCCGCGTCGTCGACGCCTCCTTCACCAGATCCGCCAGCTCGTCATCCACCTCGATCAGCTCGTAGATCCCCACCCGCCCCTCGTACCCCGTCTGATTGCACGCCCCGCACCCCACCGCCTGATACACCGCCACCCGCTCCCCCGGCCGCGCCTCCACCCGCGCCCGCAGCTCATCGTCCACCACCACCGGCCGCCGGCACCGCGTACACAGCCGCCGAACCAGCCGCTGCGCCAGCATCCCCTTCAGCGCCGACGCCACCACGTACCGCTCCAGCCCCATATCGAACAACCGCACGAACGTCTCGATCGCGCTCCCCGTATGCAGCGACGACAACACCAGATGCCCCGTCAACGCCGCCTTGAACGCGATATCCGCCGTCTCCGCGTCCCGCATCTCACCCACCATGATCACATCGGGATCCTGCCGCAGCATCGAGCGCAGCCCCCGCGCGAACGTGAACCCGATCTTCGGATTGGCCTGCCCCTGGATGATGTCCGCGAAGCGATACTCGATCGGATCCTCCAACGTCATGATATTGCGCGCCCGCGCATCGATCCGCCGCAGCACCGCATACAACGTCGACGTCTTCCCGCTCCCCGTCGGCCCGCACACCAACAGCAGCCCCTGCGACCGCCGACTGAACCGCTCCATCGCCTCCGCCATCCGCGCCGGCATCCCCAGCGACTCCAGCGACAACTGCGACTTCCCGCTCGACAAGATCCGCAGCACGATCTTCTCGCCGAACTCCGTCGGGAAGCTCGACAGCCGGACGTCCACCTCCTCCCCATCCAGCATCAGCCGGAACGCCCCATCCTGAGGCAGCCGCTTCTCCGCGATATCCAGCGAAGCCATCACCTTCAGCCGGCTCGCCACCGAATACCGGAACGCATCCGAGAACGCCGGCCGCTCCCCGAGCACCCCATCGATCCGAAACCGCACCCGCACCTCACCCACCCGCGGCTCGATATGCACATCGCTCGCCCCCTCCCGGATCGCCCGCGTCATGATCCGATCGACCAACGCGACCGCGCCCGCCTCTTCCTTCGTCGCCATCGCACCCCCGATCGACGCTACAAAACGATCCCCACCGACGCGAACGCCGCCGGCACATCATCCACCAACGCCCCCAGATAGGCCGCCCGAAACGCCTGCGGATCCGAGATCCCCACCGCCGCGAGCTGCGCCGCCGCCGCCGGATCGCCATACGCCGCCACCTCATCCGGCTCCACCACATCCCGCCGCCGCATCGCCCGCACCCACCGCCGCCCCACCGCAGCCACCGCCTCATCCCCCGGCCACGCCAACCACTCCGCCCCCGCCCGCGCCACCCGCAGCAACGCCGCCCCGATCCGCCCGTGCAGCACCTCATCCGACGCGATCCGCCGCAGCACATCCCGAAACCCCGACGGCGGCAACGCCCCGATCGCATGCGTCACCAACCGCAGCGCCACCACCTCCCCCACCGCGTACGTGCCCGCCACCATCTCCAGCAGCTCCCCCGCCAAGCTCCCCGCCCCCCGCGCCTGCTGCAAGTCCGCCACCTCGAACACCGCCCGCGGCCGCGCCCCCAACGCCTCCGCCGCCGCCATGCACAACGACAGATGCCGCTGCTCATCGAGCACCATGCACAGCGCCAGCTCCTGCACATCCCGCGGCGCGTTCACATCGACCAGGAGCCCCCACAGCTTCCGCGCGATCATCACCCCCACATACTCCGACCGCGCCCGCTCCACCCACGCCCGCTGCGCCAGCACCGCCACATCGAACCGCAGCGCCGGCACCTCGAACACCGGCGCCTTCGCCAGCTTGCTCTTGAAGTAGCCCTCCCGCGCCAACGGCGACACATCGAACTGAAGCGTCAACGCCCGACTCACGGCTTCCCCTCGCCCGCCTTCTCCCCCGCCGCCTTCTCCCCCGCCGCCTTCTCCGCCGCCGCCCGCCTCCGCGCCGCCTCCCGCGCCGCCTGCTCCTTCCGCCACCCATCCCACGCATCCCGCGGCAGCATCGTCCCCGGCGCCCGCTCCACCTTCGGGATCCCCATCGCCTTCCACTCGATCACCCCGAACCCCGGCCGCGCCCCCGTCCCGCTCGGCGCCAGCGCGCTGAACCGCTCGAAGTTCCGCCACAGCACCCCCTCCAACAGCTCCGGCGGCAACGCCAGCCCCCGCAGCGTCTTGCCCGGCACCGCCTCCGTCTCGTACGTCTCCTTGCTCAACATATCCAGGTAGGCCCGAAACCGCGCCGCCATCCACGGCACGCTCTTGCCCGCGTACGCCGTCACCACCACATCCGTCCCGAACATGAACCGCGTCGGATAATCCGCAAACAGCTCCCTGAACTTCTTCGGGCTCCGGCTGATCCGCTTCAAACCCGCCCCCAGGAAGTCATCGTGCCCGAAGCTCACGTCGCTATACACATTCGGGAAGGCATCGAGCAGCGCCCGCAGCCGCGACGACCGGATCGACGACAGCACGAAGTGCGGCGCGATCACCTTCATATCCGGAAACGCCCGCAGCACCGCCAGCAGCTCATCGGCGAACCCCGGCGCCGTCGGCCCCGGGTTGACGTGCAGCATCACCGGCAGCCGCGTCTCCTGACAGTAAGCGAAGACCTCCATCATCCCCGGATCATCCAGCGCCCGGGTATGAAAGAAGTACCCCGAAGCCCCCGGCCGCAGATCGTGCAGCCCGTGCCCGATATACAGCTTCAGCCCCTTCGCCCCCTCCGCCACATACCCCTTCAACTTCGCCAGCTTCTCCGGATCCGTCGGATCGATCGTCGGCCACGCCTGGAACCGATCCGGCCACCGCCGCGCGATCTCCAGGATCTCCCGATTGTTCTCCTCGAACTGCGTGAACCCATCGCCCTGGTTCTCGGTGATCGTGAACCGCGACGACCCCATCAACGCCGTCAGCGCGATCCCCGCCCGATCCATCGCCTCGAGCAGCTTCTCCGCCTCATTGAGCGACTCGATGTGCTCATGAACGTTGACCACCGTCCGCAGCATCGTCGGCGGCTCCACCGGCGGCCGAGCCACCCGCATCGCCACCACCCCCGCGCCCACCGCCACCGCCGCCACCAGGAGCACCACCGCGACTCGACGCATCACACCTCCAATCGCCCGAGAGCCTACCCGCGCCCACCCCCCGACTCAATCACCCGCTGGTCACCGCACCCCACCCCGGGCATCATGCTGACAAGACCACCCCCCGGAGCCACCGATGAAACGGGCCCTCCTCCTCGGCCTCGCGATCCTCCTCCTCGCGATCGCCGCCGTGCTCTTCACCCCCTGGTTCATCGGCGTCGAGCGCACCGCCACCCGCTACGGCGACATCGAAGCCCCGCCCCCCTGGCGCTTCCCCGACGGCTTCATGTGGGGCGTCGCCGTCGCCGACCAGCAGATCGAACACCAGCAACCCTCCGACTGGACCGCCTTCGAACGCCGCGCCATCACCGAAGGCCGAACCGGCACCGGCGACCGCGTCGGCGTCGCCCGGCCCGGCCACATCCACGACCTCGACCGGGTCAGCCCCGACGTCCGCCAGAAGAAGACCGACTTCGACCGCCGCTTCGCCGACGACTTCGCCGAGCTCGCCGCGCACGGCATCAACACCTACCGCTTCTCCATCTCCTGGGCCCGCCTCTTCCCCCGCCCCGACATGACCGAGCCCGACCCGCAAGCCATCGACTTCTACCGCCAGATCATCGGCGCCCTCAAGACCCACGGCCTCACCCCCCACGTCACCCTCTTCCACTTCGCGAGCCCCGAATGGTTCTGGCAGGAGACCGGCGGCCGCCGCGGCTGGGAGCGCGCCGACGCCATGGACCACTGGCGCCGCTACGTCGACGCCGTCGTCGCCGCCTACGGCGGCGAGGTCCGCGACTGGTGCACCCTCAACGAACCCATGGTCTACATCTACAACGGCTACCTCGAAGGCATCTTCCCCCCCCTCGAACGCCGCCCCGCCCCCCTCGACGCCGCCCCCGTCGTCGCCCGCCTCCTCGAAGCCCACGCGCTCGCCTACCAAGCCATCCACGAAGACGCCGCCCGCCGCGGCGCCTCCGCCCGCGTCGGCATCACCCAACACACCCGCGCCTTCGAACCCTGGCGCAACTGGAACCCCCTCGACCGCATCGCCACCGGCTTCGTCCGCCAAGCCTTCATCTGGGACGTCCTCGATGCCATCGAGAGCGGCACCTATGCCATGACCGACACCGACTTCGAACAAGACATCCCCGCCCTCGCCGGCACCCAGGACTACATCGGCATCAACTACTACGGCCGCTTCTTCGTCGAAGTGAACCTCGGCGACATCGGCCGACCCATCATCCACCCGAGCGACCCCAGCGACCCCGAAGAGACCCGGAGCGACCTCGGCTGGGCCATCCACCCCAAAGGCTTCGGCGACATCCTCATCGAAGCCCACCAACGCTACAAGAAGCCCATCCAGATCCTCGAAAACGGCCTCGCCGACGCCGCGGCCGACGACCACCTCCGCCAGACCTTCCTCGTCACCCACCTCCGCGAGCTCTGGCGTGTCATGAACGAACACGGCGTCCCCATCGACGGCTGGTTCTACTGGTCGCACCTCGACAACTTCGAATGGGCCGAAGGCTTCGGCCCCCGCTTCGGCCTCTTCGCCGTCGACTACGACCGCGACTTCACCCGCACCCCCCGCCCGAGCGCGAAGCTCTACCAGCGCATCATCGAAGAGGGCGTCACCGCCGACATGTGGGCCAAATACGGCCCCGGCGGCGGCGCGGCGCAGGTCTCCGAGTAGGCTCACAACAGATTCGTTTTACAACGCGAGCGTTGTGAGCGCGCCCGCATCGTCCGCGCCCCGCCCGGCATCGTCTCGCCCGCACCCATCACCGAGGACCACCCATGGCCACCACCCTCGACCTCGCCGCTGAGTACGACCTCTCCCCTGACGCCGTCGAGCGCTGGCTGCGCGAGCACGGGCTCGGCAAGCCCAAGGGGCACCTCTCCTCCAAGGCCGAGCGCGCGTTCCGCGACGCGCACGACAAACACCGCTCGGTCGCGCAGTGGTTCGTCACCCCCCACCGCCAGAGCGCGCCCCTCACGAGCCCGGCGCACAACCCGGCGACGAACCCGGCGACCCGCGTCGACAACCCCGCGATCACCAACCACTACAAGCACAAGCACGACCAGCTCCTCGACGGCTACCGCGGCGTCGTCGCCGAGCGCGACGCGGCGCGCGCCGAGGTCGAAAAGCTCGGCGCCGAGGTCACCCGCCTCACCGCCGCCCTCGAAGCAGCCGAAGCCGGCCCCAAGCGCAAGCGCGTGCCCGCCGCCGAGCCCGCGCCCGCTGCGCCCGCCGCCGAGCCGCTGCGGACGGCCCTCGAAGCCACGGGCCTCTTCGGCGACGAGCTGCGCCGCGCGCTCCGGGCGTTCGTCGCCGATGACAAGCGCTGCGACGCGCTGCTCGCGCAGGCCAGGCTCGAAGACATCACGCTCGTGGCATCCCTCGCGCCCGTCTGCCCCGATCCCACCTGCCGCGAGGTCGCATCACTCGATGGCAAGGTCGCCGTCGACGTCACCGCGACCCGCTGTGTCATCTGCCACAACAGCGACAACCGCCGCGCATGGCTCCGCATGGCCCGCGCCTGCGTGCGCGCCACCCGCACCAAGATCCTCATCGTCGGCGGCGCCGAAGACAGCCACGCCCACGTCAACCAGCTCACCGCGCTCACCCCCGAGCTCGACGTCAGCCTCGTCGATGGCACGTCGAGCCAGACCCGCCAGCGCGCCCGCAGCAAGGTCCGCGGCGCCGATCTGGTCGTGATCTGGAGCAGCACCCAGCTCGATCACACCGTCAGCGATGTCTACAAGAGCGAGGCCGATGCCTTCCCCCGCGCGCTCCGGGTGATGGTGCGCGAGGGCGGCCGAGGCATCAAGGCATTGGCCGAGGACGTGGTGACGGCGCTCAGTCGCTGATGAACCGCAACCACCCGTAGTACAAGGCAAAGACCGTCAAGAACGCGATCCCCGCGAGGCTCGCCGCGCGCAGCCACGGCGCCGGGCGGTGCGCGGCCGGGACCGCGTCGCTCGTCATCGCCCGGTGGTTGAGCCACGCCAGCGCCGGCGCGGTCAGGAACGACAACGTCGTCGCCAGATCGACCATCGCCGTCAGCGATGACATCAGCAGGGACAACACCGCGATGGCACCCGTCGCGAGCGTGACGATGCTCACCCAATACGCCGGCTTGAAGCCCGGCGCGCTCTCTTCGGCCGACCACGGCCGCTCGGGCGCGCGCAGCCGCAGCCACAGCACCGCGAGCGCGCGCGGGAAGCCATCGACCACCGCGAACGTCGTCGAGAACATCACCAGGAACGCCGAGACCCCGATCAGCGGCCGGCTCCACTCGCCGAGGCTCGCGGTGTAGAGCGCGATCACCTGCGCCGCGAAGCCGCCCGCGCTCTCGGGGATGACCGCGCCGGTGCCATGCATCACCGCCGCGCCGAGCACCATGAAACACAGCGCCAGGATCGCGGTGCCCCAGTAGCCGACGTGGAAGTCGAAGAGCGCCTCCCGCGGCGTCGGCGTGTGCCCGGTGCTCTCCCGCCGCGCCAGGGTCCACAGCGAGTTCCACACGGTGATGTCGACGGCCGATGGCATCCAGCCGACCAGCGCCGCGAAGAAGAAGACATCGGCCTCGCCGATCGGCCCCGCCGGCCACCACGACATCGCCGCGAAGTCGATCCGCGGCAGCGCGAGCACCGTCGCCGCGAGCGTCGCCAGCGTCAGCACCACCAGGATCACCTTGTTGATCGCGTCGAGCCACCGATAGCGCCCGACCGCGAGCAGCAGCGCGCACAGCGCGATGATGCCCGCCGCGATCGCCGGCGCGCTGGCGTCGAGCCCCAACAGCGCCTTGGCGAGCCCGGCGCAGACCACCGACACCGCCGCGAGCACCGCGAACATCGTGCCGAGCGTCACCGCGAAGTAGAGCCCGAGCGCCCACCGCCCCTGCCGGCGGTAGCCTTCGAGCAGCGAGGTCCCCGTCGCCGCCGCGTGCTGCGGCCCGAAGCGGAACGCCGGGTACTTCGCGAGGTTGGCGAGCACGATCAGCCCCGCGAGCCCGAAGCCGTAGACCGCGCCCGCCCGCGTCGACTGCACCAGGTGGCTCACCCCGATCGCCGCGCCGGCCATCAGCAGGCCCGGCCCGAGCGCCTTCCAGCGGTCCGACATCGTCACCTCCCCGTCGCGCGGCCGCATCATCGCGCGGTTCGCGCGCGGCGCCAACTGCGGCCCTCCTGATCAAATGCAGCCCGATCCGCTGCCGGCGGAATCACCGACAAATCCGGTTGCCGCCTCGCAGATCGGCCGTTATCGTGCCGCGGTGCAAAAGCGCATCCTGATCGCCGAAGACGAAGCCACCATCGCGCAGGCGCTCGTGCGCCGGCTCCGGGCCCGGGGCTACGACCCCGTCGCCGCCGACAGCCCCGAGCGCGCCCTGACCACCTTCGAAGAGGGCCGCCCCGACCTCGTCATCGCGAGCCTCACCCTGCCCCGCGACGGCGGCGCCCGCCTCTGCCGCGACATCCGCAGCCGCCCGCTCGGCGCGCTCGTCCCGATCCTGTTCCTCGGCACCGGGCGCGAGGCGATCGACAGCGTCAGCGAGGCGATCGCGGCCGGCGCCGACCACTACTTCAAGAAGCCCGACGGCATCGGCGACCTGCTCGGCAAGGTGGGCACCTACATCGGCCCCGGCGAGGACGTGCCCGCGCCGCGCGACGACGAGCGCGGCCCGGTGACGACCGCCGAGTGGGCCGAGCTCGACGCGCTCCTGCACGCGCCGGCCGGCGACAGCGGCGAGCGCGAGCCCCGCCCCGAGCCGCCGGCGACGCCGCCCCGTCCGCTTCGGCTGGGACGCCGGCAGCGCGCCGCCCCGCCGCCCGAGCCGCCGCGCCCGCCCGCCGCGCCGCCGGTCCCCGCCCGCCCCCGCGACTTCCGCCCGCCCGAGCGCCCCGCGCCCGATCCGAGCGCCGAGCACGAGCTGATGCTCGACCCCGGCCGCCCGATGGAGCTCGGCCGCCGCGGGATCGGCGAGCTGTTTGCCGCCGCGTGGCGCGCCGCGCTCACCGGCCGGGTCGAGGTCGCGTCGGCGGGCGTGCTGCGCCGCGTCTTCTTCGAAGACGGCCGCCCGGTCTACGCCGACAGCAGCGCGCCCGCCGAAGACCTCGCCGCCCACCTCGCCGACGAGGGCCACGTCGCCCGGCAGGCGCTCACCCGCGCCCGCGCCCGCGCCGATCAGGTCGGCGCCTCGCCGGAGGAGATCCTGATCGAAGCGGGCTTCGTCGACCCCGACGAGGTCTATCGGGCGCTGCGCGACCATGTGCTCGCGCGGGTGCTCGCGCTGTTTGCGCTCGAACGCGGCGAGGCGGTCGTCATCCGCGGCGGCCCGCGCCCGCTCGACCCGGTCGAGGTCGGGCTGCACCCGGCGCGGATCGTGCTCGACGGGATCCGCCGCAAGTACGGGCGGTTGCGGCTCTATCGCGCGTTCGGCACCGCGGGCTCGGTGCCGCGCCCCGCCGCGGTCGAGCTCCCCGAAGACCTCGCGATGCGCCCCGACGAGGCCGCGGTGCGCGCCGCCTGCGACGGCCACCGCAGCGTGCTCGAGGTCGCCCGCGCCGCCCGCGTCGGCGAGGTCGACGCGCTCGCGATCCTGTACGGGCTCTCGATCCTCGGCGCCGTCGAGGCCCCCGGCGGCCGCCGCGCCGGGCTGTTGCCCGCGCTCGACCCCGAGGCCGTCGCCCGCGCCGGCGCGCCCCGCACCGCCGACCAGATGCCCGGCTTCGCCGATCTCGTGCAGAGCAAGATCACCGAGGCGCTCGGGGCCGACTACTTCGCGGTGCTCGGGGTCGAGCACAACGCCTCGACCGCCGAGCTGCGCGCCGCCTTCGAGGCGCTGCGCCGCCGCTTCGACCCCCACCGCGTGCGGCGCGACGGGCCCTTGTGGCATCAAGTGGTCGAGATCGCCGCCGTCGTCGACGACGCGTGGGCGATCCTGTCCGAGCCTCGCCTGCGCGCCCGCTACGAGGCCGCGCTGCGCTGAGGGCCGCGCCCCGGAGAGCCACCGATGACCGTACGCACCGTGCTGACCTGGCCCGACAAGCGCCTGCTCGCGACCGCCCACCCCGTCGAGGCGGTCGACGCCCCGATCCGGGCGCTCGTCGACGACATGTTCGAGACGATGTACGCCGAGAAGGGCGTCGGCCTCGCCGCGACCCAGATCGGGGTCCCGCTCGAAGTGGTCGTGATGGACTGCGGCAAGAAGGACGCGCCGATGCCGTTCGCGCTGATCAACCCGCGCATCGTCGAGCGCGAGGGCGCGATCGTGTGGAGCGAGGGCTGCCTCTCGCTGCCGGGCGTGACCGCCGAGGTCGAGCGCGCCGAGCGGGTCGTCGTCGAGTACCTCGACCGCGACGGGCAGGCGATGCGGATGCAGGCGTCGGGGCTGTTGGCGGTGTGCATCCAGCACGAGCTCGACCACCTCGACGGGCAGCTCTACGTCGACCGCCTCGGCAAGCTCGAGCGCCTCTCGGTGCTCAGCGACTACGAGCGCAACCGCAGCGAGCCGCGCCGGGTCGCCGAGGGCGCCGAGGAGGCGCGGTGAAGCCGTCCGCGCTGCGCGTCGTGTTCATGGGCACCCCCGACTTCGCCGTGCCCTCGCTCGAGGTGCTCTTCACGCTCGGCTGCGACGTGCGCGCGGTCGTCAGCCAGCCCGACCGGCCCCGCGGGCGCGGGCAGAAGGTCGAGCGCACCCCCGTCGCCGCCTGCGCCGACCGCCACGGCGTCCCGGTGCACCAGTGGGAGAAGCTCGGCAACGAGAGCTACCGCGCCCTCGCCGCGATCGGACCCGACCTCTGCGTCGTCGCCGCCTACGGCAAGATCCTGCGCCCCCGCTACCTCACCCTGCCCCGCCACGGCTGCCTCAACGTGCACGCGAGCCTGCTGCCCGCGCTGCGCGGCGCCGCGCCGATCCAGTGGGCGGTCGTGCGCGGCCACGCCGAGGCCGGGGTGACGATCATGCGCATGGACGAGGGCATGGACACCGGCGACATGGGCCCGCGGCTCGCGACCCCGATCGCCGCCGACGAGACCGGCGGCGAGCTGCACGACCGCCTCGCCGTCCTCGGCGCGCAGGCGCTGCGGCAGGCGATCGAGGCGCTGTGTGCCGGCGAGCTGCGCTTCGTGCCGCAGGACCACAACAACGCGACGCTCGCGCCCAAGCTCGACAAGGCCGACGGCCGCCTCGACTTCACCGCGCCCGCGCAGGCCGTACACGACCGCGTCCGCGGCCTCTCCCCCTGGCCCGGCGCCTGGGTCGAGCGCCCCGAAGGCCCGCTCAAGATCCACCGCACCCGCCTCGCCGACGGCGAGGGCGCGCCCGGCGCAGTGATCGCGCACGACCCCGACGGCCCCCGCATCGCGTGCGGCGACGGCGCGGTGACCGTGCTCTCGCTGCAACGCCCCGGCCGCCGCGAGACCGCCGGCGCCGACTTCCTCCGCGGCACCCCGCTCCCGATCGGCGCGCGGATCGACGGCGCGTGGTGAGCCGAGCGACCATGCCCGGCGACGCTGCGCAGATCCCGCCCGCAGGGCGGCCGGATGAGCACGGCGAGGCGCGCATATGAAAAAAGACGCCCGCGCCGTCGCGCTCGCGGTGCTCGGCCAGCTCGACGACGAGGCCGCGTTCCTCCAGCCCGCGCTGCAAGCCGCCGCCCACCGCGCCGGGCTCGAACCGCGCGACCGCGGGCTCGCGCTCGAGCTCGTGATGGGCGTCGAGCGCTGGCGGCTCCGCCTCGACCACGCGCTCGCGCCGCACGTCCGCCGCGGGCTCGACGACACCGATCCGGTCACCCGCCGCATCCTCCGCCTCGCCGCCTATCAGGTGCTCTTCCTCGACCGCATCCCCGCCCACGCTGCGGTGCACAGCGCCGTCGAGCTCGCCCGCCGCGCCCGCGGCGAGGGCGTCGCGCGCTTCGTCAACGGCGTGCTGCGCGGCCTCACCCGCGACCCCGGGCAGCCGCCCGCCGGCGACGACCCCGACGCGATCGCGACCCGGCTCAGCCAGCCGCCGTGGCTCGTCGCCCGCTGGCACGCCCGCGGCGGCGCGGCCCATGCGGCGGCGCTCGCCGAGGCCCACAACCGCCCGGCGCCGCTCACGATCCGCGTCGCCGGCGACGCGCCCGACCGCGAGGCGCTCGCCGATCGGCTCCGCGCCGAGGGCGCGACCGTGCGGCCCGCCGCCCACGCGCCCGACGCGCTCCACCTCGAAGACCACCCCGCGCCCTTCGACGGCGAGAGCTTCCGCGCCGGCTGGTGGCAGGCGCAGGACGAGGCGAGCCAGCTCGTCGTGCGCCTGCTCGACCCGCAGCCCGGCGAGCGGATCTGGGACACCTGCGCCGCGCCCGGCGGCAAGACCCGCTACATCGCCCGCCTCATGGGCCACGGCGCGCTCGTCGCGACCGACGTGCACCCGATGAAGGCCGAGCGCCTCGCGCGCCTGCTGCGCCACCGCCCGCACGTCACCGTGCGCGCCCACGACGCCGCCGAGCCCTTCGCCGAGCCGCCGTTCGACCGGGTCCTCGTCGACGCGCCCTGCACCGGCCTCGGCGTGATGCGCCGCCACCCCGAGCTCAAGTGGCGCCGCGGCGAGGCCGACATCGCCGATCGCGCCGCCCGCCAGCGCCGCATCCTCGCCGCCGCCGCCGACGCGGTGCGCCCCGGCGGGCTCCTCGTCTACAGCGTCTGCAGCGACACCCCCGAAGAGGGCCCCGAGCAGGTCGACGCCTTCCTCGCCGCCCGCCCCGACTACGCGCTCGACGCCCCGCCCCGAGGCCCCGTCGACTGGACCCCGCTCGTCGACGACCGCGGCCGCCTCGCGCTCGACCCCCACCGCCACGGCGCCGACGGCTTCTTCGCCGCCCGCCTCCGCCGCACCGGGAAGTGACGCCATGAAGCCCCGCATCGCGCCCTCGATCCACGCCGCCGATCGCCGCCACCGCCCCGCGGAGCGCCCATGAAGCCCCTCATCGCGCCCTCGATCCTCTCCGCCGACTTCGGCCGCCTCGCCGACGAGCTGCGCGCCGTCACCGCCGCCGGCGCCGACTGGATCCACCTCGACGTGATGGACGGCCACTTCGTGCCCAACCTCACCTTCGGCCCGGAGCTCGTGCGCGCGATCCGCGACGCGAGCGACCGGCCGTTCGACGCGCACCTGATGATCGAAGACCCCGACGCCTGGGTCGGCCGCTTCCGCGACGCCGGCGCCGACTCGATCACGGTGCACGCCGAGGCGAGCCGCCACCTGCACCGCTCGCTGCAAGCGGTGCGCGACACCGGCGCCCGGGTCGGGGTGAGCCTCAACCCGCACACGCCCTTGTCGGTGCTCGACCATGTGCTCGAAGAGGTCGACCTCGTGCTGTTGATGTCGGTCAACCCCGGCTTCGGCGGTCAGCGCTTCATCCCGCAGACGCTCGCCAAGATCGCGGCGCTGCGGAAAATCATCGACGCGCGCGCGCTCGCTGTTGACATCGAGGTGGACGGCGGCGTAAATACGCGCACCGTTTTTGACGTGGCTCGGGCCGGCGCCAATGTGTTCGTCGCCGGCTCGGCGGTCTTCGGTGCAGCCCGCTACGATGAAGCCATCGCAGCCCTGCGTACCCGAGCCGAAGACGCGATGCGCGAGAACGGGACGCTCGTCGGGGCGTAGCGCAGTCTGGTAGCGCACGTGCTTCGGGTGCATGGGGTCGGAGGTTCAAATCCTCTCGCCCCGACCAAGAGCCGGCATCGCCAAGCGATGCCGGCTCTTTTCGTTTCGGGTCAGTCATTCACGCCCGCCACCCACCTTCCTGCCATTCACTCGATGACATGTTCAATGGGTCGGTGCGCCTTCGTCACGCCGCTGATCGGTCCGTGCCGGGTGGTGCCATCGGATGGCATGATGGGATGACATCGAAGATGGGGCGATGACTTGGCGATGACTACCGTCCCCGTGCGGGTGGCTCGCTGCGGCCGCGGTCGGCGGGCTGGGGGGCTTCGCTGTCGGGGCGGTGTACGGTGGGGGGGAGGAGGCCGTCGCTGATGGGGGGCGGGGGCAGGGTGCTCGGGCGGCGTTGGATGGGGAGGGTGATGATGAAGGTGCTGCCTTCGCCGGGGGCGGACTGGGCGGTGATGGCGCCGTCGTGGGCTTCGACGATGCGGCGGCAGAGGGTGAGGCCGATGCCGCGGCCGGGGTAGTCGTCCTGGGTGTGGAGGCGCTGGAAGAGCTGGAAGATGCGGTTGACATAGCGGCGGTCGAAGCCGATGCCGTTGTCGGTGATGAAGAGCGCGAAGCAGGGGGTGCCGTCGACGGGGCGCTCGAGGTAGCGACCGACGACCTCGACGCGGGGGGCGGTGCCGGGGCGGCGGAACTTGAGGGCGTTGTCGATGAGGTGGCTGAAGAGGCGGCGGATCTGGGCGGGGTCGGCTTCGATGGTGGCGAGCTCGCCGATCTCGATGGTGGCGCCGAGCTCGTCGATGGCGGTGGCGTGCTCGGAGACGGCGGCGCGGAGGATGTCGGCGAGGTCGATGCGCTTCGCTTTGGGGATGTTCTCGGGGCGGTGGAGGTCGAGGAGGTCGTCGAGGAGCGCTTCGAAGTGGTCGGCGGCCTGGCGCATGCGGGTGAGGTGGCCGCGGCCGGTGGGGCTGAGGCGGTCGGATTCGTCTTCGAGGAGGAGGTCGCCGAACATGCGGAGCTTGCGGAGGGGCTCTTGCAGGTCGTGGGTGGCGGCGAAGGCGAACTCGCGGAGCTCGCGGCTGCTCTTTTCGAGGCGGTCGACGGTGGCTTGCTTGCGGCGGCGGCTCTCGAGCTCGACGGCGCGGAGCTCGGCGCGGGCGGCGTCGCGTTCGACCTCGGCGTCGGCGAGGCGGAGCTGGAGCTCGGCGCGGGCGCGCTCGGTGGCGGCGGCGGCTTCGGCGGCGCCGGGGGGCGGGGCGGTGAGGCGCGCGATCACCCAGCCGGCGAGGAGCGCGGCGGGGAGGCCGAGCCAGTGGTGGGGGGCGGCGAGGGCGGCGGCGCCGTAGCCGGCGATGACGGCGCCGACCGCGGTGAGGTAGGGCGATCGGCGGGTGGCGTCCACGTCAGATCAGCCGCCCCATCTCGCGCGCTTCGGCCATGGCGGCGCGGTCGAGGAGCTCGCCGTCGATGGGGCGGCCGAGCTCGGCGGCGTAGAAGGCGGCGCGGAGGACGGCGTTTTTGATGTTGCCGCCGCTCATCTTGAAGCGCTTGCCGAGGTACTCGAAGTCGATGCGGTCGCTGACGTCGGCGGTCTCGGGCAGCATCGAGCGCCAGAGCTGGGTGCGCTGCTCGGCGTCGGGCATGGGGAAGTCGACGCGGAACTTGAGGCGGCGCTTGAAGGCTTCGTCGATCGACTTGGCGAAGTTGGTGGTGAGCAGCGACATGCCGTCGAACGACTCCATGCGCTGGAGCAGGTAGTTGATCTCCATGTTGGCGAAGCGGTCGTTGCTGCCCTTGACCTCGGTGCGGGCGCCGAAGAGGGCGTCGGCTTCGTCGAAGAGGAGGATGACCTGGGCCTTTTCGGCTTCGTCGAAGACGCGGGCGAGGTTCTTCTCGGTCTCGCCGACCCACTTGCTGATGATGCGGGAGAGGTCGACGCGGTAGAGCTCGCGGCCGAGGGTCTGGGCGATGATGGCGGTGACCATGGTCTTGCCGGTGCCGGGCGGCCCGACGAAGAGGCAGGAGAGGCCGCGGCCGTAGGCCATCTTGCGGCGGAAGCCCCAGCCGTCATAGACCTGCTCGCGGTACTTCGCCTGGCCGATGATCTCGTCGATGACCTCGCGGACCTCGTCGGGGAGGACGACGTCGTCCCAGGTGAGGGTGGTGGTGAAGGGCTCGGCGACGTCGCTGAGCGCGTGGTCGAGGCGGTGGCGGACGGCGCGGGCGACGTCGTCGGCGGTGAGGACGCCGTCGCCGGCGGTGAGCGCGAGGCGGGCGCGGGCTTCGCTGACGGCGGCGTGCACGGTGCCGGGCGAGACGTTGAAGCGGCTGGCGAGGGGCTCGGCGAGCGCGATGTCTCGCGGGTCGCCTTCGGAGAGGGCGCGCTGCCAGACCTTGGTCTGTTCGACGGGCTCGGGGAGCGGGAAGACGACGTCGAAGACGTCGCCGATGACGCGGTGGATGGCGGCGAGCGGGGTGTTGGCGGTGAGCGCGATGGGGCCGAGGTGGCGGCTGACGAGCGCGGCGGCGGGGGGGAGGAGCTTCTCCCAGATGGCGCGGTCGCCGAAGAACTCGTCGCCGTCGAGCATGAGCACGCACTGGCGGAGGAGCGCTTCGCGGCCGGCTTCGGCGAGGCGTTCGCCGAAGGCTTCGGGGACGCGGGCGAGGCGGCCGAGGTCGAGGGAGAGCACGCCCCAGCCGTGGAGC
>JACKDM010000039.1 GCA_020633515.1 Myxococcales bacterium
CGCCCATCGCTCGCCGTCAGCCGATGCCCGAACCGCAAGATGTGCCGGTGAACCCGCCCGAGCACCCAGTCGAGCACCTCGGTGTCGATCCCGCCCGCCATCGAACCTCCCTCGCCGGTCTCGCGCATCACCTCGCCTCGCCGCTGGCAACGGAGCGGCCAGCCTATTGACTCCGGCGCTCCCCGCGCAACGCCCGTGAGCGCGTTGCGCCCCGCGCCGCCGCGCGCTACACCACCCGTCACCCATCACCCGAGGAGCGCGCGATGTCCCAAGCCACCCGTGACCCCGCCCGCGAGAAGGCCCGCGCCGCCCACGCCGCCGCCGAGCGCGTCGAGCCCGGCATGATCGTCGGCCTCGGCAGCGGCTCGACCGCGCTCCTCCTCGTCGACGCCCTCGGCGACCGCTGCGCCCGCGGGCTCGACGTCGTCGGCGTGCCCACCAGCGAAGAGACCGCCGCCCGCGCCCGCCGCCGCGGCATCCCGCTCATCGAGGGGCTCGTGCCGCCCCGGGTCGACCTCGTGCTCGACGGGACCGACGAGTTCGACGACCGCCTCCGCTTGATCAAGGGCGGCGGCGGCATGTTGCTGCGCGAGAAGATCGTCGCCTCGGCCGCCGCGCGCATGCTCGTGATGTGCGACCACAGCAAGCGCGTCGATGTGCTCGGCGCCTTCCCGCTCCCCGTCGAGGTCGTGCCCATGGCCCGCGCCCGCGTCGCCCGCAGCCTCACGGCGCTCGGCGTCGAGCCGACGTTGCGGATCCGCGGCGGCGAGCCCTTCGTCACCGATGAGGGCAACGTCATCCTCGACTGCCCCTTCGGTCGCATCGACGACCCCGACGCGCTCGCCGCCGCGATCATCGCGCTCCCCGGCGTCGTCGAGCACGGCCTCTTCATCGGGCTCGCCCACGAGGTGCTGATGGCCGAGGGTGATGCCATCCGTGTCTTCCGCGCCGACGAAGCGGGCGCCTGAGGTCGGCTCAGCGGAACCAGATCATCGCCGTGCCGGTGCGATCGTGCCCGTCGGCGTCCCACCAGCCGTGATGCCAGTAGGTGTAGGCCCCGCCGAGCTCGTCGTGCGGCCAGCAGTAGCGCTGCGGCCAGTTGCGGCCGGTGAACGAGGTGGTGAACGCCGGGCCGGTGGTGACCTGCTGACAGTCGGCGGCGCTGTTGACGCCGTAGCCGGTGGGATAGGTGTCGGTCCAGGTGACTTGCAGCGAGCGGCTCCAGGTGTAGCGCAACGCGCCCGTCGCGTCGGGGCCGCGCAGGGTCGTCAGCCGCACGGCAGTGCAGGCGCCGCGGTCGACGTCGCCGCGGGTCGGGCTCGCGTTGTCGAGGTGCACGATCGCCGGATCGGGGATGGTGAACTTGTTGGCGACCTCGGCGCCGCCGATGCCGCCGGTGTAGGCGTTGCGCTCGCTGCGGGCGAGCAGCATCTCGGTCGATCGGCGCGCGAGCGGCACCGCGGCGAGGCTCGCGGCGGTCGCGCGGCGGGCGGGATCCCATTGGCCGCCGCCGGTGGTCATGGGATACAGGTTGCGGGTGACACCGTCGAAGGCACACAGCGCGCGCGCCGCGCCGGCGGGGCTGTAGGCGGCGAGGCTCCAGCCGCCGCCGTCGATGGTCATGTCACAGTACGTCTGCACCGCGGTCGCCGGATCCTCGCCCTGCGGGTTGATCCAATACACGCCATCGGCGCCGCGCAGATCGGGGTTGGCTTCGAGGATCTCGCGGCAGGTGCGACCGGCGTTCTCCCGGGTGCTGCCATCGGCGCCGAGCAGCCCGGCGGCCGCGACCTGCGCCCGGATCCGCTCGGCGGAGAGCCCGGTGGCATAGACCGCGACGTGCTGGATCTCGGCGGGGTAGGGGGGCGGGGTCGTGCGCTCGTCGTTGTGATAGCGGCCGATGTTGAAGACGCCCATGCTCCCCATCGGGCGCACCGCGGCGACCGAGGCTTCGACGCCGTTGACATAGCCATACAGCCGCCCGCCGCGCACGACCCAGGCGACGTGTACCCAGCGGCCGGGCGCGGTCGGGAAGTGGAGCTGGTACTCGTTCTGCCCGTCCCAGAAGGTCCAGAAGTGGATGCCATCGATGCCATTGATGCGACCCACGCTGACGCCCTGCCAGTAGGCGCGGCTCGACCAGACGTGGTGGCGGCTCTGGAAGGCGCGGTTGCCGAAGTCGACGTAGGCATCGGGCAGGCGGATGATCGCGGTCACCGTGCCCCGGTCGGCGGGCATCATGTCACCGAGGCGGATGGCATTGTCGACGTGCCCCTGTGATCGGATGTTGACCGCGCGGCCGATCTGGCCGGGCACGCCGAGCAGCACGTTGCCGACGTAGGTGCCATGTCGGTCGAAGCCGGAGTGATCGGCGGCGCGCGGGCCCTGCCGCTCGTCGAGCGGCCAGTAGGCGCTCGGGCCGTCGGCGAGGATCTCGCGCGCGTACGCCGCCGGGTCGAGGCCGCCCGGCGCCGGGTCGTCGCCGCCGCCCGCGCCGAGGTCGATCCAGCGCTCGCCGTCGAAGACCCGCAGGGCAGCCCGCTCGGCGTCGAAGTAGAGCAGACCGGCCGCCGGCCCCGCCGGCTCGGCGCCCGGCACGAGCTGGATCGCGCGCGCCCGGATCGCGCCGTCGACGTCGAGCCGCGCCTGCGGATCGGCGACCCCGACCCCGACCCGCCCGGCGCCCGCGACGCGCAGCTCGGCGGCGGTCAGCGTCTCGCCCACCGCGAGGTCGCCGAGGGTGCCGGTGTCACGATCGGCGCGCATGAACTGCGTCGAGTCGAGCCCATCGAGGCGGTCGGTGTCGAGCGCCGATCCGTCGCCGTCGACGGTGCGCAGCAGGTCGCGGACCTGCTCGGCGGTGCGCACGAACTGGCTCGAGTCGACCCCGTCGAGGCGGTCGGCGTCGACCCCCGAGCCGGCGCCGTCGACGGTGCGCAGCAAGTCGAGGACCTGCTGCGCGGTCGTCACGAAGCTCGCCGAGTCGAGCCCGTCGAGGCGGTCGGCGTCGATCCCCGAGCCGGCGCCGTCGACGGTCACCAGCCGGTCGCGCACCTGCGCGGCGGTGCGCACGAAGTCGGCGCCGTCGAAGCCATCGAGGCGGTCGGCGTCGATCGCCGAGCCGGGGCCGTCGACCTGCACCAGCTTGGCGAGCACCTGCGCCGGCGTGTCGGGTGAGCCCGCGCCGCCCGCCGGCCCCGCCGGTCCCTGCGGCCCCGCCGGCCCGACCGCGCCCGCGGGCCCCGCCGGGCCGCGCAGCCCCGCCGGGTCGCCGACCCAGCGGCCGAACGCGTCGATGACGAGGTTGCCGCCCACCGAGACCGAGCGCGGGTCGATGTCACCGGCGACCGCGTACGCGACGTCGGCGACCATCGCCGCCGGGACCTTGCGCAGCGCGACCCGCGGCAACAGCTCGGCGCCGTCGTCGATGCTGATCGAGAGGTAGACCGCGTCGCGGGCGAAGATCCCGGCGGGCAGCGGCGCCTGCGAGCCGATCGCGATGGCGTAGTAGCCATCGAAGAGCTCGACGTCGGGGTGGATCTCCTCGAAGAGCAGCGCGCCCCCCCGCGGCGCGTCGAGGAGCCGGACCCGGAAGACGTGCACCCCGTCGAGCGGCGCGCCGTCGTTGGTGGTGACGAGGCCCTCTTGCATGAACTCGTTCGGCAGCGCCCACGCCGCGCTCGCGGCGAGCAGCGCCGCGCAGACCGCGACGGCGCTCAACGTCCTGGCGATCATCGATCCTCCCCCCCGCGCCGATGCGATTCTGTCTTCGGCGGATGTTTTCAGATTATATGAATTCGATCAGCAGATCGTGGGGGGAGCGCGGATGTCGGCGCGAGTGATGTGTTGGGTGTTGCTGGCGTGCTTCGCCGCCGGCTGCGACGACGAGACGACGCCGGCCGCGGGCGACGCGCGGCCCGACGCGGCGCCGGTCGACGGCGCGGTCGCGCCCGACGCCGACGATCCCGACGCCGCGCGGGCCGACGCCGATCCCGACGCCGAGGTGCCCGCCGATCGCGGCGTCACCGCCGACACCGGCGGCGACGCCATGTCCGCCGACGCCGCCGCCGACGCTGATCCCGACGCGGCGAGCGCCTGCGACCCCGCCTGCACCGGCGCCCAGCGCTGCGCGGCCGGCGCCTGCGTCGAGCCCGCGACCTGCCAGGGCGACCTCGACTGCCTCCCTGGCCGCCACTGCGAACCCGGCGCCCTCGGGGCGCCGGCCGCCTGCGCCGATGACTGCTTCGAAGACGCCGCCTGCCCCGGCGGCCGCACCTGCGACCTCGCCACCGGCCGCTGCCCCGAGGCCGCGCCCTGCCGCGTCGAGCTCGACTGCGACCCCGGCCGCGCCTGCGTCGACGGCGCCTGCGCCGACCTCTGCGGCCCCGAAAACCCCTGCCCCGGCGCGCAGATCTGCGACGCCGACGGCCGCTGCGCCGAGCCGGTCGAGTGCCGCGCCGACGCCGACTGCCTCGGCGACCGCCTCTGCGTCGACGGCGCCTGCGACGACCGCTGCCGCGAGGACGCCGACTGCCCCGGCACCCGGCGCTGCGACCCGGTCAGCGGCCGCTGCCCCGAGCCCGCCGCCTGCTTCGCCGCCGCCGACTGCGACCCCGGCCGCGCCTGCGACCGCGGCGTCTGCGCCGCGCAGTGCATCGACGACGCCGAGTGCCCCGGCCGCCAGCAGTGCGGCGTCGACGGGCTCTGCGTCGAGCCCGCCGCCTGCGAGGCCGACGTCGACTGCCGCGGCGCGCGCTTCTGCCAGGATGCCCGCTGCACCGACCCCTGCCGCGAGGACGCCGACTGCCCCGGCGCGCTGCGCTGCCTCGCCGATGGCCGCTGCGGCGAGGCGCCGATGGGCTGCGACCGCGACGCCGACTGCCTCGGCGACCGCGTCTGCGCCGCCGGCGTCTGCGCCGATCCCGAGTGCGAGGAGAACCGCGACTGCCCCGCCGGCGCCTGCGTCGACCGCCGCTGCGGCGCGGTGCCCGTCGACTGCGCCGCCGACGCCGCCTGCCCCGGCGAGCGCTGCGCCCCGATCGGGGTCTGCGCCGATCCCGCGCCCTGCGCCGCCGACGGCGACTGCGGCGGCCTGCGCCCGATCTGCCTCCGCGGCCGCTGCGCCGCCTGCGCCGGCGACCTCGACTGCACCGCGAGCGAGTTCTGCGCCGACGGCGCCTGCGTCTTCTTCGGCGGCTGCCAGCGCGACGCCGACTGCCCCGGCCGCCGCCAGTGCGGCGGCAATGTCTGCCAGCCCGCGCCCTGCGCCGGCGACGCCTACGACGGCGGCGGCGGCGGCGGCGGCGGCGTGACCCCGACCCTCGCCGCGCGCACCTACACCGGGCTCGTGCTCTGCGACGGCGACCTCGACCGCTACCGCGTCGCGCTCGCCGCCGGCGAAGGGCTCGCCGTCACCGCGCGCTTCGACCGCGACGCCGGCGAGCTCGGCCTCCGCCTCACCGCCCCCGGCGCGCCCGCGCTCGTCTACGCCGAGACCGCCGGCGGCCCGGGCTTCGCCCGCGTCGGCCTCCCCGCGTCGCCCGCCCCGCAGACCCTCGACGTCGAGGTCTTCGGCCGCGCCGGCTACTCGCCCGCCTACCAGCTCACGATCGAGCGCCTCCCGCCCGACCGCTGCCCGCCCGACCCGCTCGAAGGCCCCTTCGGCGACGACACCCCCGCGACCGCGACCCCGATCGGCCCCGCGCCCGTCACCGTCACCCTCTGCCCCGGCGACACCGACCACCTCGCCTTCGACGCCGCGCCCGCCACCGCGCTGATCGTCACCGCCACCGGCGACGCCCCGCTCGCCGCGCTCGCCATCGACCTCCTCGACCCCGCGGGCCGGGTCATCGCCGCCGCCGCCCCCGAAGACCGCGCGCTCACCCTGCGCGACACCCTCGCCGCCGGCCGCCACACCCTCCGCCTCGCCGGCGCCGAGGCCCCGCTCACCGTCGACCTCACCCTCGACGCCGCCGCCGCCCCCGGCGCCGACGCCGCCGCCTGCGCCGCCGCGCCCGCCATCCCGCTGCCCCGCGCGCTCCCGCTCCCCCCGACCCTGCCCGTCGACCGCTTCGAATCCACCTGCGCCCGCGGCTTCGCGCTCCCCGACGCCGTCGCCCGCTTCCGCCTCGACCGCCGATCCGACGTCACCGCGCTCGTCTACCCCGACGACCGCCAGACCGTCGTCTCGATCCGCCGCGCCTGCGCCGACCCCGCCACCGAGGCCGCCTGCACCCTCGGCGCCGAGAGCGGCCCCGTCCCGCTCGACGCCGGCGACTGGTACGTCATCGTCGAGTCGAGCGGCGCCGTGCCCCAGACCGTCGAGCTGCAGATCCGCTGACCGCCGCTGACGGCCGCTGAGGTCGGCAGACCCCGGGACATCGAGGTCCCATCCCCGCCATCCGACGCCCGCCGACCCCATGCCATCGGCCTCCCTGCTCGATCCCATCGCTGGCACACCGCTCGCAATCCGCCCCGGCAGCCGCGGGACCCCACCCGCCGATGCCATCGGAGACGCGCCCATGCTTCGCCGCCTCGCCCCCCTCGCCCTCGTCTTCGCCGCCGGCTGTGCCACCGACTACCACGACGACGGCCACGGCGACGCCTACGACGACCACCTCCACGAAGAGGGCGGCGAGGTCGACCTCAAGGCCGCCGGGCTCGTCACCGTCAACGACGTCATCCGCGGCCGCGGCTGCTCCACCGCCCCGCTCCGCGCGCTCGACGAACAGATCGCCACCGAGCTCGCCTGCCTCGCGCCGAACACCATGAAGCGCATCGACACCATCCCCGGGCTCAGCCTCGGCGGCGGCGCGCGCACCTTCATCCAGGCCGACGCCGCCGACGCCCTGCGCAAGGTCGCCGGCCGCGTCGGCGGGCTCACCATCAACAGCGCCTGGCGCTCGGTCGCCCAGCAGCACGTCCTCAAGTCATGGGAAGGCTCCTGTGGCATCGGCGTCGCCGCCGCGCCCGGCAACAGCAACCACCAGTCCGGCCTCGCGCTCGACATCGCCGACTGGGGCAGCGGCGCCGTCCGCAGCGCCATGCGCGCCGAAGGCTTCTCCTGGTACTGCGACTACCGCAACGGCGGCCGCTCCAGCGGCTGCAACGACCCGGTGCACTTCGACTACTTCAGCGGCGACGACCTCCGCCCCCTCGCCGTGCTCGCCTTCCAGAAGCTCTGGAACCGCAACAACCCCAACGATCGCATCAGCGAAGACGGCTCCTGGGGTCCGCAGACCGCAGCGCGCGTCAGCCGCTCCCCGCTCGAAGGCTTCAACCGCGTCGCGACCTGCGCCGCCGCCGGCAACGAGCCCGCCCCGGCCCCCGTGCCCGAGGTCCCGGCGTGCGGCTACTACACCGACGTGCCCGGCGATCACATCGGCTGGCCCGCCATCGAAGCCACCACCGAGCAAGGCTGGTTCAGCGGATGCAGCGCCTCACCCGCGCGCTTCTGCCCCGACGCCGAGATGAGCCGCGCCACCGCCGCCGTCGTCATCGCCCGCGGGATCGGACTCCCCGAGCGCGCCGGCGAAGGCATCTTCACCGACCTCCCCGCGAGCCACTGGGCCGCCCCTGCCATCGAGGCGCTCTACCGCGAAGGCATCATCGCCGGCTGCGGCGAGGGTCGCTTCTGCCCCGATGACAAGGTCACCCGCGTGCAGGCCGTCGTCATGCTCGCCCGCGCCTTCGACATCGACCCGGTCACCCCCCGCGGCGTCTTCACCGACCTCCCCGCCGCACACTGGGCCGCCCCGCTCGTCGAAGCCATGAAGGCCGCCGGCTACACCAGCGGCTGCACCGCGACCACCTTCTGCCCCGACGCGGTCGTGCCGCGCTGGCAGATGGCGATGCTGCTCGCGAACATCACCCGCGTCGAGCTGCCTGCGCGCTGCGAGTGACCTCACGGGGGAGCGGCCGGCGCGCGGGCACGGGCTCGGGCACGCGCCGGCCCCGCGACGGGCGGGCGGCGAAGGGAGAGCGCCGCCCGCCCTATGGGCTGTCATCGCCTCGATGCTTCGCGCGACACCGGCGCAAGCGATCGGCGGTCTCTTCGATCCGCTCCCGACCTTCGAGCGCCCCGAGCAGATCGGCGGGCAGGGCGGCGCCGCCGCGGGTGGTGCCCCAGATCGCGCCGGCCATGGCGCCGATGGTGTCGACGTCGCCGCCGACGCGGCGGGTGAACTCGAGCAACGCGCCGAAGGGCGCGTCGGCGAAGCGAGCGGCGAGGTAGAGCGCCGTGATCACCGAGCCTTCGGCGGTGATGGTATTGCCGAGCGCGCCCGCGACCTCGGCCGGCGAAGGCTGTGCCGCGTCGCGGATCCAGGCCCGCGCGTGGGCATGGCGAGCGGCGAAGGGCTCGGTGACCGTGATGGCATCGAGCGTGGCTGCGGCGGGCGCGCCACCGACGGCGGCAGCGACGAAGCGAGCGACGAGTTGGGCGCCGGCGATGGCCGTCGGGTGGGCATGGGTGATGACGGCCATGGCTTCGACGGCGGCGTCGAGCGCGGCGGGGTCGTCGGCGAAGACGAGGCCCACGACCGGCGCCCGCATCGCCGCGCCGTTGCCATAGGAGCCATCGGGGTACACGCTGCGGCTGGCCGCCGCCCATGGCATGCCGGATCGGATGCGGCGCAGCACCCGCGCCGCGCCCGGGCCATAGCCGCGGCTCCAGCGGTAGCCGGCGGCGAAGCGGCGCGCGAGGTCGTCGGGGTCGATCGCGCCGTCAGCGGCGATGAGGGCGTCGGCGAGATCGAGCGACATCTGCGTGTCGTCGGTGTACCGCCAGCGACCGCCGACGCGACCGATGAGGCGCCAGACGAGGCGTTCGACCGGCCCGCCCTCGTAGGGCGCGCCCAAGGCGTCGCCGAGCGCGAGGCCGAGCAGGCAACCGCGGTGGCGGTCGGGCGCAGACATGAATCGCTCCGGATCGAGAAGCTGCGTGCGATGAGACCTCAGCAACCGCAGCGGCGCAAGCGTCGTGCGTCCCCGGTCCCGGCTCGGGCGTCGCTGCGGGCGCGTCGAACCTTCGGGCGCCGATGCACCCGCAGCGATGGCACGCCCGCCGTGCGGTGCGCGCGTGCCCCCAAGAGCCACCCGTGCCGGGCATACCAAGCTGGCCGGACATGCCATCGCCGGTCAGACATGCCGTCGCCGGTCAGGCATGCCGCCGCCGACCAGACATGCCATCGCTGGCGGGACATGCCATCGCTGGCGGGACATGCCGTCCGCCGCGCATCGGCCGGTCGCCGCTGATATCTGCCGCCGATCACGGAAATCCGCGACGCGGCGCCCGGCTGCGACGGTGGGACGGGGCTCCGCCGCTGCCATGGCGACTGGCACGGTGTTTGGAGACGCCCCGCGCCATGCCATCGCGCGCCCCGCTCCTGCTCCTCGCCCTCCTCGCCGCCGCGTGCGGTGAGCGTCCGCTGCCCCCCGAATCCGATCCCGCCGCGTGGATGGTCGACCATGCCTCGACCTGGCTCGGTGACCGCGCGCAGCGCCGCGCGTGGCTCGAAGGCTCGCTCTGGCGCCCCGAGCTGCCTTACGCCCGTAAACGCCTCGATGCCTACGCGCTCCCCGATGGCGGATGGGATCTCCTGCCCGAGCTCGATGCCACCACCGCGGCGGTCAGCGCCGATGGCAGCCCGCGCCCGCCGCGGCCGCTGCCGCTGACGCCGCCGCGTGATCTCGCCGGCTGGCGCGCGCTCGGGGAGCGGGTCTTCCACGAGCTGCCCATGCGGCGCGATGCCTATGTCGACTGGCTCGTGACCCGGCCCGACCTGTGGGCGCGCGCCGGGCTCGAGGTCGACGGGAACGGTGACATCGCCGGGCTCACCCGCTACATCGATCGGCGCGGGGTCGAGCGGATCGGGATCACCTGCGCGCTCTGCCACGCGGGCGATGGCATCCCCGGGCGCGCGGCGCGCGGGCTCGACCTCGGCTGGGCGCGGGCGCGGCACGTCGAGTGGCTCGGACGCACCCCCGGTGCCTACGCCGGCTGGGGGCGGGGGCGGGTCGATGTCACCGATGACACCGTCGACGATCCCATCGCGATCGCCGATCTGTGGTCGCTGCCCTGGCAGAGCCACCTCAACACCAGCGGGGTCGTGCGGGTCGAGACGCCGGCGGCGCTCGCGATCCGCTTCGAGACGCAGTACATCACCGGCCATGCCTTCGCCGCGCGCCCGCCGCGGGCGCTGGTGTGGGCGCTCGCGATCTACACGCTGACCCTCGACCGCCCGCTGCCCGCGGTCGATCCCACGCACCCGGGCGCGGCGGTCTTCGCGGCGCGGTGCGCGACATGCCATGATCCGGCGCGGGGTTACGGGGGCGGACTGGTGGCGCCCGATGGCTTCATCGGCGACCACGCGCCGGCGTTCAGCCCGATGCGCGGCACCGGCTACTTCAAGGTGCCCGGCCTCATCGGCGCCGGCGCCGGCGGACCCTATCTGCACGACGGACGCTTCGCGACGCTGGCCGAGCTGGTCGCCGCCGGGCACCCGTATGGCGCCCCACCGCCCGCCGACGAAGCGGCGGCGCTGGTCGAGTTCCTCGAAGGTCTGTGATGACATGGGTGCCGCGGATGGCACCCCCCGACGAAGGAGAGCGTGATGCGTATGATGAGGCTGATGACGGTGGGGATCCTGGGATGGGCGCTCGGTGGCTGCGACGCGCAGCCGGCGGGCGAGCCGCAGGCCGACGGGCTCGCGGCGGTCTTCGTCGCCGGGCACCTCGGCAGCTACCGTGACTGCCCCGACGAGGCATACGGCGCGAGCGACCGCGCGGCGCGGCCCGACGGCGACGCGATCATCGACGCCGACTGCGCCGAGGAGGAGTGCGGGCTGCTCAACTGCGAGGCGGCGCGGCTGACCTTGAGCCTGCGCAACGAGGGCGAGCGCGACGCCGAAGGCATCGATGTCATCGGTGTCTTCGTGCTCGACGCCGCGGGCGCCTCGGTCGCTGCCCTGCCGGTGGTCGCGGTGACGGTCGAGGGGCAGCCCTTCGACGGCGCGCTCGCCGCGGGCACCGAGGCGCTCGTCGACGTCGAGTTCGTCGGGCCGCTCGCCGTCGACGCGCTGACGGGCGCGGACGGCGACGGGCTGCTCGGGCGCCCGAACGGCGCGCCGCTGCGGATCCTGCTCGTCTCGGAGAGCCACGGCGAGCTCTCGTTGGACACGGTCGCGATCTACAGCCTGCCCGAGGTCGACACCTGATCGATGGGCTCGGTGGGCCGGAAGGCGCCCGGCACGAAACGCCGATTGCCCTCCTCGGAGGCATCCTCTATCGTCGCTCGTCCGGTCTGCGAACGGTGAGGTCACATGCCAGAGCACGATCAGCGCCACGCCCATGACAGCCGCGCGCAGCCTGGGCACCCGGCGACCGCGACCGAGGGCACGGCGCTCGATCCCACCGCCGCCGCCGCCCGCGCCCAGAGCGCCGAGCTCACCGGGCAGGCGCCCGCCGTCACCCACGATAGCCAAAGCGCTCAGAGCGCCGAGCTCATGCGCCCGCCGCCACAAGCCGGCGAGGCCGCCGCGGGCGCGGTCGAGGCGGGCGCCGACGAAGCGGCGCGGCTCGCGCTCGCGCTCACCCTCATCGACGCCGCGGGCTCGGCGAGCGATGGCGACCGGGCTGTCGTCGCCGCCGAGATGGCCAAGATGCCGACGAGCGCGCTCGAGGTCCTGCGCGACGAAGGGACCCGAGTCAAGGTCTGCCACAACTCGGTCACCGAGGTGCGCGAAGACCTGCGCGGTGTGCGCCCGCGCGGCTGGCCGCCGGGGATGACATGGGACACGGTGCCCGGCCTCTACGACCCCGGCCGCAACTGGGTGATCATCGCGCTGCGCGGCGGCGCAGTGCCGGCGAGAGGCGACGGTCACGGCGCGCACAACCTCGTCATCCACGAAGTCGGTCACGCCGTCGACCATGACACCAGCGGTTCGGATCAACCCGAGTTCATCGCCGCGCGCGACGCCGATCTGGCTACCCTGAGCGGCTACGAGAGCCAGGCTGGAAGCGCCGGCCGCGAAGAGTCCTATGGCGAGAGCATGGCGCGCTACCATGGAGGCGACGCAGGCGACGCCGCCGCTCACCCGAACTTGCACCGGTTCTGGGCCGCCGATCCCATCGACGCTCAGATCCGCCGTGAGCTCGAGGCCGCGGCTGGCCCCGAAGGCACCGACGCGCAGGTCCGCGACACCATCAAGCATCGTCATCTCACCCGCGCGACCCCGCCGCAGAAGGCTGCGCTGATCATGCACCTGCTCGAGCGCCGATCGGCCGCAAACATCACCATGATCCGAACGGTCCTCGCGTCGGGCGGCGAAGCCGAGATCCGCGCCGCGTTGCAGGCGGAGGGCCGGCTCGACGACCTCGAGAGGAACCTGTGATCGGCCGTCTCTTGGCGCTGGTGCTCTGCATGGCGGGCTGCACGCGCCCCACCCCGGACTCTGTCCCCGAAGCCTCGAAAGATGCCCTCATGACCCGACGCCCCACCCGACCGGCCCCCGATGATGGCATGCGTAACGAAAAGCTGCCGACGAGCATTGGCTCGGCTCGCATGGAGCCCGATGGCACTCTGGTGCTGACGCTGCGCGCCGAGGACGGCGCCGGCACGATCGGCGACGCGCAGTTCCGGTATGGCAAGGACCATCCGCAGTACCAGGAGGTGCTCGATCACCTCGGCGGGCTGACACCGGGCGAGGAGAAGCCCGTCCCGCCCTGGGATTGAGGCCAACCTCGGGTGCGCACGACGGCCGATGTCGAGCCGTCGAGAAGCCGGTGGACGAGCATGATCACGCCGGGCGCGCGGTCGGGCGCGGATGCCATCGCCGACGCCGGGCGCTTGGGTGTCAGCGGTGGTTCTGCACCGTCGGCGGGATGATGCCACCCGATGCCTGGAGGTCGAGCGCGTGGGGGTGGGCGCGGTAGTGGGCGCGGACGGCGGCGGCGAGGGCGGCTTTGGTGGGGTCGTCGATGGGGGTGGGGTCGGCGTCGGGGAGCGCGGCGAGGAGGCGGTCGAGGAGGCGGTCTTGGGGCGGGGGGAGGCGGTCGCGCCAGCTCGCGAGGAGGGCGCGGTCGATGTGGGAGGGGAGGGAGCCGAGGATGCCGATGTCGTTCTGGTCGTGGATGAGGAGGCCGGAGGTGGTGCCGCGGTCGAGGGTGAGGACCTGGAAGAAGTACAGGGTGTGATAGGCGCGCTGGCGGGCGCGGTCGGCGGCGGTGGGGGCGGTGGCGGCGGCGAGGGCGGCGGCGAGGGCGGCGTCGACGATGGCGCCGTAGGTGGCGATGATGGCTTCGCCGATGCGGCGGGCGAGGGTGAGGTCGGCGTCGAAGTCGCCGGTGTCGAAGGCTTCGAGGTAGAAGTGGGCGACGCCGCGGTGGCGGTCGAGGGCGGGGATGTAGAAGTAGCGGTCGCCTTGGGCGAAGCCTTCGTCGGCGTGTTCGGGGGCGGCGGCGCGGAGCGCGGCGCGGAAGCGTTGGGTGGCTTCGGGGTCTTCGATCGCGGGGTTGAGGTCGGCCATCATGCGCCAGTAGCCGAGGCCGGGGGGGGCGTCGGTGGCATGGGTGGCATGGGTGGCATGGGTGGCGTGGGTGGCATGGGGGCCATGGGCGGTGTCATGGGCTCCGGTGGTGTCGGTGACATGAGCGCCATCGGTGCCATCTTTGGCATGTTTGCCATGGATGGGATGGGTGCCATGGGTGCCATCGGTTGCCGGGCGGGGGGCGCGCATCTCGGTGTAGCTGAGGTGCATGTGCATGGAGGGCGCGCGGGGGTGGGCGGGGTGCACGATGGTGGAGAGCGCGGTGGCGGAGGCGAGCTGCTTGTCGGGGCGGTCGTCGTAGTGGATCGCGGAGACGTTGATCGAGGCGCGGTCGAAGACGGGCGTGTCGGCGCAGGCGAGGCGGCTGCCGCCGCCGTGGCGGCCGGCGTCGCGGAGCCAGTGGATGGCTTCGAAGGGGCGGGGGGATCCGGCCTTGGCGGCGGTGGCTTCGAGGCGGTCGGCGAGCGCGCGTTGCAGGTGCTCGACGAGCGCGAGGGTGGCGCGGGCGCGGGGGGAGGCGGGGTCGATGCGGTCGGTGGGTTTCATGGTGGGGTCCGGGTCGGTGGTTCGGGCGGGAGGGTAGCGCAGCGGGGCGGCGGGGAACCCGGCGCGGGGCGGATGGGGCGGCGGCGGCGGTGGGCGCGCGGTCGAGGCGCGGCGCGGCCGCGGCGCGCGCGGGCGGGGGCGGAGGCGGCCCGGCGCTTGCCCGGTGGCGGGCGGATGGTGCAGAATCACGCCCCTCGCGACCGAGCGGGTCCCGGCGGTATCAGACGCGCCGACCCGAATGAACCCAAGCCCGTCGCCGGGCGCCCGAGGAGGAGACCGTGTCCACCATCATCACCGACGAGTGCATCAACTGCGGCGCCTGCGAGCCCGAGTGCCCCAACGAGGCGATCAGCGAGGGCGATGACATCTATGTGATCGATCCCGCCAAGTGCACCGAGTGCGTGGGCTTCCATGGCGACGAGGCGTGCCAGTCGGTGTGCCCCGTCGAGTGCTGCATCCCCGATCCGGATCGGCGGGAGTCAGAGGCGCAGCTGCTGGCGAAGGCGAAGAAGCTGCATCCCACCGATGACAAGCTTCAGGATCTGTCGCAGGGCGAGCTCGACGAGACGACCTCGCGGTTCCGCAACGACGACTGGATCAACGCCGGGCGCGAGTAGCCCCGGCGCTCCCTGCCTGCGGCGGGCGGTTCGGCCCGCTGCCTCTCACCTGCCATCGAGGTCGTCGTCCGCGTGCCCGTCACGCCGCGTTCGGGTCACGCCGCGGTCGGGTCATGCCTTGGGCCAGACGGCGACGAGCGCGCCGAGGGCGAAGACGAGGCCGAGGGTGCCGATGGCGACGGCGGCCTTGGGGAAGCGGTGGCCTTTGGTGGCGGCCATGGTGAAGAAGATCGGGCTGATGAGGACGAAGGTGTCGCCCATCTTGGCCTCGGGGTGGGTGAGGAGGCGGGTGATGATGGCGGCGCCGACGGCGAGGATGGAGCCGATGAAGCAGAGCTGGAGCCACGTCGAACGCTTCATTGTTTTGTCTCGCCGTGCTCAGTGGCCGGCTTGGGCGGTGAGCGCGCGCAGGGGGTGGAGGTCGAGGGGGAGCGCGGCCGCTTCGGCGAGCGCGAGGGCGTCGTGGGGGTCGCGGCCGGGGGGGATGACGAGCGCGAGGTAGAGGTGGGGGCGGCGGTCGGCGCCGGTGAGGTCGGCGGCGGGGATGCCGGCGGCGTTGAGGCGGGCGACGAGCGCGGCGGCGCGGTGGCGGGTGGTGGCGTCGGCGGGGTCGCCGCCGAGGGCGACGCGGTGGCCGCCGCCGGGGGCGAAGAGGCCGAGCGCGGGGACGATGGGGACGGCGGCGCCGTCGCGGCGGGCTTCGCCGACGGGGGCGCCGTCGATGAGGACGATGTCGCCGTAGGCGTGGGGGGAGAAGCGGGCGATGCCGCGGAGCACGGCGCGGGCGGGGCCGAGGCGGTCGGCCCAGAGGATCTCGTGGCTGATGGGGGCGGGGCCGCCGGCCGAGGGGGCGGCGGGGAGGCGGACGGCGATGGCTTCGCCGGGGGCGCCGGCGTAGTCGCCTTCGCCCTCGGGGAGCGCGATGCCGAGCGCGGTCCAGCAGGCGCGGGCGCAGGCCCAGTCGCGGCGGGCGACGGCGGCGATGCCGAGGTTCCAGCGGGCGGCGGGCTCGTCGCGGTGGGTGAGCACGAGCGCAAACGCGGCGGCGGCGCGGTCCCAGTCGCCGCGGTGCTTGCAGACGAGGCCGAGGTTGAACTGCGCGGCGAGGTCGCCGGGGAGCGCGGCGGCGGCGCGTTCGATGAGGGGCGCGGCGATGTCGGGCAGGTCCCAGCCGAGGAGGACGTGGCCGAGGTCGCCTTCGAATTGGGGGCCGTGGGCGGCGGCGCCGCGGGCGATGTGGGCGGCGACCTCGCGGGCGCCGTCGCGGTCGCCGATGCCGTGGAGCACGGTGCCGATCCAGTCTTCGGCGATGCGGCCGAGGCGGTCGGGGGGGAGGTCGCTGTTCCAGGCGGCTTCGAGGACTTCGAGGGAGACGGCGTAGAGGCCGCGGTCGCGGAGCGCGTCGAGGAGCTGTTCGAGGTGGTCGGCGCTCTTGCCGTCACACCACGCGAGGAGCTCGGCGGCGACGTCGGCGGGGTCGTCGTGGGGGTCGAGGGCGCGGGCCCAGGTGTCGGCGGGGAGCGTGTCGGGGGGCGGGGTGGGGCCGTCGTCGGGGGCGGCGGCGGGGTCGTGCAGGGTGGGCTCGGTCATGGCGCCGGCTCCGCGGGCCGTGGGGGAGGGGAGGGACGCGCCGGCGGGGCAGCCGGTCGCGTCCGGGGGCGCGGGACGCTCAGTTCCGGGTGAACTTGCGGTACTTGAGGCGGCGGGGGATGAGCGCGTCGGGGCCGAGGCGGCGCTTCTTGTCTTCTTCGTAGTCCTGGTAGTTGCCTTCGAACCACACGACCTGCGACTCGCCTTCGAAGGCGAGGATGTGGGTGGCGATGCGGTCGAGGAAGTACCGGTCGTGGCTGATGATCAGGGCGCAGCCGGCGAACTCGAGCAGCGCCTCTTCGAGCGCGCGCAGGGTGTCGACGTCGAGGTCGTTGGTGGGCTCGTCGAGGAGGAGGACGTTGCCGCCGCTCTTGAGGAGCTTGGCGAGGTGCACGCGGTTGCGCTCGCCGCCCGAGAGGTCGCCGACGCGCTTCTGCTGGTCGCTGCCCTTGAAGCCGAAGGCGCCGACGTAGGCGCGGCTGTTGAGCTGGTGGCGGCCCATCTCGATGACTTCGGCGCCGCCGGAGATCTCCTGCCAGACGTTGTGGTCGGCGCCGAGGTCGGCGCGGCTCTGGTCGACGTAGGCGAGCTGCACGGTCGGGCCGACGCGGAAGTTGCCGGCGTCGGGCTGCTCCTGGCCGATGATCATGCGGAAGAAGGTGGTCTTGCCGGCGCCGTTGGGGCCGATGATGCCGACGATCGCGCCGGGCGGGATCTTGAGGCTGAGGTCGTCGATGAGGAGGCGGTCGCCGAAGCCCTTCTTGATGTGCTCGGCCTCGATGACGAGCTCGCCGAGGCGCTCGCCGGCGGGGATGCGCATCTCGAGCTTGTTGCGGCGCTCTTCGGTCTCCTGGCTCATCAGGGCTTCGAATGCCTTGACGCGGGCCTTGCTCTTGGCCTGACGGGCCTTGGGGCTCTGGCGGATCCAGTCGAGCTCTTCGCGGAGCGCGCGCTGGCGGCTGCTCTCGGCCTTCTGCTCCTGCGCGAGGCGCTTCTGCTTCTGGTCGAGCCAGGAGCTGTAGTTGCCCTTCCACGGGATGCCGCGGCCGTGGTCGAGCTCGAGGATCCACTCGGTGACGGTGTCGAGGAAGTAGCGGTCGTGGGTGATGAGCACGATCGTGCCGTGGTACTTCTGCAGGTGCTGCTGGAGCCACGCGACCGACTCGGCGTCGAGGTGGTTGGTGGGCTCGTCGAGCAGGAGCAGGTCGGGCTTCTCGAGGAGGAGGCGGCAGAGCGCGACGCGGCGCTTCTCACCGCCGGAGAGGGTGCGGGTGTCGGCGTCGCCGGGCGGGGTGCGCAGCGCGTCCATCGCGACCTCGAGCTGGCTGTCGAGCTCCCAGGCGTCGACGGCGTCGATCTTGTCCTGGAGCTCGCCCTGGCGGTCGAGGAGCTTCATCATCTCGTCGTCGTCCATCGGCTCGGCCATGCGCATGCCGATGGCTTCGAACTCGTCGAGGAGCGCCTGGGTGGGGGCGACGCCGAGGCGGACGTTGCCCATGACGTCGAGGGTCTCGTCGAGCTCGGGCTCCTGGGGGAGGTAGCCGACGGTGTAGCCCTTGGCGAGCCACGCTTCGCCGACGAACTCGGCGTCGCGGCCGGCCATGATGCGCAGGAGGGTCGACTTGCCGGCGCCGTTGCCGCCGATCACGCCGATCTTGGCGCCTGGGTAGAACGACAGGTGGATGCCTTTGAGCACCTCCTTGCCGCTGGGGTAGGCCTTGCGCAGGTCGCGCATGTGGTAGATGAACTGCTCGGCCATCGGCACGCTCCTCGGGTGGGCTGGCGCGGAGGATAGAGGCGAGGCGGCGCGCTCGCAAGCCCCACCGCCGGGGCGGGGCGGTCATGCCTTGTAGTGGTTCTTGGCTTCGCGGAGCGCGGCGAGGGTGGCGATGGCTTCGGTCTGGCCCATGGCGCGCTGGATGGCGGGCTCGTGTACGCGGAGGAAGGGGTTGTGGCGGCGCTCGGCGCCGAGGCGGCCGGGTACGGTGGGGCGGCCTTCGGCGCGGGCGGCGCGGGCGGCGGCGAGCGCGGCGGCGACGTCGGGGTTGTCGGGCTCGATGTGGTGGGCGAAGGCGAGGTTCGCGACGGTGTACTCGTGGCCGCAGTAGACGCGGGTGTCGTCGGGGAGCGCGGCGAGGACGTGGTTGAGCGCGTGGTGGAGCTCGGCGGCGGTGCCTTCGAAGAGGCGGCCGCAGCCGCCGATGAAGAGGGTGTCGCCGCAGAAGAGGGCGTCGCCGTCGGCGGGGTCGCCGACGCGGTAGGCGATCGAGCCGCGGGTGTGGCCGGGCACGGCGAGGATCTGGGTGCGGAGCGTGCCGATGGTGATCATGTCGCCGTCGCGGACGGGGCGGTCGATGGCGGGGATGCGGGCGGCGTCGGGCGCGTAGCCGACGACCTGGGCGCCGGGGTGGCGGCGCTTCATCTCGGCGTTGCCGCGGGCGTGGTCCCAGTGGTGGTGGGTGGTGAGGATGTGCGTCAGCCGCGCGCTCTCGGTGGCGATGGCGGCGGTGACGGCGTCGGGGTCGGCGGGGTCGACGACGGCCATGACGCCCGCGTCGTCGTCGATGACGAGCCAGGCGTAGTTGTCGTTGACGTGGAGGAGGTCGACGAGGCGGACCCGCACCGGCGGATCAGGTGCTGCTGAGGCGGCCGCCCGTCTTCTTCTTGAGGTGCTTGCCCTGGCGGAGACGGGCCTTGCGGAGCTTGGCCTTGCGGGCGGCCTTGCGGCGGGCGGTGTTGTTGCGCTGCTGGCGGGTCTTCATCGGGTGGTCCTCCTGGGTGGCAGGGGCGGCATGGTGCCCGAGTGGCGAGGATGGATCAAGAAGGGGATGCGCTGCGCGGTGTTCTGCGCGCGTCGGCGGGGGTTGTTTGAGGGCGGCGCGCGCGCGGCCGGGGCCGTCAGGGGGGCGCGATCAGGATCCAGGCCCAGCAGTTCTCGGGCTGGGTGCGGTCGCCGAAGATGTCGGGCGGCCACATCGCGCGGGGCGGGCAGGCGGGGAAGTCGGCGGCGCCGAGGAGCTCGCAGGCGCCCTCGCGGTTGGCGGCGAGGTCGGTGGGCACGACGCGCAGCGAGTAGTCGATGCGCTCGGGGTCGGCGAAGGTCGATGCGGCGACGCGGATCGGTGACGGTGCGGGCCTGGGCGCCGCCTTCGATGTTGACGCACTGGTGGTTGCCGGCGGAGAGGAAGCCGAGCACCTGTTCGCGGGGTGCCGCCGACGGTGGGGCCGTTGACGGTGAGGCTTCGAGGGCGGCGGCCTCGACCGGGTTGGAGTAGTTGATGACGACGGTGCGGTCCTCGCCGGCGGGGACGTCGATGGCGTACCAGTCGCCCCTGCACGCGCTCGTTGCTGGCAGATCCAGCTATCGCAGACGGCGACCTGACCGGAGCCGAGCGGGGTGGCGTCGACCTCGTTGTCGTTGCGCTGTCGGCCTCCTGGCCGTCGGCGACGCAGGGCTCGGTGGGGGTGACGTTGACGCTGACGGCGTAGGGGCCCTGGCTGGCGTCGGTGTGCGAGACGCGGAGCAGGAATTCGCCCTGGCGGTCGGCGACGAACGGGCGGCGCAGGTTGACCATCTCGAAGTCGAAGACGGCGCTCGCCGAGGTCTCGAGCTGGGCGGTGCACTGGTTGTCGATGCACGCCGCGCGGCCCATGCAGTTGCCCTGCATGCAGGGGTCGCCGAAGCCTTCGCTGGGGAAGACGTCGAGGTCGACGTCGGCGACGCCGTGGTCGAAGCCGTCGACGACGATGCAGAGGCTGGAGCGGGGCTGCGGCGACGTTGAAGCTGTACCAGTCCTGGTCGCGCTGGCCGCCGACGTCGCAGATGTAGCCTTCGTCGAACGACGTAGCGGTTGCCGTTGCCGCCGACGTCGACCATGTCGCGCGCGGTGTTGGGGCGGTCGTCGCGGCGGGCGACCTCGGCGGTGTCGAGCGCGCACTCGCCGACGGGGGCGAGATGCGCTCGACGGTGAGCCGGTAGGGGCCCTGCGCGCCGTTGAGGCCGCTGACGCGGACGCAGTAGAGGCCGGCGCGGGCGTTGACGACGCGGGCCGGGTTGACGGCGGCGCCTTCGACGGTCTGGCGGCCTTCGCTGCCGACGAAGATGCCGCCGGCGTCGACGAACTGGATGGCGAGGGTGCCGTTGACCGCCATCGGGGGCGAGACGGCGTAGGCTTCGAGGATCTCGCCGGCCCCGGCGGCGAAGCAGTACACGTCGACGTCGGGCGCGACCGCGGTGCAGATGGCGCTCTCGATGTCGACGGTCAGGGGCACGTCGACCTGGGGCGCGGGGAAGTCGTTGCCGTCGAGGAGGACGGCCTCTTCGATGGTGTCGTTGCGCTCGGTGCCCGAGTCGGTGCCGCAGACGTCGGCCGAGTCGCGCTGGATGGTGAGGTCGTACTCGGCGACGGCGTTGTTGATGCCGGCGACCTGGAGGTACCAGTCGCCGCCGGGGCGGAAGGCGTTGGCGCCGAGGTTGGTCTGGCTGCGGTGGTTGTTCTGGGCGCGGAGCACGTAGGGCGCGGTGCCGGGGTTGCCGTTGGCCGGGTAGAGGTAGGCCTCGACGTTGGCGTCGATCGGGTCGAGGTCGAGCTGGATCCGCAGGCCGTCGTTGGGGTTGAGGGTCGAGGCGGAAGTGGTCGAGGTCGTTGGGGCAGATGGTGGCGTCCGTGGAAGACGGCGCCGCGCTCGCCGACGACGGTGGCGCCGCCGCGGTTGTTGTCGCCGGGCTCGCGGGCGTCGGGGAAGCAGCCGGCGAGGGCGTCGACGACGGAGACCTCGACGCGGTACTCGAGCTCGAGGAGCGGGTCGTTGCCGGCGGGGTAGACCTCGATGTAGTAGGTCGCCGGGCGGGCGACGGTGACGCCGGCGGCGGGGTATTCGATGGCGACGGGGACCTCGAGGCCTTCGACCTCGATCGGGCCGTCGACGACCTCGTCGCCGTGGAGGCGCACGTCGAGGTTGCCGGCGTCGCGCTCGTAGATGACGCGGACGCGCATGCGCTCGCCGGGCTCGAGGTCGACGGAGAAGAAGTCGGGGTCGTTGCCGCAGATGATGCGGCCGAGCGCGGAGCCGACGCGGGTGCCGGGGTCGCCGCCGGCGCGCAGCTCGATGGGGGTGGCGGTCGCGAAGTCGTTGTTGGGCTCGCCGCCGACGCCTTCGTCGTCGCGGCAGCCGATCACGCAGCGGGCGGTGGTGCGGTCGCAGTAGCGGTCGGGGTCGCAGTCGTCGTGCTCGCCGCAGTTTTCGAAGCAGTTGAAGGTGATGGGGTCGCAGTAGCTGCCGGCGGGGCAGCCGGCGGCGTCGCCGACGGGGGCGCGGGGGTCGCAGCGGGCGACGCACTCGTTGTCGACGCACTGCTGGCCGTCGGGGCAGTTGTCGGGCTCTTCGCGGCAGCCGCGCTGGCAGGTGTCGGTGTCGGGGTCGCAGTAGTATTCGGGGCGGGCACTCGTCGTCGGTGAGGCAGCGGCGGTCTTCGCAGGTGTGCTTCTCGGGGTCGCAGACCTGGTCGGCGGGGCAGGAGTCGGGCTCGTCGACGCGGCAGCCGCTCGCGCAGCGGCCGTCGTCGGTGTTGCAGTACTGGCCGCCCGGGCACTCGTCGTCGCTCTCGCAGGCGGGGCCGCAGGGGTCGACCGCGCAGCTCGCGACGCCGAGGAGGACCTCGCCGCCGGCGTCGTCGCAGGCGGCCTCGGTGCCCTCGGAGCAGGTGTCCTGCGCGCAGCAGGGGAAGATCGAGACGCAGGCGCGGGTCTCTTCGTCGCAGACCTGGGCGCGGCCGGCGCCGTCGGGCTCGGAGCAGTCGTCGCCGGCGAGCGAGCAGCCGTCGACGCAGGCGCCGTCGCCGTTGCAGTACTCGCCGGCGCCGCAGTCGTCGTCGTCCTCGCAGGGCGGGTCGACGCAGGTGCGGGTCATCGGGTCGCAGATCTGCTCGCCGTCGCAGGTCCGCCGGGTCGTCGGCGCGGCAGCCGGTGGTGCAGTCACCGACGTTCTGGCCGGCTTCGATGGCGCAGTACTGGTCGTCGGGGCATTGCATGTCGCGGACGCAGCGCATCGGCGGCGTGCCGCCCGTGCCACCCGGGCCCTGGTCGCCTCCCATGCCGCCCATGCCATCGTCGGCGAGCATGTCGCCGGCTGGTCGAAGGCGCCTCGTCGTCGCAGCCCCAGCCCGGCTACCGACCGCGCACAGCAGCAGCGTGCGCCCGATATACAGTCTGTCGTTCACCGTTCCCCCCGTAGGCGGTGGTCTGATTGCTCTGCTCTCTCTCGCTCTGCTGAAACGCGATTCAGTCTTCGCGGGCGACGAACGTCACCATGCGACGCACCCGGGCGCTCGCGGCGCCGAGCTGCGGCGCGAGGTTCTGGGGTGCGAGGTTGTCGATCCGGGTCGGAGACGCCACCACCAGGGCCCCTCCGCTGAGGATCTGGTCGTCGGCGGTGGTCAGCGCCTGCGCCTCGACGAGCGCCTCGGCGGCGGTGACGGCGCCGTCGTCGGTCACCCGCACGAGGCCGTTGCCGGTCGCGACGAAGAGGGTCTCGCCCTGGTGGGCGAGGTCGATCGGCGCGAACGCGAGGCGGACGCCGTCGGCGGCGTTGGCGGCGCTCGTCGCGACGTCGGCGGCGGCGATGCGGTAGATGCGGCGCGTCTTGGCGTCGGCGACGTGCAGCCAGCCGGTGACGGGATCGGCGACGATCCGGGTGAGGATGCCGCCGAGCCGGACCTGCCCGACGATCGCCGCCCGGCCGGCGAGCGCGGCGTCGGGGTCGACGATGGCGACGTGGCCGCTGCGGCGGGAGACGACGGCGAGGCGGGGTGCCTGGAGGCCTTCGAAGCCGGCGCCGAGCCAGGCGATGTCGCTCGGGCCCGCGAGCGGGGCGAGCGAGACGCTGCGGACGACCTTGAGGGTGGCGGTGTCGATGATCGAGAGCGTGTCGTCGCCGCTGTTGACGACCCACATGTGCCCCATGCCCGCCGCGACCGCGCTCGGGGTGCGGCCGACGGGGATACGGCGGAGCGGGGTCTGGCGCAGGGGGGCGACTGCCTGGATCACGGCGACGCGGTTGCTGCCGGGCACGGCGACGAAGACGCGCTGGCCGTCGGGCTGCGCGGCGAGGCCGCCGCCGCCGAGGCCGAGCTCGACCTCGGCGACCGCGCGGAACTGGTTGGCGGAGTAGTCGAAGAGCGTCACGACGCCGCGACCCGAGGTGCCGCCGACCGCGGCGAGGCGCGGGGTGCCGGCCTCGGTGACCACGATCGTGACGGTGCGGGTGCGGTCGGAGCGGGCGACCTCGAGCGCGGCCGCGCGCACCTGGAGCTGGTAGCGGCCGGCCTGGTAGTAGGTCGGGGTCCAGGTGACGTCGACGCGGCGGTTGTTGCCCTCGGGCACGATCTCGACCATGGCGCCGGGCGGGAGGCCGGGGATGTTGACGTCGAGCGTCGCGAAGCCCTCGCCGAGCGGCGGGGCCTCGACGAGCACCGAGAACTCGAGCGTCGCGCCCTCGGCGACCTGCTGCTCGGCGACCTGCTGGATCCGCGGCGCGGCGGCGGTGACCTCGATCTCGAGCTCGGCCTCGGCCATGCCGCCGTCTTTGTCTTCGATGAGCACCCGCACCGTCAGCTCGCCGAGCTCGGCGAAGCGGTGGGTGGGCGACAGCTCGGTGCTGATCCCGCCGTCGCCGAAGTCCCACTCGACGACGAGCGGCGGCAGGTCGGCGGCGACGTCGTCGACGACGACGGCGATCTGCGGGGTGGGGCTCGGGGGGACGTTTCCGTTGACGACGGTGCGGAAGCGGACCTCCTGCCCGAGCTCGACCTGCGTCTCGTTGGCGACGAGGCGGATGACCGGGTCGCGGTTGGCGACGTCGGCGATGAGCTCGGCCGACTCGGTGCTGCCGTCCTCGTCGACGACGGTGACGCGGACCTGATAGCTGCCGTCGTCCTGGTAGACGTGGGTGACGCGGGGGACCTGGGTGGTCTGGTTGGTGCCGTCGCCGAAGCTCCAGCGGTAGTCGACGACGCGGTCGGCGCCGGGGGTGCTGCGCGAGGCGTCGAACTCGAGCGGGTCGCCTTCGACGCCGCTGCGCTGGCCGGCGGGGTAGAGCACGTCGAGCGCGGCGCGCGGGCGGGTGTCGTCGATGACGATCTCCCGGCGGAAGGAGACCTCGGAGTCCTCGTCGTAGGCGGTCAGGGTGACGGTGTAGCGGCCGTTGCGCCGGAAGGTGTGCTCCATGAGGAAGGAGTCGGGGTCGTCGAGGTCGTCGACGACGACCGGCGGCTCGCCGTCGCCGAAGTCCCACTCGATGCGGGCGAGCGCGTCGGCGGGGCCGCCGGCGATGGTGCCCTCGGCGTCGAACATCACCGGCTGGCCCTCGACCGCTTGCGCGGGCGCGTCGAAGACCGCGGTCGGCATGAGGTCGGCGATGACGATGTCGAAGCAGCCGCTCGCCTCGCTGTCCTCGTCGGCGACGGTGAGGCAGACCTCGTAGACGCCGTCGTCGGCGAACGCCTGCACCGGCTCGCGCAGCGCGGCGCCGTTCTGCTCCTCGCCGTTGCCGAACTGCCAGCGGTAGTTGAGGATCGGGTCGCTGTCGCTGCCGGGGCGGGTGTCGCCGGCGGTGAAGCGGATCGGGCGGCCTTCGAGGGGCGACTGGTCGAGCGCGGCGATGCCTTCGACGACCGGCAGCACCTCGGTGATGGTGACGGTGGTCTCGCACTCGCCGATCGAGTCGATGTCTTCGAGGGCGAGGGTGACGGTGTACTCGCCGGCCTGACGGAAGATGTGCGCCGGGTTGGTGAGGTTGTCACCGCGCTGCGGGCGGACGCCGTCGCCGAAGTCCCAGTTCCAGGCGATGATCGGATCGGCGAAGTGGCCCTCGGACGAGGCGCTGGCGTCGAAGACGACGGGCACGCCTTCGAAGCCCTCGTAGGGGCCGCCGAGCTGGCAGTCGGGGTCGACGTCGCGCACGGTCAGCGAGGCCGCCGCGATCGACTCGGCGCCGTTGCCGCCGGTGACGCGCAGCCGCACCTCGTAGACGCCGTCGAGCTCGGTCTCGAGCGGGACCGGGCGGACCTGGCCGTTCTGGGCCGAGAAGACCTCGCGGCCTTCGATCTGGCCGTTGCCGTCGAGGTCGGCGGCGAAGTCGAAGCCGTCGTTCTGGCGGTCGACCTCCCACGGGTCGCGGATGCCGTTCTGGTTGATGTCGTCGCCGAGCTCGCCGGGGTCGAAGAAGCCGTCGCGGTTGAGGTCCCAGGCGTAGGAGACGATGCCGCCGAGCTCGGGCGCGACCTCGCTGCGGCTGCCGTCGAGCATCACCGTGTCGCCCTGCGTGACGACGTAGGGGCCGCCGGCGTTGGCGGTGGGGCGGTCGAGGATGGTGAAGTCGATCTCGTCGCGGATGATCTCGCGCTCGCACGACGAGACGACGAGGCGCGCGACGTAGTCGCCGGCCTCTTCGATCGCCTGGCCGGGCACGAGGATGGGGCAGGGGTCGACGATGTTGCCGTCGGGGTCGGGCTCGATGTCTTCGAAGGCGGGGCAGTTCTCGACGTAGTCCTCGGCGCGGATCAGCGAGGCGTTGACCTGGTCGATGCAGCCGTCGGGGCCCTGGAAGTCGAAGACGATCGTGCCGCGGCCGATCCGGTCGCCGGGCGAGAAGGGCACGGCGTCGGGGCCCTGGGTGACGCAGAGGCCGTCGACGCCGCAGCGATAGCCACGCAGCGCGGCGGTGATGGTCGCGGGGTCGCCGGGGCGCCGGGAGAGGTGCTCGTACTCCTGGGCGTTGCCGCAGGCGTCGCGGGTCGTGAAGATCTGGCGGCGGCGGCAGCCGACGAGCTCGACGCGGCTCTCGAGGATCGGGTTCTGGTCGAAGGTGTCGACCGGCTGGAGGTCGATCACCGGCGCGGCGGCGCTGCACTCGTCGAGGTCGCCGAGCTCGGTGTTGACCTGGAGCCGCGGCGGGGTGCGGTCGAGCATGAAGTCGACGGTGTCGCGCGCGGTGAGGTTGGGGTTGTCGACCGAGCGGACGATGACCTCGAGCGAGGTGTTGGCCGCGTCTTCGACGAGGAAGGCCGGCAGCGAGTAGGCGTCGGTGACGATCTCTTCCTGGCCGGGCGGGAAGTCGACGCGCACCGTGAACAGCTCGAAGCGGCTGGTGAACGTCACGCTGAGCGAGGTGCCGCCCACGCTGGTCAGCCGGAGCCGGACGGGGACGTCACGCAAGCTCGGCAGCGCCTCGCCGCCGACGATCCCGCCGGTGCCGACCCGGTCGCCGTTGTTGACGCATTGCCCCTGGCCCGGGCTGAGGATCTCGACGTTGACGGGCAGGCCGGCGTGGGCGGCGCCGGTGAGGCCGAGGAGGAGCAGCGTGGCCCCCCACGAAAACTGAGCTTTGCGGATCACGCGTCTATTCCCCCCGGATCGCGTAGCGTGCACAGCGTACTCGGGGTAGGGGGGTAGATCCAAGCACGCCGACTCGCTTCCCGGGTGTCGGGCTCTTGTGCCTCTACTGAAGGATTCCGCGGGGACCGCAAGCTTGATAAGGGCGGGGCAAACTCCTTAGAGTCGGCGGCGGAGTCCATCCGGGGGGAATTCTCGATGACGGTAGAGCTTCGGCACCTGGGCGTGATGGTGCTGGCGGCGGGTCTGTTGGCGGTCGGCTGTGACGACGGCACGACCGAGCCGGGCGGCGACGTGATGGTGCCCGACAGCGACGGCATGGGCGGCATGGGCGGGGGCATGGGCGGCATGGGCGGCGAGCCCGACGTCGGGATCGATCTGGGCCCCACCTGTGACTGCGAGCGGGGGGTCTGCGACGCGGACAACGTCTGCGTCGACGCCTCGCCGTGCGCCGACGATCTCGAGTGCCTCGAGGGCAACGTCTGCGAGGGCGGCGCCTGCGTCGCCGGCTGCGTCGACGACGCCGGCTGCGCGGTGGCCGATCCGAGCACCCCGCTCTGCATCGAGGGCCGCTGTGGCAACTGCCGCGACGACGACGACTGCTTCGGCACCGGCGCGTGCGTCGACAACGTCTGCGCCGAGCCCGACCCCTGCGTCGACAGCCGCGAGTGCAACGGCGAGCGGATCTGCGTCGACGGCGCCTGCGGCGAGCGGCCGGGCTGCGGCGGCGACTTCACCTGCGCCGGCGGGTGGAGCTGCCTGCCGAGCGGCGACTGCGCCCCGAGCCGCACCGGCGCGTGCGACGCCGACGAGGACTGCGGGCTCGGGCAGGTCTGCCTGCCGGGCAACCCGCGGGTCTGCGCCGCCTGCCGCACCGACGAGCACTGCCCGGGCAACCAGCTCTGCACCGCCGGTCCGACCGGCAACCGCTGCACCGAGGCCGGCGAGTGCCAGACCGACGACGACTGCGTCGGCGCCCGCATCTGCGACGCCGGGATGTGCGCCGCGCCCGCCTGCGCCGACGACGGCGGCGAGCCGAACGACACGCCCGAGACCGCCACGCCCGTCGCCGCCGGCCTGACCCTCGGCCGGGTGAGCTGCAACCCCGACTACTTCGCCTTCGACCTGCCCGCCGACACCGCCGCCGAGATCATCCTCCGCCAGCAGGACCGCGCCGCCGATCTGACCCTGGTCGTCCTCGGCGGCAACGGCATGGAGTTCGCCCGCAGCGAGAGCCCCGAGCCCAACGAGGCGGTCGTCGTCGGCCCGTTCGCGACCGCGCGCCCGCTCGTCGTCGGCGTCGAGCAGGTCGGCCCGCCCTCGGTCGCGGCCTACAGCCTCGAGATCCGCCTCTTCGCCGACGGCGACCGCTGCGTGGACGACCGCTACGACGTCGGCGGCAGCGACGACGACCGCGAGAGCGGCCGCCGGGTGCGCGCGCCGGGTGACGTCGCCTTCGTCGGCGACCTCTCGGGGCGGATCTGCCCCGAGGACGACGACGTCTTCTGCTTCCACGTCAACAACCGCGAAGAGCTGACCGCGCACGTCGAGGTGCTCACCGGCGACGCGGTCATCGCCGGCGAGGTCGAGAACCCCGCGGGCGAGGCGATCGGCACGGGGCGCTGGACCCGCGGCGGCGAGTCGACCGACATCGTCGCCCGCGGCTCGGCGGGGACGTGGTGCCTGCGTCTGTCGAGCGAGAACGACGGCGCCGCCACCTACCGGGTCTCGCTGACGGCGGTCAGCCCCGACACGCAGGCGCTCTGCCGCAACGCCGAGGTCCTCGCGCTCGCCGGCGGCGCGGTCACCGTCAACGATCGCCTCGGCGCCGCCTCGGTCGCGTCCGCGAGCTGCGTCAGCGGCGGCGCCGTCGCCGACGGCGGCGAGATCGTCTACACGATCACCATCGACGACCCCGACGTCGCCGGCTGCGCGCAGAACCCCTGCCTCTACCCGCCGCAGCTCCTCACCGCCCGCGTCGAGGGCCTCGCCGGCGGCACCCTCGGCGACCCGGTCGTCAGCATCCGCCGCACCTGCGCCGACAGCGGCAGCGAGGTCGCCTGCGCCGACGACACCCCCGACCCCCGCGACCCGCAGAGCCCGCAGCTCAACCCGGCGGTCGTGCGCCTCCCCGTCACCGAGCCCGGCCAGTACACCATCATCGTCGACGGCCTCGCGGTCGGCGACCGCGCCGACTATCGCCTCCAGGTCGACGCCGCGCCGCTCGCCGCGCCGCCGCCCAACGACACCTGCGGCCAGGCGCCCCCGCTCGACCTCGTCGGCGGCGTCGCCGAGGTCACCGTCAACCTCGGCCGCGCGACCGACGACTACGCCGCCTGCGCCGGCCAGGGCGGCCCCGACGTCGCCTACGCCGTGCGCCTCGACCGCACCAGCTACGTGCGCGTGCAGGCGCTCGCCCAGCCCAACGACTTCGCCGTCGCCGCCTACCTCGTCGCCGACTGCGGCGCGATCGCGCCCGTGCGCTGCGGCTACGGCTTCGAAGGCGAGGTCCCGCCCGGCGACTACTTCCTCGTCATCGACGGCGTCGACGCCAACGCCCGCGGCCGGGTCACCGCGCAGATGGTCGTCGAGCCCTACGGCAACGCCCCCGCCAACGAGACCTGCGACAACGCCCAGCGCCTCGACGCCGCCGGCGGTCAGCTCCAGGGCGACACCCGCCCCGCCGGCGACGACTACCGCCTCGTCGAAGGCAACCCCTGCACCGGCCACAACACCATCGGCGGCGACGTCGTCTACCAGCTCCCCCGCCAGGCCGTCGGCCGCTACTTCATCGAGGCGATCCCCGACGGCGGCTGGGACCTCGCGCTCGCCGTCGTCAACGGCTGCGCCGATCCGGCCGGCGAGCGCCGGGCGTGCAGCGACGGCGGATTGACCGAAGCGGTCGTCTTCGATGCGCCCGGCAGCGAGCTCTTCGTCATCGTCGACGGCACCAACAACGAGCGCGGCCGCTTCACCCTGCGCTGGGGCCCCGCCGAGTGCGCCGGCGACTTCGACTGCGCCGTCGGTGAGACCTGCGTCGGCTACGCCTGCGTCGCCGCGCCCTGACCCGATCCGGAACAGGCCCCGCGCGCGGCGCGCCCCGACCGCGCTATCATCCCCCCATGCGTGACTCCCTCGTCCCCGCCCTCACCGTGCTCGCCATGGGCCTCGTCGTCTACGCCTTCATCGGCGACGCCGCCTGCAACGACCCCCCGCCCCCGCTCGACGCCGGCCCGCCGCCGCCCGACGCCGCTCTGCCGCTCGACGCCTACGTGCAGGACGCCCGCCCCCCGCCGCCGCCGCGACCCGACGACGACAGCCTCACCCTCGAAGACGTGCGCCGCCTCGGCCTCGTCGACATGCCCGAGGTCTGGATCGACCGCCTCCTGGCCGGCTCGGCCGACTGGACCCGCGACCCCGACACCCCGGCGCCGACCTTCGTCAACCACCGCGGCACCCGCGTCACCTTCAAGGTCCGCGGCGGCCGGGTGCAGGGCGTCGGCGCCGAGCTCGGCGAGGGCGCGCTGAGCGCCGAGGTCGCGCTGCTCGGCGGCTTCGTCGTCGGCTACAACGACCGCCTCCCGCTGCACTTCGAAGCGCCCGACCGCGACACCCTCGTCAAGACCCGCGGCAGCTTCGACGACAGCCAGGGCCGCCGCTGGTACTACCGCGCCCAGATGCGCCGCGAGGGCGAGCCGCCCTACGGCCCCGCGGTCGTCGAGCTCGCGCCCGAGCCCTTCCCCGGCCAGTCCGGCGCGCTCGACCCGCCCGCTCTCCCGCCCGGCGTCGCGCCCCCGCCCGACCTCGGCCTGCCCGAGTAGGCGCTACCCCTGCACCACCCGCCGCCGCCGCGCCACCGGCGCCCGACCGAGCGGCGTCCCGTCCACCTCGATCCCCAGCCACACCGTCTCCGGCAGCGCCGGCAGCCGCGCGTCGTCGGCCTCGCCGAGCACCACCTCGAAGCGCCCGTCCCGCACCGCGACCGCCCGTGACTCGCGCCACAGCGCCCGCGGCGCGTCGGCCGAGCGGTACACGCTGAACACCATCGGGACGGTGCCCGCCGCGTCGCGCCGTCGAGGTGGGCGGTGAACCGCAGCAGCGCGCCCGGCGGCCCGTCGGCGGCGGGGAGCGGGCGCTCGAGCGGCGAGGGCGGCGCCTCGCTCGGGGCCGCGGCGATCGGTGAGGGCGGCGAAGATCCCGCCGGCGCCGTGCCGCCCTGCGCCCGCCCGCGCCCGCCCTGCGCCCGGCCCGGCGCCCAGCTCCGCGCCGCCCCGCGCCCGGCTCTGCAACCGGATCCGCGCCCGCCTCCGCCTCGCCCGCCTCCCGCGCCGCCTCGCCCTTCGCCGGCTCCTCACCCCCGGTTGAACAGCCGCCGCAGCCGCCCGAACAACCCCGCGGCGCCTCCTCCGCCGCCGCCGCCGGCCGCGCCGCCTCGGTCGCGCCCTCGCCCTCGCCCGCCGCCTCGCCCGCCGCCTCACCCGCCGCCCGCGCTCGCCGCCCCTGCCGCCTCCGCCGCGTCCAGCATCGCCAGCAGATCGAACTCGTCCCCCTCGCTCCACTCCGGATCGTGCCGCGACCGCGGCAGCGCCGGCTCCCCGTACGGCACCGACTTCACCACCGCCCACAGCCGCTCCGCGTCCCCCCGATGCGCCCCCCGGCCCTTCGTCGCCGCGTTGAACAGCAGCCGCCGCGCCTCCCGATCGTGCAGGTGATACAGCACCTCCAGCCCCGCGAGCTGCCACTCCCCGTCGTCCTTGATCGGCTTCTGCTGCGCCACCAGCCGCTCGTCCCGCGACGCCAGCCCCCCCAGCATCGCGTTGAACAGCGGCCGGAACCGCTCCGCGTCCAGCCGCGCCAGCGCCAGCGCCAGCGCCCGCTTCTCGTCGAAGCCCTGCGCCGCCCCGTGCCGGAAGTGGTTGACCAGATACAGCCCCAGCGTGCGATCGCCGCTCGTGCCCAGCCGCTCGATCACCTCCGCCCGCACCCGCGGCTCGGGATCCTTCAAGTGCCCCACCAGCATATCGCGCAGCGGCTTGCTCTCCGCGATCGGCACCGTGCGCAGCACGCTGCGCCGCACCTCCACGTCGGGGTGGCTCACCACCTTCTGCAGGAAGATGATCGTGTCGTCGTCGAGCCCCGACATCAGCGCCAGGATCGCCTCGACCAGCGGCGAGGTGACCGCCTTCTTGTCCCAGAAGTGCACGTCGGGCCCCAGGATCGCCGCCGACAGCGAGCTGCGCACGGCCGCCGGCAGCGGCCCCGCCTCCATCAGCGTCGACACCACCCGCATCAGCGCCGCCGCCCGCTCGTCCGGCGCCTTCACCGCGTGCGCCTGCCCCAGCGCCTCGGTCACCGCCGCCGACGCCACCGCCGCCACGTCCGCGCCCAGCGCCGCGTTCACCGCCGCCGCGAACGCCGCCACCGCCTCCTCGCCGCTGCACCTCCGCGCCGCCGCCAGCGCCTCCTCCGCCGCCGCCCGCGCCTCGTCCCCCCGCCCCGCGCCCATCAGCGCCGGCACCACCGCCGCCAGCGCCCGCGCCCGATAGAACGCCTCGGTGATCGCCCGCGCCTTCGCCAGCCCCGCCACCGGATCCAGCTCGGCGACCTGCGCCTCCACCCCTTCGAGCCCGCTCCCCGTCGCCGCGTCGACGAAGTTCAGGTTCCCCGACACCATCGAGATCCGGCGGAAGAACTCCACCCCCCGCGCCGACCGGATCCGATCCAGCGCCTGCGCGACCCGCAGGAACTCGTCGTCGCCCTCCTGCCCGCCGTGCTCGGCGAGGAAGTCCTCCTCCGCCGCCGCCGCGATCTGCGCCTGCGCGTCGGCCTGCGCGTCGACCCCCAGCGCCGCCGCGTGCTGCCGCTCGGCCCGCAGCTCGCGGAACTCGTCGAACAAGCTCCGCGTCGCCGCCAGCATCTGCCGCTCATCGGCCGCCCGGATCAGCGTCGGGTGCGGATCGAAGCCCCCCAGATCCAGATCCTCCGAGAGCTCCGGCGCATAGGCCGCGAGCTGCCGGAGCTGCCGCGCCCCCAGCCGCGCCACCTCCCGCCCCGCGAAGTCCGCCAGCGCCGGCTCCGACGGTGGGCGCCCCTTCGCGCCCCGATGCAGCTCGGTGTAGACCCGCTTGACATCCCACGCCACCGGCAGCCGCCGCCCGATCATCTCCGAGTGGAAGTACACCTCCACCGCCGGGCTGCCGAGCCGCCGCAGCCGTGTCCGAAACGCCTGCTCCTCCTCCGCCGCCGTGCCCTCGATCCGCGCCGTCAACAGCTTCGAAAACGCCGCCAGCCCCGGCTCGTCGATCCCCTGCCGCACCGTGATCGCGTTCGTGTTGCGCTGCTCCATCACGCCCGCCATGCGCGCGACGAGCGTCATCATCCCGAACTTCCGCCGCACCACCCGCAGCGCGTTCTTCGCGTCGAGGAACGCGTCGGTGCCCTCGCGCTGCACGAGCAGGTCCTGCACCGAGAGCGCCTGATAAGGCATGAAGTCATGGACGTGGATGTCTTCGACGCCCGTCGAGAGCAGGCTCACGAAGGTGATCTGCTCGGCGTGATCCCGCAGCGCGTCGCGCAGCAGCGGGTAGACCTCACCCCGGGCCATGCTCGCCTCGGGGTGATCGGGGATCCAGATCTTGAACAGCGCGATGACGGCCTTGCGCAAGAGGCTCTTGCGCTTCTCGGACTCCGAGCGCCAGTCCTCGGCGCCCGACGTTTGCTCGGCCATGGGCGGCTCCCCCCGGTTCTTCTCCCGCGAGCATACCAACAACCCCGCGCCGCCGACGCCCGATCATGCCCCGATCCCCGGCCCCGTCGCCCCCCGATGCCCCACCCGCGCCCGCGCCCCCCACGCCGCGCCGCGCCCTGGCCGCTGGTCCGCCGCCTGCAACACCGACCACCGACGAACCGCCAGGAGCAGACCATGAACCCGCCTCACACCGACCCGCGCCCCGCCACCCCGCCCGGCGACACCCTCGAACACCCCGAGCGCGACCACCGCCGCCGCGGCACCCGCCGCGCGATGGCCATCACCCTCGCCATCGCCGTCGCCGTCATCGCCCTCATCGCCTGGGCCGCCTACGACAGCGTCACCATCGAGCGCCCCGACGACGGCCTCGCCACCGCCACCATCGACGACATCATCGACAGCCCCGGCCTCTACGACGGCCGCCGCGTCACCGTCGTCGGCGAGGCCGACGAGACCATGCCCGCCGCCAGCGCCTTCGAACTCGAAGACGACGACCTCCTCTTCGACGACACCCTCGTCGTCATCAACGCCACCGGCGAACCGCTCGACGTCGTCGAAGACGCCCGCTACCGCGCCACCGGCACCGTCCGCACCTTCGACCGCGGCATGGAGGTCGACCCCGACCTCGACCTCGACTGGCGCCTCTACGCCGACCTCGACGCCGAGGCCGTGCTCATCGCCACCGAGATCGAGCCCGCCGCCCGCGCCCTCGCCGCCAACGAATAGCCCACCGCAGGCGCCGGCTCAGGCGCCCTCACCCCGGATCGCCACCACCACCTTGCCCCGCGCCCGCCCGCTCTCCACGTAGCGGTGCGCCTCGACGATCGCGTCCAGCGGCAGCACCCGATCGATCACCGGCCGGATCGCGCCCGCCTCGACCAGCGCCGCGATCTCCCCGAGCACCGCCCCATCGCTCGGCCGCAGCGCGTGCCGCACCCGCACCCCATGCCCGAGCCGCCCCCGCGCCCCGATCGCCGCCATGCGCGCCACGGCGACCAGCACCCCGAGGTAGGGCCCGTACTTCGCCGAGCACGCCGGCAGATCGCTGTTGAGGCTCACCAGCCGCCCGCCCCGCCGCAGCACCGACAACGCGCGCCCCTTCTCCTCGCCGCCCAGCGCGTCGAGCACCACGTCGACCCCCGACACCGCCGCATCCCACCGCTCGCTGCGGTAGTCGATCACCCGCTCCGCCCCCAGCTCGCGCACCAGCGCCGCGTTCCCCGCGCTGCACGTCGTCACCACCCGCGCCCCCAGATGCCGCGCCAACTGGATCGCGACCGTGCCCACCCCGCCCGCGCCCGCCTGGATCAACACCGTCTCGCCCGCGCGCAGCCCCGCCAGCCGCACCAGCGCCTCCCACGCCGTCAGCGCCACCAGCGGCAGCGACGCCGCCTCGACATGGCTCAGCGACGCCGGCTTCGCCGCCAGCGCCCCCGCCGCCACCGCCACATACTCCGCCATCGTGCCCGGCCGCCGATGCGTCGGCGACCCGAAGACCGCGTCCCCCGGCCGGAACCGCGTCACCCGCGCCCCCACCTCGACCACCACGCCCGACACATCCAGCCCCGTGATCCACGGCAGCCTCAGCCGGATCACCCCCCGCTGCCCGCCCCGCCGGATCTTCGTGTCGATCGGGTTCACGCTCGCCGCGTGCACCTCGACCAGCACGTCATCGGGCCCCACCGCCGGCCGCGGCACCTCATCGACCGAGAGCACCTCCGGCGGCCCGTACGACCCGAACCGCGCCGCCCTCACCGCGCGCCCGCCTGCCACGCCGCGATATGCCCCTGCGCCTCGTCCCACGCCGCCGGCGGCACATAGGCCCCCCGCAGCGCGTCCCGCATCCCCTCCACCATCACCCGCCACTTCGCCAGCGCCTCCGGCGTCATCGGCGTCAGCACCAGCCCCCGCTTCACCATCTCCTCCACCGCCGTCCGATCGTTCGCCCGCACCTCGGCCCGCAGCTTGTCCCCCGCCCGCCGCGCCGCCGCCAGCAGCGCCGCCCGCTGCCCCTCGTCGATCTTCTCCCACGTCTTCGCGTCGATCACCAGCCCGCCCACCAGCGGCGACCACGCGAAATCGCTCATGTATTTCGCGTACTTGTGCCACTGCATCATCAACGTGCCCTGCGGCGTCGTCGGCACCGCCTCGATCAAGCCCGTCTGCAGCGCCGTCGTGATCTCCGTCACCGGCAGCGGCACCGGCTTGAAGCCACCCTTCTTCCACACCTCGACCTGCTCCGCGTTGCCCCCGTTGATGAACATCTTGAGCTTGTGCGCATCGGCCGGATCGACGATCGGCGCCGTCGACAGGAACCGCACCCAGCCCGCCTCCGACCACCCCAGGATGACGAAGCCCTTGTCCGCGTAGAGCTTCTCGAGCCCCGGCTCCATCTTCTCGCGCACGAAGTCGAACTGCTCCGGGCTCGCGAACGCCATCGGGATCTGCAAGGCGTTCACCGCCCGATCGATCTCCGCCAGCCCCGTGCTCGTCACCAGCCCCGCGCTCAGCGTGCCCAGCCGGATCTTGCGGATCACCTCGGTCTCGTCGCCCGCCACCCCGCCCGGGAAGATCTTCAGCTCCACGTCCCCGCCGCTCGCCTTCTCCCACTCCGCCGCCAGCTCCTCGAGGATCCGATGGAACGCCGTGCCCTTCGGCGCCACCGTCGCCAGCTTCACCTTGACCTTGCGCGCGTGCGCCGCCGAGAGCGCGCAGCACAGCACCAACAGAACCAGACCGAGACGGCGCATCATGGGAACCTCCCCCTTGAGAACGGTGCGCGGAGGGTGCCCGAAGCCTCCCGGTCCGGGCAACCGCTTCCCGCCGCGCCCCCTGCCTTCCCCCCGCCGCCCCCGATCGGCTACACCACCCCCAACACCCCGCGGAGGCCCCATGACCCCCATCGACCCCGCCGCGCTCCGAACCCACTACCGCCGCTTCCTCCGCGAAGACCGCATCCTCCTCACCGGCCACAGCCACCAGGCCTGGCCCGACGCCGCCGAGCGCGGTCTGCTCGCCGCCTTCGCCGACGCCGCCGAGCACGTCGACGACAAGTGGAGCCGCGCCGCCGCCCGCGCCGACGTGCTCCGCCGCGCCGTCGCCGCCGCGCTCGCCACCCCCGGCCGCCCCGTCGCCCCCGACGAGATCGCGCTCGCGACCAACAGCCACGAGCTCACCACCCGCGTCCTCAGCGCCCTCGACTGGCGCCGCGGCCGCCACCTCGTCACCACCGACGGCGAGTTCCACTCCCTCCGCCGCCAGCTCCTCCGCCTCGCCGAAGCCGGCGCCGAGATCAGCTTCGTGCCCGTCGAGCCCATCGGCACCCTCGCCGCCCGCATGGCCCAGGCCGTCCGCCCCGACACCATCGGCCTGCTCGCCTCGACCGTGCTCTACCGCACCGCCGCGATCGTGCCCCACCTCGAAGAAGCCATCACCGCCGCCCACCGCGTCGGCGCCGCCGTCCTCCTCGACGCCTACCACGCCTTCAACGTCGTGCCCCAGCCCCTCGCCGCGCTCGGCCCCGACCCCGTCTTCGTCACCGGCGGCGGCTACAAATATGCGCAGTGGGGCGAAGGCTGCTGCTGGCTCCGCGTGCCCCCCGGCTGCGCGCTCCGCCCCATCCACACCGGCTGGTTCAGCGACTTCGCCGGCCTCGACGGCAAACAGGGCGACCGCATCGGCTACGGCCGCACCGGCGCCGACCGCTTCGCCGGCAGCACCTACGACCCCGCCAGCCACTACCGCGCCGCCGCCGTCGTCGAGTTCTTCGCCGAGCAACAGCTCACCCTCGACCGCCTCCGCGCCCTCAGCCAGCACCAGACCAGCCGCCTCACCGCCGCGCTCGCCGACCTCGACCTCGTGAGCCCTCGCGAAGCCCACGACCGCGGCGGCTTCGTCACCGTGCGCCACCCCGCCGCCCGCGAGGCCGTCGCCGCGCTCCGCGCTTGTGGGATCTACACCGACGCCCGCGACGACCTCCTCCGCCTCGGCCCCGCGCCCTACATCACCGACGACGCGCTCGACGCCGCCGCCGCCGCGGTGCGCGCGCTCCTCGGGCCGTGAGCCGCGCCCGGCCCGACACCCGATCGTGCGCTGTTGGTCGCTCGACTTCTCGTCTGCCGGGCCCTAAGGTGCGCCGCGCACGACGACACGGAGCGAGAAGATGCGCGGAGCATGGTTCGGGGTGATGCGATCGGCGGCGCTCGTCGCCACGGTGCTGGCGGCGGGCTGCGACGACGGCGGTGGCGGCGGCGCGGCCGACGCGGGCATGGGTGGCGCCGGCGGTCTGGGTGGCATGGGTGGCATGGGCGGCGCCGGCGGTCTGGGTGGCATGGGTGGCATGGGTGGCATCGGCGGTGAAGGTGGCATCGGCGGCGAGGGAGGCATCGGCGGCCAGGGAGGCATCGGCGGCGAGGGAGGCATCGGCGGCGAGGGAGGCATCGGCGGCCAGGGAGGCATCGGCGGCGAGGGTGGCATGGGCGGCGAGGGTGGTATCGGCGGCGAGGGCGGCGTCGGCGGCGAAGGTGGCATGGGTGGCATCGGCGGCGTCGGCGGCGTCGGCGGTGAAGGTGGCATGGGCGGCGCGGGCGGCGGCGGCGCGTTCGGCGGCGACTTCGGCGAGATCCCGCCCGGCTTCGACTGCGACGCGCTCTGCGCCGCGCTCGACGGCGCCTGCGCCCCCGTCGGCGCGCTCTACGAAGACCCCGACTGCGCCCGCTGCGGCGAGCTCGCCGCCGACCGCGAGGCCACCCCCACCGAGAACCTCGACCGCGCCTCGGTGCTGTGCACCTACGCCACCCGCCGCGGCGCCTGCGCCGGCGTCAGCGCCTGCCTCGCCGACGGCGACGGCCTGCACGGCGCGGCCGCCGGCGTCACCGTGCGCGTCGATGGCATCCTCGACGGCGAAGCCATGCAGATCGACACCGCCGATGCCTACGCGGTCGTCGGCACCAAAGGCAACGGCGGCCCGAGCGACCTCGAGCTCCATGTCTTCGCGCCCGACGCGCTCTATGTCATCAAGTTCGACGACCTCGCCGTCGACCACGCCGCCGCCCCGCTCGACGCCGCGAGCAACCCCGTCATCGTCACCGCGCTCCGCGACGGCGCCCTCATCGAGGTCGAGTACGCCATCGGCACCACCGAGGTCCCCCGCTTCTCGCTCACCGACGACGGCGCTCCGGCCGGCTTCGACGTGCGCGCCGGCGTCGTCACCGCCGAGGGCGAGCCCATCAACACCTTCGAAGCGCGCGGCGTCTTCTTCTGACCCGCCCTGCGGGCTCCACCCGGTTGACGCCACCTCGCCGGCAGTCGATGCTGCGCCGGTCCTCACGCCCGCTGGGACCGCGGCGCGGGGGGATCGGACTCGATCGAGGAGGTTCTGCTAGGGTGTCGCCCATGCTCTCCACCCTCTCGCGCGCCGGGCTCGCGGCCGTCATCGCCGCCGCCCCCGGCCTCGCCGTCGCGCAGGCGGTCGACGTCGAGGCGCTCAAGGCCGAGGCCACCGCGGCGATGCGCGTCGACGACTGCGCCACCGCCGCGACGAAGTACGACGCGCTCGCGACCGCCCTCGGCAGCGACGACAGCCGCCGCGACGAGCGCCTCACCGCGCGCTTCCTCGCCGGCGTCTGCTACGAGCGCCTCGACCGCCTCGCCGACGCCGCCGCCGCCTACCGCGAGGTCGTCTATGGCGACCCGCCCCCCGCGCTCCTCGAGCGCGCCCGCCCCCGCCTCGACGAGATCGAGCCGCTCCTGCCGGTCGCGGTCACCTTCGTCTGCGACGAGCCCGGCGTCGTCATCAGCTTCGAGGCCGTGCCCGAGGCGCCGAGGCCCTGCGAGACCGCGTGGCAGCTCGCCGCCGGGATCTACCGCGGACAGGCGGCCGCGCCCGACGGCCGCACCGCGGTGCTGACGGTGCGGGTGACGCCGGCGGTCCCCGAAGAGGTCGTGGTGCTCATGCCCGCCGCCGCCGGGCGCAAGCTCATCGCGCCGACCGAAGCGAAGCCCGAGGCGCCGCCCCGCGACCGCACGCTCGCCTGGACCCTCACCGGCGCCGCCGTCGCCGCCGTCACCGGGGGCGTCGTCTTCAACGTCGTCGCCCGCGGCGCCGTCGACGAGGGCGACGCCGCCTATCTGCGCTACGAGCAGGCCCGCGCCGTGCGCAACGTGCAAGCCGCGGCCGCCGCGCGCGACGAGGTCGAGGCCGCCCGCTCCGACGCCGAGTCGGCGCGGCTGACGAGCTACGTGCTGCTCGGCGCCGGCCTGCTCCTGACCGGCGCGGCGCTCTGGACCTGGCTCGACGGCCCCGGCCTCGGCGGCGAGGCGGCCGAGGGCGTCAGCGTCACCGTCGGCCCCGGCGCCCTGGGCATCGGAGGCGTGTGGTGAGGGGCTTCGTCATTGCGTCCCTGAGCGCCGCGCTCGCCGGCTGCGTCTCGATCCCGGAGTGGGCGTTCGACGACACCCCGACGCCCGACAGCGGCCGGATCACGCCCCTGCCGACGCCCGACGAGGGCCCGGCCGAAGACGCGGGGCCGATCGACGACATGGAGCCCGCGCCCGACTTCGGCTGCGTGCGACAGGACGAGAGCTGCAACGGGCGCGACGACGACTGCGACGGGCAGATCGACGAGGGCTACGACCTCGAGCGCGACCCCGACAACTGCGGCGCCTGCGACACCGCCTGCCGCCCGCCCAACGCCGAGGGCGCCTGCGAGGCGCGCGCCTGTGTCGTCGCCGCCTGCGCCGAGGGCTTCGCCGATCTCGACGACGACCCGATCAGCGGCTGTGAGTACACCTGCCCGAGCGCGATCGGCCCCGAGGACTGCAACGGCGTCGACGACGACTGCGACGGCTCGATCGACGAGCAGGTCGACGGCGCGCTCGAAGACCAGCTCGGCGTCTGCGCCGCCGCGGTGCGCCCCTGCAACGGCGCCGCCGGCTTCGGCGAGCCCGACTACGCGGCGCTGCCCGACTATCAGGCCGACGAGACGCTCTGCGACGGGCGCGACAACGACTGCGACGGCGACGCCGACGAGGCGCAGCCCGAGCTCGGCGAAGCCTGCGCGGTCGGGCTCGGCGTCTGCGCGCGCGCCGGCGTGCGCGTCTGCGGCCCCGACCGCCGCACGGCGGTCTGCGACGCGGTCGCCGGGGCGCCGACCGCCGACGCCGACGCGCTCTGCGATGGGCTCGACGAAGACTGCGACGGCCGCATCGACGAGAACGCCGCCGGCTGCATCCGCTGCGCCGGGCCCGCCGACGCCGCCGGCCTGCTCCCGCCCTGCAACGCCTGCCCGGCGGGGACCGCGGTCCCGAGCGGCTTCGCGTGCGTGCCCGCCGGCGAGTTCGCGATGGGCAGCCCCGACGACGAGGCCGGGCGCACCGCTCGCGAGGGGCCGGTGCATCCGGTGCGGATCTCGCGCGGTTACCTCATCGGCACGACCGAGGTCACCCAGCGGGCGTGGGGGCGCCTCTTCGCCGACGACCCGTCCTTCTTCGCCGACCAGCCGCGGCGGCCGGTGGAGCGGGTGAGCTGGTACGAGGCGGTCGCCTACGCCAACGCGCTGAGCGAGGCCGAGGGCCTCGAAGCCTGCTACGTGCTCGACGGCTGCAACGGCGCCGCGCCGGGGGCCGGGCTCATCTGCGCCGAGGTCGGGTTCGCCGGCGTCGAGTGCCGCGGCTGGCGGCTGCCCACCGAGGCCGAGTGGGAGCGCGCCGCCCGCGCCGGCAGCGACGGGCGCTACTGGTTCGGCGACGACGAAGGGCGCCTCGCGATGAGCGACTACTTCGCGGGCAACAGCGGCGACCGCACCCACGAGGTCGGCCAGCTCGCGCCCAACGATTGGGGCCTCTACGACGTGCACGGCAACGTCTGGGAGTGGGTGCACGACGTCTACGCGCCCTACGAGGACGTCATCGAGCGCGACCCGATCGGCCCCGACGACGGCCCGCAGCGGGTGCGGCGCGGCGGCTCGTTCGGGGCGCTGTCGAGCGACGCCCGCTCGGCCTTTCGCGCCCCCGAGGACCCGGTGCTGCGGGCCGCGCGCGGCGGCTTCCGCCTCGTGCGCACCCTGCCCTGAGCGACCGGCGCGATGGATCCGCTCGCCGTCGCGCTCTTCATGTCGATCGCCGCCTTCATCGGGATCGGGCGCTACGTCTGGGCGCACCGGCGCTGGCGCAACATGATGGAGGCCGCGGGCGCGCTGCTCGGGATGCCGGTGGAGCAGAGCTGGGGCGGGATCGGGCTCGACGAGCTGCGCGCGACGCGGGGCGAGGCGACGGTGCGGCTGCGCGCGGTGCGGGTGTGGCCGCTGCCCCGCGGCGACGGCGGGCGGCGGCTGATGCAGCGCAAGGGATCGGACCACCTCGACCTCGACGTGCAGCTCGCGCACGACCCCGGCGTGGCGTTCGCGCCGGAGCCGGCGCGGGTGGTGCGGCTGGTGATGGGGCGCGACCTGGAGTCGGGCGACGTCGGCTTCGACGAGGCGGTGCGGCTGACCGGCAATGCGACGGCGCTGCGCTCGCTGCTCGACCACCGCACGCGGGACGTGATCCGCGCCTTCGTCGCCTGCGGCGGGCGCCTGGAGGGCCGGCATCTGCGGCTGGTGTGGGCGCACGCGTACAACGTCGACCGGCTCGTGACCTCCGTCGAGGCCGCGCTCGCCGTCGCCGGGCGCCTGCGGCCGTCGGGCACGGCGCGGGCGCGGCTCGCGGCGATCGCGCGCACCGATCCGCTGCCGGCGGTGCGGGCGCGGGTGGTGGACTTCATGCGCGAGGCGCACGCGCACGCCGCGGAGACCGAGGCGGCGGCGCTGGCGCTGCTCGGTGATCCCGACGCGGCCGTGCGGCTGGCGGCGGCGCGGGCGGCGGGCGACGCGGGGCTCGGGGTGCTGGAGGCGCTGCTCGCCGAGGCGGCGGCGTCGGTGCAGCTCGGCGCGGTGGAGGCGCTGGCGGCGAGCGAGGTGGGGCGGGCGGTGTTGATGCGGCGGCTGGCGGAGCTGAGCGGGGCGGCGCGCGCGGCGGCGGTGGCGGCGCTGCGGTCGGACGCGGCGCGGGTGGGGGGGCTCGCGGTGGTGGGGGATGCGGGGGGCGGGCTGTCGGTGGTGGAGAGCGGGGGGCTCAGCGAGGGGTGAGGGTCTCGTCGTCGGGGCGTCGGCGCCGCTGCCGCTCGATCTCGCGCGCGACGAACGGTGCCTCCCGTCGCAGCGTCTCCCATGGCATCGCCTCGTCGGGGTCGAAGGCATCGAGCTTTCGGCCGAAGTAGCGCTCGTGATACCAGCGGCGGGCGTCGCAGAAGGTGGGCTCGTTGATGATCTCCAGGGTGTTCGCCCACGCGATGTCATCGACCGGGGGGATGCCATCGCGGGCCTCGACCTCGAAGGTGGCGAGGTTGAGCGCGAACCACTCGTCTCGCAGCTCGAAGGGATCGAGCACGCGCCGGGTGCCTTTGAGGCGGTTGACGTCGAGCGACGCATAGCGAAGGTTGTCCCACGCGTACGCATGCCGCTCGGGATCGTCGCGCCAGGGCACGTAATGGTCGACGGTGTCTCGGCCCGTGCCCCGGTGGATGTACAAGGCGAGGTAGGCGCAGGTGCGCCGATAGAGGCGACGCATGTCGGGCAGCGCGCGCGTCCACAGCGGCGGCACGTTGCGCCGCTTCGGCCCCGGGCGCCGGGGCGCCTCGTCGTCGCCGGCCAGCTCGCGGAGGGCGCGCAGACCGGGCTCTCGCACCGTGGCATCGAACGTCGCTGGTTGGGTGGCCCGCTCGACCCGAATCATTCGGCCTCGTCGGGCAGCAGGTCGCCGATGTGATGGCGCCAGCGCAGGAAGAAGGGGTCGTGCACCGAGAAGAGCGTGACGAGGCGCCGGTCGAGCGCAGCGACCGCCGTCGGATCGGGCGCCGCGCTCCGCATGAGCGCACCGGCCGCCTGCAACGCGGCCTCGGCCTCGCGGGAGAGGGTCGTCTTGAGGTCGAAGACATCCGATCGCAGCCAGCGATCGGCGTCACCGCGCTTGTGCCAGACGTCGCGTTCGATCTGCACCGCGCCGTCGACGAGGTCCAGCTTCCACAGCGCGTCCCGCGCCTCGTCGAATGCGGGCTCGATCGAGGCGAGCACCAGCGGCGAGTGGGTCGCGACGATGAACTGCACCTCGGGCTGCCGGCCGCCCTGCCAGCGGTCGAGCGCCCCGAGCAGGCTCGGCAGGATCGTGCGCTGCCATCGCGGGTGGAGATGGGTCTCGATCTCGTCGACGAGCATGATGACCTGGCGCGATGCCTCGATGCCGATGCGCTTCGACTCGGCCTCGTGCGCCGCGAGCGCCCAGGCGAGCAGGTAGGCGAGCTTGCACATGCGTCGCACGCCGGCCGGCGCGTAGGTGATCGGGACATCCTGGCCGTATGCCATGCGCACCGTCGGGATCGCGCGCTGGTCGTCGAGGCTGGGCTGAACCGGGACGCCCGGCACGAGGGGCTCGTCGTCCGGTCCGAGCAGGGCGAGGAGGCGGGTGAGCAGTTCGAAGCGCGGGTCCCCGGCGCGGAGCCATTCGCGCCACTCGTCGATGAGACCGAGGCACAGCGTCTCTTCGACGTCACGTCCCCCGCGGGTGACATGGCGGCGAAGGCCCCAGAGCACTTCGTCGCTGGTGAACTGGTAGGCCGCGGGTGACTCGGCCTCCCCGCCCTCTCGCCGCGCGTAGAGGCGATAGTTGCGCGCGGGGTCCCACACCGAGAACGATCCGTCGACGCGGGCATACAAGACGAGGCCCGGGTTGGGTGGGCGCCCGGACTTGCGCTTCCAGTACTGCCCCTCGGGCACCCACCGTGACTCGGATCGGATCATGGCGCCCGAGTCACCGTCGAAGTGATGGATGATGCGTGCGTCGGGCGCGGTGGGGATCGCGGGTGACCCATGCCAGGTGCGGGTCAGCGCCCACCATGCCGCCTCGAGGATGAAGCTCTTGCCGAGTCCGTTGTCGCCGGTGAGGAGGTTGAGGCGGGGGGCGACGGGATCGAGCCCGATGCTCCCGGTCGGGCCGACGTGGTGGAGGACGAGCTTACGGAGCAACGGGTCTCCTGACGCGCGGGGTCGAGGCCGCGAGCATACGGAAGCCGGGCGGCGTCTGACAAGGCGGCTGCGCGGCGCGGCCGCGCCACCGCTGCCGACGCGGCGGGCGGCCGTGTAGCGGTCAGCGCGGGCGCCAGGCGAGCGCGGCGAGGGCGCCGCCGGCGAGGGGGATGGCGCCGTGCCATGCCATGAGGTGGGCCATCGATCCGTCGGGGCAGGCGAGGCTCAACGGGAGGAGCGCGAGCAGTCCGACGCCGACGCCGAAGAGGCCGGCGGTGGGGGCGTGGCGGCGGAGCACGCGGTGGCCGAGGAGCAACGTGAGGGCGACGAGGACGAAGGCGATGGCGGCGCCGGTGCCGAGGCATTTGATGCCATGGAGGAAGGGGCCGCCCGGGGTGGGGTAGAGCGCGGCGAGCAGGGCGAGGGCGAGCACGGCGGCGGTGAGGGCGAGCGGGGGGAGCGCGCGGAGGCGGCGGCCGGCGGGCAGGGAGGCGCCGAACGCGAGCGCGACGAGGCCGAGGCCGAGGCCGCCGAGGGTGGTGAGGATGAGGGTGTGGAGGCCATGGCCGCAGCCGGGGCCGCGGAAGCCGTGGGGGGTGTGTCCCATGGCGAGGGCGCTGGCGGCGACGAGGCCGAGCGCGAGGGGGGTGAAGAGCGCGAGGCGGCGGCGGCGGGCGCGGGCGAGGGGGGCGAGGTCGCGGTGGATCTCGGCGAGGAGCGCGGGCGGCGGTGTGGGGGCGCGGGCGATGTCATCGGGGGCGTCGATGCCATCGGGGGCGTCGCTGCCATCGCGAGCTTTGATGCCATCGGGAGCGTCGATGCCATCGGGCGCGTCGATGCCATCAGGGGCGTCGGTGCCATCCTCTACACGGCTCATCGGTCGGCCTCCCGGCGCACGAACTCGCCGAGGCGGGCCTTGAGGCGCTGGTAGCCGCGGTGGGCGCGGACGCGGGCGGCGCCTTCGTTGATGCCGAGCGCGTCGGCGACCTCGGCCATGGGGCGGCCTTCGAGCTTGTGCATCTCGACGACGGGGCGGAGGCTGGCGGGGAGCGCGGCGACGGCGGCGCGGAGCTCGGTGAGGAGCGGGGTGAGGTCTTCGGGTTCGATGGGATCCTCGCGGCGCTCGGGGAGGTCGCCGTCGCGGGTGAGGTGGGCGCGGGTGGTGGCGCGGCGGCGGAGCGCGTCGATGGAGATCCGGCGGGCGATGGTGAGGACCCAGGGGGCGACGGGGGCGCCCTGGCGGTAGCGGTGGCGGTTGCGGTGGAGGCGGAGGAAGGTGTCCTGCACGAGGTCGTCGGCGAGGGCGCGGTCGGCGATCCAGCGGCGCATGCAGCGGGC
>JACKDM010000004.1 GCA_020633515.1 Myxococcales bacterium
CCGGCGGCGCGGTGCCGCTGCGCTTCGACGCGGCGCTGACGGCGGCGCTCAAGGCGCTCGGGGCCGACGCGGGCGCGACGCTCTACACGGTGCTGCTCGGCGCCTGGGCGGTGCTCTTGCAGCGCCACGGCGCGGGCGACGATCTGGTCATCGGCGCGCCGGTCGCGACGCGGGGCCGGCCCGAGCTGCGCGGCCTGCTCGGGCTGCTGGTCAACACGGTGCCGCTGCGGGTGACGCTCGCCGGTGACGACGGCGCGCCCGACTTCCGGGCGGTGCTCGCCCGGCTCGGCGAGGTCGTGCGCGAGGCGCTCGCCGCGCCCGAGGTGCCGCTCGGCCCGCTCTGCGACGCGCTCGGGATCGAGCGCTCGCCGGCCCGCCACCCGCTGTTCCAGGTGATCTTCGACCTGCACGTCACCACCACGCTGCCGCCCGGCGTGCCCGTCGAGGCCGACTCGCTGCGGCAGCACGTCGCCGAGGGCACCGCCAAGTTCGAGCTGAGCCTGATCCTCGCCGAGCACCCCGAAGCCGACGGCGCGACGATCGCGGGGCGCATCGAGTACAGCGCCGACCTCTTCGACCACGGCACGGTCGCGGCGATGGCGAGCCAGCTCGAGGCGCTGCTGCGCGCGGTGGCCGCCGACGCCGCGCGGCCGATCGACCGGCTGCCGCTGATAGATCCGGCGACCCGCGCCGAGATCATCCGCTCGCGGGGGCGGAGCCCGTTCTTGATGGCGCCGCCGGGCGCCTACGCCGAGACGGTGGTCGCGCAGTTCGCCGCGCAGGCCGCCGCGCGCCCCGACGCGGTCGCGGTCTCGATGCTCGACGGCGACGGCGCGCGCACCACCCTGAGCTACGGCGCGCTCGACGCGCGCGCGAACCAGGTCGCGGCGGCGCTCATCGCGCGCGGCGCGGGCCCCGGAGAGCCGGTGGCGCTGTGCCTCGAACGCTCACCGGCGCTGGTGATCGGGCTCGTCGGCGTCCTCAAGGCGGGCGCCGCCTACCTGCCGATGGAGCCGGCGTGGCCCTGGCCGCGGATGCGCGCGGTGATGCGCGACGCGGGCGTGCGGCTCGCGGTGACCGAGGCCGAGCTGCTCGCGGCGTTCGACGAGACGGTCGAGGCGGCGGTCGTGCTCGACCGGCAGCGGGGCGCGGCGCGGTGCGCGGTGCTCGACGCCGCCGCGCTCGACGCGCTCCCGGCGACCGCGCCCGATCGCCGGCCGGCGCCCGAAGACCTCGCGTACTGCATCTACACCTCGGGCTCGACCGGCGAGCCGAAGGGCGTACAGGTCACCCACCACAACGTCATCCGCCTGTTCGCGGCCTCGGCGGCGATGTACCGCTTCACCGCCGACGACGTGTGGAGCGGCTGCCACGCGTTCACCTTCGACGTCTCGGTCTTCGAGCTGTGGGGCGCGCTCGCCCACGGCGCCGAGCTCGCGCTCGTGCCGCACCTCACGACCCGCTCGCCGCGCGACCTGCACCGGGTCCTCGCCGCGAGCCGGGTGACCATGCTCAGCCAGACCCCGTCGGCGCTGGCGGTGCTCGCGCCGGTCGACGCCGAGGCCGAGATCCCGCTGCCGCTGCGCGCGGTCGTGCTCGCCGGCGAGGCCTTCGAACCGCGGCGCTTCGCGGGCTTCCTCGCGCGCTATGGCGAGCGGGCGCTGGTCGTCAACATGTATGGGATCACCGAGACGACGGTGCACTCGACCTGGCGGCGGATCACGCTCGCCGACGCGGCGCAGAGCCACTCGCCGATCGGGGCGCCGCTCGCCGACACCCGGCTGCGTCTGCTCGACGACCACCTCGAACCGGTGCCCACCGGGGCGCCGGGTGAGCTGTGGGTCGGCGGCGACGGCGTCAGCCTCGGCTACCTCGGGCGGCCGGCGCTGACCGCGGCGCGCTTCGTCGACGATCCCTTCGACGAAGGGCGGCTCTACCGCAGCGGCGATCGGGCGCGCTACCGGGCCGACGGCGAGCTCGAATACCTCGGGCGGCGCGACGCGCAGGTCAAGATCCACGGGTTCCGGGTCGAGACGGGCGAGATCGAAGCGGCGCTGATGAGCAACGACGCGGTGCGCGACGCCGCCGTCGGCGTACACCGCGACGCCGACGCGGGCGGCGACCGGCTCGTCGCCTGGGTGGTCGCCGACCAGCCGCTGACCGCCGCGACGCTCCGGGCGCACCTGCAGCGCACGCTCCCCGACTACATGCTGCCCCACGCCTTCGTGATGCTCGACGCGCTGCCGCTGACCGCCAACGGCAAGCTCGACCGCCGCGCATTGCCCGCGCCCGACAGCCGCCGCCCCGCGGTCGCCGCCGGCTACCTCGCCCCCGAGGGCCCGCTCGAAGCCGCGCTCGCGGCGCTCTGGCAGGGCGTGCTCAAGCTCGACCGCGTCGGCCGCCACGACAACTTCTTCGAGCTCGGCGGTGACTCGATCAAGGGCGCGATCATGGTCGAGCAGCTCACCCGACAGAGCGGCGCGATCATCCCGGTGATGGTGCTCTTCGACGTGCAGACCATCGCCGGCTTCGCCGACTGGCTGACGCAGAACACGCCCGAGGGCGCGCAGCGCATGGCGGCCGGCGGCGGCAGCGTGCCCGGCGCGACGCTCACCGCGGGCGGCGCGATCACCGCCGACGACATCGCCCGGTTCCGGGCGCTCGTGCCGCCCTTCGCGCCACGCCGGCCCACGGTTCGCGGCCGCCGGGTGATCATCGTGCTGACCCCGCCCCGCTCCGGCTCGACGCTGCTGCGCGTCATGCTCGGCGGCCACCCGGCGCTGTTCTCGCCGCCCGAGCTCGAGCTGCTCGGCTTCGCCACCCTCGCCGAGCGCGCCGCGACGCTCTCCGGGCGGCTCAAGCACTGGCGCGAAGGCACGGTGCGGGCGCTGATGGCGCTCTCCGAGCTCGACGCCGACGCCGCCTTCGCCGAGATGGCCCGCCTCGAAGCCGAAGACCTCGACGTGCCCGGCTTCTACGCGCACCTGCAAGCGCTCATGGGCGCGCGCACCCTCGTCGACAAGACCGCGAGCTACCCGCTCGACGTCGCGGTCATGGCCGCCGCCGAGCGGTACTTCGAAGACCCGCTCTACATCCACCTGCACCGCCACCCGGTCGACGGCGTCTCCTCGTTCCTGACGGCGCGCATCGACGACATGGGCTTCTTCCGCGCCGAGCACCCCTTCGACCGCGCGCAGCTCGCCGAGCTGGTGTGGACGGTCAGCCACCAGAACATCGCGCGCTTCCTCGCGACGGTGCCCGCCGAGCGGCAGATCCGGGTCGGCTACGAGGCGCTGGTGCAGGACCCGGTCGGGCAGATCGAGCGGCTGTGCCGCTTCATCGGCGTCGAGGTCGCGCCCGCGATGCTCGACCCCTACACCGACAAGACCGCGCGCATGACCGACGGCGTACATCCCGACGCCGGCTGGATGCTCGGCGACATCAAGTTCCACCACTACACCCGCATCGAGGCGTCGTCGGCGCGCCGCTGGCAGAAGGCGGGCGTCGACGTGAACCTCGGCGCGCCGACCTGGGACGTCGCCGAGGCGCTCGGCTACCGCCGCCCGGTCGAGCGATCGCCGCTGCTCGTCCCGCTCGCCGAGGGACCGGCCGCCGAACACGCGCCGCTGTGGTGCGTGCACCCGGTCGGCGGCCACGTCTTCGCCTACCGCGCCCTCGCCCGCGCGCTCGGCGCCGAGCGCCCGGTCTACGGGATCCGCGCCGAGGCGTTCGCCGGCGTCGACGACCCGGCGACCACCATCGAGGAGATGGCCCGCCGCTACCTCGGAGCGATCCGCGCCGCGCAGCCGTCCGGGCCCTACCTGCTCGCCGGCTGGTCGCTCGGCGGCGTCGTCGCCTACGAGATGGCGCAGCAGCTCACCGCCGCCGGCGAGGCGGTCGGGGCGCTGGTGCTCATCGACAGCGCCACCCCCGGCCGCGGCGCCGCCGGCCCGGCCGCGCTCGTCGGCGACGACCCGCTCGCCTGGATGGGCCTCGACCTCGCCGGCCTCGGCGGCGAGAGCTGCCGCGCTGATCGAGGCGATGCGCCGGATGAGCCCCGCCGAGCGACGCGCACCTGCGCGAGCGCATCGAAGGCTCCGAGATCGCCCGGCGCCTCGGTGAAGCGCAGCGCGCGCGGCTGGTGCAGGTCTTCCGCGACAACCTCGCCGCGCTCGCCGGCTACCGACCCGCGCCCTACCCCGGCGAAGCCACCCTCCTCCGCGCCGCCCGCCGCGTCGACCCGAGCCGCGACACCGACGGCTGGGGCGCGCTCGTCGCCCGCCTCCGCGTGCTCCGCGTCCCCAGCCACCACTACTCGATGCTGCAACCCCCACGTCGCCGAGTCGCGCGCCTCGTGAACGCCGCGCTGCCCGCAGGAGCCACCGATGCTCGCTGACCCCACGGAAGCCGAAGCCGCGCTCTCCCCCACCCAGCGGGCGCTGCTCGCGATCCGCCGCCTCAAGGCCGAGCTCGCCGCCGCCGAGACCGCCCGCCACGCGCCCGTCGCCATCGTCGGCATGAGCTGCCGCCTCCCCGGCGCCCCCTCGATCGACGCGCTCTGGTCGCTGCTCACCGAGGGCCGCGAAGGCACCGGCCCCGTCCCCCGCGACCGCTGGGACGCCGACGCGCTGTACCACCCCGACCCCACCCGCTTCGGCCGCCTCACCAGCCGCCGCGGCGGCTTCCTCGACGGGCTCGACCGCTTCGACCCCCACTTCTTCGGGATCTCGTCGCGCGAAGCCCCCCAGGTCGACCCCCGCCAGCGCCTCGTGCTCGAGCTCACCTGGGAGGCCCTCGAAGACGCCGGCATCCCGCCCGCCACGCTCGCCGGCAGCAACACCGCGACGCTGATCTCGGTGCTCCGCGCCGACTACGAGGTCGTCAGCCGCGACCAGGACCGCCAGATCGAGACCTCCACCGGCACCGGCATGGCGAGCACCATCATCTCGAACCGCCTCGCCTACGTCTTCGACCTGCGCGGCCCGAGCATGACCATCGACACCGCCTGCTCCGGCTCGCTCGTCGGCATGCACCTCGCCTGCCGCGACCTGCGCGCCGGCACCGCCGACCTCGCGCTCGTCGGCGGCGTCGCGATCAACCTGCTGCCCTGGGGCGAGCTCTTCTTCTCCCGCCTCGACGCGCTCGCCAGCGACGGCCGCTGCAAGACCTTCGACGACCGCGCCGACGGCATCGTGCGCTCCGAAGGCGCCGCGATGATCGTGCTCCGCCGCCTCGACGACGCGCTCGCCGCCGGCGACCGCATCTACGCCGTCATCCGCGGCTCCGCGGTCAACCAGGACGGCCGCTCGAACGGCATGATGGCGCCCAACGGCCACGCCCAGCGCGCCGTGCTCGCCGCCGCCTACGCCGACGCCCGCGTCGAGCCGGCCACCGTGCAGTACGTCGAGGCCCACGGCACCGGCACCCGCCTCGGCGACCCCATCGAGGTCGAGGCGCTCGACGCCGTGCTCGCCCCCGGCCGCGCCCCCGGCGACACCTGCCGCCTCGGCTCGATCAAGACCAACATCGGCCACACCGGGCCCGTCGCCGGCGTCGCCGGGGTCATCAAGACCGCGCTCTGCCTGCACCACCGCGAGCTCGTGCCCACGCTGCACTTCACCACCCCAACCGGAAGATCCCCTTCGACCGCATCCCCTTCGCGGTGCAGACCGAGCGCGGCCCTGGCCCCCGCCCGACGCCCCGCTGCGCGCCGGCGTCAGCGGCTTCGGCTTCGGCGGCACCAACGCCCACGTCGTGCTCGAAGCCGCGCCCGCCACCGAGCCTCCCGCCGAGTCCCCGGCCGCCGACTCCCCGGCCGACCCCTGGACCGTGCTCCCCATCTCCGCCCGCGCCCCGCCGCGCTCCGCGCGCTCGTCGCCGCCTGGCGCGACCGCATCGCCGCGCTCGCCCCGACGACCTCCCCGCCCTTCACCGACTCGTCCGCAGCGCCGCCACCGCCCGCGACCGCCTCCGCGACCGCGCCGCCTTCGCCGCCCGCACCCCGCCAGGCTCCTCGCCGCGCTCGAGGCCTGGCTCGCCGCCCGCCCGCGCCCCCGCCCGTCGAAGGCCCGCTCGTCTTCGTCTTCTCCGGCCAGGGCGCCTCCTGGTTCGGCATGGGCCGCGACCTCTACACCCGCGAGCCCGTCTTCCGCGCCGCCTTCGACGCCGCCGAGGCCGCGCTCGTCGAGCTCGGCGCCGCCCCGCTCCGCCCGCGCTCTTCGCCCCGAACCCGACGCCGCGCCCGACGCCCTCGCCGCCCAGCGCGGCACCTTCGCCGTGCAGTACGCGCTCGACGCTCTGGCGCGCCCGCGGCCTCACCCCGACGTCGTCGTCGGCCACAGCCTCGGCGAGGTCGCCGCCGCCTGCGCCGCCGCGCACGCTCACCTCGGCGACGCCGCCGCCGTCGTCTACCACCGCAGCCGCCTCATGGCCGCCACCGAAGGCGCCAGCGCCACCGCCGTCGTCGGCCTCGACCCCGCCGCCGCCGAAGCCCGCATGCCGGCCGCGGCGGCGACCTCGCCGTCGCCGGCAACAACCGCCCAGCACCACCGTCTCCGGCACGCCCGAAGCCATCGACGCGCTCATCGCCGAACTTTGCGCCGAAGGCACCTTCGCCCGCCGCATCCCGGCGTGCGCACCGCCTTCCACGGCCCCCAGATGGCGCCCGTGCAGGCCGCGCTCACCGCCGCGCTCGCCCACCTCCGCCCCGCCCGCCGCGATCCCCATCCTCTCCACCGTCGACGCCGGCCCCATCGCCGGCAGGCCCTCGACGCCGCCTACTGGGGCCGCAACGTGCGCGAGCCCTTCCGCTTCGCCGCCGTCGTCCACCAGCTCTGCGCCCGCGGCGCCCCGTCTTCATCGAGCTCGCCCCCACCGCCTGCTCGGCCCCGCCATCCACCAGACCGCCGGCGCCGACCGCGCCCTCGTCATCCTCCATGCACCGCGACACCCCCGGCAGCGCCACCATGGCCGAGCGCTCGCCCGCGCCTTCGTCTGCGGCCTCGACGTGCCGACTGCCGCCTTCGCCCCCCGGCCCCCCGCGCTCGACCTCCCCCGCTACCCTGGCAGCGCGCCGCTACTGGCTCGACCAGATCCCCGTGCACGACCCCCCACCGTGCCCTGGATGCAGGGCGCCCGCCTCGACGCCGGCCCCACCCGCTCCTCGGCAGCAGCCTCGCCCTCGTCGGCGACAGCCGCCGCGTCTGGCGCAACGCCCTCTCCGCCGGCGACCCCGCCTGGGTCGGCGACCACCGCGCGCTCGGCCGCGTGATCTTCCCCGGCGCCGGCTTCGCCGAGATCGCCGCCGCCGCCGGCGAAGCCCCCGGCGCGCCCGTCACCGTCACCGCGCTCCGCTTCGTCGAAGCCCTCGCGCTCTCTTCCGGCCGCCGCGCCCTCCAGATCCAGCTCACCCCCGGCCCCACCGGCCGCGCCGTGCAGATCTACAGCCGCGCCGAGCCCGGCGCCCCCTGGCAGCTCCACGCCGACGCCCGCCTCGACGCCCCCGCGCCGCCCCGCCCCCGCCGACCTCGAAGCCCTCCGCGCCGCCTGCCCCGAGGCCATCACCCCCGCCGCCCACTACGACCGCATGACCGCGCTCGGCCTCGACTACGGCCCCGCCTTCCGCACCGTGCGCGCCCTCCACCGCGGCCCCGGCCACGTCCTCGGCCGCGTCGCCGTCGACGCCCTCGCCGGCATCGACCGCCACCACCTCCACCCCGCGCTCCTCGACGGCTGCTTCCAGCTCGCCGTACACCTCGGCGACGACACCACCAGCCGCCTCCCCGCCGGCGTCGACCGCATCGCCTTCACCGGCCGCCGCACCGCCGCCGTCTGGTGCCACCTCACCCCCGCGCCCAGCGCCGACCCCGCCCTGCTCCGCGTCGACCTCCGCCTCTACGACGACGACGGCGCCCCCGTCGCCGCCATCGACGGCCTCACGCTCCGCGCCCTCGACGCCGGCCCCGCCAGCGAGCGCCCCGCCGCCGAGCTCATGCACACCCTCGACTGGATCCCCGAGCCCGCCCCGCCGCCCGCGCCCGCCCCGCTCGGCCGCTGGCTCGTCGTCGCCGAACCCGCGCTCGCCGCCGCGCTCGCCGCGGGCCTCCACGCCCGCGACGCCGCCGTCGTCACCGCCTCACCCTCATCCCTCGACGACCCCGAAGCCCTCGCCGCCGCGCTCCGCGACGTCACCGCCGGCCCCGACTGGCGCGGCGTCGTCTTCTCCCGCCCCGCCCAGCCCCCTACCCGCCGCCGCCGCCGCCGCCGCCACCTCGTCGCGCTCCTCCGCGCCATCAGCCGCCAGGACGCCAGCGCCCGCCCGCCTCTGGATCCTCACCCGCGGCCTCCCCTCGCCGACGCTCCACCCACCCCCGACCTCGGCCTCGGCGCCGCCATCGCCTGGGGCATCGCCCGCGTCGCCGCGCTCGAGCTCAGCCCCCTCTGGGGCGGCGTCATCGACGCCCCGCCCCCGAAGCCGCCGCCGCCGCGCTCCTCGCCGAGCTCAGCGCCCCCGCCGTCCAGGCCATGCACCGCCCGGCGCCCGCCTCGTGCCCCGCTCCGCAGCGCCCCACCCCCGCCGAGCCCGCCATCACCCCGCGGCGCCACCCTCATCACCGGCGGCCTCGCCAGCGTCAGCCTCGCCATCGCCCGCGCCCTCGTCGACCGCAGCGCCCGCCGCCTCCTCCTCGCCGGCCGCACCCGCTCCCCCCGCGCCACTGGCGCACGCTCCCCAGCCACCCGCCGCCGACCGCGTCGCCGCCATCCTCGACCTCGAAGCCCGCGGCGCCTCATCCACCCCTCACCCTCGACGTCGCCGACCCCGCCGCGCTCACCGCCGCGCTCGCCGACTACGACGCCCTCGGCTACCCCCATCCGCGCCGTCATCCACTCCGCCGGCGTCCTCCGCGACGCCATGCTCATGCGCATCGCCGACGGCGACCTCGACGCCGTGCTCCGCCCCAAGCTCGCCGGCGGCCCACCTCGCCGCCTGCTTCCAAGCCGCCCCTCGACCGCTTCGTGCTCTTCTCCTCCCTCACCGCCGTCGTCGCCGCGTCAGCCAGACCGCCTACGCCGCCGCCAACGCCGCCCTCGACGCCCTCGCCCACGCGCTCCGCGCCGCGCCTCCCCGCCACCTCCATCGGCTGGGGCCCCTGGGGCGAGACCGGCATGTTCAGCCGCCTCGACACCCGCCAGACCCGCTCCATCGCCCGCCCCATGAGCACCGCCCGCGCCGTCGAAGCCTTCGCCCGCGCCCTCGCCGCCGACCTCACCCACCCCGTCGTCGCCGACTTCCACGACCTCCCCGACGCCCCCCTCTTCGCCGAGCTCCCCCCCCCCAGCGCCCCCCCCCCCCCAAAGCCCCCCCCCCCCGCGGCGAACCCCTGCTCGAGCTCTTCCTGCTCCCCGAAGCCGAGCGCCCCGCCGCCATCACCGCCCGCGTCACCGACATGGTCGCCGCCGTCTTCCGCGCCGACCCCGCCACCCTCGACGCGCGCCAGCCCCTCGCCCACCTCGGCCTCGACTCGCTGATGGCCATCGAGATCACCGACGGCGTCCGCGCCCGCTACGCCGTCGAGCTCCCCATCCAAGACACCTTCACCCTCTCGGTGCGCGCGCTCGCCGAGCGCATCGCCGACCGCGTCGTGCTCGACGAAGCCGCCCTCGAAGCCCTCCTCGCCGAGATCGAAGCGCTGCCCGACGCCCCCCTCGACGCCACCGCCCCCACCGCCGGCGCCGACCGCGCCCCCGAGCCCACCGGAGACCCCCGATGACCGACCTGCTCCCCAAGCGCTGGTACAACGTCCGCGCCGACATCCCCTTCGAGCTCCCCGAGACCCGCTTCGCCGGCGGCAGCCCCCCCGCCCAGGACGGCCCGATGACGAGCGCCCGCCTCGTCGCGCAGAACCTCTCCCCCATGCCCTGGCTCCGCATCCCCGACGAGGTCCGCGCCGCCTACGCGCTCTGGCGCCCCACCCCGCTCCGCCGCGCCCGCCAGCTCGAAGCCGAGCTCGGCACCCCCGCCCGAATCTACTACAAGTATGAAGGCACCAGCCCCACCGGCACCTTCAAGGTCAACACCGCGCTCGCCCAGGCCTACCTGCTCAAACAGGACGGCGTGCGCCGCCTCACCACCCAGAGCAACGACGGCTACTGGGGCGCCTCGCTCGCCTTCGCCTGCCAGCGCTTCGGCCTCGACCTCTCGGTCTACCTCCTCAAAGGCACCCTCGACGCCCAGCCCGCGCGCCGCCTCCTCATGGAGAGCTTCGGCGCGACGGTCGAAGACGGCGCGCCCACCGTCGGCGAAGCCATCACCCGCTCCCTCGAGCTCGCCGTGCGCTCCGGCGGCCGGATCCGCTACGCCACCGGCTTCCTCGTCGACTACGTGCTCCTCCACAACACCGTCATCGGCGTCGAAGCCGAGGCGCAGATGCAGCTCGACGGCGCCCGCCCCGACGTCGTCTTCGCCTGCGCGAGCAGCGGCGCCAACTTCGGCGGCCTCTGCTTCCCCTTCCTCCGCCACGTCCTCACCGGCGAAGCCCGCACCCGCTTCGTCGCCGTCGAGTCCGCCGCCTGCCCCTCGATGACCCGCGGACGCTACATCTACGAGCACCCCGACCGGGAAGGGCTCAGCCCCCGCTTCAAGATGTATACTGTCGGCCGCCGCTACCGGCACCCCGAAGGCCACTACGGCAGCCTCATCTTCCACGGCCTCTCCCCCCTCGTCAGCGCGCTCGTCGCCGAGGGCCAGGTCGAACCCTGCGCCGTCCGCCAGACCGACGCCTTCGCCGCCGGCCTCCGCTTCCTCCGCGCCGAAGGCATCCTCCCCGCCCCCGAGTGCGCCCACGCCGTACACGCCGCCATCGACGAAGCCATCCGCTGCCGCGAGACCGGCGAACAGAAGACCATCCTCATCGGCATCTCCGGCCACGGCCTGCTCGACACCCGCGGCTACCGCGCGCTCCTCGATGGCACCCTGCGAGACATCATCCCCACCGACGAAGACATCGCCGGCTGGCTCGAAGGCACCGAAGCCGACGACGCCACCTGACCGCGCCACAAACTGATCGGAGACCCACGATGAAGCCCACCCCCATCAGCGACCGCACCTTCGACGTCGTCATCGCCGGCGGCGGCCTCGCCGGCCTCACCCTCGCGCTCCAGCTCCGCCAGCGGCTCCCCGCCGTCAGCGTCGCCGTCGTCGAACCCATCCCCCGCCCGCTCCCCCCCGGCGCCCACAAGGTCGGCGAGTCGAGCGTCGAGCTCGGCTCCGTCTACCTCCGCCAGCTCGGGCTCCGTGACTACCTGCACAGCCAGCATGTCATCAAGCTCGCGCTGCGCTTCTTCCCCGGCGGCGGCGAGCTCCCCCTCCACGCCCGCGACGAGCTCGGCCCCGCCCGCGAGCCGCTGATGGTCAGCTACCAGATGGACCGCGGCAAGCTCGAGACCGACCTGCGCGCCATGATCGAGGCCGCCGGCGCGACCCTCTACGAAGGCGCCAGGTCACGCCGTCGAGCGCGCCCCCGGTGACACCCCCCACCCTCCTCGTCCGAACAAGGCGACCCGAGCCACCCTCACCGCCCGCTGGATCATCGACGCCACCGGCCGCCGCGCGCTCCTCCGCCGCCCTCGACGGCACCACCGCCGCACCACCCACCTCCGGCAACGCCGGCTGGATTCGCGTCACCGGCAAGCTCGACATCTCAGCCATGGTCGATCCCAGCCAGCGCGAATGGTTCCGAGCGCCCCATCGCCGAACACCGCTGGCGCTCCACCAACCACCTCATAGGCGATGGCTACTGGGTCTGGCTCATCCCCTCGCCGACAGCCCCGCACAGCGTCGGCATCGTCGCTTCCACGAACCCGCTACCGACTTCGACCGGGTCCGCTCCTGCAAGCCTGCCTCGGCTTCCTCGACGAGTTCGAGACCCGTGCTCGCCCGCTCCCTCCGCGACTGGCTCGACAACGGCGAAGCTCCTCGACTTCAAGTGCCTCAGCGCTACAGCTACGGCGTCGACCGCTGGATGTCCGCCGACCGCTGGGCCGTCGTCGGCGAAGCCAGCGCCTTCTCGACCGCTCTACAGCCCCGGCACCGACTCCATCGGCCTCAGCAACCTTCGCCGTCGAAGCCATCGCCGCCGGCTTCACCGGCGGCGACCTCGCCCACGCGTCGAAGAGATGCACGCCCAGCTCGACGCGCTCGTCACCATGGCTACTTCTTCGACGGCACCGGCGGCGTCTACGGCCACGCCCGCGCCATGACCGCCAAGTACTACTGGGACAACTTCATCTACTGGAACTATCACTGCCAGCACTTCGCGCAAGGCATCCACCGCCTCACCGGCGAAGAGCTCGAAGCTCTTCATCCCATTGCGCGAACGCTTTCTTCGCGCTCAACACCTGGTGCCAGATCCTCCTCCGCCGCTGGGCCGGGATCGAGCACCACACCCCCGGCAGTCAGTTCATCTCCATCCCCGCTTCCCCTCGGTGCTCATCCAGAGCAACCTCGCGATCCTCAACGAGATGGACCCCGAAGGCACCTTCGACTACATGACCCTCCGGTCAGGCAGGCCGAGCGCATGCTCATCCGAGCTCGTGCTGCGCTACGTCCTCACCGAGATCGGCCCCGAGAAGGGCGCCGCCCTCATCGAAACCACCGGACTGCGTGACTAGGACCTCCGCTTCCCCCGGCGCGTCGAAGCCGAAGCCCTCGACGAGGCCGCCCGCCGCAAGCGCCTTCGATGCCATCGGCCGCGACGTCGCCGATCACATCTATCCCTTCCCCCGCCACCCCGACGCGCGCCGCCGCCGCGCCTCGTCCTCGCCAGAACGCACCGCCTGAAAGGCACCGGAGACCACGATGAACACCCCGCGGCCTTCACCCGCGCCCTCGCGGCCCTCGCCGCGCTCACCCTCGCATCCGGCTGCGACGATGGCACCGCCGATCCCATCGAGATGGGCGCCGGCGACCTCGACGCCGCCCCCGACGCCGCCCCCGACGCCACCCCCGACGCCGCCATCCCGCCCGACATGAACCCCGACACGGGCGCCCCGCTGCCCGCGCCCTTCACCCCCGCCGCGCTCGTCGGCACCTGGACCAGCGTCGACTGCGAGCCCACCATGGGCGAGTACCTCACCCGCCAGATCACCCTCACCGAGAGCGAGTACACCGTCTTCGGCGCCGTCTTCGACGACGACGCCTGCACCGACGTGATGTCCGACTTCGTGCAGGTCGGCACCTACGAGATCACCGGCGGCAGCCCCTCGGCGATGACATCGTCGAAGCCACCTTCCGCCTCGAACACAACTACTGGATCGTCCGCCGCGCCTCGCTCCTGCCCGGCTTCGACATCAACGACTGCGGCAGCGAACCCTGGCAGGCCAACGTGCCCCAAGACATCAGCGCGACCGGCTGCCTCGGCTTCGCCTACCCGCTCTCCGCCTGCCCCGACGGCGAGCAGGAGCTCATCCGCCTCGCCGGCGATCGCATCGCCACCGGCGAGCGCCCCCTCGACATCTGCGCCGAGCGCGCCCCCGCCATCGGCGAGGTCGAGCTGCGACGCATGCCCGACGCCGTCACCATCGACGCCCCGCTCTTCTACCCCGAAGGCGTCGCCGTCGACGCCGACCGCACCCTCTACATCGGCGGCTACACCACCGGCGAGCTCCGCCGCGCCGCCTTCGGCAGCCCCACCGCCGACACCCTCGTCGCCCCCGGCGCCCTCGGCGGCGCCGCGCTCGGCATGAAGATCCACGACGGCGCGCTCTGGGTCTGCGCCACCGACTTCGCCGACCCCACCCGGAGCGCGCTCGTGCGCTTCGACCCCGCCACCGGCGCCGAGACCGGCCGCTACCCGCTCCCCGGCGGCGGCGTCTGCAACGACCTCACCTTCGCCGCCGACGGCGCCGCCTACGTCACCGAGTCCTCACGGAACGCCATCCTCCGCCTCGCCCCCGGCGCCGACGCGCTCGACGCCTGGTTCACCGGCGAGGCGCTCCCCCCGGTCGGCGACCCCGGCTTCGGCTTCAACGGCCTCGTCATCGACGACGACGGCAGCCTCCTCGTCGGCCGCACCGACGACGGCACCCTCACCCGCATCCCCATCGCCGACGACGGCGCCCCCGGCCCCGCCACCATCGAGGCCGTCGAACCCGTCGCCGTCGCCCTCGGCTTCGACGGCATGCAGCGCTGGCGCGGCGGCCACTACGCCATCCGCGACGGCCGCCTCGTCCGCCTGTACCCCGGCGACCCCTGGACCACCGAGGTCATCGCCGACGGCGACGACTTCCCCACCACCTTCGCCGTCGACCGCAACGGCAACGCCTGGACCGTCGAGTCCCGCTTCGGCCTCCTCTTCGACGGCGACGATGCCACCGACGCCGAGCCCCCCTTCCGCGTCGTCCGCCACCCGCTGCGCTGAGCCATCCCGCGATCCCATCGACCCCATGACACGGGCGCCGCGCCGCTCCCCGAGCGGGTCATGCGGAGAAACCCGAGATGCGTCCCGCCCGCGCCGCGATCCATGATCACCCATCGCCGGCCGCCCCCTCGAACGCGGCCCCGATGGAGACCCACCATGGCTTTCGAGACCCTGCCCGTCCCCCGCCTCGCCCGCCCGCTCGCCCCGGTCGACCCCTATCGCCACCGCGCGGCCTACCTCCGGGTGCTCGCGCTGCTCTACCACGCCGAAGCCGCCGCGCTCGAAGGCTTCGAGCTGCTGACCGACCCCGCCTATGTGCAGGGCCACGAACTCTTCGCCCGGATCAGCCGCCGCCTCGTCGCCGACGAGCGGCGCCACCTCGAAGACATCGAGCGCCTCGTCGCCCGCCTCACCCCCGACGGCGTCCCGCCGCCGAGCCCGGCCGAGGCCGAGTTCTGGACCGCCTGGCGCTCGGGCACCCTCTTCGCGCTCCCCTACAAGCCCTCGATCGCCGCGCTCTTCTGCCTGTTCAGCGAGGGGCTCGGCTTCGCGTTCCTGCATCACCTCGCCGAGATGACGAGCGACCCCGACTTCAAGGCGGCGCTCGCGGCCAACGTCGAGGACGAGAAGATGCACCTGCGGCTCTCGCTCACCGTGCTCAAGCGCGCCATGCAGCACGACAAGCGCTCGCTGCTCGCCGACTTCGTCGTCTACCTCACCGGCTACGGCCTCGTCGCCCGCAAGCCGCTGCGCGAGCAGCGCGCGATGCTCGAAGCGCTCGGCATCGACTACGACGTGCTCGTCGGCTCCAGCCTGCGCTTCGTCTGCGAGCTGATGCAGGTCGTCGTCGACGAAGAGACCGATCCGCGCCTCGACCGCCTGCTGCGCCGCCTCGCGGCGACCTTCGGCGACAACCCCCGCGCCGTGCGCGTGATGCACCTCGCGATGTACCTGCCCGAGCCGCCCGGCGCCCGCCGGCTCGTCTACGGCTGGGGCCGCCTCGGCCAGCTCGTCGACCGCCGCCGCGCCGCCTCGACCGCGCCCGCCGAAGCGGAGGCCGCGTGACCGCCCGAGAGCCCCGCGCGCTCGTGCTCGGCGCCGGCGTCGCCGGGCTCACCGCCGCGCTCGAGCTCGCCCGCCGCGGCCTCGCCGTCGAGGTGATCGAGGCCGCGCCGTTCCCCGGCGGGCGCACCGCGTCCTTCACCGACGCCGCCGGCCGCGCCGTCGACACCGGGCTGCACGTCGTCGCCGACCACTACGTCAACCTCATCGAGCTCCTGTCGTCGGTCGGCGCGTCGAAGCACCTCATCTGGGTCGACCGCCACACCTACCTGCGCGACGGCCACCCGCCGCTCGCGTGGTACTTCAGCCCCCGCCGCGCCCCGCTCCACCTCCTGCGCCCCGCCCGCGAGATGCCGCTCGCCCCGCTCGAACGCGCCGCGCTCGGCGCCGCCGTGTTCGAGCTCGCGAGCTACAGCCAGCGCGACCTCGAAGCGCTCGACCACCTCACCTATCGCCAATGGCACGACCGCCGCCGCCTCGGCGCCGGCTTCACCCTCGAGCTCGCCGAGGCCGCGAGCGACGCGGCGACCTTCCTCACCGTCGACGAGGCCGCCGCCCGCGCGGTGATCTCGTGGATGAAGTACCTCGTGCGCCACCGCCACGCCGGGGACGTCGGCCTCTTCGCCGGCGCGCTCGGCGACGCGCTCGTAGCACCCCTCGTCGCCGCGATCGAGGCGCTCGGCGGCCGGGTGCGCTGCGGCGCGGCGGTCACCGGGCTCGTCGTCGACGGCGGCCGCGTCACCGGCGTCGAGCTCGCCCCCGCCGCCGCCAGCGGACCGGTCAACCGCGCCGACGGCCTCGTCGCCGGCCTCGACGCCACCCGCGCCCGCCTCGACGCCGACCTCGTCGTCTCCGCGCTGCCGATCCAGGCGCTGCGCGCGATCCTGCCCCCCGCGCTCGCCCGCGACGCCGGCCTCGCCGACGCGATGAAGCTCACCACCACCCCCGCGCTCTCCGCGATCGTCTGGTTCGACCGCCCGATCCGCCCCGTGCCCGCCGGCGCGCCGCTCTGCACCGGCTGCGCGTTCCGCGACTTCATCGACCTCGCCACCCTCGGCCGCGCCGCGCCCGACGGCCCCGCGGTCTACCAGTTCGTCATCACCCGCGCCGCCGAGCGCCTCGGCGACCCCGACGCCCGCGTCATCGCCGACGTGCTCGCCGACCTCCGCCGCGTCTGGCCCGGCGCCCGCGACGCGCAGCCGGTCGACGCCGCCGTCGAGCGCATCGGCGCCGCGATGTTCGCCGCCGTGCCCGGCGCCCACGCGCTCCGCCCGCCCGCGACCACCGCGCTCGGCGGCCTCTACCTCGCCGGCGACTGGATCCGCCACGAGGCCAACGCCTCGATGGAGGGCGCCGCGATCTCCGGCCGCCTCGCCGCGAGCGCCGCGCTCGAAGCCCTCGGCCAGCCGCCGGTGCGCCTGCTCGTGCCCCCCGACCCCACCGTCATCGCGCCGCTCCGCCGGCTGCGCCGCCGCCTCGGCCGCCGCCGCGGGGCCGCCTGATGCCGGTCGCCTTCGAAGGGCGCCGGATCCTCGTCACCGGCGCGTCGAGCGGCCTCGGCGCCGCCTTCGCCCGCGCGCTCGCCCGCCGCGGCGCCCGCCTCGTGCTCGTCGCCCGCCGCGCCGACCGCCTGCGAGCGCTCGCCGCCGCGCTCGGCCCCGCCGCGACCGCGCTCCCGCTCGACCTCGCCGCCCCCGACGCGCTCGACCACCTCCCCGCCCCGGGTGAGATCGACGTCCTCGTCAGCAGCGCCGGCGCGCACCACTACGGCGACTTCACCGCCATGCCCGAGGCCGAGATCGAGCGCCTGCTCGCGCTCGACGCGACCGTGCCCGTCCGCCTCGTGCGCCGCTACCTGCCCGCGATGGACGCCCGCGGCGCCGGCGGCGTGCTCCTCGTCGCGAGCACCGGCGGCCTCATGCCCGCGCCCCGGCAGGCGGTCTACGCCGCGAGCAAGGCGCTCATCGTCAACTTCGCGCAGAGCCTCTACTACGAGCGCGGCGCCAACCACCCCGTGCCCGTCACCCTCTGCTGCCCCGGCGGCATGCCCACCCCGATGCTCACCGCCTCGCCGGTCATGGCCCACATCGAGCGCCGCCGGTGGATGCGCTGGATGCTCACCGAGCCCGACCGCGTCGCCGCCGAGGCGCTCGCCGCCTTCGAAGCCGGCCGCCCGCTCTGCATCCCCGGCCGCCTCAACCGCGCGATGGACCGCGTCACCCGGCTGTTGCCCCGCGCCCTCGCCGGCCGCGGCGCGGCGGCGGTGTATCGCCCGTGAATCAACCGATCCTCGTCGCCGGCGCGAGCGGCTTCGTCGGCCGCGCGCTCGTCGCCGCCGCCGCCGCCCGCGGCCACGCCGTGCGCGCGCTCGCCCGCCGCCCGCACCCCGCGCCGCCCGGCGTCACCGCCATCACCGCCGACGTCAACGACTTCGAGGCCACCGCTCGGGCCCTCGACGGCGCCGCCGCCGCGATCTACCTCGTACACGGCCTCGCCGACCCCCGCTTCCGCCGCCGCGACCTCGACGCCGCGCGCCGCTTCGGCGCCGCCGCCCGCGCCGCCGGGGTCGAGCGCATCGTCTACCTCGGCGCGCTCGGCGACGCCGACGGCGACCGCACCCCCCACGTCACCAGCCGCCGCGAGGTCGCCGCCGCGCTCCGACTCCGCGGGATCCCGGTCACCGAGCTGCGCGCCGCCGTCGTCGTCGGCCGCGGCAGCGCCGTCATCGAGCTCTTCCGCCGCCTCGCCGCGCGCTCGCCCCTGCTCGTCGCGCCGCACGGCTCCGCCCGGCGCGTGCAGCCGATCGCGCTCGCCGACGCCGTCGCCGCGCTCCTCGCGCCGCTCGCCGATGACACCCCGGGCGATGCCACCCACGAGATCGGCGGTGACACCGTGCTCACCTGGCATGCCTTCATGCAGCGATGCCTCCAATGCCTCGGATCCCATCGCCGCGTCCATGCCATGCCGATCGCCACTCCGCGGCTCTCGGGGCTGTGGATGCGCGCGTTCGGCGGCATGCCGCTGACGATGGGCACCGAGTTCATCCGCAACCTCGGCCACGACGCGATCGCGCGCGACGACCACACCCGCGCGCTGATCGGCCGCGCGCCCACGCCGCTCGACCGCGCGCTCCGCGAGGCGCTGGTGGATCATGTGGGGTGAGGTCCTCATGGCCGACCGTCGCTTCGGCGACGTCGACATCCGCGGCCCGGCGCGGCTGCCCGGGCTCGGCTGGCGCGGCAACGTCATGCGCTTCTTCGCCGATCCCTTCGCCGGCCTCACCGCGCTCGCCCGCCGCCCCGAGCGCCTCATCGCCCTCGCCGACCGCCACCCGGCGTTCCTCTGTGCCTTCGGCCCCGAGCACAACCACCGCCTGCTCACCGATCGGACCGCCTTCGATCCCTTCATCACCCCGCTCCGCGCCCCGCCCGGCAGCGCCTTCGCGGTGCTCGTCGACAACCCGTTCACCACCACCGGCGAACGCTGGCGATGCCATCGCCGCGCGATGGTGCCCCCGTTCCACAAGAAGCGCGTCGCCCGCTACCGCGATGCCATCGTCGATCTCATCGAAGCCATGCTCGCCGAGTGGCGGATCGGCGACGTCGTCGACCTGCCCCATGCCCTGCAGGGCCTCACCCTCTCGGCGATGATGTCGGTCGTCTTCGGGCTCGACGTGCGCCACAGCCGGCAGGAGACCGACGCCTTCCGCGCGCGCCTCACCGATCTGCTCGACGCCATCGGCCACCTCGGCGCGATGTTCTTCCCCGTCGATCTGCCCGCGACCCCCTACCGCCGCATGCGCCGCCTCGCCGAGCGCTTCGTCGCCGAGGTCGGCGCGCTCGCCGAACGGCGCCGCAGCGAGGCGGCCGAGGACGTGCTGAGTGATCTCATCGAAGCCCACCGCGCCGCTGGCGCCGACGACCCCCGCGCGCTCGTCGGCGAGATGTTCTCGCTCCTGACCGCCGGCCACGAGACCACCTACGCCGCGCTCTCCTGGGCGCTGTTGCTCCTCGCCGCCCACCCCGCCGTGCTCGGCGACCTGCACGACGAGCTCCGCGCCACCCTCCGCGGCGCCGCGCCCACCGTCGCCGAGCTCGGCGCGCTGCCGCTGCTCGACCGGGTCGTGCGCGAGGCGCTGCGGCTGTTGCCGACCGCGCCGTACGGGGCGCGGATCACCCGCGAAGAGACCACGCTCGGCGGCCATTCGCTGCCGCGCGGCGCGGTCGTGATCTACAGCGCCCATGTCACCCACCACCTCCCCGAAGTCTTCGACCGCCCGCGCGTCTTCGACCCCGAGCGATGGCATCACGCCGAGCCATCACCCTATGCCTACCTGCCCTTCGGCGCCGGGCCGCGCACCTGCCTCGGCGCCGAGTTCGCGCTGATGGAGATGAAGCTGACCCTCGCCTGCCTGCTGCAACGCTTCTGGCCCGCGCTCGTGCCCGGCCGCCGCGTCGACTGCCGGCTGCGGATCACGCTGCGCCCGCACCCGGGGCTGTGGGTGACGCTCTGCCGCCCCGGCAGCCGCCTCCCGGCGCCGCGGCTGCGGGGCACGATCCACGACGCGGTCGCGCTCGCCGGGTGAAGCGGCACGCGGCGCCCCCACCGCGATCACACCCCGAGGCCATCGAGCTCCGCGAGCAGCGCCGCGCGCGCCTCGTCGTCGCTCATCCGCGCGATCGCCGCCGGCGACACCTCGCCGACCGGCGTCGTCACCGCCGCCGCCGCCCGCTCAGTCGGCGCCGCGCCGTCGACGAGGTACGCGGCGAGCGCGTCGGGCGTCGGATACAGCCACGTCACCGTCGCCGGCACCGAGCGCCCGAGCAGCGCCGAGAGCGCCTCGGCCTTGCGCACCGCGAGCAGCGAGTCGACCCCGGCGTCGACGAACGCGCGATCGGGCGCCACCCGCCCCCCGTCGGCGAGCTCGGACCGCAGCCAGCCGACGATCCAATCCCGCAGCGCTTGCCGCGTCCACCGCCGCGCCGGCGCCGCCGCGGCGGCCTCGGCGATCAACGCCCGCTCCCGCTCGCGCACCGCCCGCCGCAGGATCTTGCCGGTGCGCCCCTTCGGCAGCGCCTCGACGACCCGGATCAGCGTCGGCCGCTTGTAGCCGGCGAGGTGCTCGGCGACGAACGCCCGCAGCGCGCCCACGTCGACCGTCGCCCCCCGCCGCGGCGCGACCTGCGCGTGCACCACCTCGCCCATCGTCTCGTCGGGCACCCCCACCACCGCCGCCTCGCCGACCGCCGGGTGCCGGTACAGCACGCCCTCGACCTCCGCCGGGTACACCTTCATGCCACCGCAGTTGATCATGTCCTTGAGCCGATCGGTGATGAACAGATAGCCATCGGCGTCCCGCCGCCCCAGATCGCCCGTGCGCAGCCAGCCATCCCGCAGCGCCGCCGCCGTCGCCGCCGGCTGCCCCCAGTAGCCGAGCATCACCCCCGGCCCCCGCACCCACAGCTCACCGACCGCGCCCACCGGCACCTCGACCCCGCGCTCCGGGTCGACCACCCGCACCTCCACCCCCGCGTGCGGCCGCCCGATCGAGCCGGGGCGGTACTCGCCCACCGCGTTGTAGGCCACGCTCGGCGACGCCTCGCTCAGCCCGTACGCCTGATTGACGATCACCCCCGTCGCCGCCCGCCACCGATCCTCGATCTCCCGCGGCAGCGGCGCCGCCGCGCAGTAGCAGTAGCGCAGCGAGCGCAGCGCCTCGCCCACCTCGTGCTGCAACAGCACGATGAAGGTCGTCGGCACCCCGAAGAACATCGTCACCCGCTCCCGCGCGATCGTCGCCGCCGTGCCCCGCGGGTCGAAGCGCCGCTCGAGCGCCACCGTCGCCCCGACCGAGAGCGCCGAGTTGAGGATCACGTTGAGCCCGTAGCAGTGGAACAGCGGCATGAAGAGCGCGACCCGATCGGCCGCGGTCATGCCCACCTCGGCCGCGTTGACCCGCACGTTGCTCACCACGTTGTGATGCGAGAGCGTCACCCCCTTCGGCCGCCCCGTCGTGCCGCTCGAGAAGACGATCACCGCCGGCCGATCCCCATCGACCGCCGCCACCGCCGGCGCCGGCCCCGCGTCTGCCGGCCCCGCTTCGGCCGCCCCCGCTTCGGCCGCCCCCGCATCTGCCGGCCCCGCGCCATCCGCCCCGAGCACCACGAGCGCCGCCCGCGCCCGCAGCGCCGCGTCGAGCCCATCCGCGACCGCCGGCACCGTCACCACCACCGCCACCCCCGCCTCGGCGAGCATGAAGTCGAGCTCCTCCGCGGTCAGCGCCGGGTTGAGCGGCACCGCGACCGCGCCGAGGCGCAGCGCCCCGTAGAACGCCACCGGGAACGCCGGCACGTTCGGCAACAGCAGCCCCACCCGATCACCCGCCGCCACCCCCGCCGCCCGCAGGCGGGCCGCGACCTCGCCCGCGCGCGCCCACAGCGCGCCGTAGGTGAAGCGCGCGCCCTCGAAGACGAGCGCCGGGTGCTCGGGCATCCGCGCGGCGGTCTCACTCAGCAGCTCGCAGGCGTTCATCGCATCTCCTCGTCGGCTCGGATCCGCCGCTGATCATACAAACCCGCGGCGGATCACGATCGGGCACGTCGGAGACGCGCGCGCTCGGGCCGAAGTCCGCAGCCCGCGCCACAGAATCTGCCATGCCCGCGCCCGCGATGCCATCGCCCATGCCATCGCTCATGCCATCGGCGATGGCATCACCTTCAGATGTAGACGATCTGCGCGCCCGGCGTGATGTCGTAGAAGTCGGTCGCGGTGATGACATCGTCGACGACCTCGACGAGATCGTCGCGGGTGCGCTCGAACATCCGCATCGCCAGCTCGCACGCAAACAGGCGGCAGCCGGCTTCGCGCAGGGTGTGCAGCATCTCGCGCACCGACGGCAGCGCGAGCGCCTCCATCTTCTTCTTCATCATGCGCGCCGCGAGGTTCTCCATGCCCGGCAGCCCGGCGACCATCGTCGGCATCGGGCTCGACGGGTTGCCGGCCATGTTGACGTGCAGGTGGTCGACCTTGGCCTCGGTGATGACATCGAGCCCATAGAAGGTGAAGAAGATGGTCGCCTCGATGCCCGACATCCGCGCCGCGTTGGCGAGGATGAGCGCGGGATAACACTCGTCGAGGCCACCCTTGGCGCAGATGATCGCCATCTTGCGCTCGACAGGCGCCGCGGCGGGGGTCGGGGCGGCGGCGGGCAGGGGGAAGTCGTGCATGGGTCGGGCTCCGATGGCTCGGGTCAGAGGCAGCCGGCCGGCTTGGGGATGCCCGCGATGCGGGCGATGGTCTTGCCGGGCTGGCGGGGGAAGAGGGCGTAGATCGCGCGCACCCCGACGCCGGCGCCGTGGGCGACGCGGCTGACGTTGGGCGACGATCCCGTCGCGCGATAGTCGGCGCGGGCGTACTCGATGATCGCGCGGTGGCTCTCGGTCAGCGCCACGCCGAGGTGCGCGGCGATCTCGTCGCCGAGGGCCGGCGTCCAGATGCCCGGATCGAGCAGGAAGCCGTCGGCGTCGAAGCGCCCGCCCTCGACCGCCGGCCGCCGCGCGCTCGCGGACGGCGCGGCCGGCGTCGCGCACGCCGGAGCCGCCGCCGATGGCATCGTCACGGATGGCGTCACCGCCGATGGCATCGCCGCCACCGACACCGCCGCCGATGGCACCGCCGCTGGCATCAGCGATGGCATCCCCGCTGGCACCGCCGCTGGCACCGCCGCTGGCACCTCGGCGCGCGCCGGCCCCGCGCCCCGACCACCGCCGCGGGCCCGCCCGAGGCCCCGCAGCAGCGCGAAGACCAGCGCGAGCCCCTGCTGGATCTCGGGGTCGCGCGTCGCGCGCAAGGCGCCCCACATCGACAGCGGCTCCCCGCCGCCGTGGGCCGCCTCGCCGGTCGCGTCGATGAGATCGAGCACCTCGGGCTGCGTCAGCGTGCGCACCGTCTCGGCGATGTGCACCGCCGCGTCGGCGAAGCGCGCCATGTCCTCTTCGGCGTAGGCCCGCACCACGCCATCGACCGCGCGCCCGAGCTCACGCGCGAACGTGAAGTAGCCGCGGCCCTCGTAGTCGGCGAGCCGCTCGACGGCGACCCGAGAGACCGAACGCAGGATCGGCCCCGCCTCGGCGATGAGCTCGCGGGTCGGCTCGCCCACCGCGAGGAGGCGGTCGAGCTTGCCCTCGATGGCATCGAGGCGGGCGTCGACGCCATCGAGGCGCTCGCCGAGTGATCCGCGCGGGGTGTCGGTGATGTCATGGCTCATGCGGCCCTCCGCTTGCCGGCCATCTGCATGCGATGCTCGATGGGGATGGGATGCGCGGGCAGCAGCAGGTTCCAGTAGATCCAACGGAATGCCATCTTGCCCCAGTGATTGGCGTGGCTCTCTTCGAGCAGGGTGAACGGTCCGATGCCGGGCAGCGGGAAGCGACCGGGCAATGGCTCGGTGTCATAGGCGAAGTCGATGAGGATCGCCTTGTCGTGCCCGGTCTCGATGAAGCAGTTGGCGTGGCCGTCGAACTCGGGCGCGAGCGGGCGGCCGCCGAGGTGGCGCAGCACGTTGTCGACGAGCACCTCGGCCTGGAAGTGCGCCACCGAGCCCGCCTTCGAGGTCGGCAGATCGGTGCAGTCGCCGAGCGCGAAGATGTCTTCGTGAACGCGGCTCTGCAGCGTGTGCCGGTCGGTGGGCAGGAACCCCGCCGCGTCCCCGAGGCCGCTCGCTTCGATCGCGGCGTCGCCGCGGTGGGCGGGCACCATCACGAGCAGGTCGTAGTCGAGCGCGCGCCCATCGTACGCGCTCAGCCGGCGGGCCGCGCCGTCGACCGCGTCGGCCTGGAAGTCGGTGACGAGCCCGATGCGCCGCTCGGCGAGCAGATGCCCGAGCGCGCGGGCGGCGACCGGCTTGGTGAAGGCGCCGTCGAGCGGGGTCGCGAGCACGATCTCGACGCCGTCGCGCAGGCCGCGGCCGGTGAAGAAGGCATCCGCGAGGAAGGCGAGCTCGAGCGGCGCGACCGGGCACTTGATGGGCATGTCGGCGACGTCGATGACGAGGCGGCCGCCGGTGAAGCGATCGAGCGCCGGGGCGAGCCGGGTGGCGCCGGCGAGGGTGTAGAAGTCATGCGCGGTCTCGCCCCAGCCGGCGCCGAGCAGCCCGGGGGTGGCCTCGTGGGCGAGGCGGGCGCCGGTGGCGACGATGAGCAGGTCGTAGCGCAGGCGCTCGCCGCCGGCGAGGTGGACCACCTTGCCGTCGGGGTCGACGCGCTCGACGGCGGCGAGCACGAGGCGGGCGCGGGATGGCAGGAAGCGGCGCCGCGGCCGCACGAGGTCCTCGGGGCGCTCGTGGCCGAACGGCACGAACAACAACCCCGGCTGGTAGACGTGGGCGTCGTCGCGGTCGACGACGGTGAGGTGCCAGTCGGCGGGCAGGCGGCGGGCGAGGTGGTTGGCCATGATGGTGCCACCGGTGCCGGCGCCGAGGATGACGAGGTTCTTCAAAGACGCCTCCGAGTCGCTCGCGGGGCGGGTTTGCAACGCGCGTACCCGCGGCCGGGAGCCCGGCTCGCGCGGGCCGCGGGCGCTGAACGTCACCGCGCGGGGACATCGACCCCGGGCCATGTCACCGGATCGGCGTGATGCCTTCGCGGCGCGCGCCGGCGCAAGATCGCAGAATCTGCGCCGACGACTGCGGACTCTGGCGCTCCAACGCGCGTCGCCGATCGAACACCGGATACGCACCCGCCGCAGCGTTCGACCCGGACGGTGCCGGGGAACACTTCATCGCCGCATCTCATCGGAGACATCGACCATGCGTCATCCCATCTGGATCAGCCTCGCGCTCGCGCTCGGCTCCGTCACGCCGGCCGCCGCCCAGGTCACCCCCTACAGCGACCGCAACGCCTGGCTGCTCGCGGTCGCCGGCCCGATCGAGACCGAGACCTTCGACGACGCCGCGCTCGGCGTCCTCGCCGCCAACGTCGAGCATCCGGTGGGGGCGGTGTTCGTGACCCATGACAAGCCCGCCGGCACGAGCGGCGACGTCCGCATCAACAATGGCACGACCGACGAGGTCTTCGATGGCACGCGCTACCTTCGGCTGAGCGTCGACGGCCCCGATGGCATGGTGACCGTGCGGTTCCCCGAGCCGGTCAGCGCGTGGGGGGCCGAGCTCGCCGGGGTCACCGCCGTCGGCGACCCGATGCGGGTGGCGATCGGCGATCACACCGAAGACTTCCGGCTGCGCACCGGCAGCGAAGCGTTCCTCGGCTTCGTCTTCGACACGCCGGTCGAGAGCGTCACCTTCTACGATCCCTTCGTCAGCACGTCCTTCGTCGGCATCGACGACCTGAGTTATGTCCCGATGCGGGTCACGAGCCCGGCGCCGGGCCGGATCGTCGACGTGGGCGAGGCGGTCGACTTCGCGGTGCTCACCGACGCGGCCGATGACAGCGTGCTGTGGTACTCGAACATCGACGGGCTGATCGGGACCGGGGCGAGCGTCACGAGCGACGCGCTCTCGGAGGGGATCCATGCCATCACGGTGCTCGACGACACATACAGCCACACCCTGACCCTCGCCGTGCTCGCCCCGCTGCGCGGCGAGCAGGGGCCGCAGGGCGAGCAGGGGCCGCAGGGCGCGCAGGGGCCGCAGGGTGAGCAAGGCATCCAGGGCGAGCAGGGCGCGCAGGGGCCGCAGGGTGAGCAGGGTCAGCAGGGCATCCCCGGCGAGCAGGGGCCGCAGGGTGAGCAAGGCATCCAGGGTGAGCAGGGGCCGCAGGGTGAGCAAGGCATCCAGGGTGAGCAAGGCGAGCAGGGGCCGCAGGGCGAGCAAGGGCCGCAGGGTGAGCAAGGTATCCAGGGTGAGCAAGGTATCCAGGGTGAGCAAGGTATCCAGGGTGAGCAGGGGCCGCAAGGCATCCCCGGCGAGCAGGGGCCGCAGGGTGAGCAAGGCATCCCCGGCGAGCAGGGGCCGCAAGGCATCCAGGGCGAGCAGGGCGAGCAGGGGCCGCAGGGTGAGCAAGGCATCCCCGGCGAGCAGGGGCCGCAAGGCATGCCCGGCGAGCAGGGGCCGCAGGGTGATCAAGGCATCCCCGGCGAGCAGGGGCCGCAAGGCATCCAGGGCGAGCAGGGGCCGCAGGGTGAGCGAGGCATGCCCGGCGAGCAGGGGCCGCAGGGCATCCAGGGTGAGCGCGGCCCCCAGGGCGAAGGCTGGGACGACGCGACCCGGGTCGAGCTCTATGCCCAGCTCGCCGAGCTCGCCCTCCAGACCGAGTGCCAGCGCATCATCATCGTGTTGCAGGCGACCGACACGCTGCGGCTCCGGCGCAGCCCCGGCGGCGGGGTCGCCAAGCTGCTCGTCGACCGCGGCGCGCTCGCCGGCCTCGGCCTCGACGTCGCCCGGGTCCAGTCCTGCGGTCCGCTCGTCTTCGGCGCGCCGGTGAGCTTCACCGCCTTCTGAACGCCTCACACCAGGGTCATGGCAGGGGGACCCGGGCGCCGCGCTCCTGGGCGATGGCGCGGCGCCCATCTCGTCAGCCATGCCTCGTCGGCGGGCGAGGCGACGAGCACCGCCCGGGGCTTGTCGGGTCTCGGGCCGGCGTGTTATTCGGGCATCCTCGACATGATGGAGACACCGACCATGGTGGTGGATGGGTGGCTGGCTCCGATCGCGATCACCGCCGGTGTCTTGCTCGGCGGATGCAGCCCGCGCGCCGATGACATGGCTACGCCGCTCGCGGGGCCGGATCGAGCGGTCGAGGGCGGGGCGGCGCTGGTGGTTCGGCTCGGCGAAGGCGCCGAGCGCCGGTGGACCGAGGCGACGCTCGCGGCGAGCCTGCCCGATGGCAAGACCACGGTCGAGGTCGACAGCCCCCTCTACAAGCGCCCGATGCGATATGAAGGCTATCCGCTCAGGGACGTGCTGCGGGCCACGGGAGGCGGTGGGATCGGCGAGGGTGAGCTCGAGTTCCATTGCGCCGATGGCTACGTCCCGACCGTGCCCGCCGCGCTCGTCGAGCCGCTCGGGCTCTTCCTCGCGGTCGGAGAGTCCATGAGATCCGACGGGCGCCGGTGGAGCCCGTTGCCGAGCGATCCGAGCGCCTCGCCGGGGCCGTTTTATGTCATCGGGACCGCGCCGGGTGCCTATGTGCGCTTCCCGTGGCCCTATCAGCTCACCGCCATTCGCGCCGTCGACTTCGCGGCCACCTACCCCGATGCCTTTCCGCGCGGCGCCGCACCGGACTCACCGGCCTATCGGGGCTTCGTGACCTTCCGCGACGCCTGCTTCGGCTGCCATTCGATCAACCTGCAAGGCGGCGACATCGGCCCCGAGCTCAACATCCCGCGGAGCGTGACCGAGTATCGTGAGCGCGAGACGCTGCGGGCGTTCATCCGCGACCCCCGGTCGTTTCGCGCCCGCACCCGAATGCCGGCGTTTCCCATCGCCGACGAGCAGCTCGATGAGCTGTTGAGCTATCTCGATCACATGGCGGGCCTCAAGAAGCCGCTGGCACCCGTGCCCTCACCGCAGTGATGGCCGCCGCGCAGTCCGGTCAGTCATCGGTGATGGCATCGAGCGGGACCCAGCGCCAGTGGTGGTGGCTGACGGGGTCGTTCGCGTCGGCGTGGGCTTCGGCAGTGGTGAAGTCTTCGTCGGGCAGGCCGGCGACGGTGGCTTCGACGCGGTGCATGGCATAGGTCGAGGGCAGGCCGGGGTAGGAGGGTGAGTCGGTGGTGCGGAGGCGGGGCGGCAGGACGCGGCCGAGGGTGACGCGCGCGGGGGCGATCGCCATCTCTTCGGCGAGGCAGCGGAGCGCGGCTTCGGCGGGGGGTTCGCCGGGGCGCATCTTCTCGGCGGGGAGGCGGCGGCGGGGGCGGGTGCGGCCGTCTTGCAGGTGCTGGTCGGCTTCGATGAGGACGCGGTCGCCGCGGCGGATCCAGAGCTCGACGACGGCGACGCGGCGGTGGAGGGGGGCGGGGTCGAGGGTGGCGTCGCCGGTGTGGAGCTCGCGCCAGAGGTCGGCGATGGTCTTGGCGGCGCCGTGGCCCCAGGGGGTGAGGTCGAGGCCGTGGGCGCGGAGGTGGTGGGCGAGGGCGTCGGGGGTGGGGTAGGTGCGGTCGGGCACGGGGGCTCCTCGGTGGGGGCGCGCGGGGCTTGCGCGGCGGCGGCGACAGGCGAGAGTGTGACGCATTGGCGGGAGGTGGTCGATGCCGATGGTTCCGATCTTTCAGGTGGATGCGTTCACGCGGCGCGCGTTCGGGGGCAACCCGGCGGCGGTGTGTCCGGTCGAAGAGTTCTTCGATGACGCGGTGTTGCAGGCGATCGCGGCGGAGAACAACCTCTCGGAGACGGCGTTCGTGCGCGCGCGGGGTGACGGGGAGTACGAGCTGCGGTGGTTCACCCCGGCGGACGAGGTGGATCTGTGCGGGCACGCGACGCTGGCGGCGGGTTTGGTGGTGCTCGGGCGGCTGGATCGGGCGGCGAAGCAGGCGCGGTTCCATACGCGGAGCGGGTTGCTGATCGTGGAGCGGGGCGCGGAGGGGGCGCTGGTGATGGACCTGCCGGTGGACGTGCCGCGGCCGGTGCAGTCGCCGGCGGGGCTGGCGGCGGCGCTTCGGGCGGCGCCGTCGGCGGTGCTGCGGGGGCGGTATCTGCTGGCGGTGTTCGATGACGCGGAGACGGTGCGGGGGCTCGCGCCGGACATGGCGGCGGTGGCGGCGCTCGACGCGCGGGCAGTGTGCGTGACGGCGCCGGGGTCGGGGGCGGACGCGGACGTGGCCTTCGTGAGCCGGTTGTTCGCGCCGCGGGTGGGGATCCCGGAGGATCCGGTGACGGGGTCGGCGCATTGTCTGTTGGCGCCGTATTGGGGCGAGCGGTTGGACCTCGTGGCGATGGACGCGCGGCAGGTGAGTCGGCGGGGGGGTGAGCTGCATGTCGCGCGGGTGGGGGATCGGGTGGTGATCACGGGGCACGCGGTCGAGGTGCTCGCGGGCGAGCTGCGGTGGTGATGGGATCCTGACGGCGAGTGATGGGGGCGCGGGGGGCGTTGCGCGCGGGGGGCGGCGGGGGTAGCGTGCGCGGCCATGCAGCATGAACTCGCCGAGCTCGAAGCCCACCGCGCCGCGTTGACCGGTCACTGCTATCGCATGTTGGGGTCGCTGGCCGACGCCGATGACGCCGTGCAGGAGACGATGATCCGGGCGTGGCGGGGGTTCGATGGGTTCGCGGGGCGGGCGGCGCTGTCGACGTGGCTGTATCGGATCGCGACGAATGTGTGCCTCGACGCGCTCGCGGGGCGGCGGCGGCGGGTGCGGTCGGTGGACGAGGGGCCGCGGGGCACGACGGAGGATGAGCTGCGCCAGGAGCCGCGGAGTCATTGGCTGGAGCCGTGCCCGGACGCGTGGGCGCTGCCGCGGGAGGCGGATCCGGCGCGGATGGTGGTGCTGCGGCAGAGCATCCGGCTGGCGTTCGTGGCGGCGTTGCAGCACCTGCCGCCGAAGCAGCGGGCGGTGTTGTTGCTGGTGGATGTGCTCGGGTGGTCGGCGGCGGAGGCGGCGGAGGGGCTCGAGGCGTCGGTGGCGGGGGTGAACAGCGCGTTGCAGCGGGCGCGGGCGACGATGGCGGCGCGGGCGGGGAGCGATCCGGGGCCGTTGTCGGCGGAGCAGGTCTTGTTGGTGGAGCGGTACGTCGAGGCGTTCGAGCGGTACGACGTGGCGGGGTTGACGGCGTTGCTGCACGCGGACGCGCGGTTCTCGATGCCGCCGTTTACGCTGTGGCTCTCGGGGCCGCGCGACGTGGGGCGGTGGCTGGCGGGGCGGGGCGCGGAGTGTCGGGGGTCGCGGCTGGTGGCGACGGCGGGGTGCGGCTCACCGGCGTTCGGGCAGTATCGGCTGCATGTGGATGGGGTGCATCGGGCGTGGGCGCTGGTGGTGCTGGAGCTGGACGGGGCGGGGATCGCGGGGTGGACGTCGTTTCTGGATGTGGAGACGCTGTTTCCGCGGTTCGGGCTGGCGATGGCGCTGGGGTCGGGAGCGGGGTGAGCGGGTTTTTTCGGTTTTTTTGCGGGGGGACCGATGAGTCCGGCGCGGGGCGTCGGTCGAAGGGGGGTCACCTGATGAGGTGCGGCGCCGTGGTGGCGCGGTGATGGGATGCTGACACGGTCGATGAGACCGGGGAGTGATGTGCGATGGCTGCTCACAAGATCTTCGTCAACCTGCCGGTGAACGATCTGAAGAAGACGATGGCGTTCTTCTCGGCGCTCGGCTTCGAGTTCAACCCGCAGTTCTGCGATGAGAACGCGGCCTGCATGATCATCAGCGAGGAGGCCTTTGCCATGCTGCTGGTGCGGCCGTTCTTCCAGACGTTCACCGACAAGCAGATCTGCGACAGCTCGACGCACACCGAGGTGGGGCTGGCGCTGTCGTGCGAGAGCCGGGAGGCGGTGGACGCGATGATCGAGAAGGTGGTGGCGGCGGGGGGGAAGGACGCGAAGTCGCAGGATCATGGCTTCATGTACTGGCGGAGCTTCTACGATCTGGATGAGCACCACTGGGAGGTGCTGTGGATGGATCCGGCGTTCCTGGCGCAGCAGGGCGTCGAGGGCTGATCGGCTGGCGGGTCCGCCGCCGGCGGCTGGCCGGCGGCGGATCGGGTGACGGCGGATGGGGTGACGGGTGGGGGCGAGCCTGTTATGGTCCCGCGACCTTTGGCGGGAGTGGTGAGCGTGGAGAAGAAGCATCGGGTCTTCGGGATGTCGTTCGCGAGCGTGTATCCGCTGTATGTGCAGAAGGCGGAGAAGAAGGGGCGGACGCAGGCCGAGGTGGATGAGGTGATCACCTGGCTGACGGGCTACGACGCGGGGCAGCTTCGAGCGGTGATCGAGGCGAAGGTGGACTTCGAGCGGTTCTTCGCGGAGGCGCCGCGGTTGAACCCGAACGTGGGGCTGATCAAGGGCGTGGTGTGCGGGGTGCGGGTGGAGGCGGTGGAGGATCCGTTGATGCAGAAGATCCGGTACCTCGACAAGCTGGTGGATGAGCTGGCGCGGGGCAAGAAGATGGCGAGCATCCTGCGAGGGTAGCGGCGGGGATTGGCGGCGGGGGTCTGCGGGGTGGCTGCTGTTCGGGGGCGGGGGTCTTCGGGGTGGCTGCTGTTCGGGGGCGCGGCGGGGTATGCTGCGCGCGTTGGGATTTGTCCGGAGCGGGTCGATGGCGCTTTGGTGTCCGGCGTGCGGTCATGAGGTGGCGACGACGGCGCGGTTCTGTCCGGCGTGCGGGGCGCGGCAGCCGATGGATGGGGCGACGGCGGCGGATTCGGGGCCGGTGGTGATGGGCGCGGTGATGGGCGGAGCGGTGGGCGGAGCGGTGGGCGGAGCGGTGGGCGCGGCGGCGGGGGGCGCGGCGAGCGGGGGGGCGCCGTCGCGGTTCTTGCCGGTGGGGTGGGTGCTCGGGGGGCACTATCAGATCGAGGCGGTGGTGGGTGAGGGTGGGATGGGGGTGGTGTATCGGGCGTGGGATCGGGCGCTGTCGCGGCGGGTGGCGGTGAAGTGTCTTCATCTGAATCTGTTGGGGGACGCGGAGGTGCGGCGGCGCTTCGTGCGGGAGGCGCGGGTGATGACGCGGTGGAGTCATCCGAACATCGCGGCGGTGTATGACTTCGTGGAGACGGATGATGTGCTCGGGTTGGTGATGGAGTACATCGAGGGGACGACGTTGCTGGCTCATCTGGAGCGGTGGCGGGGTGGGTTGCCGGTCGATGAGATCGGGGCGTTGATGGGTCCGGTGCTGGATGCGATGCGGTGCGCGCACGCGGAGGGGGTGGTTCATCGGGATCTGAAGCCGGACAACATCCTGCTGGATCGGCAGGGGGGGCGGGTGTGTCCGAAGGTGGTGGACTTCGGGATCGCGAAGATCCTGGAGGGCACGGCCTATACGGTGAGCGGGGCGCTGCTCGGGACGTGGCGGTATATCGCGCCGGAGCAGGCGCAGCGGCCGCATCTGGTGGATCATCGGGCGGATATCTATGCCTTGGGGGTGACGCTGTACCATCTGGTCGAGGGGCGGTTGCCGTTCGATCATGACAACCCGTATGCCTTGTTGATGGATCATGTGACGGCGACGCCGCCGCCGATGCGGCGGGAGGAGGCGCCGGCGGCGCTGAAGTCGTTGGTGATGGATTGTCTGGAGAAGGATCCGGCGCGGCGGCCGCAGAGCTGTGAGGCGGTGGCGGCGCGGTTGCGGGCGGTGTTCGATGAGGAGGGGTCGCGGGTGACGGCGCCGACGGCGGTGGTGACGGCGCCGGCGGCGGGGGACGATGGCATGGTGTTGGCGTCGGTGCCGGCGGGGGTGTTCCTGATGGGGCCGGATCGGCGTGAGGTGTGGCTGGATGCGTTTGCGATCGATCGGTCGCCGGTGACGAATCGGCAGTTCGGACGGTTCGTGGCGGCGACGGGGTATCGGCCGGAGGACGCGCAGCGGGGGCGGTTCCTGGCGCATTGGCGGCGGGGGGTGTGTCCCGAGGCGTTGTTGGATCATCCGGTGGTGTACGTGTCGTGGCACGACGCGCGGGCGTACGCGGCGTGGGTGGGGCGGCGGTTGCCGTCGGAGGCGCAGTGGGAGAAGGCGGCGCGGGGGACGGATGGGCGGAAGTATCCGTGGGGGCGGGCTTCGCCGACGCCGGTTCATGCGCGGTTCGGGGGGGGGGCGTCGGGGACGGCGGCGGTGGATGCGCATCCGGCGGGGGCGAGCCCTTACGGGGTGCTGGATCTGGCGGGGAACGTGTGGGAGTGGTGTCTCGATGTGGATGATCCGGCCTTCTATGCGCGGGGGCCGGAGCGGAATCCGTGTCGGTCGGGGCCGCCGGATCGGGTGGCTTCGGTGGTGCGGGGGGGTTCGTGGGCGTTCGGTCCGCGGACCTTGCGGACGTGGTCCCGGCGGGGGTTTCCGCCGGGGGCGCGGTTGGATGGCGTGGGTTTTCGCTGTGTGCGGTGAGGTGTCATGGATATCTGGGATTGGGTGACTCGGGCGCGGCGGCAGCTTCGGAGCGAGGGGCACGTTCGGCTGGCGGAGCTGGTGGAGGCGTTGCCGTCGGCGGTGTGCGAGAACGCGCACGCGCGGGTGGATGCGATCTATCCGGAGGCGTTGGCGCTGGCGCGGGCGGCGGGCAATCCGTGGCTGGAGGTGTTCGTCCGGCATTGGAATCTGCAGAGTCGGATCCTGCACCGGCACGAGGTGGCGGAGTGGATGGGGGAGGCGGTGTCGTTGGTGGAGTTCGCGAGCCGGGATGAGGCGCGGGGGTGTCCGCAGAGCGTGTGCGTGACGCAGGATCTGGTGAACTGCTACGGGAACAGCGATGGGCCGGGATTCGCGGCGGAGCGGGTGGCGGCGGCGGAGGAGACGTTGGCGCGGATCGATGCGCGGTGGCCGTGCTTTCGGTGTATCGGGGGGGAGCTGGTCGAGGCGTTGTTGGACGCGGGGGATGCGCCGGGGGCGTTGCGGCGGCTGGATGCGATGGAGGCGGCGATCCACAAGGTCGAGGGGCGGATGGAGCGGTTCCCGATGGGGGAGAGTCGGGTGGCGATCCTGCGGCGGTTGGGGCGGTTCGAGGAGGCGTTGGCGCTGGTGGATGCGCTGGATGACGAGGCGTACGCGGATGATGACAGTCGGCTGGAGCGGGAGCTCGAGCGGGCGTGGTTGCTGAGCTTGTTGGAGCGGCCGGAGGAGGCGTTCGAGGTGTTGCCGCCGTTCGAGGCGCTGGGGGGGACGCATAGCATGTATCCGCCGTGGGGGGCGGTGACGGTGCGTCTGGCTCGGCAGGGGGTGGTGGCGAACGATGGGTGGTTGGATCGGCGGCTGCGGGGGATGGGGGAGGAGCTGTGGCGGATCGGGGCGGTGCGGCACGCGCTGGAGTTGATGGTGGAGCGGGGGTTGCTGGCGGTGGCGCGGGGGCGGCGGGGGACGGCATTGGCGTGTCTGGCGGCGGTGGATGGGTTGTTGCCGCGGTTGCGGCGGCCGTTGGATGCGGCGGAGAAGCGGGCGGGACTGGCGGCGGCGGTGGCGGGGATGGGGGCGGTGGCGGTGGCGTTGGGGGATGATGTGGAGGCGGTGCTGGGGGGGCTGTCGGGGGATCCGGAGGCGGATTCGGAGGTGCTGGACGCGGCGGCGGCGCGGTGGCCGGATTCGGAGGCGGTGGCGCTGCGGCGGGCGGAGGCGTTGGCGGTGGGGGGTGATCGGGCGGGGTCGGAGGCGGCGTTGCGGGGGTGGTTGGCGGGGCATCCGGCGTCGGCGGGGGGGCGGGTGCTGCTGGCGCAGCGGTTGATCGAGCGGGGGGCGCTGGATGAGGCGGGGGCGCTGGCGGAGGGGCTGCGGGGGGAGGCGGCGCCGTGGGGGATGGCGGGGCGGGCGCTGCGGGTGCAGGTGGCGCAGGCGCGGGGGGATGGGGCGGAGGCGCGGCGGTTGCTGCGGGCGGAGGTGGCGGCGGCGCCGGAGGATACGGAGCTGGCGATGGCGCTGGCGACGATGCTGGGGGAGGCGGGGGAGCGGGCGGAGGCGTTGGCGGTGCTGGATGGGGTGGCGGCGCGGTCGGGGCCGGGGCGGTGGGATGTGTGGCGGTTGATCCATGGGACGTTGCTGGATCGGTGGGAGACGGTGCGGGACGCGGCGGCGCGGCTGGGCTGGCGGTTGCCGGGTGAGGGGGCGGTGGCGGGGAGCTACGAGCTGGTGCGGTTGCGGATCGAGGAGGCGGATGGGGAGGCGTCGGAGGTGTGGGCGCGGCGGACGGGGCCGGTGTCGGCGCAGGTGCTGACGATGGCGGGGCCGGGGCGGCCGCAGCATTACCTGGATGAGGTGGTCTTCGACCTGCGGCCGATCGAGGAGGGCGCGGGGGCGGACGAGGACGATGAGGGCGATGAGGGCGAGCGGGCGGCGCTGTACGGGGCGGTGGCGATCAAGCGGCGGGGGGGGATGGTGGTGTACGCGGTGGATGGGGTGCATCCGGGCGAGGACGAGCTCGACGAGCTGTTGGTGGCGCTGGAGGAGATGGGGGCGGAGGCGCGGGTGATGAGCGGGCCGGATTATGCGTTGAGCGATCCGGCGAGCGGTGAGGCGCGGCGGGGGGTGTATGTCTTCGTGGCGATCGCGCCGGCGCGGGCGCGGGCGTTGGACGCGGCGCTGTCGACGTTCGCCGAGCGGTGGGGGGTGCCGGTGGTGTGGCCGGAGCTCTTGGAGGCGCTGGGGGTGAAGAAGCGGCTGCGGGCGCAGCACGCGCTGATGGAGGCGTGGGGCATGTAGCCCGGCGGCTACTCGAGGAGCTCGACGGCGGGCTTGTCGCCGGTGGGCGCGGGGGGCGGGGTCTTGCCGCGGCCGCCGATGTCGAAGCTGCGGGCCTCGTCTTCATCGAGGAGCTGCATGCGCACGGTGCTCTTGCCGTTGTCGGGCTTCTTGGGCACGGCGGGCTGGGCGACGGCGGGCGGCTCGGGCGTGGGCTTCACCGGGGTCGCGGCCTTGGGCGCGGGCGGCGGCGCGGGGCGGCGGGGCTCGGCGGCGGCGGCGGCGCGGCGGGGCTCGGGGTCGAGCACGGCGTGGCCGACGACGGTCTCGTCGCCGTCGGCGCCGACCTCGACGCGGATCGAGGCGCTCTGGTGGCCGGGGCGGCTGAGCTGGAAGAGGTAGGCGCCGGGCGGGAGCTGGAGCACGAGCGGGGTGTCGCCGATGACTTCGCCGTCGCGGGTGATGGTGGCGCCGTCAGGGCGGCTGGTGATGCGGACGGCGCGGCGGGCGGGCGCGGCGGGCGCAGCGGCGGCGTCGGGCGCGGCGCGGCGGCGGGCGCGGGCCGGGCGGCGTCGGGCGCGGCGACGGCGGGGTCGAGCGGGGCGGCGGCGCGGTGCCGGCGCCGGTGGTGGCGACGGGCTCGCGGGGGGCGAGCGCGGTGATGGTGGGGCCGTCGCCGGTCTCGCGGCGGGTGAGCAGGAGCGCGGCGATGACGAAGAGCAGGAGCGCGACGAGCGAGACCCAGACCCAGGTGCGGCGGCGCTGGGGCTCGTCGGGCACGATGTGCTCGGTCGGGCGGCTGTGGGCCTCGCCGGCCCAGGAGACCGAGGACGGCGACGAGCGGCTGTGCGGGGCGGAGCGGACCGAGGAGTCTTCGAGCTCGCTCGCGCCGATGTCGTGGCGCTTGCGGATGGAGCGCAGCGCCGTGCGCATCTCTTCGGCGCTCGCGAAGCGCTGGTCGGGGTCCTTCTCGAGCGCGCGCATGATCCAGGCTTCGATCTCGGGCGGCACGGCGAGGTCGGGGCGCACCTCGGTGAACGGCGGCGGGGTCGCCTGGAGGTGGGCGCGGAACTGCTCGTGCGGGGTGCCCTGGAACGGGAACCGGCCGGTGATCATGCGGTAGGTGGCGACGCCGACGGCGTAGAGGTCGGCGCGGGCGTCGATGCGGCCGAAGCCGATCTGCTCGGGGGCCATGTACTGCGGGGTGCCGCAGAGCTGGCGGGTGGTGGTGATCTCGTTGTTGGCGTGCTCGCCCCAGCTCTCGGGGGGCTCTTCGATGAAGCGGGCGATGCCGAAGTCGAGGACCTTGACGAAGTCGGGGTCGTCGTCGCGGGGGGTGAGGAAGAGGTTGGAGAGCTTGATGTCGCGGTGCACGACGCCGCGGCGGTGGGCGTGGCCGAGGGCGCGGAGGACCTGGTCGATGACGTGTACGGTGCGTTCGAGCGGGAACGGGGTCTTGCGGAGCGCGCGGTAGAGGGTGACGCCTTCGAGGAGCTCCATGACGAGGTAGAGGCCGCCGTTTTCGGTGCGGCCGTAGTCGTGCACGGTGGTGATGTTGGGGTGGTTGAGGTTGGACGCGATGCGGCCGCCGCGGGCGAAGCGCTCGGCGGCGTCGCCTTCGACCGGGGGGAGGACCTTGATGGCGACGGTGCGCTGGGTCGAGGTCTGCCAGGCCATCCAGACCGAGCTGTCCATGCCGCCGACGCCGAGCAGCTCGCGCAGCGTGTAGCGGTCGCCGATGGTCTGGCCGCTCAGGTCGGGGACGAGGCGCTTGCGGTCGTGGGGGCAGCGCTCGAGCGTGTCGTCGTCGAAGCGCGATCGGCAGTGGGGGCAGAGCTGGCCCAACGGTCTCTCTCGGTCACTCGGTCATGTCGGGCGACATCGGCGCGCGGTAGGTGCCGTCTTCGGTGTATATCACGCCGTACGACTCGACGGTGTCGTTCATCACGTCGAAGTACCAGCCCTCGATGTTGGCCAGGGCCTCGCCGGTGTCGGGGTTGAAGTCGAGCGCGCCCGAGGTGCCCGAGAAGTCGAAGGTGGCGTCGGGCGATCCGCGGAGGATGCGCACGCCCTTGGTCCAGTCGTCGCCGCGGGCGAGCACGGTCTCGCCGGCCGACATGCGCTTGAGCTGCGCGGCGAGCGCGCCGCCGGTGAGCTGGCCCTGCGCGCCGGCCATGGCGAAGGCGATGAGGTACATGGCGTCGTAGGCCTGCGCGTTGTAGACGCCGGGGTCTTCGCCGTACTTGGCGCGGTAGGCGTTGGCGAAGACCTGGTAGACGGCGCCGTCGGGCGAGGCGGCCGCGGTGCCGAGCACGTTGCCGAGCAGGGTCTCGTTGCCGATCCCGGCGATCAGCTCGTCGTTGCGCAGGCCGTCGGTGAGCACGAAGGGCAGGTCGGCGTAGCCGCTGCTGGCGAGGTCGCCGAGGATGGCGATGCCGGCCTGGACGAAGCCGACGAAGACGATGACCTCGGGGGCGAAGTCGCGGAGCTGGCCTTTGATCTGGGTGACGGTGTCGAGCGAGACGACGCCGTCGTTGTCGGCGCGGTAGGGCAGCGCGAGGAAGTTGGCCTCGCCGCAGCGCTCCTGCTCGCAGAGCGGGAACTGCACGGCGTCGCGGAGGCCGCGGCCGTACGGGTCGTCGAGGTGGATCATCGCGATCTTGTCGTATTCGCGGTCGGCGAGGTAGGCGAGGATCGCGCGGCCCTGGGCGGCGTCGCTGGGCACGGTGCGCCAGAGCAGGTCGTCGTCGTCGAGGTCGGTGATGGCGGGGCTGGTCGCCGAGGGGCTGATGATGAGGGTGCCGTTGGGGCGGGCGACGTCGGTGAAGACGCCGAGGGCGTTGGCGCTGGTCGCCGGGCCGATGATGGCGGGGACGCGGGCGCCCTTGATGAGCCAGTCGGCGAGGCGCTTGGCCTGGTCGAGGTTGGTGGCGGTGTCGCAGGCGATGATGCCGATGCGGCGGCCGTCGATGCCGCTCGATTCGTTGATCTGCTCGACGGCGAGCGCGGCGGCGCGCTCGATGGCGAGGCCGACGGGGCCGAGGTCGCCGGTGGTGGGCATGAGCATGCCGACGCGGACGACGTCGTCGGCGAAGATCTGGTCCTCGGGCACGCCATAGTAGTGGGCGCACTCGGTGGGCGCGACGGTGACGCCGGTGGCGACGCAGAGGTTCTGCACGCAGCGCAGCTCGCCGCCGCAGTCGGCGTCGGCGGTGCATTCGTCGTCGACGTCGACGAGGAGCGAGCAGCCGCCGAGGAGGCCGAGGGCGAGGGCGCAGGCGCCGAGCGGGCGCACGAAGAGTCGCTTCACAACGAACCTCCCCACCAGATGCCGACGCCGCCGGCGGTCGGCGCGAGGCCGATGGACGCGCCTCGGGCGGCGGGGTCGCCGTCGTCGAGGACGATCATGAGCAGGCCGGCGACCGCGGCGGCGGCGCCGACGCCGATGAGGACGTCGGCGACGAGCGCGCGGCTCTCGGCGGTGTCGCGGTGGTCGAGCTTGTCGTCGAGGTCGGTGCTGCCGGCGAACTCGTCGGCGGCGTCGCTCGCGAGGACGCCCATGACCGCGCCGCCGGCGGCGAGCGCGACGCCCGAGCCGAGCGCGACGTAGCCCCAGACGGTCTGGCCGGAGAGCGGGCGGTCGACCTCGACGGGCTGGAGCACGGTGTCTTCGGGGGTCGCGGTGGGCGGCGGGCGGGTCGGGAGGCGGGCGAGGTCGGCCTCGCGGCGAGCGGCCTGCTCGGTCTTGAGCTCCTGGATGCGCACGGTGGCGCGCTGCACGGCGGGGGGGTCGGCGTCGGGGGAGCCGATGTAGCGGCGGTAGAAGTCGATGGCGAGGTCGACCTCTTGCAGCTTCTTGTCGTAGATGACCGCGACGTTGTAGAGCACCGCGGCGGTGGGCTGGAGCTTGTAGGCTTCGAGGTAGACGGCGACCGCCTGCCCGAACTCGCCGGCGTCGTAGAGGGTGCGCGCCTCGCGGGCGAGCGCCTCGACCTTCTCGACGGTGTCGGCCGGCTGCGCCGCGGCCGGTGCCATGACCGGCGCCGTGAGCAGCAGCGCGAGCGCCGTCGATCTCGCCAACCCGCGCATCATGCGCCTCCCTCCGTCGGACCCGTGGTCGCTCGCATCGTAGGCGTCGCGTTCCGGGGCGTCAACTCTGCGACGATGGCGGCAAGGCACCGCGAAAACGGGTGAAAAGCTGCACCGATTCTGTACGGCGGCGGGCGCGCGGGGCCTTGATCGGGCGGCGGTGCGTGAGGCACCGTCGCGGCTGCGATGGCTGGTCTCGGGGAGGAGGCATGATGCGGCGAGTGATGGCGTGGCGAGCGTCGGAGTCGGTGGCGGTGCTGGCGGCGGTGCTGGCGGCGGGGCTGGCGGCGGGGCTTTGGGGGTGCGACGACGAGGCGGAGGCGGTCGATGGGGGGCCGGCGGTCGAGGCGGGTCCGCCCGATTCGGGGGTGGCGGCCGACGAGGGGCTGGCGGACGAGGGCGCGCCGCTGCCGGAGGGCACGGCGGGCTGCGATGGCTTGCAGGACGAGGTCTGCGCGTGGCCGTGGCCGTCGAATGTGTACCTGGAGCCGGATCCGGCGCGGGTGACGGGCTATACGCTGCGCTTCGGGGCGGCGTCGCTGCCGGCGAGCACGCTGGCGGGGCCGGTCGATCCGGCGCCGTTCACCCGGATGGATGGCTATGGGCTCGGCACGCCGATCATGGCGTGGTTCCCGGGGGTCGATCCGGCGCAGTTGCCCGATGAGACGGCGATCGAGGCGTCGCTGGCGAGCGACGCGGCGGCGCTGTTGTTCGCGGTGGGTGAGGCGGGGCTGGTGCGGGTGCCGTACTTCGTCGACCTCGACGCGAAGGCGCGGGCGGGTGAGCCGAAGGCGGTGATCATGCGGCCGGCGGTGATCCTGGAGCCGGATACGCGCTACATCGTGGCGTTCCGGGGGCTGCGGACGGCGGAGGGGGCGGCGATCGAGCCGAGCGCGGCGTTCGCGGCGCTGCGCGACGGGCGGACGCGCGGGCACGCGCTGCTCGGGCCGCGGCAGGCGCGCTTCGACGAGGTCTTCGCGCTGCTCGCGGGCGCGGGGGTGGCGCGGGAGACGCTGACGCTCGCGTGGGACTTCCACACGGCGAGCAGCGACGCGTTGACCGGGCGGCTGCGGCACATGGTCGCCGACGCGCTGCGGGTGGTGGGCGAGGACGGGCCAGAGCTGGTGGTCGATGTGGTCGATGCGTACAGCGCAGAGCCCGATGATGCCATGGGGCGGACCTACAACCCCTACATCGCCTATCGCATCAAGGGTCACTTCCGCGCGCCGCATTACATGAAGGTGGCCGAGCCCTGGATGGGCAAGCAGGGCTGGGTGTTCAACCTGGGTGCGGATGGCATGCCGACGCAGGATGGGTGGCGGGAGGACGTGCAGTTCTATGCGACGATCCCACACTCGGCGCTCGATGGCACGCCGCATGGGTTGATCAACCACGGGCATGGCATGTTCGGCGACGCGAAGGACGCGGCCGATCTGGGGTGGACGCGGCTGTGTGGCAAGTATCCGCCGCGGGAGTGCGGGTGGTTCCATGGGCGGGTGGATCAGAACCATGGGTTCATCACCTATGCGGTGGATCTGGTGGGCATGAGTCAGTTCGATCGGGATGAGTATGCCGTCGAGGTGCTGACCGATCTGAGTCGCTTCACCTGGTTGACCGATCGGCTGCATCAGGGGCTGGTGGAGTATGTGTTGATCACGCGGGCGATGCAGCGGCGGTTCGCGGCGCTGCCGGAGGTGGCGGCGCTCGGGGTGCAGGTGAACGCGGCGGAGAGCTACTACTGGGGGATCAGCCAGGGCGCGATCTTCGGGCCGACGTTCGTGGCGGTGAGCCCGGACGTGGCGCGGGGCGCGCTCGGGGTGGCGGGCGCCAACTATTCGACGCTGTTGGAGCGGTCGCGCAACTTCGAGCAGTTCTTCGGGTTGCTCGCGGCGGTGTACCTCGATCGGCGCGATCAGTTGAGCCTGATCGCGCTGATGCAGCTCTTGTGGGATGGCACCGATGGGGTGAGCTATTACCGGCACCTGAGCCTCGATCCGTTCGACGGGCAGGAGAATCAGGTGCTCGTCGACGTGGCGCGGGGTGACTATCAGGTGAGCCCGCTGACGATGGAGACGGTGGCGCGGAGCGGGCTGGGGCTGGCGGTGATGGCGAACTACGACGATGAGCGCGAAGTGCCGCTGGTGAGCGCGCAGGCGTATCCGCACGTGGGGTCGGGGCTGGTGAACTGGCACTTCGGGAACGCGTGGCCGGCGCCGGGCAACCTGCCGCCGGCGGAGGACGGGGTGAACGGGGATCCGCACGAGTCGGCGCGGCACCTCGACGCGATGGTGGCGCAGATGGCGCACTTCTTCCGGACGGGGGAGATCATCGACGTCTGCGAGGGCGGGGTGTGTCCGGTGGTGCCGGCCGGGGAGTGATGGCGGGGCGGGCGGCCGCGGTGGCTCAGACGGCGAGCTTCTCGGTGCCGACGATGGCTTCGATCTCGTCGATCTCCTTGGGGATCTCGGCGGTGAGGATCTCGGGCGCGCCGTCGGTGACGTGGATGTCGTCTTCGATGCGGATCCCGATGCCGCGCCACTTCGCGTCGACGGTGTCGTCGTCGGGCGCGATGTAGAGGCCGGGCTCGATGGTGAGCACCATGCCGGGTTCGAGCGATCGGCTGGTGCCGCGGAGGTGGTAGCCGCCGACGTCGTGCACGTCCATGCCGAGCCAGTGGCTGGTGCGGTGCATGTAGAAGCGCTTGAAGGTCTCGTCTTCGATGAGCTTGTCGACCTTGCCGTCGAGGAGGCCGAGCTCGACGAGGCCTTCGACGAGGACCTTGACGGTGAGGTCGTGCACCGACTCGAAGGTGCGGCCGGGGCGGCAGTGGTCGATGGCGGCCTTCTGCGCCTCGAGGACGAGCGCGTAGATCGCGCGCTGGGGCTCGGTGAAGCGGCCGTCGACGGGCCAGGTGCGGGTGACGTCGGCGGCGTGGTAGTCGACCTCGCAGCCGGCGTCGACGAGGACGAGCTCGCCGGGCAACAGCTCGCGGTCGCCGGCGCGGTAGTGCAGCACGCAGGCGTTGGGGCCGCTGCCGACGATGGTCTGGTAGGCGTTGCGCATCGAGCCGCGCACGCCCCAGGCGTATTCGAGCGCGGCGCGGAGCTCGTACTCGCGGAGGCCGGCGCGGGTGACGGCCATGGCGCGGCGGTGGCCGCGGGCGGTGAGCGCGGCGGCCTTCTTCATGGCGGCGAGCGCGGCGTCGTCCTTGACGAGGCGGAGCTCGTGGATGAGGGGCTCGGGGTCGAGGAGGTCGCCGGGGGTGTCGATGCCCTTGCGGCGGGCGCGGCGGGCGGTGGCGAGCGCGCGGAGGATGGTGCGGTCGTCGGCGTCGCGGCCGGGGCGGCCGAGGGCGTGGTAGAGGCGGGTGGCGCCGTGCAGGTACTCGGGGAGCTTCTCTTCGAGCGCGGTGATGGGCCAGGCGCGGTCGACGCCGAGGGTGGCGGCGGCGTCGTCGACGCCGAGGCGCTTGCCGTCCCAGACCTCGCGCTCGGGGTCCTTCTCGCGGAGGAAGAGCACGACGCGGTCGCCGGCGTCGCGGTGGGGGGCGACGACGAGCACGCACTCGGGCTCTTCGAAGCCGGTGAGGTAGTAGAGGTCGGAGTCCTGCCGGTAGTCGTGGTGGACGTCGTTGTTGCGGATGGTCTCGGGCGCGGCGAAGAAGATCGCGACGGCGTCCCGCATGCGGCGGACGAGTTGGTGGCGGCGCTCGGTGTACATGGTCGGCTCTCCGGCGAGGACGGCCCCGCTTGGGGCGGTCCTCAATAGCAGGGATGCCGGAGGGGGGCCAAGTGCGAAAAGCGGGCGGGGCGGGCGCGTGAGGGTCGGTGCGGGGTCAGTGCGCGGTGGCGGGGCGGAGGCGGATCTCGGCGGGCGAGAGGGCCTCGAGCTCGGGGGCGACGGCGGCGTCGTCGAGCGTGGGCGCGGTGACGGGCATGGGCTCGGCGAGGATGCGGCGGAGGCCGTCGAGGGCGTCGGTGAGGACCGCGCCGCCTTCGTCGCCGACGACGACCATGAGGAAGTCGCGGCCGCCGGCGGTGAAGGTCTGGGCGACGCGGGCGCCGTCGGGGAGGAAGGGGTCCTTCTGCGGGCGGCGGCCGAAGGTGCGGAGGCGCTCGACGAGGCGGGCGGCGCGGCCGGCGGGGCGGCGGTCGCTCTGGAAGTCGGCGAGCGCGGCGCGGGCGACGGCGCGGCTGGTGCGGTCGGCGGCGCGGGCGGCGATGAAGCCGCCCTCCATGAAGGGCTTGCCTTCGACCCCGGCGACGATCTCGCCCTGCATGTCGGCGAGCACGACCGCGCGGGGGCGGTGGCGGCGGGCGACGTTGATCAGGTACTGCCGGGTCGCCAGATCGGGGCGGCGGCTGCGATGGGCACGGCGTTCGACGAGCATGTGCACCCCCTCGTGGGTCGATGGCCTCAGCGGATGAGGGTGACTGTATTCGGTTGTCCTACATGTAGTCAAGAAGACTACCGGACGATTTTTGCGATTTTTCCGGGCCCGGGTCAGGCGCTCCCGGGTGAGGGCAGCGTCGGGCCCTCGGCCCCGGCCTCGGCGGCCGCGTCGGCGTCGGGCAGGTGCGAGGGCGGCTTCAGGCCGAAGGCGTGGCGGACGCGGACGACGGTGGAGTCGAGGAGCGAGTAGAGCACCGGCACGATGACGAGGGTGAGGAAGGTGCCGAAGGTGAGGCCGGCGACGATGGTGGTCCCCATCGGGCCCCAGAACTGGGTGTTCTCCGAGCCGATGCGGAAGTCGGGTTCGAGCGCGGTGAAGAGGCCGACGAAGTCGATGTTGATGCCGAACGTGAGCGGGATGAGGCCGAGCACGGTGGTCATCGCGGTGAGCAGCACCGGGCGGAGGCGGGTCGCGCCGGCTTCGATGATGGCCTCCTGCTTGTCGAGGCCGCGCTGGCGGAGCTGCTGGGTGTAGTCGATGAGCACGATGCTGTTGTTGACGACGATGCCGGCGAGGCTGATGACCCCGATGAAGGTGAAGAGGCTGAACGGGGTGCGGGTGATGATGAGCCCGAGCAGGACGCCGATCATCGAGAGGCCGACGGCGAGCATGATGATGAAGGGGAGCACCACCGAGTTGAACTGCGCGATGAGGATCATGAGGATCAGCGCGCAGCCGATGGTGAGCGCGGTGGAGAGGAAGCCGAACGCCTCCTGCTGCTCCTCGCTCTCGCCGGTGTACTTGACGGTGTAGCCGGGCGGGAGCTGCTTGATGTAGTCGGCGAGCTCCTGCTGCACGCTCATGAGGAGCGCCTGGGCGTTGACGCCACTGGCGGCGTTGCCCTGCACGGTGACGACGCGCTGGAGGTCGAGGCGGGTGATCGAGCCGAGGCCGCCGCCGAGTTCGAAGTCGGCGAACGAGACGACGGGGATCTGCTGGCCTTCGTGGAGCACGGTGAGGCCGCGCACGGCGTCGAGCGAGGAGCGGTCCTTCTCGGCGAGGCGGACGGTGATGTCGTACTCGTCCTTGCCGGTGCGGTAGGTGCTGGCCTTGGCGCCGTTGATCGCGGTGCGGATGGTGCTGGCGATGAGGCGGGTGTTGAGGCCGAAGCGGCCGGCGCGCTCGCGGTCGATGTCGACGCGGAGCTCGGGGCGGCCGGTGTTGAGGTTGTCGCGGAGGTCGACGAGGCCCTGGATGCGGCCGGCGTCGGCGGCGGCGGCGAGGCGGCTCTTGACCTCCGACGAGATGTGCACGATCTCCTCGAAGCGGGGGCCGGAGATCTCGATGTTGACCGGCGCGCCGGTGGGCGGGCCGGCCTGGTCGCGCTTGAACTCGATCTCGGTGCCGGGGATGCCCTGGAGCTGGTCGCGGAGGTTGCGCAGCGTCTCGGTGCTCGACTCGACGCGGTCCTTGAAGTCGACGAGGTTGAGGCTGACGACGCTGCGCTCGGGGCTGGCGGCGCCGCCGCCGAACATGGCGTCGCCGCCGACGCCGACGTTGACGAGCACGTTCTCGACGGCCGCCTTGCTCTCGGGGTCGGTCTCGAGGAGCGCGTCGAGCTTCTCGGTGGCCTGGATGGCGAAGCGGTTGCTGGCCTCGATGTTGGTGCCGAGCGCGCCTTCGACGACGACCTGGACCTGGTTGGGGTCGGTCTCGGGGAAGAAGGCGACGCCGGTGGGGGCGACGAAGAACATGCCGACGATCGCGAAGAGGCCGCCGAGGGTGCAGTTGAGGAGGCGGGCGCGGTTGTCGGTGAGGATGAAGCGGCGAGGCTTGAAGACGAGGCGGATGAGGAAGCCGATGACGCCGCAGGCGACGATGATGGCGGGCATGAGCATCAGCTCGACGAAGGTGACCGGGTCGACCTCGCGGGCGAGCGAGATGAGGAAGAGCACGCCGAACATGACGAGGCCGAAGGCGAGGCCGGCGAGCACGCTCTTGCCGCCGCCGAGGATGAGCGACTCGAGGGTGTGCACGATGATGCCGACGAGGCCGATGAGGGCGAGGGCGCCGGCGGGCATGAGGAGCACCATGGCGGATTGCTGGCCGAAGGCGGCGGCGACGAAGCCGCCGAGCACGGCGAGCACGGCGCCGGCGGCGAAGCTGCCGAGCGCGGTGGCGTTGCGCCAGTAGGCGGCGCGGGCGGTGTAGTCGCGCTCGAGCATCCAGCGGAGGAAGCGGCGGTAGCCGCGGATGACGGCGGGCAGCCCCTTGCTCATGAAGTAGGCGCCCATGCGGCGGAAGACGAGGAGGTGGAGCGCGACGAGCGCGACGGTGCAGCCGGTGAGGATGGCGAGGGTGATGGGGTTGGCGATGGCGAGGACGAGGCCGACGACGATCGCGGCGAGCACGGCGGCGATGCGGCGGCGGCGGGCGCCGCGGCGGTGGAACTCGTCGTCGGCGGCGTGCAGCGCGCGCTCCTCGGCGCCGGGCTCGGCGAAGTAGCCGGTCAGCACGGGGTTGATGACGAGCGCGACGAAGAGCGAGGCGGAGAGGGTGACGATGAGGGTGAGGGGCATGAAGCCCATGAACTCACCGATGATGCCGGGCCAGAACATCATGGGCACGAAGACGGCGACCGTGGTGGCGGTCGACGCGACGACCGCCATGCCGACCTCGTCGGTGCCTTTGCGGGCCGCTTCGAAGCGGTCGTAGCCCATCTCGATGAAGCGGTAGATGTTCTCGACGATGACGATCGCGTTGTCGACCATCATGCCGAGCGCGATGATGAGGCTGAAAAGAATAATGAAGTTGAGGGTTTGACCCATCGCGAGGAAGACGATGAAGGTCGTGACCATCGAGAGCGGGATGGCGACGCCGACGAGGATCGAGGTGCGGACGCCGAGGAAGAACAAGAGCACGGCGACGACGAAGATGAGGCCGCTGATGATGTTGTTCTCGAGGTCGAGCACGAGCGCTTCGACGTTCTCGCTCTGGTCGCCGGTGATGAGGGTCTGGGTGCCGGGCGGGAACTCGAAGCGGGCGATGGTGGCCTCGACGGCCTCGGCGGTGTCGAGGATGTTCTCGCCGGAGCGCTTCTTGACGTTGAGGGTGATGACCTGGGCGTAGGTGGTCTGGTCGAGCTGCTCATAGCCGCTGTCGGTCTCGCGTTTGAGGACGCGGAGGCGGGCGTAGCTCTGGCGCTCCTTGAAGCCGAAGACGACCTCGGCGACGTCGCGGATGTAGATGGGGGTGTCGTCGGGGGCCTTGATGACGAGGTCTTCGATGACGCGGGGGTCGTCGAACTCGCCGTCGACGCGGACGAGGTAGTTCTGGCGGTCGACGTCGATGGAGCCGCCGGGCAGGTTGGTGTTCTCCTGCGAGACGGTCTTGATGATGTCGTCGAAGGTGACGTTGTAGGCCTTGAGCCGGGAGAGGTCGACGTTGACCTGCACCTCGCGTTCGCGGCCGCCGATGAGGTCGACCTCGAGCACGCTGGCGATGGCTTCGAGCTCGTCCTGGAGCGCCTCGGCGACCTGCTTGAGCCGCGAGAGCGGGTAGCTGGCGGCGAGGTTGATCGACATGATGGGGAACTCGGAGAGGTCGATCTCGGAGACGATGGGGTCTTCGGCGTCCTCGGGGAGCTCGGGCTTGGCGAGGTCGACCTTGTCGCGGACCTTCTGGGTGGCGTCGTCGATGGCGATGTCGGGCGTGAACTCGATGACGATGGTGGAGACGCCCTCGGTGCTCGTCGAGCGGATGTTGTCGATGCCGTTGATGCCCTGCACCTCCTGCTCGATGGGCTGGGTGATGAGGCTCTCGACGTCCTTGGGGCTCGCGCCGGGGTAGAGGGTCGTGATGACGATGTTGGGGATCTCGATCGAGGGGCTCGACTCCTTGGGGAGCGCGACATAGGCGTAGAGCCCGCCCGCGGAGATCAGCGCGGTCATCACCAGCACGCTGACCCGGAGGTTGATGGCGGTCTCGATGATCTTCATCGGGCGTCGCTCGCGACGATGGAGACGGGCTCGTCGGCGTTGAGGGTGGTCTGGCCGACGGTGACGACGCGGTCGCCGGCGGCGATGCCTTCGATGACCTGGACCTGTTCGCCGGAGCGGGCGCCGAGCTGGACCTTGCGGCGGTGGGCGACGGGGCCTTCGGGGGTGTCTTCGATGACGAAGAGGCCGTCGCCGGTCTCGTCGCGCACGATGGCGGCGAGGGGGACGACGAGCGCGCCGGGGTGGCGGGCGCGGACGACCTGGACGCGGGCGATCATCTGGGGCTTGAGGAGGCCGTCGGGGTTTTCGATGACGGCCTCGACGGGGAAGGTGCGGGTCTTCGGGTCGATGGCGCTGCCGACGAAGGTGACCTCGGCCTCGCGGGGCGGGATGCCGTAGGCGTTGAAGGCGACGTCGACGGCGGCGCCCTGGCGGACGTCGGTGGCGTAGCGTTCGGGGATGCCGGCGACGACCTTGACCCGGCCGACGTCGACGAGGCGGAGCACGGGCTGGCCGGGGGTGATCTGCTCGCCGGGTTCGACGCTGCGGGACTCGACGCGGCCGGCGAAGGGCGCGACGACGCTGGTGTTTTCGAGCTGGGCCTGGGCTTGCGCGAGCGCGGCGCGGGACTGGGCGAGCTGGGCCTCGGCCTGGCGGCTCTGGCCGCGGATGTTCTCGAATTCGAGGGGGCTGATGATGTTCTGCTCGACGAGGGGCTTCTGGCGGTCGAGCGTGTCGCGGGCGAGGTCGACGCCGGACTGGGCGGCGGAGACCTGGGCGCGGGCCTGGGCGATGCCGGCGCGGGCGAGCGTGGGGTCGAGGCGGGCGACGATCTGGCCCTTCTGCACGCGGTCGCCGCGCTCGGCGATGGTCTCGACGGTGCCGGCGGCGCGGGCGGAGAGGGTGGCGTCTTCGATGGCTTCGATGGCCGCGGTGACCTCGACGCGCTCGTCGAAGTCGGTGGGGCGGACCTCGACGACCTCGACGCGGCGCTCGGCGCGGGGGGCCTTGGCCGGGGCGGCGGGGGCACCGGCGGCGGCGGGCTGGCCGGCGGCGGGCTGGCCGGCGGCGGGTGGGGTGCCTTCACCGCCGGGGGGCTGGCAGGCGACGCAGACGAGCGCCAGCAGGGCGGCGTAGCGCCTCGATGTCAGGGTCTTGCTCATGGCGCCTCCTCCGTCGCGGGCCCGCGGCCCGCGCGCACCGCCTGCATCTCGGCCGGCGGCGTGCCGATGGCGATCTCGTAGTCGATCCAGGCGAGCAGCAGGTCATGCACGGCCTGGAGTCGGTTGAGCCGGCTCTCGTCGAGCTGCTGTGAGGCCTCGCGGCGCTCGAGCGCCGAGGAGACGCCCTCGCGGACGCGGATCTCGGCGTGGCGGTAGTTGAGCTCGGCGCGCTCGACGTTGCGGGTCTGGGCGTCGAGCTGGCGGCGGGCGCTGTCGACCTGGCGGAGCGCGCGGGTGACCTCGAGGCGCACGCCCTGGATGGCCTGCTCGTACTGGGTCTCGGCCTTGCGGATCTCGGCGTCCTGCTGGGCGACGGCGGCCTGGGTGGCGAAGCCGCCGAAGAGGTTCCACTGGAGCTGGATGCCGGCGGTGACCGAGGGCGACCAGTAGGTGTCGTCGAAGGGGCCGCCGGCGGGGTCGTCGGGGATGTTGCCGACGAGGCCGAAGCTGCCGACGGCCTGGACGATGGGGTAGTAGTCGGCGGCGGCGAGCTTGCGCTGTTTGTGGAGGAGCTCGCGGGTCTTGCGGAGGCGGGCGAGGTCGGCGCGCTGGGTCTCGGCGCGCTGGATGGCGGCGTCGACGTCGGCGCCGACGGGGACGCGGTCGGGCAGGGTCAGCTCGGTGCGGAGCGCGATGGGCTCGGTGACGGGGAGGCCGATGGTGAGCTTGAGCGCGTCGGTGGCGTCGGCGGCGCCGGCCTCGGCGCGGAGCAGCGCGCTCTGGAGGTTGGCGAGCTCGACCTCGGTGGAGAGCTGCTGGAACTGGGGGAGCACCCCGCGCTCGACGCGGCGGGTGATCTCGGTGAGGGTCTCCTGGACGCGCTCGACGCTGGCGCGGGTGACCGCCGCCTGGCGTTGGGCGAGGCGGGCGCGGTAGTAGGCGCGGCCGACTTCGGCGACCGCGGTGGTGGCCTCGTGGTGGATGGCGTCGAGCTGCTGTTCGCGGTAGCCCTCGGCGGCGTCGATGCCGGCGAAGGCTTTGCCGTTGTAGAGGATCTGGGTGACGGTGATCGTGGCGCCGGCCTGGTTGGGGATGAGGAAGGGGTTGTCGTCGCCGCTGACGCCGGCGTCGGCGGGGCAGACCTCGGCGGGGACGTCACCGGCGCCGCAGGCGATGAAGTAGTCTTCGAAGGAGAGGGGCTGGCCGCCTTGCTGGCGGGTGCTCTCGTTGAAGACGAGCCAGGGGATGGCGCCGAGCGAGGAGAAGAAGTCGCCGGCGTCGCTGCCCTGGAAGGGGTTGGGTGAGTAGAAGGTGCGGGTGTACTGGGCGCTGAGGTCGACGCGGGGGTAGACGCTGCCGTAGGCCTCGTCGATGCGGGCCTCGGCGATCTCGAGGTCGGCGCGGGCGGTGCGGATGGCGTAGCTGCGGGCGAGCGCGATCTCGATGGCTTCGGCGAGGCTGAGCGGGGCGCCTTGTTGGGGCACGGGCGCGGTGAGCGGGTCGGCGTCGGGCGCGGGGGGCGCGTCGGCGGGGGTCTCGGGGGCGGCGGGGGTCTCGGTGGTGACGGGGGGGGCGGTCGGCGGGTCGGCGTCGATGAGGGGGACGTCGGCGGGCGCGCTCGGGGCGGGGGCGACCGGGGCGTTGTCGGCGGGCTGGTCGGCCTCGGCGGTGGCGGGGGCGATGAGCACGAACCAGAGGGCGCCGAGCGCCGCGGTGTCGCGCAGGCTCCTCTCTCGCCGTGCTCGCTTCGGCCCGCCCTCCTGGAAGGTCATGGCTCGATCTCTCCCGGTGGCGGCGGTCAAAGGCGGCGCATCATACAGATCGCGGCCCGCGTTGGCGACTCCCTGGCGGCAGGGATTTCGCGCGCGCAGAGGATGCGGGGTCGGCGCGGAGGGATGCGCGCGGGGTGACTTTGTGGTCGTCGGCGGCCGCGGCGGCTGCGAGGATGGCGGCGCAGTGCGGTCGAAGGAGGCGTGATGTTCGAGACGGCGGAGCGGGTGCAGGTGGTGGACGAGGCGACCTACGAGGCGCAGGCGCCGCTGTTGCGGCGGGCGCTGCTCGAGGCGCAGGCGCGGCTGCGGGCGGCGCGGGTGTCGGGGCTGTTGTTGTTCACCGGGGTGGAGAAGGCGGGCACGGGCGATACGGTGAATCTGCTCAACGCGTGGATGGATCCGCGCTGGCTGGACACGCTGGCGTATGGGCCGCCGACCGATGTGGAGCGGGCGCGGCCGCGGTTCTGGCGGTACTGGCGCGATCTGCCGCCGCATGGGGAGCTGGGGCTGCGCATGGGGGCGTGGTACAGCGAGCCGCTGGCGGCGCGGGTGGCGGGGCGGCTCGGTGACGGGGCGTGGGAGCGGGCGCTGGGTGAGATCGCGGACTTCGAGGAGCTGTTGGCGGCCGATGGCATGCTGATCCTCAAGTTCTGGATGCACCTGGGGCGGGACGCGCAGAAGGCGCGGCTGGAGGCGCTGGCGGCCGATCCGTTGCAGGCGTGGCGGGTGGACGAGCGGGACTGGGCGCAGTGGCGGCAGCACGGGGCGATGACGCGGGCGGGGGAGGAGATGCTGCTCGCGACGAGCACGGGGCACGCGCCGTGGCACATCGTGGAGGGGAGCGATACGCGGTATCGGCATCTGCGGGTGGCGAACGTGCTGCTGGCGGCGCTGAATCATCACCTCGACGCGCGAGGGGCGCCGGCGCCGAAGCCGGAGGCGCCGTCGGTGGCGGCCGATCCGCCGCCGGTCGAGGTGGCGGTGGCCGACGAGGGCGACGAGCCGGAGGACGAGGCGGACAAGGCGCGGCACGCGCCGGCGGCGCCGACGCCGATCCGGCCGCGGAGCCTGCTGTGTGATCTGGAGATGGGCGACAACCCGAGCAAGGCGGCGTACGAGCGGGAGCTGGCGCGGTTGCAGGGGCGGCTCAACGGGCTCTCGCGGCGGGCGCAGGCGGCGGGCGTGCCGCTGGTGGCGGTCTTCGAGGGCTGGGACGCGGCGGGCAAGGGCGGCGCGATCCGGCGGGTGACGGCGGCGCTCGACGCGCGGCACTACCGGGTGCTGCCGTTCGCGGCGCCGACCGACGAGGAGCGGGCGCGGCACTATCTGTGGCGGTTCTGGCGGCACCTGGGCGCGGCGGGCTCGGCGACGTTCTTCGACCGGAGCTGGTACGGGCGGGTGCTGGTGGAGCGGATCGAGGGCTTCGCGACGGCGGCCGAGTGGCAGCGGGCGTATGCCGAGATCAACCACTTCGAGGGGCAGCTCGCGGCGGCGGGCACGGCGCTGGTGAAGCTGTGGCTGCACATCACGCCCGAGGAGCAGGCGAAGCGGTTCGCGGCGCGGGCGGAGACGCCGTGGAAGCAGTGGAAGATCACCGAGGAGGACTGGCGCAACCGCTCGAAGTGGGCGGAGTACGAGGCCGCCGTGCACGACATGGTGGAGCGGACGAGCACCGCGGTGGCGCCGTGGACGCTGGTGCCGGCGAACCACAAGCGGCGGGCGCGGCTGGTGGTGCTCGAGGCGGTGTGCGATCGGTGGGCGGCCGCCCTGCCGGCGGGCGAGGCGCCGAGCGATGAGGGCGCGCCGGTCGAGGGGGGGGAGAAGAAGAAGCGCAAGTCCAAGGGGCGCAAGGGCGAGGACGAGACGCGCTGATTTGACACCGACATCAGCGCACATCAGAATACCATCAACGACACACGGAGGCCGCCATGCCCGCGCCCGACTCCCCTGCCCTCCCCGACCGCCGCCGCCATCGCCGCCGCCCCTGCCGGCTCACCGCGACCGCCGGCGGCGCGCCGGTGCGCGCGATCGATCTGAGCGCGGGTGGCGCCTTCATCGAGCGGCTCGACGACGGCGCGCTCGCGCTCGGTGAGGAGCTGCCGATCGAGCTCGCGCTGCCGGACGGGCCGCTGCGCGTCGCCGGGCGGGTGGTCGCGGTGCGCGACGGGGTCTGGTGCGCGGGCGGCTCGGTGCGGTTCGGCGCGCGGTCGGACGCGGCGCGCGCGCGGCTGCGGGCGATCGCCGACGCGCCGCCGCGGCGGGAAGGCGCGCAGGTGCTCGCCCGGATCGCGCTGGCGCGGCGGCCGGGCGCCGCGAGCTGATCGACGGGCGATCGAGCGAAGCCGGTGAGCACCGCAAAATCACGTGAAGGGGGCAACGCCCCCGGAACCGATCGCCGAGCACAGCGAAGGCGTCCGGCCAGAGCCGGACGGGTCGAAGCGAGGAGGAGGGCGCAGCGCGCAGCGCGAGCACCGACGACGCTGCGCAGACCCGCCCGCAGCGGCGAAGCCGCGGAGGGCGCCGGAGCGAGCACGGCAAAACTCAACTGACGATCCGGTGGCAGCAGGCCCCCGGTAAGCTGGTCGTGTCGAATGGGGGGCCGCCCGAGGCGGCGGCGCCAGGAGAGACGACCCATGCAGTCCTATTACTACCGCGCGGGCCGGCGGGTGCCGGTCCTGTGCTCGACGTCTGCCTTCGTCGTGCCTCGGGGGATCGACGCGCTCGGCGTCTTCGATCCGCGGTGGCGGCCGCTGCCATTGGCGCGGCGGCACGCGATGCTGGTGCGGCGATCGGTGGTCGGATCGGCGAGCGAGCGGCGCGCGATCGTGGCGGCGGTGGCCGATGACGCGGCGGAGGGCGATCGGGGGAGCGGGCCGGTCGATCTGCCGGCGGGGGACGCGGCGCCGGTGCTTCTGAGCGGGGACGGGCGGATGCTGTTGTGCCCGACCGGGGCGGTGGTGGCGCACTTCCCGGAGCGGGCGGCGGGCGAGGTCGTGGCGGCGGTGGGCGCGCGGGGCTGGGGGGTCGAGCGGCCGGTGCGGTTCCTCGATCGGGGCTTCGTGCTGCGGCGGGCGGCGGCGGGCGCGCCCGATCCGGTCGTGTTCGCCAACGCGCTCGTCGAGGACGAGGGCGCGCGCTTCGCCCATCCGGTCTTCTTGGAGGAGCTCGTGCCCGAGCGGCCGGCGGAGCGGATCAGTCTTCGCCCGGCATATGCTGTTCGAGGGTGAACCAGAAGGTCGCGCCCTCGCCCGCCCGCCCCTCGCCCCACATGCGGCCGCCGTGGCGCTGGATGATGCGCCACGCGGTCGCGAGGCCGATGCCGATGCCTTCGAAGCCTTCGTCGGGGTGGAGCCGCTGGAAGGGCTTGAAGAGGTTGTCGGCGAAGGCCATGTCGAAGCCGATGCCGTTGTCGCGCACGAAGAAGGCGTCGCCCTCCTGGCCGATGGTGACGCGGGCGGGGTGGGCGTCGCGGGTGAACTTGAAGGCGTTGGCGACGAGCTGGTTGAGCGCGATGCGGACGAGGCGGGGGTCGCCGACGGCGTGCATGCCGCGCTGGATCTCGCACTCGCAGGGGTGGTCGGGCCAGGCGCGGCGCTGGTCGGCGATGACGCGGTCGGTGAGCGCGGTGATGTCGAGGCGCTCCCAGCGCAGCGTGGTGCGGGTGAGGCGGCTGAGGGTCAACAGCGCGTCGAGCACGGTCTCGAGGCGCTCGCTCGCGCCGACGAGGCGGTCGAGGTAGTCGCGGGCCTCGGGGTCGAGCTTGTCGGCGGCCTCGTCGAGCAACAGCTCGGCGAAGCCGTGGATCGAGCGGAGCGGGGTGCGCAGGTCGTGGGTGAGCGCGTGCAGGATGCCTTCGAGCTCCTGGTTGGCGGCGGCGAGCTCGGCGGTGCGGCGCTGGACGCGGGCTTCGAGGTCGAGGTTGAGGGTGTTGATCTCGTCGCCGGCGCGCTTGCGCTCGATGGCGTAGCGGAGGGCGCGGGCGAGGAGCGGGCCGTCGAAGCGGCCTTTGACGAGGTAGTCCTGCGCGCCGGCGTGCAGCGCGGCGACGGCGGTGCGCTCGTCGTCGAGGCCGGAGAGCACGAGGATGGGCACGGCGTCGTTGCCGTCGCGGAAGCGCTCGAGGGTCTCGAGGCCGCGGCACTCGGGCAGGGAGAGGTCGAGCAGCACGGCGTCGAAGCCGCCGTCTTCGACGACGGCGAGCCCTTCGCGCAGGGTCGGCTGCCACGTCAGCGCGAAGACCGGGCCGGGCGCGTCGGCGAGCGCCTCGCGGACGAGGACGGCGTCGCCGGGGTTGTCCTCGACGAGGAGGACACGGAGGATCAAGGTGGTGTCGCGGGCCATCGGTTCGTCTGCTCCGCCGTGACGCTACGCCGTTGTGTTCCGGGTCTCAAGCAGGAGCGTCCGCCTTGTCTCGGGGCGGGCGCCGACGGCGTCACATCGCGATCTCGTCGAGCAGGGCGGGGTCGTCGTTGATCGACTTGAAGAGGCGCATGCGGAATCGCCCCTTGGTGTTGTAGAGGCGCTGCGCCATCTGGTCGATGGAGACGGTGGCGAGCACGGTCTGGATGTAGGCGTCGATGAGGTCGTCGAGGCCGATCCCGAGGCGGTTGAAGTCCTTGCGGTCCATGAGCAGGAGGCGGTTGCTCTCGGTGTCCCAGGTGCCGTCGGGGAGCCGGATCGAGAGGTTCGTGCCGAGCATGTCCCACGAGCGCTCGGCGCCGACGAGCGAGGGGCCGAGCGGGTCCTTGGCGCGGCGGGCGTAGATGGCGAGCGGGACGAAGCCGTCGGGGCCGGCGCAGACCATGACCCGGAGGTCGGCGACGAAGATGCGGAGCTGCTTGTCGGGCATGGTGCCGATGTGGAACAGGCGCCCGCGGCGGCCGGTGCTGCTCCAGCGGGGGTGGCCGATGAGGCTCTGCACGATGAACTGCTCGTAGCGGTGCTCCTCGGCCATGAACGCCTCGAGCTCGCCGCGGCTGGTGATGGTGTAGACGCCCTGGCCGGCGTTGCTGTACGGGACCTTGATGACGGCCCGGCCGCCGAAGCTCTCGATCCAGAACGGGATCTCGGCCTTGGCGACGTCGCGGATCGTCTGCGGGGTGTTGATGGCGAGGCCCTCGCCGCCGTGGCTGTTGTTGAAGAACTCGTAGGCGATGGCCGCGACCATCTTGTTGCGGCCGCCGGCGAGGCAGACGATCGTCGGGTTGAGGACGGCGCTCCGGGTGTGCACGGGGATGCGGTTCCACGGGCGCTGGGTGACGTAGCGGAGCGCGGCGCGGATGGGGATCCAGTCGCCGCTCTGGACGCGGAGCTCGAGGACGCCGTCGGTGAAGCGGACCGGGGGGTCGGGGTCGTCCTGGTCGTAGCGGGCGAGGTAGACGGGCGCCTGGAACTCGTCGGCCATCGCGGCGGCGTAGCCGCTGGCCTCCATCTCGTTCTTGTCGAAGATGACGCCGAGCTCGCCTTCGGGGAGGCGCTTGTTGGCGAGGAGCGCGGCGAAGGCGTTGCGCACGAGCGCGCGGTAGCCGCCTTGCTCCTGCACTTCTTCGAGGAGCGGCATCGACTTCTGGCCGCTCGGGCACGAGTTGGTCTCGATGACGACCATCTGCCGCTCGCCGCGGGGGGTGGTGACGTGCATGAGGTCGCAGCCGGCCCATTGCAGGTGGCGCGGCTTGTAGACGAGCAGCTCGGTGAGCGCGGCGCGGTCGACGGCGGGGTTGAGGTAGCAGTAGCGCTCGATGATGCGCTCGTTGCCGAGCGTCATGAAGAAGTGCACGAGCGGGTGGATCTGGGCGTTGAGGACGCGGGTGTAGAAGTGCTTCTCGGGCTCGAAGCTGCCGGGCTCGACGCGGGCGGCGAACAAGGGCTCGGTGGGGGTCATGGTCCTCACTCGTCGGGCTGGCGCCGGGTGTCGCCGGCGTCGTCGTCGTCGCGGGTCTCGGGTCGGGGGCTGGTCTCGGGTCGGGGGCGGAGCAGCGCTTCGAAGTCGGGGAGCCCGGAGCGGATGTGGATGTCGCGCTGCGGGAACGGGATCTCGACGCCGGCCTCGGCGAGCGCCCGGTTGATGGCGGCGTTGAGCGCGCCGAGCAGCGGGAAGCGCTGCGCGGGGTTCTCGTAGTGCACGCGGAGTTCGAAGTCGAGCGAGCTGTCGCCGTGGGCGAGCAGCAGCGCGGTCGGCGGCGGGGCGGGGAGCACGCGGGAGTCGTTCTTGGCGACGTCGAGCAGGATCTTGCGGACGCGGTCGACGTCGCTGCCATAGGCGACGCCGATGGGGACCTTGAGGCGAACGACGCGGTCGCCGCGGGTCCAGTTGATGACGTTGGTGGTGATGAGGTCCTTGTTGGGGACGATGATCTCCTGCCGGTCGAGGGTCAGGATGCTCGTCGCGCGGATGTTGATGGTCTGTACGGCGCCTTCGATGGAGCCGATGGTGATCCAGTCGCCGATGCGGATCGGGCGCTCCAAGAGCAGGATGATGCCGCTGACGAAGTTGGCGACGATCTCCTGGAGGCCGAAGCCGAGGCCGACGCCGACGGCGGCGACGAGCCAGCCGAGCTTGGTGAGGTCGAGGTGCACGGCGTCGAAGGCGACGAGCACGCCGATGAAGAAGAAGGCGTAGCGGGCGATGGTGACGATCGCGTAGCGCACGCCGGGCTCGACGTCGATGTAGCGGAAGAAGACGAAGTCGAAGAGGCCGGGCAGCCACTTGAGGACGAGGCCGATGATGACGCCGACGAGGATGACCCGCACGACGTCGGCGAGGGTGACGGCGACGGCTTCGGCGCCGCTGCCCATGGTGTAGAGGCTGATGCCGTCGAGGAAGGCGAGCGCGCGGCGGTCGACGTCCCAGATGACGGCGAGCACGACGAGGGTGATGAGGAGCCCGCCGGCCCAGACGAGCTTGCGGCCGCGGCGGCGCTGCTCGTCTTCGGCGTCGTCGCCGCCGGAGAGGATGGCGCCGAGGCGGGGGGCGACGCGGTTGCGGAGGGGGATGTAGCCGAGGAAGAGCACGCCGAGCGCGGCGAGGGAGAGGAGCGCGTTGCCGGCGAGCCACTCGGCGCCGTAGCGGTAGCCGGCGATGTCCATGCCGACGACGAGGAGCGCGAAGGCGACGAGCAGCACCCAGACGGGGCGGGCGAGCTTGACGACCTGCGGGCGGTCGAGGTAGCCGAGCGCGTCGCGGGTGACGGGTGAGGTCGGGCGCAAGAGGCGGAGCAGGACGACGGCGGTGACGAGCTCGAAGGCGGTGTAGAGCAGCCGCCCGATCATGCCGAGGCGGAGCGGTTCGCCGACGGCGAGGGTCATCGGGACGAGGCAGATCGCGGCGGCGATGACCTCGACGCGCACGGCGAGGCGGAGCGCGGCCGACGTGTCGGTGGGCAGACCGAGCTCGACCTCGGCGAGGCCGCCGGCGCGGAAGACGAGGCGCTGGAGCATCCACAGCGCGAGGAGCGCGGCGAGGAGGGTGCAGCCCTCGGTGGCGGGGAGGCGGAGCGCGGGCGAGAGCGCGGAGAGCTGCACGAGGCGGCCGATGACCCAGACCCACAGCGGCAACAGCGCGGCGGAGAGGAGCCCGACCATCGCGAACTTGAGGCGGGGGCCTTCGCCCTCGACGCGCTCGCGGCGCCACGCCTGGACCATGCGGCGGAGGCGGAGGTGGACGCCGACGAGCACGATGGTGGCGAGGAGCGCGAGCACGGCGAGCGAGGTCGCGGGCCAGGCGCCGTCGCGGGGGTCGAGGCGCCAGGTCGCGGGGTCGATGACGAAGTCGGTGAGGCGCTCGAGCTCGGCGGTGAGCGCGGCGAGGGTCGCGGCGCCGAGCGCGGGCTCGTCCTGCACCCAGAAGATGCGGCTGCGCACGAGGGTGTCGAGCTCGGTCAGCAGGCGCTCGCGGTCGGCGAGGGTCGCGCGGAGCGCCTCGCCGGCGGCGATGGCGTCGGCGATCGCCTCCTGCTCGGCGCGGAGCGCGGCGCGGGCCTCTTCGCGGCGGAGGCGGGCGGTGTCCTTGGCCTCGCCGGGCGGGAGCGCGTCGAGCTCGTTCTGCCAGCCGTCGTCGATGTCGAAGAGCTCCGAGGCGACCTCGAGGCGGCGGCTGCGGAGGCGGCCGAGCGCGCTCAGCTCCTCCATGCGCTCGGCTTTGTCGATCTCGATGGTGCGGGGGTCGAGGCGCTGAAAGGTCTCCTGCAGCTTCTCGGCGGCGCGCTCGCCGCCGTCGTCGCGCTCGACGAGGGTGCGCAGCCCCGAGAGCTCGGCCTGCTCGGCGTCGAGGATCTTCTGCTGCTGCGCGTGGATGCGGTCGAGCGCGATGTGCAGCCCTTCGGCCTCGCCGAGCATGGCCTGCGACTCGACGATCCAGAGGCGGGCGCGGGCGAGGTAGCGGTCGAGCGGGGTGGTGGCGGCCTGCAACGCGGCGCGGGCCTGGCGGATGGCCTGCCCGGCGCCGCGCTGCTCGGCGCGGAGCGCGGTCTCGTAGGCCTGGCGGTAGAGCTCGAGCTGCGTCTCGTACCAGCGCAGCTCGCGGCGGGCGAGGTCGAGGCGGCGGTCGAGGAGGGTGTCGCCGGCGCGGAGGCGGGTCTGTTCTTCTTCGAGGCGGGCGGTGCTCGCGGCGGCGGCGCGGGCGTCGAGGCGGGCGGTCTCGAGGCGGTCTTCGAGGTCGCGGCGCGAGGTGCCGGGCGGGAGCGCGGAGATCTGGTCGGAGAGCGATCGCACGAGGTCGGCGGCGGCGCGCTCGCGGCGGCGCAGCTCGACGATCTTGCCGGGCAGGCTCTCGAGGCGGGCGTCGGCGGCGCGGCGGCGCTGGTCGAGCTCTTCGAAGGTCTGGCGGCGGGCGGCGGCGTCGGCCTCGACGGCCTCGAGGTCGGCGGCGGTGACGGTGGCGGGGGCCGCGGGCGGGGCGCGGGCTTCGATGGCGGCGACGCGAGCGTCGAGCTCGGCGGGGTCGATCGGGTCGGCGTCGGGCGGCGGGGCGCCGGCGGCCTGGGCGGCGAGCAGCTCTTCGACGAGCGCGATCTGGCGGCCGACGAGCTCGCGGCGGGCGGCGGCGTCTTCTTCTTCGGGCTGCGCCGAGAGCGCCTCGAGCTCGGCCTCGAGGCGCGCGAGGCGCTCGTCGAGGCTGCCGGCGGCGGCGGGCGGCGGCGCGCCGGCGTCGGGGGCGGCGGCGGCGGGGGTGAGCCAGAGCAGCGCGAGGAGCGGGAGGACGCGGATCACGGCTCGTCCTCGTCCTCGCCGCCGTCGAGGTCGAGGCGGCCGACGTGCACGACGGCGTCGCCCTTGTGCACGAGCGGGTTGTTGGCGCGGGCGATCACGACGCCGTCGAAGGGCGCCTTCACCCGGGCGATGCGCTTGCCGTAGGCGTCGACGATGCGGCCGATGTCGTCGCGGGCGGTGATCTCGTCGCCGAGCGCGATGTCGAGGTGCACGAGCCCGCCGCGGTTGGCGCGGACCCAGGAGCTGCGGCCGAGGCGGCGGGTGGTGGGGACGGGGCCGCGGGGCTTGCTGACGGCGCCGAGGTGGCCGAGGACGCGGTGGATGCCGGCGACGCCGATCTCGATGGCCTTGTGGTCGAAGCGCTGGCCCTCGCCGCCTTCATAGAGCAGGCAGCGGATCCCGGCGGCGACGGCGGCGCGGCGGAGCGATCCCTTGCGCTCGGCGGCGTGCATCATCACCGGCGCGCCGAAGACCTCGGCGAGCGCGTGGGTCTCGGGGTCTTCGAGGTTGGCGCGGACGTGGGGGAGGTTGCTGCGCATCAACGAGCCGGTGTGCAGGTCGATGCCGAAGTCGCAGCCCTCCATGATCTCGGTCTGGAAGAGGTGGGCGAGGCGGGCGGCGAGCGATCCGCGCGGGGTGCCGGGGAACGAGCGGTTGAGGTCGCGGCGGTCGGGGAGGTAGCGCGACTGCTGGGTGAAGCCGAAGACGTTGACGATGGGGACGGCGATGACGGTGCCGCAGAGGCGCTTGGGGCGCAGCGCGTCCATGACCCGCCAGATGATCTCGAGGCCGTTGAGCTCGTCGCCGTGGATGGCGGCGGAGAGGAAGATCCGCGGGCCGGGGCGGGCGCCGTGCACGACCATGACCGGCATCTCGAGGAAGGCCTGGATCGGCGAGCGGGCGACGGGGATGGAGAAGTTCTTGCGGGTGCCGGCCTCGATGCGCTGGCCGGCGATCGTGATCGGCGGGCGGGGTGGCGGCGCGGTGGGCGCGGTGGGCGCGGTGGGCGCGGTGGGCGTGGCAGCAAGCGTGGCGGAGGGCGGCTCCGCGGGCGCGTCAATGTCGGAGCGTGTCATCGGAGCTCCCCCGATCGGCGTTGGCGGCGACGAAGTCGATGATGGCACCGGCGACGTCGACGCCGGTATGGGTCTCGATGCCTTCGAGGCCGGGCGAGGAGTTCACCTCCATCACGACGGGGCCGTTCTTGCTGCGCAGCATGTCGACGCCGCAGACGCGCAGGCCCATGGCCTTGGCGGCGCGCAGCGCGGTCTCGCGCTCGGCGCGGTCGAGCTTGACCGCGGTCCCCGAGCCGCCGCGGTGCAGGTTGGAGCGGAACTCGCCAGGCGCGCCCTGGCGCAGCATCGCGGCGACGACCCGGTCGCCGACGACGAACGCGCGCAGGTCGGCGCCCTTGGCCTCGGCGACGAACTGCTGCACGAGGATGTTGGCTTCGAGCCCGCGGAACGCCTCGATCACCGAGCGCGCCGCGCCGTCGGTCTCGCAGAGCACCACGCCGATGCCTTGCGTGCCTTCGAGGAGCTTGACGACGAGCGGGCTGCCGCCGACCGAGGCGATGAGGCCGTCGATGTCCTTGACGCTGTGCGCGATCCCGGTGACCGGGAGGCCGATGCCCTTCTTGGCGAGGAGCTGGAGGCAGCGCAGCTTGTCGCGCGAGCGGGAGATCGCCTGCGAGGGGTTGATGGTGTAGGTGCCCATCATCTCGAACTGCCGCACGACCGCGCAGCCGTAGAAGGTCGCCGAGACGCCGATGCGGGGGATGATGCCGTCGATGTCGTCGAGCGATCGGCCCTGGTAGACGAGCTCGGGCTTCGTCGAGGCGATGGTCATGCGGCAGCGGAGGAAGTCGACGATCTCGCAATCGTGCCCGCGCGCGGTGGCCGCCTCGACGAGGCGACGGGTGGAGTAGAGCTCGGGGTTGCGCGACAGGACGCAGAGCTTCATCGAGGCCCCTCGGGGTGAAATGCGCCATGGGTGTCTTCGAAGCGAGCCCTCGGCGTCAAGCGCGGCGCGTCGTGGTAGAGTCCGAGCCGCCGTCCGTCACCTGGGAGCCGCCGATGATCGAGCTGTACACCGCCGCCACGCCCAACGGGCACAAGGTCTCCGTCGCCCTCGAAGAGCTGGGGCTGCCCTACGAGCTGCGCGCGATCGACCTCACCGCGAACGAGCAGAAGGAGCCGTGGTTCCTCGCCATCAACCCCAACGGGCGGATCCCCGCGATCATCGACCGCGCGGCCGGGCTGACCGTCTTCGAGTCGGGCGCGATCCTCGTCTACCTCGCCGAGAAGACCGGCGAGCTGATGCCCGCCGACGTCAAGGGGCGCTCCGAGACGATGCAGTGGCTGATGTTCCAGATGGGCGGCGTCGGCCCGATGATGGGGCAGGCCAACGTCTTCTTCCGCTACGCGCCGGAGAAGATCCCGTTCGCGATCGAGCGCTACCAGCGCGAGACGCGGCGGCTGTTCGAGGTGCTCGACAAGCACCTGAGCGGGCGGGAGTACCTCGCGGGCGGGGTCTACACGATCGCCGACATCGCGAACTGGTGCTGGGTGCGCACGCACAAGTGGTCGGGGGTCGGGCTCGACGGGCTCGACGCGCTGCGAGCCTGGGTCGATCGGATCGACGCCCGCCCGGCGGCGCGGCGCGGGATCGAGGTGCCGGCGCGGCCGAAGAAGGCCGACGAGGCCGAGTTCGTCGACAAGGCCCGCAAGATGCTCGTCTGAGCGCCGTGACATCGGGAGAGCGCGCGGGCCCACCGCCCGGCTGTTCCTACTGGTCGGCCGGCGAGGGCCCGGCCGGCTTCGCGTCGGGATGGATCGCGTAGGTGCCGGTCCAGCGGGCGTGGCCGAGGACGTGGCCGGCGATGGCCTCGCGCAGCGCCTTGCCGTCGAACCGGTCGCCGACGGGCGCCTTGGGCACGTCGAGGGCGTAGAGCGTGAAGACGTAGCGGTGCTCGCGCTCGTCGTTCCAGGGCGGGCAGGGGCCGTCGTAGCCGTACCAGTCGCCGGCCATGTCCTCGTCGCCGGCGAACCAGCCGGTGTAGTCGTTGCGCCCGCTGCGGGTCCCCTCGGGGCCGTCGGGGCCGTCCTTGCCGTGGGGGGTGACGCCCTTGCCGAAGGCGCCCTCTTCGACGCGCCCGCGGCCCGGGTCGAGGTCGAGCAGCAGCCAGTGGTAGAAGTCGACCCGCGGCAGGTCGCGGGGCACGGTGCGGCCTTCCTGGTTGACGTCCTCGCCCGACGAGGGGCAGTCGGGGTCGTGGCAGACGAGCACCAGCGAGCGGGTGCCCTCGGGCAGATCGGCCCAGCCGAAGTGCGGGCTGACGTTCTCCGACAGCTCGACGTGGTCCTCGGGGTGCGGGCGGCCGAGGGCGAAGCGGGCGGGGATGCGCGCGCCGTCGCCGAAGCTGTCGCTCCAGAACTTCATCGGGTCTCCTCCCCTGCGGTCTCTCGAGGCGCTCGGCGGGTTCGATGACCCGGCCGGCGCGGTCGTCACGGTTCAGCCGACGAGTGGCCGCTCACCATTGAGCGCGGTGATGGTCGCCGTGTCGAGCGTCTCGCGCCACTTGCCGACGATGCCCGGCGAGCCGGCGTAGTCGTGGTGCTCGTCGTAGACGCGCTTCCAGATCGGGCGGAAGTCGAGCGGCGGCAAGCCGAAGTGGGCGAGCATCGCCCGCCAGATCTGCTCGTCGCGCCAGTGGGGGCCGGCGAAGCCGTCCATCATGTCGTAGGCGAGGGTGAAGGTCGCGAGCACGAGCCCCATGAGCGCGACGTCGGCGCGGTCGGGGCGGTCGGGGAGCGTCTGCCAGGTCGCGGCGCGCCAGTGCTTGCGGTAGAGGCCGGGGTCCTGCCGGGCGGCGTGGGCGTTCCAGGTGTAGAGCGCGACGGCGCGCAGGGCCTCCTCCGACATGTGGGCGTGGTGGCGGCTGACCTCGAGCGCCCAGGCGGGCTCGCCGGCGAGGGTGATCTCGCGCCAGCGCACGATCCCGGCGGCGGGCGGGAGCTCGACGTAGCCGGCGCCGACGATGCGGCCGGTCTCGTTGTACTTGCGGGTCAACGGGTTGTAGAGCATCGCCGTGTTGCAGGTGTTGGCGGCGACGTGCACCGCGGTGCCGGCGATCGCGGCGGCGGGGCGGCCGGGGTCGCGGGGCGTGAACTCGGCGGCGGTGTCGGCGGCGACGGCGAAGGTGTTGAAGTCGACGAGCCGGTCGAGCGCGTCGGCCTGCCCGTCGCCGTCGAGGTCGAGCACGGTCTGACGCAGCCCGGTGTCGATCGGGGTGACGTAGTTCATGCCGCCGGGCAGGGCGTGGTGCGACTTCCAGTAGCGGGGGATCGCGCGGTCGCGGATCGCGTCGCGGATCGCCTTCCAGTCGCGGCGATCGGCGATGCCTTCGAGCACCTCGACGAGCGCGTTGAAGTTCTCCGACTCGACCATGCGCCGCCCCGACGGGCCCTCTTCGGTGCGGAAGTACGACGAGTTGAAGGTGGTGAGCACCTGCGCCTCGGGGTAGCGGGCGCGGACGCGGAAGAGCGCGTCCTTGCCGGCGCAGAGCCCGTAGAAGACGAGCTTGGGCCCGGCCATGTCGGGGGCGCGCTGCAAGGCGCGGCGCATGTTGCGGCCGATGTCGGAGTGGCCGTCGTAGCCGACGACGTGCACGTCGGGGTCGCCCATGCCGGCGAAGACGTCGCCCTCGAACTCCTTGAGCCGCAGCCGCACCCGCAGGTCGCGGCCCCAGGTGCGGCCGAACCAGCTCGGCCCGCGCGGCGCGACCTCGCCCTCGGCGCTGAAGCCGGCGCGCTGCAGGAGCTCGACGGTGCCGGCGTAGAAGCCCTCCGATCCCTTGCCCGCCGACCAGTGCACGACCAGCGTCGGCGTCTCTTCGCCGGGCTCGAACCAGCCCCCGTACGGCGGCGCGGTCGGCACCCGCTGCTCGAAGAGCGCGTCGGCCGCCCGGCGCCCGGCCGCGGTGAGGCCGTCGGCGCGGTGCAGGTGCAGCGCGAACGCCTCGGCGAGCACCGGGTGGTCCTCGGCGCGGGCGAAGGCGGCGGCGGCGTCCTCGGCGGCGCGCTTCTCGGCGAGGTGCTCGGCGGTCGCGGGCAGGCTCTCGGCGAGGTGCACGAGGCAGGTGTGCGCGCTCGCCCGGAGCTGCAGGGCCTGCTCGCGGGTCGCGCCCGGCGGCGGCTCGCGGCCGGCGATCATCGCCGCTTCGAGCTGGAGGCGCAGCCCGGCGTCGACGGCGGGCGTGCTCGCGGTGAAGAGGTTCACCCCCGGCGGGAGGTCGTCGACGAGGTTGGCGGCGCGGTAGAGCGCGTCGCCGGTCTCGTCGAAGGTCTGCGGCGCGCGGTCGCTGCGGGTCGAGAGGCGGCCGTCGCTGAGGCGGTAGACGGCGTGCACCCCGTCGCCGCCGAGGGTGATCGCGCCGGCGGGCGGCTCGGGATCGGCGGGGTGCGGGGCGAGGCCGGCGAGGCGGGCGAGCGCGGCCTTGGCGTCGGGGGCGAGGCGGGCGGCGTGGAAGTCGAGGAGCGCGGCGGCGGTGGTGCGCTCGCGGTCGGAGATGCGGCCGTCGGCCTCGGCGAGCCGGGTGAGCGCGGCGACGTCTTCGAGCGAGAGCGAGCCGTCGGCGGCGAGGCGCTGCGCGGCGTCGCGCAGGCCGGCGTTGTCGAGGCGGTCGAGGAGCGCGAGGCGGGCTTCGCCGTCGGGGGCGAGGCGCTCGGGGTGGTCGCGCAGGATCGCGCGCAGCGCCGCCTGCTCACGGCCGGAGAGGCGGCCGTCGTCGCCGTAGGCGGCCTGGATCAAGCTGTCGATCGCGATCGCGTCGAGCGGGGTCTCGCCGGCGAGGAGCGCGTCGAGCCGCGCTTGCAGCACGGGCGAGGGCAGGGTGACGGGCATCGGCGGCCTCCGGGCGGGGTGGGCGGTGTGCGGTACAGGGCAGAGCTTGCGCCACGGCCGGGGGCGGGGGTCAAGGGTTTCGCAGCACCTGATGATGGCGTGTGCACGCCGACGGCAGGCCGAGCGCGCAGCCCTTCTGCAGGAGCTCGAGGGCCTTGATCCGGTCGCGCGGCACCCCGTCCCCGCGGTAGCGCATCAGCGCGCCGTCCTCGCACGCGGTCGGGTCGCCGTCGTCGCAGGCCGCGTCGTACATGCGCGCCGCGAGCGCCGGATCGTGCCGGCCCGCCTCGCCGGTGCGGATGAGATCGGCGAGGTGGTTGCAGCCTTGCGCGACCCCGCCGGCGCAGGCGCGCTCGAAGTGCTTCGCCGCCTCCACCGGGTCTTGCGGGCCGAGCTCGCCGGTCATCAGGAGGCCGCCGAGCAGGTTGCAGGCGAGCGGGCGGTCGGCGGCGCAGGCGATCCCGGCGGCGCGCGCGGCGGCGGGGCGGTCGGCGTCGGGCTCGATCGCGAGCGCGATCGCGAGCTCCTGGCAGGCGTCGGGCGCGGCGGGCGCGCAGAGCGGGCGGAGCAGCGCGCGGGCGGCGGGCACGTCGACCGGGCCGCCGAGGCCGGCGCGCAGCTCGCCGCCGAGGCCGGTGCAGCTCCGGGGGTCGCCGAGCGCGCAGCCGCGCTCGAAGACGGCGCGGGCGACGACCGGATCGGCCGCGACCCCGTCGCCGTTGACCAGCATCACCCCGAGCGCCGCGCAGGCCGCGCCGAAGCCGAGCTCGCAGCCGCGATCGTAGCCCGCCACCGCGCGCGGCCGGTCGGCGGCCACCTCGCCCGCCCCGTCGCCGAGCACCACGCCGAGGTTGTGGCACGCCTCGCCGATCCCGCTCTCGCAGGCGCGCTCGTAGGCGATCACCAGCGCGGTGCAGGCCCGCGGCCGGCCCTCGGCGCACGCCTGCTCCCAGAACGCCGGCGTCCGCCCCGGGTGCGCGCTCAGCTCTCCGCGGATCGCGAAGAAGAACAGCGCCCACAGCGCGACGTGCGCGACGTTGGCCCGCGCGCCGGCGAGCGGCCAGCGCACGGTCGGGAGCCGGTCGACGAGCGCGTCGATCCGCCGCACGCAGAGGTTGAGGATCGGGACCGGCAGGAGCTTGTCGAGGAAGGTGACGTGCAGCCCCGGATCTCCCGCCGTCGGCGGGTGGCCGAGCGCGCCGAGGAGCGGGTACAGCGCGAAGACCGAGAGCCCGTAGAGCGCGCCGAAGATCAAGCGCCCCGTCGCCGCCCGCGGCGAGCTCGCCGGATCGGTGATGAGCAGGTTCATCCCGAGGAAGACCGCGATCGGGATCGCCGTGTCGAGGTAGAGGTAGACGCCGGTGAGCTGGTGGTAGACGAGCCCCGCCGCCACCATCGCGCCCGCCGCGCCGGCGGTGACCAGCGTCACCCGGAACAGCAGCATCACCACCACGCCCACCGCGAAGATGTACTCGTAACACCACGGCGGCCGCCCGAGGGTCAGCGAGATCCGGTAGCCCCAGGTCAGGTGCGCCACCTCGAAGACCACCATCACCGCCGCCGCGATCGCGAGCCCGAACGCCGACGGGTTGAAGACGTGCACCCGCCCCCCGCCGCGCCGCCAGGTGATCGCGTCGCGCGAGAGGTAGGCCAGCGCCACCATCGCGAACTGCGCGGCGAAGTACGGATCGTGCCACCACAAGAAGAGGTTGGTGCTGCCCACCACCGGCCACGGTCCGAAGCCGATCCGCCAGCGCCCGTAGCGCCGCCACGCGAGCACCATCTCGCAGCCGTAGGCGAACGCCACCTGCGCGACGATCAGCGGCACCTGCGGCCCGACCTGCTCCCAGTGCAGGCCCCAGTAGACGTACACCGCCGCGTGCATCCCGAGCTGCACGTAGTGCGGCGTGCGGATCACCACCTCGATCTCGAGCCGCCGCCCCGCCCGCCGATCGCGCCACCACAGCGCGAGCGCGGCCAGCGCGACGACGCTCCCCCACCCCACCACCGCCCACAGCAGCCCGGGCGTCGCCCGCACCCGCGGCGCCGCCACGAACCCGAACAGCGCCGCCACCGTCAGCGCCACCACCGGCCCCACCCCGCGCCCGCTCAGCAGGCGCGGCGGGGCCGCGACCGAAGCATCACTCATGGCGCGATTGTCACCACCGGACCCGACCGGCACCACCGCGACCCGCCGCGCGCCGCTCCGTCGATCCACCCAGTCCCGCGCAAGTCTCCGGCGCGCGGGCGGATCGCGTCACTGGATCGCCGCCGGCACGCACCCGAGCGGCCCCGTCGAGAGGTAGACCCCCGGGCTCTCCGGGCGCGCGTCGTACCACGTCACCGCGAACGCGCTCCCCGCCGCGGCGTCGACCGGCCCCGAGACCCCCACCCCGCGCGAGACCACGATCGGCTCGCCCACCACCTGCCAGCCCCGCTGAACACCGCCCGACAGCCGCCGGAAGTAGACCTCGGTCTCGTCCTCGCCCTCGCGCGCGTCGACCCACGCCACCCCGACCCCCGCCGCGCCGTACGCGATCGCCGGATCGAGCGCCGGGAGCCCGTCCGGCGAGACCGCCACCGGCCGCGAGACCGTGCCCCGCGCCATCTCGGCCGAGCCCACGAAGACCTGCGGCGCCCCGACCCGCCCCTCCGCGTGCCAGACCGCGTGCACCTGCCCGCCGCCCGCCACCAGCCGCGGGACCCCGACCGACTCCGCCTCCACCAGCGTCACCGCCGGCCCCGGCCGGTTGCCATCGATCGCCGCCAGCCGGATCGCCGCCCCCCGCAGCAGCGGCATCGACGCCCGCCAGCCCACCACGAAGCGCGTCCCGTCCCACGCGATCGTCGCCCCGTCCGCGCTCTGCGTGACGTTGACCGGCGCGAGCATCGGCGGCTCGACGCGGAAGTCGATGAAGCCGAACCCGACCCGCGGCTCGATCGACGCCGTCGCCCAGGTCAGCCCGATCCCCCGGTCGCTCGCCGCCGCCCCGAGCGACGTCACCGCGTTGGGCAGCGTCACCAGCGGCAGCACCTCGCTCACCTCGGCCATGCGCCCGGGGAAGACCACCACCGCCGAGATCGTGTACCCGTCGCCGTCGACCCCCACGTCACGCGAGGTCGTCGCGAAGAAGACCGCGTAGCCCGCATCCCCCGCGTTGTCGAACGCGGTCATCGCCAGCGCCGCGACCGCGTTCAGATCGCTCGCCAGCATCACGTCGGCCGCGACCGGCCGCCCGCGCACGTCGTAGGCGTTGAAGGCCACCCCGACCCCGCGCCGCCCGCCCGGGAGGCCGATGTCGAGGCCGAGCCGCTCCACCCGCGCCACCGCGTACTGCCCGCCGACCGCCGCCACCACCGGCCCCACCGTCGCCACCCCCGCCCCGATCCGCAGCTCGCTCGTCACGAACGGCGGCAGCCCCTCGTCGACCCGCCCGTCGCAGTCCTGATCGAGCCCGTCGCAGCTCTCCTCCGCCGCCGGCCCCGGCATCACCCCGCACACCCCGACCCCGCCGCTGCACACCCGCGCCCCGTCGCGCCGACACAGCCCCACCCCCGCCGAGCAGGCCGCGCCCACGTCGAAGCCCTCGTCGGTCGCGCCATCGCAGTCCTCGTCGGACCCGTCGCACGTCTCCGCCGCCGGCGGCACCGCGCCGATGCAGCCGCCCCACATCCCGCCCGCGCACGTCTGCATGCCCGCCCGGCAGCGCCCCACCGCCAGCCCGCACGCCCGCGTCTCGCCGTTGATGCAGCCGCAGCCCTCGTCCACCGACCCGTCGCAGTCCTCGTCCTCCGCCCCCGCCCGACACGCCTCGGCCTGCGCCCCCGGCAGCACCGCCGCGTCGCAGACCCCGAGCGCCCCATCCACGCAGCGCCGCACCCCCGCCGCGCAGATCCCCACGTCGCTCCCGCACGCCACCGCGACGCCCTCGTCGACCGCGCCGTCGCAGTCCTCGTCCACCCCATCGCAGCCCTCCGCCGCCGGCCCCACCTCACCCGCGCACGCCCCCCACGCCCCCTCCGCGCACACCTGCTCCCCCTCCGCGCACGCCCCCACCGCCGACCCGCACGCCCGCGCGAGCCCCTCGTCGATCACGCCATCGCAGTCGTCGTCCTCCCCGTTGCACCCCTCCGCCCCCGGCCCCACCGCGCCCACGCACGCCCCCCAGCCCGCCGCCGTACACGCCCGCTCCCCGAGCGCGCACGCCCCCACCGCCGACTCGCCGCACGGCTCCACCGTGCCCTCGGTGCACGGGCACCCCTCGTCCACCGAGCCGTCACAGTCCTCGTCCACCGCCCCATCACACGCCTCCGCCTCCGCCGGCGCCACCGCCCCCTCGCACAGCCACCGCCCCTCCGCGCACCGCTCCACGCCCGCGCTGCACGCGCCCGTGTCGATCCCGCACGGCCGATCGACCAGCTCGTCCACCTCACCATCGCAGTCGTCATCGCGCCCGTTGCACGCCTCGTCGACCGGATCCCCCGGCACACACGCCGACCAGACCCGATCCTCCCCACACACCCGCCGCCCCTCGCAGAAGCCATCCGCCGCGCACGCCTCCACCGCCCCCGGCGTGCACGCCCCGCCCGCGTCCGCCGCCGCGTCCGCCGCCGCATCCGCCGCCGCGTCCACCACCGCATCAGCCGCCGCGTCCTCGTCGCCCGCGTCCGCCACCACCCCCCGATCCACCACCCCATCCGGCGCGCCCGCGTCCCCCTCCCCCGCCCAGTAATCCGCGCACTCCGGCGTATCCCGCGGAAAATCCGCGCACGTCCGCTCCGCCGGGCTCCCCAGACACCCCGCCATCACCACCGCGCCCGCGACCCACGACAGCCACACGATCGACCGCATCACGGCCCCCCTTGAAACACGCTCGCCAGAACCTACCACGCCGCCGGCAACGGCATCGCCCGCTCCACCAGCAGCCGACTGTACGGCCCCCCCCGCAGCGTCACCGGATCCCCCACCACCACCAGATGCTCCCGCGCCCGGCTCACCGCCACGTTCACCAGGTTCACCCGCCCGTTGAGGAACTGCAGCGACCGGCTCCGCGTCACCACCGTCGAGAACACCACCACCCGCCGCTCCCCCCCCTGAAACCGATGCACCGTGCCCAGCGCCAGCCCTGCCCCCCCGAACAGATCCAGCTCCGCCCCCTCGCCCCCGCCCTCCAACGGGATCCGCGCCCGCCGCGTCGCGTCCCGCAGCGCCTCCAACTGCCCCACGTACGGCGTGATCACCGCCACCTCCCCCCACGTCACCCCCACCCGCGCCAGCGCCCCCAGGATCGACATCACCCGCGCCAGCTCCTCCGGGTTGTGCCAGCTCCCCCGCACCCGCACCTGCGCCCCCGCCACCGCCGACAACAGCACCGGCCCCGGCAACGGCGCCCGCCCCACCGGCGCCGGCGTCCGCACCACCAGCCCATACCCGCACAGCGCATCCGACAACGCGATGATCGGCGCCTGACACCGGAAGTGCTCCCGCAGCGTCGGCCGCTCCCCCACCGCCCGATCCGCCAACGCCTGCGCCGAGTTCGGCAGATGCGTCATCACCCGATACGGCATCAGCCGCCCCTTCTCGATCCGCACCCCCGCCGCCCCCCGGATCCGCGCCTCGTCCTCCGGCCCGAGCTGAATCACCGGCTCCAGTTGATGCACATCCCCGATCAACAGCGCCTGCTCCGCCCGCATCAACCCCGACACCGCATAGGCCGGATGACACTGCCCCGCCTCGTCGATCACCACCCGCAGCCCCGACCGCGGCAGCGCCGGCAGCACGTTCCCCAGCGACAACAGCGTCGACCCCCACACCGGAAACAACCGCAGGATCCAATCCGCCGTGTTCGGCTCGTCCTCCACCAGCCGCCGCAGCGTCCGCCGCTCGCTCACCGCCTCGATCGTCGCCCGCAGCGCCGCCCGCAGCGCGTCGCGATGCAGCTCCATCCAGCACAGCCGCACCCGCCGCGCCGCCACGAACAACCCGAACTGCACCTCCGCGTCCGCCGGCGCCCCCGCCTCGCCCGCCTCCGGCAGCAACACCAGCTCGTCCCGCAGCAGCGCCAGCGCATCCCGACACGCCGCCGCCTCCCGCCGCGCCTCCAGCCGCCGCCGCACCCCCGCCAGCGCCTCCGCCGCCGCCTCGACCGCGTCGTCCCACGCCTCGACGTGCGCCGCCTCCTCCGCCCCCGCCGCCACCGCCGGCGGCAACGACACCGCCACCACCAGCGGCGGATCCAGCTTCGCCAGCGCCCCCTCCAGCCGCTTCAGCACCCGCCCCGCCTGCGACTGCCACACCGTCATCACCCGCGTCAGCAGCTCCGGCCCGCCCCGATCGATCAGCTTCCGCACCCGATCGAGCAGCCCATCCATCGCCCGCAGCCGCCGATCCAGCTCCTCCGCCACCCCCGCCGGCGCCGGCGGCCCGTCCGCCTCCGCCGCCCACCGCGACAGCGCCGCCTCCCGCGCCGCGATCCGATCCACCACCCGCGCCCGCCGCCGCACCAGCTCCCGCCCCGCCACCCGCGGCGCATCCGCCGCGTCCACCACCGCCCGCAGCCGCCGAAACTCCGCCAGCGCCGCCTCCAACGCCCCCTGCACCTCACCATGCGGCCGCTCCGGCCGCCGCTCGATCCACCCCAGCGCCCGCATCAGCAGATCCACCGTGCCTGCCGCCAGCACCTGCATGTTCCCCACCCGCAACGCGATCGGCGGCTCATCCCCCTCCGCCAGCGGGTCCAGCACCTGATCCACCGCCCGATTGTTGGTGCTCGCCACCAACAACAGCTCCCGCGGCATCGGCTGCCCATCCGCCAGCGCCGACACCCGCTCCACCAACGCCCCCGCCGCCAGGTTCAGCAACAGCTCCGTCTTCCCCGTCCCCGGCGGCCCCTGCGCCGCCGTCAGCGGCGACGCCAGGAACCGCTCGGCCACCGCCCGCTGATCCGCCGTCAGCGGCCGCGGCGCCCGCAGCCCCCGCAGCGGCGCCCACCCCGCCACCGGCGCCTTGCCCGACAGATAACCCCACAGCGGGCTCTGCTGCCCCCACGGCGGCACGCCCACCCGCCGCTCCACCAACTGCGTCAGCTCCCGTTGCAGGTGCCGCGTCGCGAACACCTGATCGCCGTCATGGACCAGCCCCACCCCATACACCTGCGGCAGCCCGCGCCCCTGCTCCAGCCGCCCCCGCACCGCCGCCACCAGCCGCTCGAACAACCCCGCCTCGTCCGCGGGCGCCTCCACCGCCGCCGCCCAGCCCTCGCGCGCCTCCAGCAGCGCACACACCGTCGCCACCATCATCGCCGGCGACAGCGCCGCGCACCCCTTCAGCGCCGCGTGCAGATCGGCCAGCTCCTCCTCGCTCACCCCCAGCGTCCGCACCAGGAGCTGCTCATCCAGCGAGAAGGGCAGCAGCCCCTCCTCCTCGTCATCGACCCGCGCCACCCGCACCTGCACCGGCGCCGCCGGCACCCGCCCCGCCCGCCGCGCCCCCGGATCCGGCGGCTCGAAGCGCCGCCCGTCCGCCCCGTAGAACGCCACCGTCGCCCGCATCCGCAACAGCCCCGCCAGCTCCTCCGTCTTCGGGAAGAACACCACCGGCCAGCCCACCACCGCCGCGCCCGGATCGCCATCCCAGCCCGGAAACGCCGACCCCATGCGGATATAGGCCAGCCGCAGCCACCGCAGGAAGAACGCCGTCCGCTCCGCATCCAGATCGAGCACCAGCGACGACGCCCGCCGCAGGAGCAGCGCCTGCCCCTCCTCGTCCCCCCGCAGCTTGAAGTAGGGCTGCCCGCCCCGCGGATCGCGCAGATCGACCACCGGCGGCCGCCGCGGATCGAGCTTGTGCGCCCGCGGCCGCGACGTCAGCGCCTCCTCGAAGCGCAGCGCCGCCAGCCAGTACCGCAGCACCTCGCCCACCTCGGCCGCGCGCAGCGGCTCGTCTTCGGGCAACGGGACCGGCTCGATGTCGCTCATCCGGCGCGTGGTGACACGACCCGCCCCGGCCGGTCAACCCCCCGGCGCCGCGGCGGTCATCAGCGCACCGGCCCCGGCGCCCCCTGCGCCAGCCACGTCTTCACCACCGAGAGCTGCGCCACCGACAGCGGCGGCAACCCCAGCGGCATGCCCGGCCGCGCCGGATCGGCGCCCTTCGCGCCCGGATCATGCCCCCCGAACACCGGCCGATGATCCCGCGCCGCCTCCCGCTGCCGCCGCAGCAGCGCCGCGAGCAGCAGCGGCGGCTCGCCCGGCGCCGGCGCCCGCAGCACCGAGACCCGCTTGCCGTCGCGCAAGAGCCCCCGCTCGATCCCCGCCCAGCTCTCCAGATCCAGCGACACGCCCGCGAACCCGAGCCCGCCCGTGTTGCCCGCGCCCCCGTCGCCGTCGTTGCTCTCCGGCGCCATGTGACAGTGCACGCAGATCTTGCCGAGCACCTCGTCGAAGACCTCGTCGTAGCCCACCTTCCGCGCCAGCACCGGGATCTCCGCCACCGCCACCGCCACCGGCCCCGACTCGACCGGCCCATGCAGCAGGAAGTCCGCGATCTTCTCCGCGTCCGCCGCCGCGACCCCCATCTTCGGCATCGCCGTCTGCGGATCCACCGCCGCCGGATCGACGATGAACCGCACCAGCACCGCCCGCGGCACCCGCCGCCGGACGTGCCGCAGATCCGGCGCCAGCGCCGCCGCCTCGCCCACCGCCCGGAAGAACCCCGCGTCGAAGCCCGGCACCAGCGGCCGATCGCCCACCACATGGCAGGTCGCGCACCCCGAGGCCACGAACTGCGCGCGCCCCGCCTCCACCCGCGCCGCGTCCACCGCGCCCTCGACCCGCGCCGCGCCCGCCGCCACCGCCGCCGCCCCGTTCAGCGCCACCAGCCAGGCCACCACCGCGTCCTTGTCGGCCGCCGACAACCGCAGCGGGATCATCGACTCGTCGAGGTGCGGCCGCAGGTCGAACGGCGCGTCGAGGAACGCCCGCACGAACGCCGGATCCACCCGCCGCGTCAGCGTCCCCAGATCGGGCAGCCGCCGGAAGTGCACGATGCTGTCGAGGTAGCGGTCCCAGTCGGGGAAGGTCTCCCGCTGCCGCGCGATCGCCGCCGGGTCGCCCTTCGTGCCGAGGATCCACTGATGGCAGGTCACGCAGTTCTGCGCGCGCTCGGCCGGCGCGATCCCGAGCCCGGCCGGGCCGCTGATCGCGTGGCAGCGATTGCACTGCGCGGCCTCGACCACCGCCCGCCCCCGCGCCGCGAGCGGATCGAGCGCGTGGGCCGGTGAGGCGAGGCAGACGACGGCGAGGGTGAGGAGAGGAGCGAGGCGGGCGGCGGCGCTCACGGTGTCACAGCACCGCGACGCCGACCCGGAGCGCCTCCTCGGCGGCGAGGATGTGCTCGACGGCGGCGCCGTGCTGGCGGGCGAGGTCGAGGTGGGTGCGGGCGAGCTCGGCGCGCCCGGCGCGGGCGGCGGCGAGCGCCATCTCGGCGTGCAGATCACCGGTCGCGCCGAGCTGCAACGCGACCTCGAAGTGGGGGATGGCCTCGGCGGGGTTCGACGCGGTCAGCGCGCGCCCGAGCAGCACCCGCGCTTCGAGGAAGCGGGGCGCCGCGGCGACGGCCCGGTTCAGCCGGTTGATGGCGCGATCGCTCGCGCCGAGCTTGTGGTGGAGTCTGGCCGCCCGGACGGCGGCGTCGGCCTGCGCGACACCCTTGCTGGCGTTCATCGCGCGCTCGTAGTGACGGATGGCGGTGTGCAGCTCGCCGCGGGCTTCGGCGGCGATGCCCTGCGCGACGTACTCTTCGCCGGCGATCGGGGCGGCGATCTTGCGCATCGCGCAGGCTTCGGCGGGGGTGGCGGAGACGAGGGGGGAGAGGGCGGCGAGGGCGAGGGTGAGGACGGCGATCGCGGGCTTCATGGGCGGCTCCTTGCGGGTGATGGCCGCTGCGAACGCGACCCCCTCAGAAAAGTTCTGATCGCGGCTCAAAAATCTGCGCGCGCCGACAAAACCCATACACCACGCCCACCTGGCCATCACAGAGTCTCGTCGCCCTCCCGCTCGCCGAGGTAGCGCTCGATCGCGAGCCGGATCTGACTGACCCCGTAGCCCTGCCGCACCATCACCCAGTCGACCTGCGCCTGATTGCACGCCGGCAGCAGGATGTCGGTGACCTTGTGGTTGAGGAACCGCCCGAGCAGGATCACGAGCTCGACGCCCCCGCCCGCGATCCGCTCGGCGAGGCTCTGCACCGCGCGCAGCTCGGTGCCGGTGATCCAGGTCAGCGCCCCGAAGCCGAACGCCCCCTCGATCTTCGCCCGCCGCGTCTCCCGCGTCTCGCCGCCCACGATCGCGGCGACCTTGCCCCGGGTGCGCTCGAAGAACGGCCACTCCACCGGGATCAGCTCGTCCTCGGTCCCCGTCTCCAGCACCGGCTCGGGCGCCGCCGCCTCGCGGATCGCCTTGCGCACCCGCTTGAGCCCCTTGTCGCTCCCGATCACCTCCAGGTGCGGCCGCAGCAGCCCCACCAGCCGCGGATCCTCCGGCGACACGCCGGCCCGCAGCGCCCGGTTCGCCGCCTTCTGCACCGGGCCCGGCTCGGGGCTGCGCTCGAGCACGCCGCGCAGGTCGTTGAGCGAGACCTCGGGGTTGAGGTGCGCCTTCTGCTGCTCGATCGCGATCGAGCCGAGCTCGCGCTGCACGGTGTTCCACCAGTAGTGCGCGTCGCTGAGCCACGAGTCGCTCTCCGGCTTGTGCTGCCGCGAGAGCCCCGTCACCCAGCCCGGCTGATACTCGCTGCTGAACTGCGTCAGCCGCGCGAAGCCGCGCCGGAGCTGGAGCTCGAGCACCACCCGCACCCGCGACGGCGTGTCGTCCTGCAGCCGCCGCATCCGGCACGCGACCAGCCCGAGCAGCGCCCGCTGGATCCCGCGCGGGAACTGGCCCCAGCGATTGATCCGGGTCAGCTCGGTGTCGAGCACCGCCGCCTCGGCGAGCAGGTCGTCGTCGGTCAGGTTCTCCCGCGGCGGCCCGAGGCGGAGGATGATCTCCTGCAACGCCTCGAGGCTGAAGCCGGGGTCGAAGGTCTCGTTCGACCAGTGGGCGCCGAGCACGAGCGAGTCGATGATCGAGAGGTCGACGACGTCGTCGCCGCTCTCCTCGGCCGGATCGAGCGGCGCCTCGGAGTCGAGCGTGCGGCCGGCGTCGCCGTCGAAGTCGACGCTGCCGTCGACGCTCAGATCGGCCTCGCTCGCGTCGACGCTGTCATCGGGCAGCCCGAGCCCGCCGCTCGCCCGCCCCGGCGCGCCGCTCGGGCCGCCGAGGCCCGCCGCCTCGCCGCCGCCGAGGCTGCCGCCGCGGCGCTCCACCCCGCCGGGGCCCGATCGCTCCTCGCCGCCGAGGCTCCCGCCGCGGCGCTCCATCCCGCCGGCGCGCCCGGCCCCGCCGAGGCTCCCGCCGCGCGAGACCTCGCTCGTGGCGACCGCGACCCGCCCGTTGACGCTGCCGCCGCGCTCGCCGAGGCGCCCACCGGCACCACCAGCCCGCCGCTCACGCTCCCGCCGGCCCGGGCCCGCATCCCGCCGGCGACGCTGCCGCCGCTCGGCCGCCGCAGCACGCCGTCACCGACCCGCACGCTGTTCCCGGGCCCCATCGAGCCGCCCGCGCCGCTGCTCGAACCCACGATCTCGCCGCTCGACGCCGGCCCCGCGAAGCGCTCGTCCGCGCCCGGCCAGCCCTCGCCGCTCGCGCGCCCGTCGCTCGACCCGCCCCGCGCCGACCCGCCGCCGCTCTCCCGCCCCGGCGGCCCCGCCACCAGCGCCCGCGACCGGCTCCCCCCGCTCAGCTCCACCCGCCCGCCGGTCGCCTGCCACTGAAGCGCCACCAGCCCCCACCGCACCAGCACCGCGTCCCGCTCCGCCCGCATCACGTCGAGCGCCGCCTCCACCTCGCGGCTCACCCCCGTCGCGAGCTGCGCGTACAGCGCCGCCATCCGCTGCTGGACCGCTGTCGCCTCGGCCGCCAACGCCGCGAAAGCCGCCCGCAGCTCCTCATCGCTCTTCCGACTCATTCTCTACCGCCCTGCGAACTCTGCCGCCTGCCGCGTCACGAACGCCGTCACCGCGACGCCCAGATCCTGCGTCACCAGATGCGCCGCGTTCCACGTCGCCACGTACTCCAGCTCCCGATCGATGTCGGCCCGCTGCGCCTCGTTCATCACCCGCTTGGCGCCCTGCACCGCCAGCGGCGCGTTCGCCGCGATCTCCGCCGCCAGCGCCCCCGCCGCCGCCATCAGCGCCGCCTCGTCGGGCAGCACCCGCTGCACCAGCCCGATCCGCGCCGCCTCGTCGGCGCCGAAGTCGCGCCCGGTGAAGACCAGCTCCCGCGCCGCGCCCGGCCCCACGATGCGCGGCAGCCGCTGGAGCGTGCCCACGTCGGCCACCATCGCCAGCTTCGTCTCCCGCACCGAGAAGACCGCGTCCGCCGCCGCGAGCCGGATGTCGCACGCCGTCACCAGATCGACCCCCGCCCCGATACAGGGCCCGTGCACCGCCGCGATCACCGGCACCCGGCACCGCTCGAAGCACGTCATCGCCGCCTGCATCTGCCGGATGAGCCCGTGCAACCGCGCCTGCCGCTCGCCGTCGGGCGCGCCCTGCCCGATCGGGATCTTCGGGACCATCTCGACCAGATCGAGCCCCGCGGTGAACGCCTTGCCCACGCCCGCGACCACCGCCACCCGCACCGCGCGCTCGGCGTCGACCCGCGCGATCACCGCCGCCGCCTCGTCCCAGAACCACGCCCCGAGCGCGTTGCGCTTCTCGGGTCGATTCAGCCGGATCCAGGCGACCGCCCCCTCGATCTGCAGCTCGATCACCGCGCTCTCCCCCCCGTCCAGGCCACGGCGGGCCGTCACGTAGCTTACGACAGGTTACATATCCGTCGGAGCCGTAATCGCGCGAGAGAAAAAACGGGCTCTGTCAGGTGCCCGGCTCCTCCGACTCCACCGCGCGCCCGCCCGGCGCGAGCGCCAGATCGGCGAGCCGCCGCAGCCCCGCCGCGCGCTCGACCTCGGCCAGCGTCACCACGCCGACGATCGCGTTGAAGTCGTCGCGCACCAGCGCCGGCTTCTGCCGCCAGCGCATCTCGCGCACCAGCGGGCCGAGCTCGTCGTCGACGTGCGCCCACAGCGGCGCGCCGTCGACGAGGCTGCCCGCCTCGCTCGCCGGTTCGGAGAGATCACCCGGCAACAGCACGCCATAGGTCTGCACATGGTCGCGCACCACCGCCGCCTGCGCGTCGTGGAAGAGCATGTGCCGCGCGACCGAGGTCACCGGCCGCGCCGGGCCGACCGAGACCAGCCGGGTCATCATCGCCTGCCGCGCCCGCAGCCCGAGCAGCGAGCCGCGCAGCCGCACCCGCGCCAGCTCCGCGCCCGCGCCGCCGTACAGGAACACCGCGAGCAGCGCCAGCAGCAGATCGCCCCGCGTCAGCGCCCAGAGGCCGCCCACCACCGCGAACGCCCGCCCGATGCCCGCCGCCCAGCGCGTCGCCGTCTCCGCCGGCAGCTTGAGCGAGAGCGCCGCCTGCAACATGCGCCCGCCGTCGAGCGGGAACGCCGGCAGCAGGTTGAAGACCGCGATGAAGAGGTTGGTGATCCCGAGCAGCAGCAGGAAGACGTGCAGGTCGATCCCGACCGGGAGCCGCGCCGCCGCCATCGCCGCGGCGCCGATCACGAGGTTGACGAGCGGCCCGGCGAAGGCGACCCACATCGCCTGCCCGGGGGTGGCGTCGTCGTGGTCGAGCTCGGTGACGCCGCCGAGCACCATCAAGGTCACCGCCTTGACCCGCCCGCCCTGGCGGAGCGCGGTCAGCGCGTGGGCGAGCTCGTGCAGCAGCACCGCGACGAAGAGCGCGACCGCGACCGCCGCGCCGAGCAGCAGCGGCGGCACCGACAGCGCGCCCGGCGCGACCCCGAGCGACGCGAGCAGCCGCGGCGCGGCGTCGAACGCGATCCCGGCCGAGATCAGCGGCAGGATGATCAACAGCGAGATGTGGAGCCGGAGGGGGATGCCGCGCAGGTGGGCGAACGTCCAGGCGGTGCGGAACACAGTCGACCTCCCGATCGGGCGCATCGTGCGCCGCTGGAGAGATGGGAGCCCGCTCGACCGCCCGGAGTTGCGGTGAGGTCGAAAACGGTCAGTCCCGCAGCAGCGCTTCGATCTCGGTGACGGCGTCCTCGATGGAGATCCGCCGCTGGGCCATCGTATCCCGATCGCGGAGGGTGATTGTATCGTTCTCCAGCGTCTCGCCGTCGATCGTCAGGCACCAGGGCGTCCCGATCTCGTCGTGGCGGCGGTAGCGCTTCCCGATCGCGTGCTGCTCGTCGTACTTGGCGTTGATGCCGCGGCGGAAGAAGGCCTCGACGACCGCGCGCGCCTTCTCGGGCATGCCGTTCTTCTTGACGAGCGGGAGCACCGCGACCTTGACCGGCGCGAGCTGCGGGTGCAGGCGCATCACGACGCGGGTGTCGTCGCCGACGGTCTCCTCGTGGTAGGCGTCGAGCAGGTAGACGAGCACGCCGCGGGTCGCGCCGGCGGCCGGCTCGATGACATAGGGCGTGAAGCGCTTGCGCTCGGTCGGGTCGAAGTACTCGAGCTTCGTGCCGCTGTGCTCGGCGTGCTTCTTGAGGTCGTAGTCGGTGCGGTTGGCGATGCCTTCGAGCTCACCCCAGCCCCAGGGGTAGAGGTACTCGATGTCGTAGCAGCCCTTGGCGTAGTGGGCGAGCTCGTCGGGCTCGTGCGGCCGCAGCCGGAAGCGCTCGGATTCGTTGGCGTAGCGCTTCCACCAGCCCATGCGCTCGGTGCACCAGTAGTCGAGCCAGTCGTTGTCGGTGCCGGGCTCGCAGAAGAACTCCATCTCCATCTGCTCGAACTCGCAGGAGCGGAAGATGAAGTGCTCGACGGTGATCTCGTTGCGGAACGACTTGCCCATCTGCGCGATGCCGAAGGGCACCTTGAGGGCCATCGACTGCTGCACGTTCTGGAACTGCACGAACATCGCCTGCGCGGTCTCGGGGCGCAGGTAGACGGCGCTCTCGCGGGTGATGCCGTCGAGCTTCGCGCGGAGCGCGGGCCCGGTGAGGCCGGCGAAGTCGCCGCTCTCGATCGCGGCGGCGACGGCGCCGAGCGGGTCGATGGCGCCGAGGCTGGTGCGGAACATGAGGTTGAACTGCCGCTCGTCGCTGAGGTAGGGCGAGCGGCAGACGGGGCAGACATAACCGCGGCTGCCGGCGATGGCGCCGTGCAGCTCGGCGCCGCGGCGCTCGAGCTCGACGCCGAACTGCGACGCGATGACCTCTTGCGCGGTCTTGGCGCGGGCCTTGTCGGCGAAGGTGAGCGTGACCGCCTCGCCCTCGGCGGCGCGCGGCGCCTTGTCGGCGCGGAAGCGCTCCTTGCAGACCTTGCAGTCGACGAGGGGGTCGCTGAACCCGGCGAGGTGCCCCGAGGCCTCCCAGACCCGCGGGTGCATGATGATCGAGGCGTCGAGCCCGACGACGTCCTCGCGGCTGTGCACCATGTCGCGCCACCAGCGGTTCATCAGGTTGCGCTTGAGCTCGACCCCGAGCGGGCCGTAGTCATAGGCGCTGCGCAGCCCGCCATAGATCTCGGACGACTGGAAGACGAACCCCCGTCGTTTGCACAGCGAGATCACCTTCTGCATCAGATCGGTCGACATCGGCCAGCCTCCTCCTTGCTCACGAAGGGCGGCATGGTACAGCCGGTTCCGCGTGCGGGCAAGGTGCAGCGTGGGCGGGCTGTCAGGGGGAGGCGGGGCGGGCGCGCGGGCGGGGCGGGGCGGGCGGCGATCGGCCGGCGCGGGCGGTCGAGGGGGCGGCGAGCGGTGACCGGCGCGATGGGTGATGGGCGGGGGTGGCATCGATGGCATATGTCTTCGGGATGGCATAGCGATGGCATCGCGCGCGGGCGGATGGCATCGCGCGGGCGCGGGGATGGCATCGTCCGGCTCTGCGAGCCGGGAAGCGGTTGGAGGCGGGCATTCGATCGGGCATGCTCGTTCGCGGCTGCGGATCGCGTGCGTGGATCGCGCGCTTCGGGGAGGAGGCGGCGGCGGGGGGAGCGAGGATGGCGGATCGAGAATGGGGGGAGCGATGAGCCGAGCGCAGGTGAGCCGGTCGGAGGGTGAGCGCGACGCGGGGGCGATCCGGCGGTGGCTGGTCGATCGGCTGGGCGCGGGGGCGGACGGGGAGGTGACGTTTCACGGGCTGGGGCTCGATTCGCTGGGCACGACGGCGTTGTTCGCGGAGCTGTCGGCGTGGCTGGGGCGGCGGGTGGCGCCGACGTTGGCGTGGGATCATCCGACGCCGGCGCGGCTTGCGGCTTTTCTGGCGGGGGGCGAGGTGACGGCGACGGCGCCGGTGGCGGCGGCGGGGGCGGCGGGGGGGGCGGCGAGCGACGAGCCGATCGCGATCGTGGGGCTGGGGTGTCGGCTGCCGGGCGCCGGGTCGCCGGGGGCGCTGTGGGCGGCGCTGTGCGCGGGGCGGGATTGCACGGGGCCGGTGCCGGCGGGGCGGTGGGCGGCGTGGCAGGCGGCCTCGCCGAGCGGGGTGGAGCCGGTGGCGTGGGGCGGGTTTCTGGACGCGGTGGATGGCTTCGACGCGGGGTTCTTCGGGATCTCGCCGCGGGAGGCGTCGCAGGTCGATCCGCAGCAGCGGTTGATGCTGGAGCTGACGTGGGAGGCCTTCGAGGACGCGGGGGTGGATCCGGAGGGGTGGCGAGGGGCGCCGGTGGGGGTGTTCACCGGGCTGGTGTGGCGGGATTACGCGGACTTGCAGGCGGCGGTGGGGGCGTCGCACACGGCGCATACCTGCGTGGGGCACGCGGGCAGCATCGCGGCGAATCGGGTCTCGTATGTCTTCGGCTTCGAGGGGCCGAGCGTGGTGGTGGATACGGCGTGCTCGTCGGCGCTGGTGGCGGTTCATCTGGCGTGCGAGAGCCTGCGGCGGGGGGAGTCGCGGCTGGCGGTGGCGGGCGGGGTGCAGCTCAACCTGTCGCCGCGGCAGGCGTCGGCGGTGAGCGCGTTCGGGGCGCTGGCGGCGGATGGGCGGTGCAAGACGTTCTCGGCGGCGGCCGATGGCTACGGGCGGGGCGAGGGCGCGGGCGTGGTGCTGCTGGAGCCGTTGTCGGCGGCGCTGCGGGCGGGGCGGCGGGTGTATGGGGTGATCCGGGGGAGCGCGGTCAACAACGACGGGGCGAGCAACGGGATCACGGCGCCGAATCCGGCGGCGCAGCGGCGGTTGCTGCGGGCGGCGTATGCGCGGGCGGGGGTCGATCCGGCCGCGGTGCATTACGTGGAGCTGCACGGGACGGGGACGCCGCTGGGGGATCCGCTGGAGGCGGGGGCGCTGGGCGCGGTGCTGGGGCGGGGGCGGTCGGGCGAGCGGGCGCTGCGGGTGGGGTCGGTGAAGTCGAACATCGGGCACCTGGAGGCGGCGGCGGGGGTGGCGGGGTTGATCAAGCTGGCGCTGGCGGTGTTCCACCGGGCGCTGCCGCCGAGCCTGCATGGGGAGCCGGCGAACCCGGAGATCGACTTCGCGGGGTGGGGGCTGCGGTTGCAGCAGGGGTTGGAGGCGTGGCCGGGGGACGGGGTGCCGGTGGGGGGGGTGAGCAGCTTCGGGTTCGGGGGCACGAACTGCCATGTGGTGGTGACGGGGGTGGAGGGGGCGCCGGCGGTGGAGGTGGTCGCGGAGGGTGAGGGTGAGGGCGCGGCGGTTGAGGGCGCGAGGGAGGCGTCGGTGGTGTTCGTGTTCGCGGGCGCGGGCACGCCGGCGCCGGCGCTGGGGCTGTTGCTCGCGAGCGAGCCGGCGTTTCGGGTGATGTTCGAGCGGTGCGACGCGGTGTATCGGGCGCTCGCGGGGTGGTCGCTGGTGGAGGTGGCGCTGGCGGGGGATGGGCGGCTCGCGGAGGGGCGGTATCAGTTGCCGGTCAACCTGGCGTTCGGGCTGGCGATGGCGGCGCGGTGGCGGGCAGTGGGGGTGGAGCCTTCGGCGGTGGTGGGCTACAGCGTGGGGGAGTGGGCGGCGGCGTGCGTGGCGGGGGCGATCACGGTGGAGGAGGCGTTGGGGATCGCGCACGCCTACACCGAGGTGCAGGCGGCGGTGGCGGGGCGGGCGGCGATGGGGGTGGTGGGGCTGGCGGCCGATGTGATGCGGGCGCGGTTGGCGGATGTGGACGGGGTGTGGGTGGCGGCGGAGAACGGGCCGCGCTCGGCGGGGATCGGGGGGGAGCCGGCGGCGGTGGAGGCGGTGGTGGGGGCGCTCGCGGCGGAGGGGGTGTTTGCGCGGCGGGTGCGGATCGACTTCTTCGCGCATGTGCCGCCGGCGGCGGCGCTGGGGGCGGCGCTCGGGGCGCGGCTGGCGGGGCTGCGGGGGCGGCCGACGACGGTGCCGTTGTGGTCGACGGTGCGGGGGGCGGTGGTGCCGGGGGAGGCGCTGGACGGGGCGTACTGGGGGGCGAATCTGGCCGAGCCGGTGATGTTCAGGGCGGCGGTGGCGGGGCTGCGGGCAGGGGGCGCGGTGGTGGCTGGATATGAACGCGCATCCGATCCATGGGCCGGCGATCGCGGAGGGGCTGCCGGGGACGAGGGGCGGTCGCGGCTGCTTGGCGAGCGCGGTGAACGGGCGGATCCGCGGGCACGCTGCGGGGTGCGAGGCGCGGCTGCGGGCGGCAGGCGTGCGGGTGGGGCCGGTGGAGCGGGCGGTGCCGGTGTTGTTGTCGGCGCACGATGAGGCGGCGCTGGGCGCGGGCGGCGGCGGTGGCGGGTGGAGGCGCCGGCGGTGGCGGTGGCGGGGGCGTTGGGGCGGCTGGCGGGGCTGCGGGTGCGGTGGGCGACGGTGGCGGGCGATCGAGGGGCGCTCGGGGCGCGGCTGGGGCGTTCGGGCGGGGCGAGGGGTCGCGGGCGGTGGCAGGGGCGCGGCCGGGGGTGGTGTTCGCGTTCACCGGGCAGGGCACGCAGTGGGCGGGCATGGCGCGTGATCTGCTGGCGCGGCCGGGGGCGTTCGGGCGGCGTTCTTTGCGTTCGCGGGGTTGGTGGCGGAGGCGGGGCTGGCGCTCGGGGCGTTGGTGGCGGATCCGCCGGTGGAGACGGCGGCGGTGCAGCCGTTGGTGGTGGCGGTTCAGCTCGGGATCGTGGCGGCGCTGGCCGAGGTGGGGGTGGAGCCGGCGGTGGTGCTGGGGCATAGCCTGGGGGAGCTGACGGCGGCGTGCGTGGCGGGGGCGATCGATCGGGGGGCGCTGGCGCGGTTGGTGGTGGCGCGGGGGCGGGTGATGGGGGCGCCGGAGGGCGCGGGGGCGATGCTGGCGGTGGATGGGGGCGAGGCGGAGGTGGGGGCGCTGCCGGCGGGGGTGGTGGTGGCGGCGCAGAACGGGCCGCGGGCGGTGGTGCTGGCGGGGGATCCGGGGGCGCTGGATGCGGTGGCGGCGGGGCTCTTGGCGCGGGGGATCGGGGCGGTGCGGCTGGCGGGCGATCGGGCGTTTCACAGCCCGCGGATGGCGGGGCCGGCGGCGGCGCTGCGGGCGGCCGTGGAGGGTCTGGTCTGGACGGCGCCGCGGGTGCCGGTGGTGTCGACGACGACGGGGGCGCTGCACGGGGCGTTCGGGGCGGATCACTGGGCGGAGAACGTGCGGCGGCCGGTGCGGTTCGCGGACGCGCTGGGGGCGGCGCTGGCGGTGGCGGGGCCGGCGCCGGTGGTGGTGGAGGTGGGGCCGCATCCGGCGTTGCTGCGGCATGTCGAGGCGGCGCTCGGGGGCGCGGGGCGGGCGGTGGCGAGCCTGCGGCGGGGGCGGAGCGGGGAGGCGGCGCTGGCGGAGGTGATGGGGGCGCTGTGGGTGGCGGGGGTGCCGCTTCGGATGGAGCGGGTGTTCCCGGAGGGGGCAGCGGTGGCGCTGCCGGGCTATCCGTGGCAGCGGCGGGGGTTCTGGTTCGCGCACGACGCGGGGGCGGCGCATCCGCTGATCGGGGCGGGGCGGCGGGTGGAGGGGGGGTGGCGCTTCGAGGCGGCGGTGGCGGCGGGGCGGCCGGCGTTGCTGGCGGATCACCGGTACGGGGGCGAGGTGGTGGTGGCGGGCGCGGTGCTGGTGAGCGCGGCGCTGGACGCGGCGGCGCGGGCGGGGGTGGAGGGCGCGGCGGTGGAGAACGTGACGTTCCATCGGGCGCTGACGCTGGGGGCGGGGAGACGCGGCGGCTGGTGCTGACGGTGGGGGGCGACGGGCGCTTCGAGGTGGCTTCGGTGGGTGAGGATGGGGTGGCACACGCGCACGCGGATGGTTCGGTGGTGGGCGGCTCGGCGGGGATGGACTGGGGGGGGCTGGAGGAGGCGCGGGCGCGGTGCGGGGAGGTGCTCGGTGGGGATGAATTCTACGCGGGGCTCGCGGGGAGCGGGATCGAGCTGGGGGCGCGGTTTCGGTGGCTGGAGGCGGCGTGGCGGGGCGAGGGGGAGCTGGTGGCGCGGCTGCGGGGGGTGGAGGCGGCGGATGGCGTGGGGCTGTATGGGGTGCCGCCGGGCTTGATCGATGGGTGCTTCCAGTTGGTGACGGCGCTGGCGGAGGCGGCGGGCGCGGGTGAGGCGCTGATGATGCTGGGGGTGGAGCGGCTGCGGTGGTGGGGGGTGCCGGCGGGGGCGGTGTGGTGCCATCTGCGGCGGCGGGCGCGCGGGGCGGGGCTGACGGTGGCGGACGCGTGGGTGTACGGGAGGACGGGCGCGCGGTGGCGGTGGTCGAGGGATCGCGGTGCGGCGGGCGGCGCTGGCGTCGATGCTGGGGCGGCCGGGGCGCGGGTGTTGGGGGTGGCGTGGGCGGTGGATGAGGCGGGCGAGGCGGCGGCGCCGGGGGGCGGTGGCTGGTGCGGGGGCGGCGGCGCTGGCGGCGGCGATGCGGGCGGCGGGTCTGGCGGTGGTGGAGGCGGGCGCGGGGTCTGGCTGGCGGGGCCGTGGGATGGGGTGGTGGATGTGGGGGCGGCGGGGAGGCGGCGGCGGCGGTCGCGGACGCGATGGCGGGCGCGCAGGCGGTGATGGCGGCCGGCGGGCCGCTGACGGTGTGGCTGACGCGGGCGCGGTGGCGGTCGAGGCGGGCGACAGGATCGACGCGGGGGCGGCGGCGCGGTGGGGTGGCGCACACGGCGGCGCGGGAGCTGCCGGAGGCGGGTGGCGGCTGGTGGACGTGGGCGCGGCGCCGGATTGGGCGGCGGTGGTGGGGAGCTGTCGCGGCGCGATCCGGTGGTGGCGCTGCGGGGCGGGCGGCGGTGGCGGCCGGGTCGAGGCAGTGGCGCTGCCGGCGGCGGCGGCGGTGGAGGGCGCTGGCTGGTGACGGGCGGCCTCGGGGCGCTCAGGCTCGCGGTGGCGGAGCGGCTGGTGGCGGCGGGGGCGCGTGGTGGTGTTGATGGCTCGGAAGTGCGCCGGATGAGGCGGCGGCGGAGGTGATCGAGCGGCTGCGGGCAGGTGGAGCGTCGGTGGTGACGGTGGCGGGGGACGTGACGCGGGCCGAGGACGTGGCGGCGGCGTTGGCGGTGGAGGCGGCGGTGCCGCTGCGGGGGGTGCTTCACGCGGCGGGGCGCTCGCCGACGGGGTGCTGCTGCGGCAGGATCCGGCGTGGGCGGCACGAGCGATGGCGCCGAAGCTGGGCGGGGCCGAGGTGCTCGACGCGGCGATGGGCGATTCGGCGGCGACGCTGGTGCTGTTCGGCTCGGTGGCGGGCGCGGTGGGGTCGCCGGGGCAGGCGGCGTATGCGGCGGCGAACGCGGCGCTGGCCGCGGTGGCGCGGCGGCGGCGGGCGGCCGGGCGGCGGGCGGTGTTGATCGACTGGGGCCGTGGGCGCGGGATGGCGGCGCGGGTGGTGGGGGCGCGGGCGCAGGACGCGCTGGGGCTCGACGCGCTCGATGCGGGGCGGCGCTGGATGCGCTGATGGGGGTGCTGGCGCTGGACGTGGAGCGGGTGGCGGTGGTGGCAGGGGCGGGTCGCTCGGGCCTTCGATCGGCTGGGGGCGTGGCGGGCGCGGCGGCGGCGCGGCGGCGACGGCAGGCGCGGCGGTGGCGGTGACAGGCTCGACGAGCGCGATGGGCACGGCGTCGGGGACTCGGCGGCCGCGGCCGACGCGGGCGCGCTGCGGGCGCGGGTGGTCGACGCGCTGCGGGCGGTGCTCGGGCTCGGCGCCGACGATCCGCTCGACCCCGATCGGCCGCTGCGCGAGCTCGGGCTCGACTCGCTGATGGCGCTCGAGGTGCGCAAGCGGCTGGCGGCGGTGGTGGGGCGGGCGCTGCCGGCGACGCTGGTCTTCGACCACCCGACGGTCACCGCGCTGCTCGCCGCGCTCGCGCCAGCGGCGGCGGTGGCGCCGCGGCGGGCGCGGGTCGCGGCGGCGGGGGGCGAGGTCGCGATCGTGGGCATGGCGTGCCGGCTGCCGGGCGGGGTGCGCGACCCCGACGCGCTGTGGCGGCTGCTGGTCGAGGGGCGGGAGGGCATCGTCGAGGTGCCGCCCGATCGGTGGGATGTCGACGCGTGGTACGACCCCGATCCCGAGGCGCCGGGCAAGATGGTGACGCGGCGGGGGGGCTTCATCGACGGGATCGATCGCTTCGACGCGGCCTTCTTCGGCATGGCGGCGGCCGAGGCGCGCTCGGTCGATCCGCAGCAGCGCATGTTGCTGGAGCTGACCTGGGAGGCGCTGGAGCGGGCGGGGATCCCGCCGAGCCGGCTGAGCGGCCGGCGGGTGGGGGTGTTCCTGGGCATGGCGGTGACGGAGTACGGGCAGCTCGAGCTGCACGCGGCCGATCCGCGGGGGATCACGCCGTGGTCGGGGCAGGGCGCGGTGCTGAGCATGGCGGCGGGGCGGATCGCCTACGTCTTCGGCTTCGAGGGGCCGGCGATGGTGGTCGATACGGCGTGCTCGTCGTCGCTGGTCGCGGCGCACCTCGCGGCGCGGAGCCTGCGGCGGGGCGAGTGTGACCTGGCGGTCATCGCTGGCACGAACCTGATGCTCACGCCGCGGATGACCGTCTACTTCACGAAGATGCGGGCGCTGTCGCCGGATGGGCGCTCGAAGTCGTTCGCCGCGGACGCCGACGGCTACGGGCGCGCCGAGGGGCTCGGGGTGGTGATCGCGCAGCGGCTCGAAGACGCGCGCGCCGAGGGGCAGCGGGTGGTGGCGTGCATCCGGGGCACGGCGACGAACCAGGACGGGCGCTCGGTGGGGGTGACGGCGCCGCGGGGGCCGGCGCAGGTGCAGGTGATCCGCGACGCGCTCGACGACGCGGGGATCACGCCGGACGCGGTGGACTACGTCGAGGCGCACGGGACCGGGACGCCGCTCGGGGATCCGATCGAGCTGGGCGCGCTGGCCGAGGCGTACGGCGCGGGGCGGAGGGCGCCGCTGCGGGTGGGGTCGCTCAAGAGCAACATCGGCCACATGGAGGCGAGCGCGGGCATCGGCGGGCTGATCAAGCTGGCGCTGATGATCGAGCGGGGGCACATGCCGCGCACGCTGCACGTGCGGCGGCCGACGCCGCGGATCGACTGGGAGACGGCGCCGCTGCGGCTGGTGACCGAGCCGGTGGAGTGGCCGGGGCCGCGGCGGATCGGGGGGGTGAGCAGCTTCGGGTTCAGCGGGAGCAACGCGCATATCGTGCTCGCCGCGCCGGAGCCGGTCGCGGCGCCAGTCGAGGCGGCGGGCGCGGGGCCGTGGATCCTGCCGCTGTCGGCGCGGGATCCGGCGGCGCTCGACGCGCTCGCGGCGGCGGTCGCCGAGCAGCTCGCGGCGGGCGCCGATCTGCGGGCGGTGGTGCGGACGGCGGCGCATCGGCGGGACCACCTGCCGCACCGGCTCGCGGTGGTGGCGGCCGACGCGGCGGAGGCGGTCGCGGGCTGCGGGCGCCGACGATCCAGGGGCACGCGGCGCCGGGGCGGCGGCGCCGGCGGTGGCGGCGACGGCGGGTCGCGCGCAGGGCGGTGGCGTGGGCCGAGGGCTGGGTGGCGGGCGCGGTGATCGACTGGGCGGCGGTGGTGCCGGCGGCGGGGCCGTGGGTGGCGCTGCCGAGCTATCCGTGGCAGGGGCGGCGCTACTGGGCGGCGCGGGCGGCGTCGCTGGCGCCGGTCTTCGACGATCGGCACGACGAGGCGCCGGCGGCGCTGTACGGGCGCCGGCTGGCGTCGCCGCTGCCGGGCTGGCAGTTCGAGGCGCGGCACGCGGGCGGCTGGCTGCTCGACGAGCACCGCCCGTTCGGCCGGCGGATCGTGGCGGGCGCGCAGCACCTGCTCGCGACGCTGGCGGCGGCGCGCGACGCGGGGCTCGCGGGCGGGCTGGTCGACGTCGACTTCGTGCGGCCGCTGGCGGTGGCCGAGGGCGAGGCGGCGGTGGCGCACACGACGTTCACGCCCGCGGGCGGGGGCTACGCGGTGCAGGTCGCGAGCCGGGCGGGGGGCGCGCACGGCTGGCAGACCCACCTGCGCGCGAGCTGGGCCGCGGTCGAGGCGCCGCCGCTGCCGGCGTCGGCGGCGGTGATCGCGGCGAGCTGCGACGCGGCGCTCGACGCGGCGCCGTGGGTCGCCGATCCGGCGCTCGGGCCGCGCTTCCGCTGCCTCGTCGAGCTGCGCCGCGGCGCGGGCTGGGTCGTCGGTCGGCTCGCGGGCGCGGCCGACGGGCGCGTCGACGAGGCGCTGCACCCGGGCATGCTCGACTCGGCGTTCCGGGCGCTCAAGGCGCTGCCGGGCGCGGGGTTTCTGCCCGATGCGTCGCTGATCCCGCTCGGGGCGCGGCGGGTGGTCGCGGGGCCGGCGGCGGCGGCGCATCGGGGCGCGGCGCTGCTCTACGGGCGGCTGACGCCGGGCGGGGCGGCCGACGGGCGCACGCTCGAAGGTGATCTGTGGCTGTTCGACGAGGCGGGGGGGCTGCTGCTGGCGATCGAGCGGCTGACGGCGCGGGTGGTCGACGGCGACGAGATGTTCGTCGCGCGGGTCGACCCCGCCGGTTTGTGCCTCGATCGGGGCTGGGCCGAGCTGCCGGCGGCGGCGGCGGCGGGCGGGCTGCGGGTGGGGGTGCTCGGCGACGGGCGGCGGCGGCGGCGGTGGCGGCGGCGCTCGGGGCGGCGGGGCACGAGGTGGGCCGCGGCGTCGACGACAGGGTCGAGGCGGTGCTCGATCTGCGGCCGCTCGACGGCGGGCGGGGCGGGCTGCTCGCGGCCGTCGAGACCGCGGCGGCGCTCGCCGAGCGGCCGCGGCGGCTGGTCTGGATCACGCGCGGCGCGGCGGCGGTCGAGGCGGGCGAGGCGGTCGATCCGCACGCGGCGGCGCTGTGGGGCGCGGTCGCGACGGCGCGGGCCGAGGCGCCGGGGCTCAGGGCGCGGGTGGTCGACGTGCCGCCGGGTCCGCTCGACGCGGCCGCGGTCGCGGCGGCGGCGCTGGCCGATCACCCGGGCGAGGGCGGATCGCGCTGCGCGGCGGGCGCCGGCTCGCGCCGCGGCTGCACCCGACGCCGCGGCCGGCGCTGGTCGCCGAGCCGGCGCCGGTCGACGGGACGTGGCTGATCACCGGCGGCCTCGGCGGGGTGGGGCGCGCGCTGGCGGCGCACCTCGTCGCGCGCGGGTCGCGGGGCTGCTGCTCGTCGGGCGGCGGCCGCCGGACGCGGCGACGGCGGCGCAGATCGCGCGCTGGCGGGCCGAGGGCGTCGCGGTGGCCGCGGCGGCGGTCGACGTCACCGACGCGGCGGCGCTCGCGCAGGCGCTCGCCGAGGCGCGGCCGGGGCTGCCGCCGATCGTCGCGGCGGTGCACGCGGCGGGGGTGCGGGGCGACGCGCCGCTCGCCGCGCTGACGCCGGATCACCTCGCGGCGGTGCTCGCGCCCAAGCTCGACGGCGCGGCGGCGCTCGCGGCGGCGACGACCGACGATCCGCTGCGAGCGCTGGTGCTGCTCGGCTCGATCGCCGCGCTCGTCGGCAACGCGGGGCAGGCGGCGTACGCGGCGGCGAACGGCGCGCTCGACGGGCTCGCGCACCGGCTCCGCGCGGCGGGGCGGCCGGCGATCTGCCTCGCGTTCGGGCCGTGGGCGGTGGGCATGGCCGACGACGCGACCCGCGACCGGCTCGATCGGATCGGCGCCGAGGCGTTCGCGCCGGCCGAGGGCGCCGCGCTCGTCAGCCGGCTCGCGACGCTGCCCCGGCCGTCGCTCGCGGTCGCCCGGGTCGACTGGCGGCGCTGGGCCCGCCACGCGCCGCCCGACGCCGCGCTCGCGCCGCTGCTCGCCGAGGAGAAGGCCGCGGCGCCCGATGTGCCCGGCGCACCCGACGCGCTCGATCGCGCGGCGCTGCGGGCGCTCGAAGCCGAGGCGCGCGGCGCGGCGCTGCGGGCGTGGCTCGGGGCGCGCCTCGCCGCGCTGCTCGAGCTCGACGCGCCGCCGGCCGACGACACCCGGCTGATCGACCTGGGCTTCGACTCCTTCTTCGCGGTGCGGCTGCGGGGCCTGCTCGACGCCGCCGGGGTCGGGGTCCCGATCGCGCGGCTGCTCGACGACGCGACCCCCGCCGGGATCGCCGCGCTCATCCTGGCCGATCTCGACGCGACGACCGCGTCGGCGCCCGCGGCCGCCGAGACCCAAGAGACCGAGGAGTTCGTGTTTTGAACACCGCCGACCTGCTCGCCGCCCTGACCGCCCGCGGGGTGGTGCTCGAAGCCGAAGACGGCCGCCTCAAGGTGCGCGCCGCCAAAGGGGTCATCGACGAGGCGCTGCGCGACCGCATCGCGGCGCACAAGGACGCGCTGCTCGCGCAGGTGATCGAGCGCGACGACCCGCACGCGCCCTTCCCGCTGACCGACATCCAGCAGGCCTACCTCGTCGGGCGCACGCCCGGCTGGCCGCTCGGCGAGATCGCGTGCCACGCCTGCACCGCGTTCGAGGGGCCGGCGCTCGATCCGGCGCGCATGGAGCGGGCGTGGCACGCGGTCGTGCGGCGCCACCCGGCGATGCGGCTGCGGATCACCGACGACGGCCGCCAGCGGGTGCTGCCCGCGCTGCCGCCGTGGTCGATGCCGGTGCACGACCTGCGCGACGCGGCGCCCGACGTCATCGCCGCGCACGTCGAGGCGACCTGGGCGCGGCTGGTGCGGCGCAACGCCGATCCGCGCGCCGAGCACCTCTTCGCGATCGAGGTCACGCTGCTGCCCGGCGGGCGGATGCGCACCGACACCGACTTCGACATGATCGCCTGCGACGCCTCGGGGATCGGGGTGCTGCTCGCCGAGTGGGGCGCGCTCTACCACGACCCCGACGCCGCGCTGCCGCCGCCGGTGACGACGTTCCGCGAGGCGGTCTTCGAAGAGCGGGCCCGGCGCGCGACGCCGGCGTGGCAGGCGCACGCGGCGTACTGGCTCGAGCGGCTGCCCGCGCTGCCCCCGGCGCCGGAGCTGCCGCTCGCCCGCTCGCCCGAGGCGACGAGCGGCATGGTCACCGATCGGCGCGAGCGGCGGCTCTCGCCGGCGACGACCGCCGCCCTCTTCGAGCGCGGGCGCGGCCACGGGCTCACCCCGACCCACATCGTCGGCGCGATCTTCGGCGAGGTGCTCGCGACCTGGAGCAGCGGGCGCGCCTTCACCCTCGATCTGACGCTGTTCCGCCCGCCCCCGACCGCGATCGGCGCCGGGCCGCTCGTCGGCGAGTTCACCAGCACCGTGCTGCTCGCGGTCGACCCCGAGCCGGCGCGCTTCGTCGACCGGGCGCGGGCGCTGCGCGACCGGCTCGCGGCCGATCTGGAGCACGTCGAGTGCAGCGGCGTCGCCGCGGTGCGGGCGCACGCGCGGCAGAGCGGCGTCACCCGGCACTTCCCGGTGGTCTTCACGAGCATGCTCAACGACCGCGGCGGCAGCGTCTGGGAGGCCGCGCTGTGGCTCGGCGAGCGCGTCGCGCGGGTGACCCAGACGCCGCAGTGCTGGATCGACCATCAGGCCTACATCGAGGGCGGCGCGCTGTGGCTCGCGTGGGACGTGCCGCGCGGGCTGTTCCCGGCCGGGCTCATCGAAGACGCCTTCACCGCCGAGATCGCGCTCTGCGAGCGGCTCGCGCACGACGAGGCGGCGTGGACCAGCGCGCGCTTCGACCTGTTGCCGGCGGCGCAGCGCGCGCGGCGGGCGGCCTACGACGCGAGCGACGGGCCGGTGGTCGAAGGCCGCCTCTTCGACGGCTTCCGCGCGATGGCCGAAGCGCACCCGGAGCGGATCGCGGTGATCGACGAAGAGGGCGCGCTCGACTACGGCGCGATCGAGGCGCGCGCGAACCGGATCACCGACGCGCTCGTCGAGCACCGGCCGGCGCCGGGGGATCCGATCGTGGTCTGCCTGCCGCGCGGCGCGTGGCAGGTGGCGGCGGTGCTCGGGGTGCACGGCGCGGGCGCGGCGTACGTGCCGCTCGACGCCGACTGGCCGGCGGCGCGGATCGTCGACCTCTGCGCGCGCTGCGGGGCCGCGGTGGTGGTGACCGACGCGCACCTCGCGCGCCTCGAGTGGCCGGCGGGGGTCGCGGTCGTCACGGTCGAGGCGACCGAGACCCGCCCCGCGACCCGACGCCCGGCGCCGCAGGGGCCGCACGATCGGGCCTACATCATCCACACCTCGGGCTCGACCGGCGCGCCCAAGGGCGTCGTGATGGCGCACGCCGCGACGCTCGCGACGATCGACGACCTCAACCGCCGCTACGCGCTCGGGCCCGACGACCGGGTGCTGTCGCTCTCGTCGCTGGCGTTCGACCTCTCGGTCTACGACATCTTCGGCTTCCTCGCCGCGGGCGGCGCGGTGGTGCTGCCGCCGCCCGATCGCGCGCGTGACGTGCACCACTGGATGTCGCTGCTCGACCTGACCGGGGTGACGGTGTGGAGCACGGTGCCGGCGCTCTTCGAGCTGCTCGTCGAGGCGGTCGAGCGCCGCTGCCGGCGCGGCGAGCCGGCGCCGGGCGCGCTGCGGGTGATCATGCTCAGCGGCGACTGGATCCCGGTCGACCTGCCGGCCCGCGCCCGCGCGCTGTGGCCGAAGGCGCGGATCTACGGCTTCGGCGGCGCGACCGAGGCGGCGATCTGGTCGACGATCGAGCCGATCGAGGCGCTCGACCCGGCGGCGACGAGCGTGCCCTACGGCAAGCCGCTGACCAACCAGCGCATGTATGCGCTCGACCGCTGGCTGCGGCCGTGCCCGGAGTGGGTGCCGGGCGAGCTGTACATCGGCGGCGTCGGGCTCGCCGACGGCTACTGGCGCGAGCCGGCGTTGACCGCGGCGCGCTTCGTGACCCACCCGGAGACCGGCGAGCGGCTGTATCGCTCGGGTGATCAGGGGCGGTTCCTGCCCTCGGGGGACCTCGAGTTCCTCGGGCGGCTCGACAGCCAGGTCAAGGTCGGCGGGGTGCGGGTCGAGCTCGGCGAGGTCGAGGCGGCGCTGCGGGCGCTGCCCGGCGTGCGCGACGCGGTCGTCGACGCGCCGGGCGACCGCCACGCGCGCCAGCTCGTCGCCTGGATCGTGCCCGAAGACCCCGACGCGCCGCCCGATCCCGAGGCGCTGCGGACCGCGCTCGCGGCGAAGCTGCCGGCGCCGATCGTGCCCCGCCACTACCGCCCGCTCGCCGCGGCGCCGCTCAACACCAACGGCAAGGTCGATCGCAGCCGGCTGCCGGCGTTCGCGCCCGCCGCCGCGCCCGCCGCCGCGGCCGCGACCGACGACGGCGCGCTCGGCCGGGTGCTCACCGTCATCGGCGAGGTCATGCCCGGCCTGTCGCTCGGCCCCGACGACGATCTGGTGCGCGCGGGCGCCAACTCGGTGGATCTGATCCGGCTCGGCGCCCGGCTCAACGACGTCTTCGGCCACCGCCCGCCGATGGTCGAGATGCTGCGGCAGGGCAGCCCGGCGGCGCTCGCGCGCTTCTACGCGGCGGCCGCGCCGACCCATGCGCCCGAGGAGGGCCCGGCGCTGATCATCGAGCCGGCGGCGCGCGCGGCGCACAAGGCGAAGCAACTCGGCCTGCGCCCGATCAGCGGCCCGACCCGCGCGCTGCACCGGCCGCCGCCGCGGCTGACCGACTACCTCGACCGGCAGAGCCAGCGCGCCTTCGCCGCCGCGCCGATCGCGGCCGAGGCGCTCGGCGCCTGGCTCGCGGCGCTGTGCCCGGTCGAGCTCGACGGCCGGCTGCACCACCGCCACGCCTCGGCGGGCGACACCCGCCCGCTGCGCACCTACCTCTGCGCGCGCCCCGACGCGGTCGCCGGGCTCCCGGCGGGCGCGTGGTACCACGATCCGATCGAGCACCGCCTCGCGCCGGTCGGCCCCGGCCGCCCGATCACGCCCGCGATGCACGCGCCGAGCAACCGCCCGTGGGTCGAGGCCGCGCCGCTGATCGTCTGCTTCGTCGCCGCCCGCGCCGCGATCGAGCCGCTCTACGGGCCGTCGTGGCGCGACTTCGCGCTGATCGAGACCGGCGCCCGGGCGCAGCTCCTCGAAGGCCACGCGCTCGCCTGCGGCCTCGGCGTCTGCCAGCTCGGCGACCTCGACCGGGCCGCCGTCGGCGCGGTGCTCGGGCTCGCCGCCGACGAGGTGCTGCTGCACGCGATGGCGGCCGGGGGGGCGCTCATCGACGACGAGGCGCTGTGAGGAGCCTTACTGTCGCCCGATCCCCGAGGGCGCGACCTCGGGCTGGCTGATCTGCGCCCGGCCGCGCAGCCCGCTGAAGACCGTCGCCGCGAGGAACAACAGCGCCCCGACCCACACCTCGAGCGGGATCGGATCGACCCGGTCGAGCCACGCCGCCATGCCCGGCGTCATCGGGAGCCACTGCCCGTGCTGGTGGCTGAAGAGCATCACCCCGGCGGCGACGACGAGCAGCGTGGTGCAGAGCAGCGCGTTGGCGAACATCTTGCCGAGGATGGCGGCCTTGGTCGCGGTGTTCTGGATCGTGCGCGCCCGGCGGCGCACCCACTCGACGTTGTAGAAGCTCTCCTCGACCGCGCCGCGCACGAGCTTGGGGACCTCGAGCGCGAGCGAGGCGACCTGCTCGACGAGCGCCTCGGGCTTCATCGCCGCCCGGCGGTGCCGCGCGGTCGCCTCGCGGTTGTAGCGGCGCATCAGCTTGAAATAGTCCATCTCGGGGTAGAGCGCGCGCAGCGAGGTGTCGAGGGTGAGCTGCGCGCGGTTGACGCGCAGGAACGCCCAGGTCGCCGGGACCCGGTAGCGGTTGAGGATGATGACCATCTGGCTGTAGGCGTAGCCCATCGACTTGAGGCTGAACGAGAGCTTGGGCGTGCGCGCCCGCAGCGCCCAGCCGCGCATGAAGCTGACGAGCTCGTTCTTGCAGTCCTCGACGCCCGCCGCCGGCAGCTCGGGGCCGAGCAGCAGGAAGAGATCGGCGGCCTTGGCGTACTGCTGGCGGGCGAGCGCGCGCTGCATCTCGTTGTACTGCGTGAGGAAATCGGCTTCGAGCCAGCCCACCGAGCCGAAGTCGATCAGCGCGATGCGGCTGTCGCGCAAGAGCACGATGTTCCCCGGGTGCAGGTCGCCGTGGAAGTAGTTGTCCTCGAAGAGCTGCCGGGCGAGCGACATCCACAGCCGGCGGCCGACGCGGGCCTCTTCGATGCCGTTGTCGAGCAGCCAGCGGGCGAGCCGGTCGGGGTCCTCGTCGCGCAGGCGCAGCACGTCCGACATCAGCGCGCCCTGCACGAACTCCATCACCAGCACCCGCTCGGCGAGGTGCTCGCGGAAGATCTTGGGCGCGTAGATGCCATGCCGCTTGAGGTTGCGCCGCATGTCGCGGATCGCGGTCGCCTCGAAGCGGTAGTCGAGCTCCTCGCTGAGCGTGCGGTCGAGCTCCCGCTGGAAGTCGTTCCAGCGGAACATCAGGTAGAAGCGCAGCCGCACCGCGGTGTTGCAGATGAAGCGCACGAAGCGGATGTCGCCCTGCATCGCGTCGGCGATCGTCGGCCGCCGCACCTTGACCGCGACCGCGACGCCCTCGCGGCGCAGCACCGCGCGGTGGATCTGGCCGATCGAGGCCGCGGCGAAGGGCGCCTCTTCGAATTGGGAGAAGACCGCCTCGATGGGCTTGCCGAGGTCTTCTTCGATGATGCGGCGGGTGTGCTCGAAGGCGAAGCCGGTCGCGCGGTCCTGCAGGCCGGAGAGCACGTCGCAGAACTCGGCCGAGAAGAGGTCGCGGCGCATCCCGAGGAGCTGGCCGACCTTGACCCACACCCCGCCGAGGCGCTCGAGCATGCGGCGGGTGACGATCGCCTGCGCGCGGATGTCGGCGCGCCGCACCAGCCGCAGCCAGACGATGCGCAGCGCGGTGGCGCCGATGACGATCGCGAGCGCGAGCGGGCGCAGGCGGCTCGGGCGGCTCACCGGGGCGATGAGCGGTCGCTTGCGGTCGGTCACGAGGGGGGTGGGGATCCACTCGGGCTTGAGCATGGCGGCTCCTTGGGGGGGCAGGCGTCGCGCTCGGGCTGCGGGGGGTCGGCGGCGCGCGCGCCCCCCAGGACCGCGCGCGCCGCACCCGCCGTCTGCATCATCGATCGAGGCCGGCGCGGGGCACCAGAACACGCTATCCGAGCGCGTCGGCGACGATCGCGGCGAGCGCGTCGGCGGCGGTGAGCGGGAGGTGGTGGCCGCCAGGCAGCACCCGCGCCGCGCCGACCGCGGCCGCCTGCCGCTCGCGGTCGCGCTCGCGCACGAGGCGGCTGTCGGCGCCGAAGACCAGCACCGGCGGCGGCGCGCGCTCGGCGAGGAGCGTGATCCAGCCCTCGGCGTCGAGCCCGGTGAGGCCGGCGCGCAGCCGCAGCCGCGGATCGGCGCGCCAGCGCAGGCCGCCGGCGGTCGCTTCGACAGCGCGGGCGGCGAAGGCGGCGAGCGCAGCGGGCGGCACGTCGGGCATCGCGGCGGCGAGGCGGAGCGGGCGGCGTCGAGGTCGGGCAGCACGGGTGGGCGGGCGCGGCCTTGCGGGCGGCGAGGCCAGCCGCCGAGCGCGGCAGGGCCGGCGACGGCGGTGGGCAGCGGCGGCTCGACGAGCACGAGCGGCCAGTCCCCGGCGGCGGCGACGGCGTGGGTCGCGGCGATCGCGGCGCCCATCGGTGGCCGATCACCAGCGCGGGCGCGCCGTGCGCGGCGCGCCGGGCGTCGAGGTCGTAGACGAGGTCGAGGAGCGCGTAATCGGCGTCGGCGCCGACGGGCGCCGAGGCGCCGTGGCCGCGCAGATCAGGCGCGACGACGCGGAGCCCGCGCGCGGCGAGGCGCTCGGCGAGCAGGGCCCAGACGCCGGCGTGGTCGAGCAGGCCGTGCACCGCAAGCACGACGGGGCGTCAGGCGCGCCAGGCGAGCGCGGCGAGCTCGAGGCGGCCGACGGTGAGCGTGAGCGGGCGTGGATCGGCGGAGGCAGCGAGCGCGGCGGGCGGCGGCGGGCACGGCGACCCGGTCGCGGCGGGCGGGGAGCGCGTAGCCGAGCGCGTCGGCGGCGGCGCGGGTCCGCGCGTGCAGCGGCGCCGGCGGCTCGACCCCGCGCCACGCCTCGGCGAGCGCCGGGTCGACGCGGCCGCGCGCGGCGAAGCCGAGGTCGCCCATCGGCGCCGATCCGTCGCGCAGCCCGCCGGTCATGCGCCCCTCGCCATAGGGGTCGAGCATCGCCTCGTCGAACGGCAGCCCGAGCGCGTCGCAGAGCGCTTCGAGCGCCTCGCGGGGGCGGGTGACGAGCGCCTCGTAGTGCAGCGGCGTCACCGGCCGATCGGGGTGCGCCGCGGCGAACGCCGCCATGCGCTCGGCCGAGAGCGTCCAGATCCCCTCGGCGACGAACCACGGGTCGCCGACGCTGCCGTGAACGACGCGCACGATGCGGGTGCGCACGATCGAGTCCATCACCGCGAGCGGGTGGCGCACGAGGTGGATCAGCGGCCCGGGCGCGAAGCCGCGCGCGACGCGATCGAGGCTGTACTCGAACTGGCTGTAGAGCGGGGTCTTGTCGATGACCACCCGGTCACCGACGAGGCCGGCGAGGCGGCGGTAGGCCTCCCAGACCGGCGCCTCGGCGGCGACCATCGCCGCGACCTCGGCCTCGGCCTCCTCGGTCGAGCAGCCGCGCGCCTCGCGCAGCGCCAGCGTGTAGCCGTCGTCGAGCCCGAGCGGGCCGAGGTGGCGGGCGCGGGCGGCCATGTCGTCGGCGATCAGCAGCCACAGCTCGGGCGGCGCAAACAGCGCAGGGTGGCCCTGCAACATGGTGCGCAGAGCGTCGAGCCGCTGCGGGGCGCCGAGAGCACGAAGCCCGTGCGCTCGACCGGCGCGACCGGCGCGAGCGCGGGATCGGCCGCGGCGATGAGCGCGGCGAGCGGCCCCTCGCGCACCGTCCACTGATCGCGGTCGGGCCGCACTTCGGGCGCGGCGGCGCTGGCGAGCTCGGTGAGCAGGTAGTCGGCCATCGCCCGCAGCGACGGCTGGCTGTAGAACTCGCGCGGGTAGACGCGCAGCCCGAGGTCGTGCTCGAGCGCGTCGAGGACCTCGATGACGAGCAGCGAGTCGAGGCCGTGGTCGACCGCGGCGTGCGCGGGCTCGATCTGCGCCGGGTCGAGCGCGAGCGCGGCGGCGACGTGCCCGATCAGCGCGTCGAGCATCAGCCCGGCCCGCTGCTCGGCCGGCGCGGCGTCGAGCGCGGCGCGCAGCCCGCCGCAGGGCGTCGCGCGGGCCTTCGCCGGGCAGCGCCGTCAGCGCGAAGCGCTTCGAAGAGCGGCAGGTTCGGCGGCGGATCACCGAGCGCGAGGATCACCGGCGCCGGCTCGCGATCGGCGAGCGCGCGCTCGAACGCCGCGAGCGCGCGCGCCGCGGGCAGCGGCTCGATCCCCGAACGCTTCGCCCGCCGCAGGTCGAGGCCGGCGGTCATGCCGCGCTCGTGCCACGGCCGAAGCGCAGCGTGAGCGTCGGCCGCCCGCGCGCGGCGCGCCACGCGGCGAAGGCGTCGAGCGCGGCGTTGGCGGCGGCGTAGTTGCCCTGCCCGGGTTGCCGGTCAGCCCGACGACCGAGAGAAGACGACGAAGGCGCGCCTCGGCGGCGGCGCGGTGCAGGTGCCAGACGCCGAGCAGCTTGGGCGCGAGCACCCGGTCGAAGCGCTCAGGGCGCAGGTCGGGCAGCAGCGCGTCGTCGAGGACCCGGCGGCGTGGATCACCCCGGTGACCGGCGCGCCCTCGGCGGCGAGCGCGGCGACGATCCGCTCGACGTCGGCCGCGACCGCCACGTCGCCCGCGACGACCCGCACCGTCGCGCCGGCCGCGCGCCAGGCCGCGATCTGCGCGCGCGCGTCTTCCGCCGGGGCCCGGCGGCCCATCAGCGTCACGTCGCGGGCGCCGCGGGCGTGAGGTGCCCGGCGACCGCGCGCCCGAGCGCGCCGAGGCCGCCGGTGACGAGGATCGTGCCCGGCCGAAGGCCAGCGCCGCGACCGGATCGGGGCGCAGCGGCACGATCCGGGGCACGAACGCCGCGTCGCCGCGCAGGCGCTCCAGGCGCGTCGTCGGCGAGCGCGGCGACGAGCGCGGCGGCGACCGCGGGCAGCGGGCCGGCGTCGACGTCGATCGCGCGGGTGCCCGGCCGCTCCTGGATCACCACCCGCGCAGGCCCGGCGCGCAGCCCTTGCAGCGGATCAGGCGGCGCGGCGCCGTCGCGACCGCGCGGCGGCTGACGAGCACCAGCCGCGTCTCCGGCGGCGGCCGAGCGCGTCGACGAGCGCGAGCACGCCGTCGCAGCCGGCCGCGCAGGCGGCGCGCACCGCCTCTTCAGGGTCGGCGTCAGGGTCGAAGGCGGGCGCCTCGAGCGCGCCGGGTCGACGACGCCCGCCCAGCGCCAGCCTCGACGCGCTCGCGCAGCGTCCGGTCGTTCGCGGCGGCCTCGGCCTCAGCGCCGGCCGTGCGCAGCGCGTCGACCAGCGCCGCGCCGAGCCCGCCGCCGTCGCCGACCACCAGCCAGCGCCCGCGACCGCGCGCGCCGGAGCCGCCGGGTGCAGCCGCCAGACCAGCGCGAAGCGCTCGCGATCAGCCACCTCGGCCGCCGCGCCCGCCTCGAACCACAGCCGCCGCCGCTGAAACGGGTAGGTCGGCAGCGACACCGCGCGAGCCCGCGCCCGCCGAAGCACGCCGCCCAGTCGACCGGCGCGCCGAGGCGCCACAGCGCGGCAGGCTCTCGGCGAAGACCGGGCGGCCGGGGCGCAGCGAGGGCAGCGTCGGCGGGCAGTCGGCGCCGAGCGTGCAGCGGGCGAACGCGAGCAGCGCAGGGCGGGGCCGAGCTCGACGAGCGCGTCGCAGCCCTCGGCCGGCGAGCGCCCGCAGCGCGTCGGCGAAGCGCACCGGCGCGCGCAGGTGGGCGGCCCAGTCGTCGGCGGTCGGCGCCCGGCCGCGCGCGGCGCCGGTGCAGTCGTCGATGAAGCGCAGCGTCGGCGCCCGCATCGCGCAGGCCGCGGCGCGGCGCAGAACGCGGCGACGATCGGCTCCATGCGCGGGCTGTGGAAGGCGTGGCTGACGACGAGCCGGCGGGCGGTGATCCGTCGCGCGCGAACGCGGCGATCGCGGCGTCGACCGCGTCGGCGTCGCCCGAGATGACGACCTCGTCAGGCGCGTTGACCGCCGCGACGATCCCACCAGCGCCGCGGAAGCGGCGAGCACCCGGCGCTCGTCGGCGGCGACGCTCGCCATCGCCCCGCCGGCCGGAGCCCATCCATCAGCTCGCCGCAGGCGGCGACGAGGCGCAGCGCGTCGTCGAGCTCGAGCGCGCCGGCGACGACCGCGGCCGCGTAGGCGCCGACGCTGTGCCCGACGACCGCGTGCGGCCGCACCCAGGCTCGCCCACAGCTCAGCGAGCGCATACCCGAGCGCAAACAGCGCCGGCTGCGTCCAGCGCGTCTCGTCGATCGGCGAGTCGTCATCGAAGAGCACCGCGGTCAGCGGCTCCTTGCGCAGCGGCGCGAGCAGCGCAGCGCAGCGGTCGATCGCGGCGGCGAAGACCGGCTCCTCGGCGTAGAGGTCGCGCCCCATGCCGGCGTACTGCGCGCCCTGGCCGGTGAAGACGAAGCCGATCTTCGGCGCGCGCGGCCAGCGCCCAGTCGCAGCCGGTGCCCAGCGCGGCCTCGTCGGCGGCGATCGCCCGCAGCCCGGCGACCGCAGCGTCGGCGTCGGCGGCGACCACCGTCGCGCGCTCGGCCATCAACTCGCGGGTGAGCGCGGCGGCGCCGCGAGGCGCAGCCAGCGGCGCGGTCGGCGTCGAGTGCTCGGCGTAGCGGGCGGCGAGCTGCGCGAGCGCGGCGGGGTGCGCGCCGAGGCGGCACGATCCAGCGGGCGCGCGCCCGGAGCAGCGGCGCTGGCGCGCCTCCGGCGGCAGGCCGATCACGACGTGCGCGTTGGTGCCGCTGAGCCGAGGCGCTCACCCCGACCAGCCCGGCCGCAGCGGCGTCGGCGCGGTCGGCAGGTGCACCGGCAGCCCCTCCCAGGCGATGTGCGGGTTGGGCGTGGCGAAGTGCAGGTTCGGCGGCACGAGACCGTGCCGATCGCGAGCGTGGCCTTGATCAGCCGGCGACGCCGGCGCCGGCTCGAGGTGGCCGATGTTGCTCTTAGCCGCCCCGACCACCAGCGGCGCGTCGGCCGGGCGCCCGGCGCAGAGCGCCTCGCCGAGCGCGCTCATCTCGATCGGGTCGCCGAGCGCGGTCCCGGTGCCGTGGCTCTCGACGTACACCACCGCCCGCGCGTCGAGCGCGCCGTCGGCGAGCGCCGCCTGGATCACCGCGACCTGCGCGTGCCGGTTGGGCGCGGTGAGCCCGGCGCTGCGCCCGTCCTGGTTGACCGCGACGCCCCGGATCACCGCCAGGATCGGCCGCCCGGCGCGGCGCGCGTCGTCGAGGCGCTCGAGCACCACGAGCCCGCAGCCCTCACCCCGCGCGAAGCCGTCGGCGCCCGCGTCGAAGCTGCGGCAGCGCCCGCCGCGCGAGAGCATGCCGACCGAGCACATCGCGATCAGCGTCTGCGGGTCGACGATCGCGTTGACCCCGCCGCAGATCGCGCGCGCGCAGTCGCCGGCCTGCAACGCGCGCACGCCGAGCGCGACGGCGACGAGCGCCGAGGAGCACGCGGTGTCGACGGTGAGCGCCGGGCCTTCGAGCCCGAGCGCGTAGGCGATGCGCCCGGCCATGACGCTGAGGATGCTGCTCGTGCCGACGAACGGGTGCAGCCGCCCGGTCGCGTCGGTGTAGAGCTTGCCGTACTCGTGGTTCGACGCGCCGACGTAGACCCCGGTCCGGCTCCCCCGCAGCCCGCCCGGCGCGAGCCCCGCCCGCTCCAGCGCCTCCCACGCGACCTCGAGCAGCAGCCGCTGCTGCGGATCCATCGTCGCCGCCTCGCGGGGGCTGATCCCGAAGTGCTCGGGGTCGAAGCCCGCGAGGTCGCGCAGGTAGCCGGCGGCGTCGACGTAGGCCTTCTCGGGATCGGCGCCGCTCGGGTCGTACCAGTCGACGCCCGGCCAGCGATCGGCCGGCGCCGGGCCGACCGCGTCGACGCCGTCGCGGAGCAGCGCCCAGAACGCCTCGGGGTCGTCGGCGCCGGGGAGCCGGCAGGCGTGGCCGACGATCGCGACCGGGCAGCGCGCCGAGGGCGGCCGCCGGCTCTCGGCGACCTCGGCCTTGGCCGCGCGGATGCGGCGCAGCGCGCGCTCGAGCAGGGGCGCGTAGTCGTCTTGGCTCATGGTTCTTCCTCATCGAGCTCCGCCCGCAGCAGCGCCGCGAGCGCGGCGGCGTCGAGCGCGGCCAGATCGGTCTCGGCGGCCACGACCGGCGCCTCCACCGGCGCGGCCGGCGCCACGACCACCGCGACCGGCGCCGCGGGCGGGCCGAAGCCCTCGGCGAGCCAGGTGGCGAGCGCCTCGATCGTCGGGTGGTCGTAGAGCACCGTCGCCGACAGCCGCCGGTCGAGCGCCGCGCCGAGCGCGTTGCGCAGCTCCAGCGCCATCAGCGAGTCGACCCCCACCTCGGTCAGCGGCCGCCGCGGGTCGATCCCCACCGCCGGATCGACCCCGAGCCCCCGGCAGACCAGCGCGCCGACGTGCTCGACGAGCAACGCGACCCGCTCGGCGGGCGCGGCGCGGCGCAGGCGATCGAGCAGCGGCCCGCCCGCGGCGCCGCCGTCGTCGATCAGCTCGGCGAACAGCGGCGGCAAAGGCCCCGCGAGGCGCGCCCGGTCGAACGGCAGCACCACCGCCCGCTCCCGATCGGCCCGCCAGATCCGCTCCAGCGCCGCGAAGGCATCGCCCGGCGCGATCAGCCGGATCCCGCCCGCGACGAGCCGCGCCTGCTGCGCGGGATCGAGCCGCGCCGCCATCCCGATCTCGGCCCACGGCCCCCAGTCGACCACCGTCGCCGGCAGCCCGAGCCCGCGGCGGTGCTCGGCGAGCGCCGCCAGCGCGGCGTTGGCCGCCGCGTAGGCCGCCTGCCCCGGCGCGCCGACCAGCGCGGTCGCCGAGCCGAACAGCGTGAAGAAGCCGTGCTCGACCCCGGCCGTCGCCCGGTGCAGCGCCGTCGCGCCGATGAGCTTGGGGCGCAGCGCCGCCGCGACCTGCGCCGGGCTCAGGTCTTCGAGCAGCGCGTCGTCGAGCACGCCCGCCGCGTGGATCACGCCCGCGAGCGGCCCCGCGGCGGTGATCGCCGCGACGACCCGCTCGGCGACCCCCGGCGCGGCGATATCACCCGCCTCGACCCGCACCGCCGCGCCCGCCGCCTCCATCGCCGCGATCTGCGCCGCCGCCTCCGCGCCCACCGCCGCCCGCCGCCCGAGCAGCACGATCCGCTCCGCGCCCCGCTCGGCGAGCCAGCGCGCCGTCGCGAGCCCGAGCGCGCCGAGGCCCCCGGTGACCAGCACCGCGCCCGGCGGCACCCGCTCCGGCCAGCCCGCGAGCCGCCGCCGCCGCGCCACCTGCGAGACGACGAGCTTGCCGACGTGCCGCCCCCGCGCCATCACCCGCAGCGCCTCGACCGCGCGCTCGACCGGCACCACCCGCGTCGGCGCCGGCGACAGCGCCCCGCTCGCGAAGCGCGCAGCGAGCCCGTCGAGCAGCGCCGCGACGTCCTCGGGCGCGTCGAGCGCGTGCGGCACGAGGTCGTAGGCCACGTAGCGCCGATCGGGCCAGCGCGCGCACAGCGCCGCGGTCTCGTTCTTGGCGATGTCGACCACCACCCCGCCCGGCCGCGTCGCCCGCAGGCTCGCTTCGAGCCCGTCGAGCGTCAGCGCGCTCAGCACCACGTCGACCCCCGCGCCGCCCGTCGCGTCGAGGATCGCGTCGGCGAAGTCGGTGGTGCGCGAGTGGTAGACCCGCTCCACCCCCTGCGCGCGCAGCAGCGGCCACTTCGCCGGGCTCGCCGTCGCGTGGATCTCGGCGCCGATCGCCTGCGCGAGCGCGACCGCCGCGAGCCCGACCCCGCCCGCGGCGCTGTGGATCAACACCCGCTGCCCGGCCGCGAGCCCGGCGCGCGCGAACGCCGCCGCCGCCGTCAGCCACGTCATCGGCAGCCCGGCCGCGTGCTCGGCGCTCACCCCCGCCGGCCGCGGCGCGAGCAGCCGATCGTCGGCGATCGCGCGATCGGCGATCGCCCGCCGCGCGAGCCCGAAGACCCGCTCCCCGACCACCACCCGGGTCACCGCCGGCCCGATCCGCGTCACCACCCCCGCCAGCTCGCCGCCGAGCGGCCCCGGATCGCCGGGGTACAGCCCGAGCGCGTTGAGCACGTCGCGGAAGTTGAGCCCGCTCGCCTCGACCTCGACCTCGACGAGGTGCCCGGTCAGCGCCGGCGCCGGCTCGGTCTCGGTGACGAAGCGCAGCCCTTCGAGGCTGCCCCGCTCGCCGACGTCGAGGTGCCACGGCCCCCGCTCCGGCAGCCCCGGCGGGCTCGGCGGCGGGCCCGGATCGACCGTCAGCCGCGGCACCGAGCGCCCCTCGCGCCGCAGCGCCACCGCAGGCTCGCGATCGGCGCCGAGCAGCTCGCCCACCACCGCCGCGGCGCTCTCCGACGCCCCGAGCGGGTCGAGGTCGAGCAGCGCCGGCCCGAGCTCGGGCCGCTCCGCCGCCGCCGCGCTCGCGAGCCCCCACAGCGCCGCGTGATCCGGCCGGCTCACCGCCGCCTCGCCGCCCGCCGCCACCGCGCCCCGCGTCACGAAGTACAGCCCCGCCGCGAGCGCCGCCCCGTCTCGCGCCAGCGCCCCGAGCAGCGCCGCCGCCGCCGTCACCCGCGCCACCGGATCCGCCTCGCCCGCCAGCCACGCGATCCCGTCGAAGCGCTCCCCGGGCGGCGCCGTCTCGTAATCCCGCTCCACCACCGCCGCGCCCGCCTCGGCCAGCCACGACGCCAGCGGCACCGCGGCCCCCGGCTCGCGCAGCACCAGCCACCGCCCCGCCGGCCCCGCGCCCCCGATCCGGTCGCGCCGCCGCCACGCCAGCCGATAGAGCCCCTCGACCCGCGCCGCCCCGAGCCGCCGGAAGACCACCCCGTCGAGCCGCATCAGCCGCGCGCCATCCGGCCCGAGCAGCTCCACGTCCGCCGCGATCACCTCCCCCGGCCGCGCCTCGACCCGCGCCCGGATCTGCACCGTCGGCGGCAGCGCCCCGAACGCCCGCACCCGCCCCACCTCGGCCGGCACATGCGGCCCGCCCGCCGTCGTCGCCCGCTCCGCCGCCAGCGCCCCGACCGCGTGCAGGGCAGCGTCGAGCAGCGCCGGATGCGCCGCGAAGCCCGCCTCCGAGCCCGCCGGCAGCGTCGCCACCCCCGCGACCCGATCCCCCTCGACCCGCGCCTCGACCAGCGCCCGCATCCGCGGCCCGTAGACCAGCCCCCGCGCCGCGAACCCCGCGAACAGCGCCTCGACGTCGACCGCCGCCCCCGCGACCGCCGCCAGCGCCGCCGGCGCCGCCCCCGCCGGCACCACCCGCCCGCTGACGTGCAGCGCCCACTCCTCCCCGTCCTGCGCAAACACCTCGACGCGCGCCTCGCCCCCCGGCGTCGGCGTCAGCACCACCTGCACCACCCGCGGCGCGGCCCCGAGCGCCAGCGGCGCCTCGAAGCGCAGCTCGGCCAGCTCGATCGCCGCCTCCCCCGCCCACCGCTCCGCCGCCGCCCGGCACATCTCGATCCACGCCACCCCCGGCAGCAGCGCGCGCCCGTCGACGACGTGATCGCCGACCACCGGCAGCCGCCCCAGCGACAGCCGCCCCTCGGCCACGAAGCCCCGCGGCCCCGCCATCACCCGATCGATCATCGGATGCAGCGCCGCCGGCTCCACCGCCACCCGCGTCGGCGGCGCGACCCGATGCGGCTTCGCATCGAGCGGATGCCCCGGCAGCCGCACCTTGCCCCGCCGCTCGTCGCCGTACAGCGCCGCCCAGTCGACCCGCGCGCCCGAGACATAGGCCCCCGCGAGCGCCGCCAGATCCCCGATCGCCCGCCCGGCCGGCGCGACCGGCGGCGCGCTCGCCTCGATCCACCGCTCGCCCACGAAGACCCCGCCCGTCGCCCGCCCCGCGACGAAGCCATCCAGCCGCGCGACCAGCGCCGCCCGATCGGCGCCCACCACCGCGAGGCGATGATCCCGATGATCGCGCCCCACCGCCGCGGTGTAGCAGACGTCCCCGACCGCCTCCTCCCCCGCCGCGAGCAGCGCCCGCGTCGCCTCCGCCAGCCGCCGCAGCGCCGCCGGCGTCTTCGCCGACAGCGGCAGCAGCCGCGGGCGCCCGTCGTCGGCGCCCACCGCGCGCGCCGGCGCCGCTTCCAGCACCACATGCGCGTTGGTGCCCCCGATCCCGAACGCGCTCACCCCCGCCCGCCGCGGCCGCCCCGCCGGCCACGGACGCCCCGCCGTCGGCACCTCGATCGGCAGCCGATCGAACGGAATCCGCGGGTTGCCCCGCCCGAACGCCGGCTGCGGCGGCAGCTCCCCGCGCGCCAGCGCCTGCGCCGCCTTGATCAGCCCCGCGACCCCCGCCGCCGCCTCGAGGTGCCCCACGTTCGCCTTCACCGCCCCGAGCGCCAGCGGCCACCCCGCCGGGCGCGCGTCGAGCCGATAGGCCTCGGCCAGCGCCGCGACCTCGATCGGATCCCCGAGCGGCGTGCCCGTCCCGTGCGCCTCGACATAGTCCACCGTCGCCGGATCGACCCCCGCCCGCGCGAGCGCCGCCGCGAGCGTGCGCGCCTGCCCGTCGTGCCCCGGCGCGGTGAACCCCGCCCGCGCGCGCCCGTCGTTACCGACCGCCGACCCCCGGATCACCGCCACGATCGCGTCCCCCGCCGCGAGCGCGTCGGCGAGCGGCCGCAGCGCGACCACCCCCACCCCGCTCCCGAAGACCGTGCCCGACGCCTCCGCGTCGAACGGCCGGCAGCGCCCGTCGGCCGCGAACATGCCCTGCATCGTCGGCCGGTAGCCGCTCTCCTCGCGCACCCGCACCGTCACCCCGCCCGCGAGCGCCACCGCGCACTCCCCCGCCCGCAGCGCCTGACACGCCAGATGCACCGCGACCAGCGAGGTCGAGCACGCCGTCTGCACCCCCACCGCCGGCCCGTCGAGGCCGAGGTGATAGGCCGCCTGCGTCGCCAGATAGTCCGCGGTGTTGCCCACCAGCGCCTGAAACTCGGCCACCGTCGCCGCCCCCGGCCGCGACGCGGCGACGTCGAGCTCGCGCACGTAGTACCGGCTGAAGCTCTCGCCCCCGAAGACCCCGATCGGCCCCGACGCCGCGCCCGCCGCGATCCCGGCGTGCTCCAGCGCCCGGTGACAGTGCTCGATGAAGAGGCGCTTCTGCGGGTCGAGCACCTCGGCCTCGCGGTCGCTGAGCCCGAAGAAGGCGGCGTCGAAGTCGAAGACGCCCTCGATCAAGGCCGCCGCCGGCACGAAGTCGGCGGCCGCGCGGGTCTCCGCGTCGACCCCGGTCAGCTCGGCGAGCGGCACCCGCTCGATCGAGACCCGCCCCGCGCGCACGTTCTGCGCGAAGGCCTCGACGTCGGGGGCGCCCGGGAAGCGCCCGGCGAAGCCCACGATCGCGATCGGCGCGTCGGCGGCGAGCGGCGCCGGCGACAGCGTGATCGGCGCGGCCGGCGCGGCCGGCGCAGGCACCGCAGCCGCGGAAGACATCGAAGGCACCGATGACACCGAAGGCACCGATGACACTGATGGCACCGACGGCACCGACGGCACCGACGACACCGACGACACCGATGGCACCGACGGCCCCGATGGCACCTCGACCGCCGCCGGCGCCCCCATGCGCGCCAGCTCCGCCGCCAGCGCCGCCACCGTCGGCCGGCGGAAGATCGTCGTGATCGGCAGCTCCACCCCCAGCGCCTCGACCAGCCGGTTGTGGAGCTGCACCACATGCAGCGAGGTGCAGCCCAGGTCGAAGAGGTTGCGATCCACCGGCGGCGGCTCGCCCCCCATCACCTCGCCCAGCATCACCGCCAGCCGCGCCTCGTCCGGCGTCGCCGCCCGCTCGGCCACCGGCCGCGCCGGATCGGGCAGCGCGCCCCGATCGACCTTGCCGTTCGCGCTCAGCGGCAGCGCGTCGAGCACCGTGATCGTCTCCGGCAGCATGTAGCGCGGCAGCCGCTCGGCCAGCGCCGCCATCACCGCGTCCACGTCGACCCCCGCGCCCCCCGCCGCCCCCGCCTGACCCGCCGCGCTCCCCTCCCCCGCTGCCGCGACCCCCCCGACCAGCGCGTACACCAGCCGATGCCCCCCATCGAGCCCGAGCGCCCCGATCACCGCCCCCTCGTCCACCCCACCCACCGGACAGAGCCCGATCCCCACCTCGGCCGCCCGCTCCATCAGCACCTGCCCGACGTGCCCCGCCTCCAACCGGCAGAAGTCCAGCGCGTGCGGCCCGTACAGCGGCTCGATCGCCCGGAGCCGCCCCACCAGCAGCACCGTGAACGCCGCCTCCCCGACCCACGCCCGATTCGCCGCCGCGTGCCACCCCGCCGCCGGCAGCGCCGCCCCCGCCCGCAGCAGCCGATGCCCCCGCGGCTCGTGGTACCACAGCCCGCCCCCGAGCCCCGCGACCCCCGCGTCCGCCGCCGCCACGTACACCTGCACCGGATACAGGTCCCCCGCCGACGGATAGCGATACTTCGGCAGCGGCGCCCCCGGCAGCGTGATCGGCCGCAGCTCCCCGAGCAGCGCCCCGAGCGCATCGAGCCCCACCGGCCCCGCCCCGAACACCCGCGCGCTCCGCCGCCGCCCCCACCGCTCCCGGAGCGCCGCGTCCCCCGGCGGCGCCGGCAGCAACACCGCCCCCGCCCCGTCCAGATCGCGCCGCAGCCCCGGCCGGCTCAGCTTGAACGCCAGCCGCTCCCCATCACCCCCTGCCGCCGCCGGCACCACGTACGCCGCCAGCCGCCGCTGCCCCCGCGGATCCCCCATCACCCGAACGACGGCCCGCGACACCCCCGCGCACGCCAGCAGCGCCGCCTCCACCTCGCCCAGCTCGATCCGATGCCCGCCCACCTTCACCTGCAGGTCCACCCGCCCGAGCAGCTCGATCTCCCCATCCGGCAGATAGCGCCCCAGATCCCCCGTCCGATACAGCCGCTCCCCCGTCTGCGGATGCGTCACGAAGCGCGCCGCCGTCTGCGCCTCATCACCGAAGTAACCCCGCGCCACCCCCACGCCCCCGATCCACAGCTCCCCCACCGCGTGATCCACCCGCTCGGCCAGCGCGTCGTCGAGCACATACACCCGCTGATTCCGCATCGGCCGCCCGTACGGCACGCTCCGCCACCCCGGCTCCACCGCGCCGATCACATGCGCGATCGACCAGATCGAGCCCTCCGTCGCCCCCCCCAGGCTCACCACCTCCGCCCCCGGCGCCCGCGCCCGGATCCGATCCGGCAGCCCGAGCGGGATCCAGTCACCGCTCAGCATCACCAGCCGCAGCGCCTCGAACCGCGCCCCGCGCCCCTCGGCGTGCGCGCACAGCAGCTCCATCAGCGCCGGCACCGAATTCCAGATCGTCACCCCGTCGAGGTCCCACCGCGACGGATCACGCAGCGCGTCCTCCGCCGGCAGCGCCAGCGTCGCCCCGACCGCGAGCGCGCCGAAGACATCCTGCACCGACAGATCGAAGCTCGCCCGCGAGACCCCGAAGACCCGATCCCCCGGCCCCCACTGCCAGCGGGTGTTGACGTCGTCGACGGTGTTGAGCGCGCTCCGGTGCTCGATCGCGACGCCCTTGGGCTGCCCGGTCGAGCCGCTGGTGAAGATGACATACGCCAGATCGGTCGGCGCGCACCGCGCCCGGAAGGCAGGCACCTCGGATGCCATCTCCGATGTCAGCATCCCATCCGACGCCAACGTCCCATCCGATGCCAACATGCCATCCGCCGCCTGCACCGCCACCGTCTCCACCCCCGCCGGCAGCCGCGCCCCGCCCTCGGCCGCCACCACCGCGAGCCTCACCCCGCACCGCTCGACCAGCGCCGCCACCCGCGCCGCCGGCAGCTCGGGATCGATCGGCAGATAGGGCGCGCCCGCGTCGAGCACCCCGATCAGCGCCGCCACCTGCCCCGCGCCCTTCGGCAGCACCACGGCGACCGGCCGATCCACCGCCGCCCCGCGCGCGACCAGCGCGTCCCCGATCGCGCGCGCGCGTCGCACCAGCGCGCCATAGCTCAGCGTGCCCGCCGCGCTCACCACCGCCGCCGCCCCCGGCGTCCGCGCCGCCTGCGCAAACACCCCTTCGTGCAGCAGCCCCGCCGGCAGCGGCCCCGCCGTCGCCTGCAAGGCCCGCCGCCGCGCCGCCTGCGCCGCCGGCATCACCGCCGGCAGCCCCTCCGGCGCCGCCCACGCCGCCGCGTCATCGACCAGCCGCTCCACCGCCTCGACCCACGCCGCGAACATCGCGTCGACCAGCCCCGGCGGAAACAGCGCGTCCACCGCGTCCCACGACAGGCACACCCCGTCGGGGTGATCCCACGCCTGCGCGTCGATCCACACCTGCGGCGTCTGGCTCGACACATGGCACAGCGCCCCGAGCCCCTGCCGCTCGCCGAGGCTCTCGAAGCCGAGCGTGCTCGTGAACACCACCGGCATCCGCGCCCGCAGCCCGTCGCCCGCGCGCGCCGCCAGCCGCCGCATCACCTCCACCCCGCCGACCAGCCGATGGTCGAGGTCGCTCCAGAGCTGCGCCTGCGTGCGCGCCGCCGCCACCGCGAACGCCTCGCCCGGCAGCACCTCGCAGCCGAGCAGCGAGGTCGTCGTGAAGTCGCCGAGCACCGCGTCGATCTCCGGGTGCACCGGCAGCCGGTTGAACAGCGTGAGGTTGATCGAGAAGCGCGGATGGCGGCTCCACGCGGCGAGCGCGCGCGCGAACGCCGTGATCAGCGCCGTCGCCGGCGTCACCGCCCGCCCGGTCGCCGCCGCGCGGAACCGCGCCCACCGATCGGCCGCCACCACATGCGCCCGCCGCACGAAGCGCGGCGCCTCGACCTGATCGGGCTCCACCGCCAGCGGCAGCGCCGGCGCCGGCGGCAGCGCCTCGAGGCGCGCGTCCCAGTAGTCCGACGCCCGCTGCCACGCCTCGCTCGCGCGCACCCGCTCGGTCGCGAGCACGTAGTCGCGAAACCGCAGCGCCGGCGGCGCCGGATCATGCCCCGGATCGGCGTAGCGCGCCGCGACCTCCTCGATCAGCAGGTACAGGCTCCACCCGTCGGCGAAGAGCGCGTCCTGCCGCACATGCAGCCGCCAGCCGGCGGGCAGCCGGCTCAGCCGCCACTCGAACAGCGGCCACACCGCCGGATCACCGAGCGCCTCGCCCATCCGCCGCCGCGTCGCGTCGAGCTTCTGCCGCCGCGCCTCCTCGGGCAGCGCGCGCAGATCGTCGACCTCGACCACATACGGCGGCACCGCCTCGAGCACCTGCTGCCGCCCGTCGGGCCGCACCACCGTGCGCAGCGCGTCGTGGCGCGCGATCACGCCCCGCACCGCCGCTTGCAGCCGCGCCGGATCGAGCGCCGGGTGTTCGAACTCGGCGTAGACCTGACACGCCACCCGCCCCAGCTCCAGCCCGCCCATGCGCCCGATCCAGTAGGCGTGCTGCACGTCGGTCAGCGGGAACGGCTCGAAGCGCGCCGCCGGATCGGGCGTGATCGCCGGCAGCGCCGGCCCCGGCGGGAGCGCGTCGGGCGCACAGAGCGCCGCGAGCGCGGCGACGGTCGGCTCGGCGAAGAAGCGCCGCAGCGGCACATAGACCCCGAGCGCGCGCCGCACCTCGGCGACGAGGCGCACCGCGGCGAGCGAGTCGCCGCCGGCCGCGAAGAAGTCGAGCTCGGCGCCGATGTCGTCGCGCCCGAGCAGCCCCGCCCACAGCGCCGCGATCGCCTGCTCCAGCCCCGCCCGCGGCGCGCGCCCCGGCGTCACCACCGCCGCCGGCGCCGGCAGCCGCCGCCGATCGACCTTGCCGTTGGCCCCGAGCGGCAGCGTCTCGAGCGCCACCCACTGCTCGGGCACCATGTAACCCGGCAGCGTGCCCGAGAGGTGCGCCCGCAGCGCCGCCGCGTCGAGCGCGCCGCCATCGGGCACCACGTACGCCACCAGCCGCCGCGGCCCCGGCGGCTCGCCGCGCGCGTCGACCACCGCCGCCCGCACCGCCGGGTGCCGCTCGAGCGCCGCGGTGATCTCGCCGAGCTCGATCCGGTGCCCGCCGATCTTCACCTGCCCGTCCTCGCGCCCGAGGAACTCGATCGTGCCATCGGGCCACAGCCGCCCGAGGTCGCCGGTGCGATACAGCCGCTCCCCGCTCTCGGGGTGCGTCACGAAGCGCGCCGCCGTCTGCGCCGGATCCCCCGCGTAGCCGAGCGCCACCCCCACCCCGCCGATGTACAGCTCGCCCACCGCCCACTCCGGGCACGGCCGCAGCAGCGGGTCGAGGACCCACATCGTCTGGTTCGTCAGCGGCCGCCCGTACGGGATCGACGGCCGCGCGTGGTCGACCTCGCCGATCGGGTGCGCGATCGACCAGATCGAGGCCTCGGTCGCGCCGCCGAGGCTCGTCACCGTCACCGCCTCGCCGAGCGCGCGGATGCGATCGGGCAGCGACACCGGGATCCAGTCGCCGCTCAACAAGACGTGCCGCAAGCTCTCCGGCCAGCGCGCGCCCGCCCGCTCGGCGTGCTCGACGAGCATCTCCATCAGCGCCGGCACCGAATTCCACAGCGTCACCCGCTCCGCCTGCATCTGCGCGAGCCACGCCGCCGGATCGCGATCGGCCGCCGCGTCGGGCAGCACCACCGCGCCGCCCGCCGCGAAGAGGCCGAAGAGGTCGTAGACCGAGAGGTCGAAGCTCAGCGCCGAGAGCCCGAGCGCGCGATCGTCGGCGCCCACCGCGAAGCGCCGGTTGATGTCGTCGAGGGTGTTGACCGCGCCCGCGTGGTCGATCACCACGCCCTTCGGCTCGCCGGTCGAGCCCGAGGTGTAGATCACATAGGCCACCCGCGCCGGATCATCCGCCGCCGGCGCCGGCGCCGCCCCACCCACCGGCAGCGCATCGACCGCGACCGCCGTCACACCCGCGCCCCACGGCGCCGCGTCGAGCAGATCGGCCGTCGTCGCGACCCGCGTCACCCCCGCCCGCGCCAGGATCCCCGCCACCCGCGCCGCCGGCCAGCCCGCGTCGAGCGGCACATAGGCCCCGCCCGCCCGCAGGATCCCGAGCGCCGCGACCGCCTGCGCCCAGTGGCGCCGCATCACGATCCCGACCCGCTCGCCCGGCTCGACCGCCCCGAGCGCCGCGTGCACCGCCGCCGCCCGCGCCGCGAGCTCGCCGTAGTCGAGCGCGCGACCCGGCGCCACCACGGCGGCCCGCCCCGGCGCCGCCGCGGCCTGCGCGGCGAAGCGCGACCACAGCGTGCCCTCGGCCCGCGGCCCCGCGGTGTCGTTGCAGGCCGCCCACCGCGCCGCGAGCCCCGGCGGCGTCACGTCGACCGGCCGATCCCACGCCCCGTCCTCGTCGGCGAGCCGCCCGAGCAGCGCCCCCCACGCCGCGAACATCGCGTCGAGCACGCCCGGCGGAAACCGCGCCTCCACCGCGTCCCAGTGGATCTGCAACCACCCCGCGACCTCGATCGCCTGATGATCGAGCCACACCTGCGGCGTCTGGCTGACCCCGTACTCGATCCGCCGCAGCCCCTCGGCGATCCGCGGATCGACCGCCGGCGCCCCCTCGCGCCCGAGCGCCGCGGTGAAGACCACCGGCATCCGCGTCACCGCGCCCGGCCGCGCCCGGTTGAGCATGCGCAGCACCTCGACCCCGCCGAGCGCGCCGTGCTCCAGCGCGCCCCACAGCGTCTCCTGCACCGCCCCCGCCCGCGCCGCGAAGCTCGACGCCGGCCCCGGATCGACCGCGAGCAGCAGCGTCTCGGTGAAGTCGCCCACCAGCCGGTCGACGTCGGGGTGGATCGGCCGCCGATCGAAGACGGTGAGGTTGAGCGTCATCGGCGCCCGGCGGCTCCAGCCGGCGAGCACCTCGGCGTACGCCGTCGCGAGCGCCGCCGCCGGCGTCAGCCCCCGCCGCCGCGCGCTCGCCCGGAACGCCGCCCACCGATCGGGCGCCAGCGCCATCTGCCGCCGCGCGAACCGCGTCACCGCCCCCGGCGGCGGCGACACCCACGGCAGCGACGGCGCCGGCGGCAGCGACTCGAGCTGCGCGCTCCACCACCGCCGCGCCGCCTCCACCGCCGCCCCGTCGCGCCGCGCCGCCGTCGTCAGCACATAGTCGCGAAACGTCAGCCCCGCCGCCGGCAGCGCCGCCCCCGGATCGTCGTAGAGCGCGAGCGCCTGCCCCGCCAGCAGCAGCCCGCTCGCGATGTCGCACACCAGCAGATCGAGCCCGAGGAACAGCCGCCACCGCCCACCACCGAGCCGCGCGACCCGCACGTCGTACAGCGGCCCGGTCGCCGCCGGCAGGATCTGGTGCGAGAGCCGCGCCCGCAGCGCCGCCAGCGCCGCCTCCCGCTCGGCGGGCGGATGCCCGGCGAGGTCGACCACCGGCACCTCGACCGCCGCCCCCGCCCCGATCCGCTGCCGCCCCTCGTCGTCGACCGTCACCCGCAGCATCGGATGGTGCGCGACCAGCCGCGTGATCGCCGCGACCAGCCGCGCCGGATCGAGCCCGTCGACGTCGAGCTCGCAGTAGGCATAGGTCGAGACCGGCCCGTCGCCGTCCACGCCCTGCCGCCCGAGCCAGTACGCCGCCTGCACCGACGTCAGCGGAAACGGCGCGCCCGCGCCATCCGCCGCTTCGACCGCGCCATCCGCCGCCTCACCACCCGCCGCGCCGTTGCCCCTCGCCGCTCCATCCGCCGCGCCGCCGACCACCGCGCCGCCGCCCGCCGCGCCGCCCGCCACCTCACCATCCGCTGCGCCCTGCGCCTCACCATCCGCCGCGCCCGCCGTCCCGTCGGCCTCCGCCGCCGCGCCGCCGCCCGCCGCCAGCCACGCCACCAGCGCCTCGCGGCTCGCCTCCACCTGCGCCTTCAGCCCCGCGTCCAGCCGCCCCCGCGGCGCCCGCACCCGCAGCCGGCCATCCTCGACCCGCACCTCGATCCCCCGCGCCGCGAGGTGCTCGACCAACTCCGCCGGCCCCATGACGACCCCCCTTGCCGTAGCAAAACGCGCTCGGATCCCACCGCGCCGTTCGCCCGCGATCTCCGCGACCGAAGAAGGCCGTCGAAAGCCGAACTCCGCGCTCCCCTCACCCACCGTGATACCAGCCCGCCGCCCCCCCGACCACCCCGGACGACCCCGCACGGGCCGGCCAGAAGCCGCTGGCGCCCCGCCGCCCCCCGCGGCACTCTGTCCCCACCCACCGCTGGAGGCCCCATGTCGACCCCCGCCGAGCGCCGCACCATCCCGGTCGCGGGCGGCGCGATCGCCGTCACCGTGCGCGGCGAAGGCCCGCTCGCCCTCCTCGCCCCCGGCTGCGGCCGCCCCGCCACCGACCTCGACCCGCTCGCCGACGCCCTCGTCGCCGCCGGCTACCGCACCGCCGCCGTCGACTACCGCGGCGCCGGCGAGAGCACCGGCCGCTACCCCCGCACCGACCTCCACGCCATCGCCGCCGACCTCGCCGCCGTCATCGACGCCCTCGACGGCGCCCCCGCCATCGCCATCGGCCACGCCTTCGGCAACCGCGTCGTGCGCTGCCTCGCCGCCGACCACCCCGAGCGGGTGAGCCTCCTCGTGCTGCTCGCCGCCGGCGGCAAGGTCGAGCCCGCCTTCGACAGCCGCGCCGTCTGGCGCCACGTCCTCCTGAGCCCCCCCGACGCCCCCGCCCGCCGCGCCGCCATCGCCGCCGCGTTCTTCGCCCCCGGCCACGACCCCGACCGCTGGCGCGACTGGGAGACCGCCTCCATCGGCCCGCTCCTCGAAGCCGCCGGCCTCACCCCGCTCGAAGACTGGTGGACCGGCGGCCGCGCGCCGATGCTCGTCGTGCAAGGCACCCTCGACCGCATGGCCCCGCCCGCCAACGCCGCCGCGCTCCAGGCCGACGCCCCCGGCCGCGTCGCCCGCGTCGACATCGACGGCGCCGGCCACGCGCTCCTCCCCGAGCGCCCCGACGCCGTCGCCGCCGCCGTGCTCGGCTGGCTCGCCGACCCCCGGGTCGCGCTTGTGCCGCCCCGCCGCCGCGACGGCGGCCTCTGGCCGGTCGACGTCTTCCTCGCCGAGCTCCTCGCCCGCACCGCCGCCGACGACGCCGACTTCCTCCTCCCCCACCTCCGCCCCGGCGACCGCCTCCTCGACTGCGGCTGCGGCCCCGGCGGCATCACCCGCGGCCTCGCCGCCGCCGTCGCCCCCGGCCGCGTCGTCGGCCTCGACCTCGACCGCGCCCTCCTCCAGCGCGCGCGCCGCGACGCCCCCGACCACGCCATCACCTGGACCCGCGCGTCCGCCACCGCGCTCCCCTTCGCCGATGCCCGCTTCGACGTCGTCTTCGCCCACACCCTCCTCATGCACCTCGACGACCCGCCCGCCGTGCTCGCCGAATGGCGCCGCGTGCTCCGCCCCGGCGGCCGCATCGCGCTCGTCGACGCCGACTGGGGCACCGAGGTCATCCACCCCGCGCTCCCCCTCCTCGACGCCGTGCTCGCCGCCGGCCTGCCCGCCGCCCGCGCCGTCGGCATGGACCCCCACTTCGGCCGCCGCCACCCCGGCCTGCTCCGCGCCGCCGGCTTCGTCGACATCCAGACCAGCCAGCGCGCCGCCATCGTGCAGGGCGAGGCCCAGGTCACCGCCCACGCCGCCGGCCGCATCGCATTGCTCGACTACGCGCTGAAGCAAGGCCAGCTCGACCCCATGTCCCACCACCTCGCCGCCACCGCCTGGCGCCGCTGGGCCGAACACCCCGCCGCCCTCCAGAGCCGCGCCCGCTTCCGCACCCTCGCCCGCCGCCCCCTCGCTTGACCCACCACCGATGGCATCAGCCACCCATGCCATCGACCGCGATCACGCCCCCGCCAGCGCGTCGATGACATCCTCCACCCGCTCCGAGTCGAAGCGCGCGAACAGCGACGACACCTCCCCCCCCACCGACGTCGGCCGCGCGATCAACCGCGCCAGCCCCGCCACCCGGCGATCGATCATCTCCGTGATCACCGCCCGCCGCGTCTCGTCCCCCTCCCCATCGAGCAACAGCGCCGCCTCCCACGCATCGCGCCGCGCCCGCCGCATGCTGAAGTCCGCGATCGCCTCGTCCCGCCGCCCCCCGAGCACGTCGACCACGCTCAGCGTCGGCGAAAAGCGACCGATCAGTCCCTGAACGCCATCGAGCAGCTCGGCCAGCAGATCGTTGATCTTCATGAAGTCCCGCTCGAGCGGCCTCACCCGCCCCGGCCGCATCGTGTCGCAGGCCGAGAGCGCGAGGTCGTAGTTGATGTGAGCGTTCATGCCGAGCAGCAGATACTGCACGATCAACCGCGGCCGCTCCGCCGGCAAGAGCGCCTCCCGCCACGCCCGCGCCGTCGGCAACCCGCACCCGAAGGCATCCCACGCGTCGAAGTACCGCCGCGCGAACAAGACATCGAAGCGCTCCATCCGCGCCCCGTCGTCGAACTCCCCCCGCGTGATCCCGAGCTGAACCCGCCGCGTCATGCGCCGATAGAGCGCGCTGAAGTACCCCCGCCGATCCCGCCGCCTGCGCGCGTCCTCGATGAGCCCGTCGAGCCGATGCAGCACGTCGTCGATGGTGTCGATGCTCACGGTATCCCCCCTGATCGAACAAACCCGCGGAGGATAGTGGGGGAACGGTCGCGAAGCAAATCGCCCCGCGCCCGGCGCGCGCCGATGCCATCACATGCCATCGAGCGATGCCATCCGCCTCGACACCGGACCGCGCCCCGCGGCACATCGATGGCATCGATCGCCCGCCCGCGCGAAGCCCCGCGACCCCCTCGCGCATCGTAGCCCCCGACCGGAACCCCCAGGAGTCGCCCTTGCTGCTCGACATCGTCTCCCTGCTCGGTGGCCTCGTGCTGCTCGTGATCGCGGCCGACTGGCTCGTCGACGGCGCCGTCGGCGTCGCGCGGCGGCTCGGGATCCCGCCGCTGGTGGTCGGGCTGACCATCGTCGCGTATGGCACCAGCCTGCCCGAGTTCGTCGTCTCGCTGCTCTCGGCGCACCGCGGGGTCGTCGAGTTCGCGATCGGCAACATCGTCGGGAGCAACATCGCCAACGTCGCGCTGGTGCTCGGCGCGGCGGCGTTGATCCACCCGATCGCGATCAAGGGCGGGCTGTTGTTCAAGCGCGACCTGCCGGTGCTGGCGGTGACCACCGCGCTCGCGATCGTGTTCTTCCTCGACGGGGTGGTGTCGCGCGTCGAGGGCGTGGTGCTGGCGCTGATCACGGTGGGCTTCACCATCGTCTGCCTGCGCTCGCCCGAGGAGGAGTCGGATGGCGACGACGCGCCCGAGGATGAGGGCGCGCCGTGGCCGCGGGCGCCGCTGCTGGTGGTGATCGGGCTGGTGGGGCTCGTGGGCGGGGCGCACCTGATGGTCGAGGGCGGGGCGTCGATCGCGGCGACGTTCGGGGTCGACGAGCGGATCATCGGGCTGACGATCGTGGCGGTGGGGACCTCGCTGCCGGAGCTGGCGACGAGCGTGGCGGGCGCGATGAAGGGGCACTCGGGGCTGGCGGTGGGCAACGTGGTGGGGAGCTGCATCTTCAACCTGGCGTTCGTGCTCGGCGCGACGGCGCTGATCAAGCCGCCGGTGGTCGATGTGTCGGCGATGAGCGTCGACCTCGCGCTGATGGGCGGGCTCGCGGTGGTGATGTGGGTGATGCTGCGGACCGGCTACCGGATGAGCCGGGGCGAGGGCGGGGGGCTGCTGGCGGTCTACGCGGGCTTCGTGGCGTTCCTGGTGTGGCAGACGGTGACCGGCGTGGCGTGAGCGCGGTCGGGCAGCGGGCGGGCGAAGGCTCGGGGGGCGCGGGTGTCCCAGTCGGGCGGGTCGCGCCGACCGCGGGCGCGGTCAGGCGGCGAGGGTGCCCCAGTCGAGCTTGTCGCTCTCGGCCTTGAGCCGCAGCCGCGCGCGGTGGAAGCGGCTCTTGAGCGCGGGCAGCGAGAGGCCGGTCTCGTCGGAGATGCTCTGCAGCGAGAGCCCGTCGACGAAGCGGCGCATGAAGAGCTCGCGGTCGCCATCGCGCAGGCCGTCGAGGAAGTCGTCGGTCATCAACAGCAGCTCGCGGTCGCTCGCGACCTTCTCCGGCGGCGGCTCCTTGGCGACGGCGAGCGGGCTGTAGATCTCGGGCGTCGGCACGAGGCGCTTCTCGCGGCGGTGGCGCAGCAGCGCGGTGTTGACCACGATGCGGCACAGCCACGAGCCGAAGCGGGCCTCGGAGCGGAACTGGTCGATGCGGCGGAGCACCTGCACGCAGGCCTCCTGGGTGACGTCCTGCGCCTTGACCGGGTCGCGGGTGACCTTGAGCGCGAGGTGATACATCTGCTGGTAGTGCGCGCCGAGGAGCCGATCCATCGCGCGCACGTCGCCGCCCTGCGCGCGCTCGACGAGGGCGTGTTCCTCGTCGAGGGTCAGCAAGGACTGAGTCTGGGTGATCATCATCTTCACACCTCGCGGTCTTCGGCAGGGTTCGCGGTGCCCGCGGCCAGGCGGCACGGCTCGGCGCGCTCGGCGGGGGGCTGGGAGAGGAGTCCGGCGATCATGTCGGGGAGCGCGTCGCCGACCTCGGCGACGCAGCCGCCGCAGCACTCGGGCAGCGGGGTGCGCGCGCAGCCGCGGCAGCGCTCGAGGTAGTCGAGGCCGGCGACGACGCCGCGGCGCAGCGCGGTGAGGCGGGCGAGCTGGGCGTCGAGCTCGGCGAGGCGGCGCTCGTACTCGGCGCGCAGCACGTTCATCGCGACGTCGCCCCGCTCGGCGCGGCCGACGTCTTCGAGCAGGCCCTGGATGTCGTCGAGGGAGAGCCCGAGCGCGGAGAGCTTGCAGATCCAGCGCAGGCGGACGAGCGCGGAGGGGCCGTAGAGGCGGAAGCCGCCGGGGCTGCGGCACTCGGGGACGATGAGGCCCTTCTCTTCGTAGAGGCGGAGCGCGCGCGGCGTCTTGTGGACGACCTGGGCGAGCTGCCCGATGGTCATCCGGTCGCCGTCTTCGAGGGGTTCGTCGCTCATTCGCCTCGCCGTTGCCTTCACGCTTGAACCCTGACGTTGACGTCAAGGTGAGGGGCACACTAAGCCGGCGCCGGGCGAAGATCAATGTCGATTGTGTGGGACAATCCGTTCCCCTGACGGGCTCCTGCCGAGCCGATCAGAGGTAGCGCTCGATGGTCGCGACGACCTCGATGCGGTCGACGAGGTCCTGGATGTAGTCGAGGCGGTCGACCTCGATGACGAGCGTGGGCGAGCGGTCGTAGCGGGCGAACCACTCTTCGTAGAGGTCGTGCAGCCGCTGGATGTAGCGCAGCGGGATCTCCTGCTCCTCGGGGCGGCCGCGGTAGCGGATCCGGCGGCGCACGGTGCGCACGGTGGCGCGCAGGTAGATCATGAGGTCGGGCGGCCGCAGCGTGCGGATGATCGCCTCGTAGAGCGACCGGTAGGCGGCGTACTCGTCGGGGGTCATGCGCCGGGTGCGGTAGAGGTTCTCGGCGAAGATCTCGGCGTCTTCGTAGATGGTGCGGTCCTGCACCACGGTGCCGGGGTGGTCGGTGAGCTGCTGGTGCAGCCTGAACTTGTGGGTGAGGAAGTAGATCTGGCTGTGGAACGCCCAGCGCTTCATGTCGCTGTAGAAGGCGGGCAGGAAGGGGTTGTCGGCGTTCGGCTCGTGGAACGGCGTCAGCCCGAAGCGGTAGCGGAGGAAGTCGGTGAGCGTCGACTTGCCGGCGCCGATGTTGCCGGCGATGGCGATGTACTTGCGGGGGCCGGCCATGGTCAGGGGTCTCCGCAGACGGGGATACCGAGTTCGGGGTCGAGCGCGCAGACGGTGCCGGCTTCGCAGCCGGCGTAGGCGACGGTCTCGGGGCCGCACTGGCCGCCGCGGGGGTAGGTGGCGAGCACGGCGAGGCGGTAGAGGCCGGCGTCGAGGCTGAAGCCGTCGACGACGAGGTAGAGCTCGCCGCCGCCGAAGTCGAAGCTGACGCGGCTCTGGACGCCGGCGCCGTCGTCGTCGCAGGCGAGCTCGCTCGGCAACGGGACGCAGGCGGGGTCGTCGGGCGGGCAGATGAGCTCGGGGCCGCAGCTCGCGCGGGCGTAGAGCACGGTGTCGAAGCCGCTGCCGACGGTGTCGGCGACGACGCGCGCGGGGTAGGGCACGGGGACGCGCCAGGTGACGTCGGGGGCCTGATTGACGCGGCAGGTGCCCGAGTTCTCGGGGAGCCCGGCGCGGGTGTCGCCGCGGATCTCGGTGGCGTCGGGGGGGAAGAGCGGGACCCCGGCGTCGCAGCGGGCGCGCTCGTCGGGGTCGGCGGCGGCGGCGCAGCCGGGGTCGAGCGGGTAGTCGAGCGCGCCGTCGTCGTCGTCGTCCTGGCCGTTGTCGCAGGCGGGCGGCTCGACCGGGTCCTGCTCGCTGGGGTCGGCGAGCCAGGTGCAGCCGGGATCGGTCGGGTAGTCGACGCGGCCGTCGCCGTCGTTGTCGAGGCCGTCCTGGCAGGCGGGCGGGTTGAACTCGCTCTGGTCGGTGGCATCGGCGCAGCCGGGGTCTTCGAGGTCGACGAGGCCGTCGCCGTCGTTGTCGCACTGGTCGGCGCACTGCGGCTGGGCGGCCTCGCTCTCGTCGGTCGCGCACGCGCACTGCGGGTCGGCGTTGGGGCCGCGCACGCCGTCGTCGTCGCGGTCGAAGTCGACGAGGCCGTCGCCGTCGTTGTCGACGCCGTCGGCGCAGTCGGGCTCCTCGGCGGGATCGGCGGCGAAGAGGCAGCTCGGGTCGTCGGGCCAGTCGACGAGGCCGTCGCCGTCGTCGTCGGCGCCGTTGGCGCAGGCGGGCAGCACGGCGGGATCGGCCTCGTCGGGGTCGCTCGCCGCGGCGCAGCCGGGATCGGCGGGGAAGTCGGTGAGGCCGTCGCCGTCGTCGTCGGCGCCGTTGTCGCAGACCGCGCGCTCGCAGCGGGGGCCGGCGGGGGTGTCGACGCAGGCGAGGCCCTCGCCGCAGCTCCACTCGCCGGGGCGGCCGCAGTCCTGGCCCTCGGCGAGCAGCGCGGTGATGCGCAGGCGCCAGATCCCGATCGCGCCGGGGTTGGCGTCGACGAAGATCCAGATCTCGCGCCCGGCGGGCTGGGGGCCGAGTTGCAGCAGCGCGTCGAGGCCGCCGCCGCCGTTGTCGTTGCAGCCGAGCGCGCCCGCCGCCGCGCAGCCGTCGCGGGCGTGGATCACCGTGTCGATCGCGCTGTCGCGGGCGTCGAGCACGAGCGCGTCGAGCGCGCGGCCCTCGGCGACCCGCCAGACGAGCACGTCTTCGTTGCTCGATCCGGCGGCCTGACAGCTCCCGATGAAGTCGTTGGCCGCGTCGTCGGTGTTGCCGGCGGTGCGGGTGAGCCCGGTGACGTCGCGGGGCACGACCCGTTCGCAGGCGTCGTCTTCGCTGTCGTCGCTCGCGGCGAGGCAGCTCTCGGCGTCGGCGGGGTGGTCGACGAGCCCGTCGCCGTCGTCGTCGACGCCGTTGGCGCAGGCCGGCGGGGTCGCGGGATCGGCCTCGTCGGTGTCGTTGGGCGTCGCGCAGCCGGGGTCGAACGGGTAGTCGACCAGCGCGTCGCCGTCGTCGTCGAGGCGGTTGCGGCAGGCCGCGGTGTTGAACTCGGAGAAGCGGTTCGGGTCGCCGAGGCAGCCCGGATCGGCGAGGTCGACGAGGCCGTCGCCGTCGTTGTCGCGGCCGTCGCTGCACTGCGGCGGGCTGTTCTCGTCGGTGTCGGCGGCCGAGGCGCAGTTGGGATCGGCCGGGTAGTCGATCGCGAAGTCGAAGTCGTTGTCGGCGCCGTCGGCGCAGGCGGGGAGGACGTCGGGGTCCTGCTCGTCGTCGTCGACGGGGGTCTCGCAGCCGGGCTCGTTGGGGTAGTCGACGCGGCCGTCGCCGTCGTTGTCGAGGCCGTCGGCGCAGGCGGCGGGCACGCAGGCGCCGTCGCGGCAGGTCTGACCGCGGCCGCAGTCGATCGCCGGCGCGGGCTCGCCCTCGATGGGTGCGAGGCAGGGCGCGCCGGGGGCGAGCTCGCCGCGCACGTTGAGCACGAACGGCCCCGCGCCGTCGGCGAAGCCGTCGACGACGATGACGTAGTCGCCGAGCGCGGGCTGCTCGATGACGACCTCGCTCGTCTTGGCCCCGCCGCCGACGTCGTCGTTGCAGGCGACCTCGTCCTGCCCTTCGCAGTCGCGGTAGACGCCGAGCAGGGTGTCGAAGCTCGACCCGGCGGTGTCGATCCGCAGCCGGGCGACGGGCGCGCGCAGGGTGAAGCGGAACAGCGCCTCGGGCGCGAGGTTGTTGCGGCAGGTCGCGCGCGCCGCGAGGCCGCCGCGGGTGTCGCCCTCGACGCGGGCGAGCCCGGTGATGTCGCGGATCTCGGCGTCGCCGCAGGCGCTCGCCTCGCTCGGATCGGCCGGATCGGCGCAGCCGGGGTCGTCGGGGTGGTCGACGCGGCCGTCGCCGTCGTTGTCGGCGCCGTCGCCGCACGCGGGCGCCGCCGGATCGGCCTCGTCGTCGTCGTCGGGGTCTTCGCAGCCGGGGTCGAGCGGGTAGTCGGCGAAGCCGTCGCCGTCGTCGTCGGCGCCGTCGCGGCAGGCGGGGAGCGGCGCGGCCATGTCGGGCGCCATGTCGGCCATCATGTCGGCGGCCATGTCGGCGGCCATGTCGGCGGCCATGTCGGGCGGGGCGCCGTCGGGTGTCAGCATGTCGGCCGCCGCGTCGAGCGGCGGCGCCACCGCGTCGGGCGTCACCGCGGCGTCGATCACGATCAGCGGCGGGTCGTCCGCGTCGGTCTCGTCACAGCCGCACAGCGCCGCCATCAGCAGCAGCACTCCCCAAGCGTTCGCTCGCCGCATCGCCGTCCCCCGGTGTCGGTCGGGTTGGTATACCGCCCCTCGCCCGCGGTTGTCAGCACCCCCCGGACCGGGCAAGATGCGCCGCACCGAATGGGAGGAGACACCTGCCGATGCGCTCGATCGTGCCCTGCCTGCTCATCGCCCTCGGCCTCGCCGCCGCGGGCTGCGACGACGGCGAGACGCCCGCGCCCGCCCGCGACGCCGCGGCCGCCGACGCCCGCCCCGCCGACACCGGCGCCGCCGCCGACATGGATCCCGACGCGGCGGCCGATCGCGGCGTCGTCGACATGCAGGCGCCCGACGTCGCGCTCCCCGACCTCTCCCCGCCCGACATGGCGCCCGACATGGCGCCCGACCTCGCCCCGCCCGACATGCAGCCGCTCGACGAGGGCCCCGCGCCCGACGAAGGCCCCGCCCCCGACGCCGCGCTCCCGCCCGACCTCGGCCCCGTCGAGGACGGCGTCTGCACGCCCTGCGACGACGACGCCGAGTGTCAGGAGCGCATCGGCATCGAGGCCCGCTGCGCCGAGCTGCTCGGGAGCCGGAGCTGCCTGCACGGCTGCGCGGAGAACGACGACTGCGCGGCCGGCTTCTACTGCCTCGAGAGCCGCTGCGTGCCCGGCGGCGCGCGCTGCGACTCCTGCGTGATCACCGGCTGCGACGGCGCGCAGCGCTGCAACGCGCTCACCGGCGTCTGCGAGGATCGCACGCCCCGCTGCGGCAACTGCCGGCAGGACATGGACTGCGCCGGCGGCCTCACCTGCCGTCAGCTCGGCTTCGTGCGCAACTGCCTCGAGCCCTGCGGCGCCGGCGGCGCCTGCCCGGAGAACTTCGGCTGCGAGGACGGCTTCTGCGCGCCGACGTCCGGGATCTGCGACACCTGCGGCGGCGGCTGCGCGGGCGAGCGGCCGCTGTGCAACTTCATCACCGGCCAGTGCGTGCAGTGCGCGCCGGGCAACCCCTGCCCCGCGGGCACGATCTGCGACGACGCGGGCACCTGCGTGCCGCCGCCGCCGGGGGTCGAGTGCAACACCGGGCTCGACTGCCGCGACGACGCCGCGCCCTACTGCCAGGAGCGGCAGTGCGTGGGCTGCCGCGACGACGGCGACTGCGATCCGGGGCAGGCGTGCGGTCCCGGCGACGTCTGCGCCGCGGCCGATCCGTGCGCCCGCGTCGACTGTCAGGCCGGCGCCGCCTGCGCCGGTGGGATCTGCGTCGGCGGCGACGGGCAGCCGGCGTGCGCCGACGACGCCGACTGCGCGGGCGGCGGCGAGCTGCGCTGCAACGCGGCGACCGGGCAGTGCTATCGGCAGGACCAGCAGTGCGACCCCGCCGGCGACGTCGCCGTCTGCCACCCCGGCGCGAGCTGCATCCCGAACCCGATCAACATGAACGAGCACGTCTGCACCTGCGCCCGCCGCGACCCGGGCAACTTCGGCGAGCCGAACGAGGAGCACCGCATCCCCTGCCAGCCGGGCGGCACCTGCCTCCAGCTCGGCGACCAGCCCGGCGTCTGCGCCCGGTTCGGGCGGTGAGCGCCATGCCATCACCGAAGAACGTGCTCGGCACCCCGCTCGAGGTCTGCTGCACCCACCCGATGACCGGCTGGTACCGCGACGGTCACTGCCGCACCGACGCGCGCGACCACGGCCGCCACGTCGTCTGCGCGCGCATGACCGCCGAGTTCCTCGCGTTCACCCGCGCCCGCGGCAACGACCTCTCGACCCCGGTGCCGGGCGCCGACTTCCCGGGGCTCGCGCCGGGCGACAAGTGGTGCCTCTGCGCCGCCCGCTGGCGCGAGGCCGCCGAGGCGGGGGTGGCGCCGCCGGTGGTGTTGGAGGCGACCGAAGAGTCGGCGCTCGAAGTCATCGATCTCGATCTGCTCAAGCGGTACGCCTGGCAGCATTGACCGCGGTGAGGCACCGGTCGGTCGGCCGATGACTCGACGCGGCCGGTCGGCGATCCCATGCACAGGGCCACATGTCAGCGGTGATCCGATCACCCGATGGCACACATGGCACCATGGCCTCAATGGCATTATGGCACCCGAGGCCCGGGCGCCGATCGGGTGCCGACGCTCGATTTCACGCTGAGCGCAGGACATTTCTCTGACGGGCGATGGCGGCGCTGGTACGCTCGGATGGTTGGACAGCCGGCTCGATCAGGTGGGGGCACCATGGAAGAGCGTCGTTCGATCGCATCCCTCGGCAGCGTGGTGGTCGCGCTGCTCCTGTTCATCATCGTGATGGACGTCGCCTCGATCGGTTCGAGCATCATGCAGCTCGACCTCCTCGCCGACTTCTCCCGGGGTGACATCGACGAGGCGGCGGCCGAGAGCAACGACCAGCGCGAGATGATGGTCGGGCTCTTGTACCTCGGCGGGATGCTGGTCACCGCGATCTGCTTCTGGGTGTGGTTCTACCGCGCCTACCGCAACATCGACGCGCTCGGCGGGCTGCGCAGCGAGTCGCCGGGGTGGACCTTCTGGGGTTTCATCATCCCGATCATCAGCCTCTACAAGCCCTACCGGCTCATGCGGGAGACGTTCACCGCGAGCAGCCCGAGCGCCGATGACAAGCACAACCTCGTCGGGGCGTGGTGGGCGCTGTTCCTGCTCAACGGGCTCGCCGGTCAGATCAGCATCCGCATGGCGCGCAACGCCGACACGATCGCCGAGCTGGTCGAGGTGACCCAGGTCAGCATCCTGTCGAGCGTCATCGACATCCCGACGGCGGCGGTGGCGATCGTGATGGTGCGTACGCTGAGCGAATGGCAGGAGCAGCGCGCGCCCGACGAGCGGCGGCTGGCGCATGTCTTCGAGTAGGCGTCGCGCGATGGGCGAGCGATCAAGCGGAGCTCAGCCGCAGCGGCAGATGAACGAGGCGAGGTTCTGCCCGCAGTCGACGACCTCGGCGGTGGCGCAGCCGCCGTTGTCGTTCCAGGCGGCGACGCAGCGGAGGCTGTTGCTGGCGCAGAAGGCGTTGCAGGTGGTGCGGCCCTGGTCGACGTAGAACTGGCACCAGGTGTTGCCGGGCTCGCCGCGCGCGTCGCAGTACTGGCTGGCGCCGCTGATGCGGACGCTGGCGCAGACGGCGGGGGCGGTGCATTCGCCCTCGACGTTGCACAGGCCGAAGCCGTTGCAGGGCTCGCCGATGCGGCTGCCGTCGACGGCGGGCGGGGTGGTGCCCTGGCAGCCTTGCATGGCGTTGCAGGGGCTCGGGGTGATGCGGGCGACCTCTTCGACGGTCTCGGCGCCGCAGTAGGTCGTCGCGTCGTGGCATTCGCCGAGCGCGCGGCAGCGGCTGGCGGCGGGGGGTTCGCGCAGGGTGTGGTAGCAGACCTCTTCGGCGCCCTCGGTGACGCGGGCGTAGCTCTCGGCGTCGCCGCAGGTGACGGTGGGGCAGAGCGGGTCGTCTTCGGGGATCTCGGGGACGCCGTCGAGGTTGCAGAGCGCGCAGGGGCCGAGGCGGGTGCCGGGGTTGCAGGGGGCGTCGGGGTCGAGCATGTCGGGGGCGTCCATGTCGAGCGGGACGCCGGCGTCGGGGTCGGTCGGATCGGGCGGGCCGCGATCGGCGAGCGGGGGGAGCGCGCCGTCGCAGAGGGGCGGGAAGCAGGGCAGGTCGGCGTCGGCCGCTTTGGGGCCGGCGTCGGCGACGGACTCGCCCTCGGCGCAGGCGAAGAGCGCGAGGGCGAGCAACGCGATGCAGTGCGGTGAGCGCATGTCGCGAAGATAGCAGATCGAGCCGGTTGAAGCGCGCCGCGACGGCGCGGGGGAGCGCGGTATCGCATTGCCTGTGACCCATGCCCGGAGGCCGAAGTGAACGAGCCCGCCGATCTGCAAGCCCTCGCCGCCCTCGGCGCCGACCATCGACCGCGCACCCGCCACCTCGGGGGCGATGGGCGGCCGAAGTACACCAACGCGCTGATCCACGAGGCGAGCCCGTACCTGTTGCAGCACGCGCACAACCCGGTCGACTGGCGGCCGTGGGGCGCGGCGGCGTTCGCGGAGGCGGCGCGGCGCGGGGTGCCGGTGTTTTTGAGCGTGGGGTACTCGACGTGCCACTGGTGCCATGTGATGGAGCACGAGTCGTTCGAGGACGAGGAGATCGCGGGCTTCCTCAACGATCACTACGTGCCGGTGAAGGTCGACCGCGAGGAGCGGCCCGACGTCGACGCGGTGTACATGGAGTTCCTCCAGCTCACGACCGGCGGGGGCGGCTGGCCGATGAGCGTCTTCCTCACCGCGGAGAAGCGGCCGCTGTTCGCGGGCACGTACTTCCCGGCGCGGGATGGTGATCGGGGGCCGCATCGGGGGTTTCTGACGCTGCTGCGGCTGCTCGACGAGAACTGGCGCGATCCGCAGTTCCAGGGGCAGGCGGACGAGGCGATCCGGGCGCTGGGGCGGGAGGCGGCGGCGAGCGAGGAGGCGGCGGGGGTCGAGGCGCTGCTGGCGGGCGGCGAGATCTTCAAGCGGCTGTTCGACGCGGAGTGGGGGGGCTTCGGGCGGGCGCCGAAGTTCCCGCGGCCGGCGGTGCTCGACTTCCTGCTGCGGCAGTGGCGGCGGAGCGGGGAGCCGGAGCTGTTGACGGCGGTGGAGACGACGCTCTGGCGGATGCACTGCGGCGGGATGTACGACCACGTCGGGGGTGGCTTCGCGCGGTACAGCGTCGACCGGCAGTGGCTGGTGCCGCACTTCGAGAAGATGCTGTACGACAACGCGCAGCTCGTCATCGCCTATGTGGAGGCGTGGCAGGCGACGGGGAAGGATCTGTACCGGCACGTCGCGGAGGATGTGCTGGCCTATCTGGATCGCGAGATGAGCGATCCGCGGGGCGGGTTCTATTCGGCGACGGACGCGGACAGCGCGGATGAGAGCGGGCACATGCACGAGGGCCTGTTCTTCGTGTGGACGCCGGCGGAGGTCGAGGCGCTGCTCGATCCGGCGGACGCGGCGTGGGTGTGCGAGCGGTTCGACATCCGGCGGGGGGGCAACTTCGAGGGGCGCAGCATCGCGCACCTCGAGGCGCCGCTGTCGCCGGCGGAGCGGGGGCGGTGGCTGGCGCTGCGGGAGACGTTGTATGCGGCGCGGGCGAAGCGGATCCCGCCGGGGTTGGACGACAAGGTGCTGGTGGCGTGGAACGGGCTGGCGATCTCGGCGTTCGCGCGGGCGGCGGTGGCGTTCGCGCGGCCGGAGCTGGCGGCGCGGGCGGCACGAGCGGCGCGGTTCGTGCTCGATGAGATGGCCGATGGGAACCGGCTGCACCGGGCGTGGCGGGCGGGCAAGGCGCGGCACCCGGCGGTGCTCGAAGACTACGCGGCGTTGATCGGGGGGCTGCTGGATCTGCTGGAGGCGACGGGGGAGGTGGCGTGGCTGAGTCAGGCGGAGCTGTTGCAGGCGGTGCTCGATACGCACTTCTCGGATCCGGCGGGGGGGTACTTTCGGACGGCGGATGACGGCGAGGTGCTGTTGTTTCGCGAGAAGCCGGCGTACGACGGCGCGGAGCCGAGCGGGAACAGCCTGGCGGCGCTGAACCTGCTGCGGCTGGCGGCGATCACCGACGATGAGGGGCATCGGCGGCGGGCGGAGGGGGTGCTGCGAGCGCTGGGGGAGATGGCGAGCCGGGCGCCGCATGCGGTGCCGAAGCTGTTGTGCGCGATCGATCGGGCGGCGTCGCCGGCGGTGGTGGCGGCGGTGGTGACGGCGGGTGACGAGGGGGCGGAGGCGCTGTGGGACGAGGCGCGGCGGGTGTTCGCGCCGCATGTGATCCGGCTGGTGTCGGCGGAGGATGGGGCGCTGGCGCGGCAGTTGGCGGTGTTCGCGGAGCGGCCGGCGAAGGGGGGGGCGACGGCCTATGTGTGTACGGGGACGAGCTGTCGGCCGCCGACGGGGGATGCGGCGGCGCTGGCGGCGATGCTGCGCGGGCGGGGGTGAGCGGGCGGCTCGGCGCGCGCGGCGTGGCGGTGATGCGGCGCGGGTGGGTGAGAGTTCGGTGGCGCTCGGCGCGCGACGTGGCGGTGACTCTGCGCGGGCGGTGAGCGGGTGGCAGGGTGTGATGTGGGACGGTGGAGGTCGTGATGCGAAGCGGTTGGAAGGTGGCGGCGGCGGTGGTGGCGGCGGGGGCGCTGCACCTCGCGGAGCGGCGGTGGCCGCTGCGGGGGCGGGCGCCGGGGGGGCGGCGGACGGCGCGGAATCTGGCGTTGACCGCGGCGGCGGGGGTGGTGGTGGCGCTGTGCGAGCGGCCGGTGGCGACGCGGGTGGCGCGGTGGGTGGAGCGGCGGGGGTTCGGGCTCGTGCGCTGGCTGCCGCTGCCGCCGGGGGCGCGGGATGTGTTGGCGGTGGTGCTGCTCGATTACACGCTCTATCACTGGCATGTGGCGACCCATCGGGTGCCATGGCTGTGGCGATGGCATCGGGTGCATCACCTCGACCATCACCTCGACGCGACGACGGCGGCGCGGTTCCATCCGGGGGAGATGCTGCTGTCGGTGCCCTTCCGGGCGGCGCAGATCGCGGTGGTGGGCGCGGGGCGGCGGGCGTATGGGTGGTGGGGGGCGGCGCTGGGGGTGTCGGTGGCTTTTCATCACAGCGATCTGGGGTTGCCGGCAGGGATCGATCGGGCGCTGCGGTGGGTGGTGGTGACGCCGCGGCTGCATGGGATCCACCATGATCGGGGGGCGGATCGGAGTGACAGCAACTATTCGAGCGGGCTGACGGTGTGGGATCGGCTGCATGGGACGTGGCGGGACGATGTGCCGGCGGGGGCGGTGGTGATCGGGGCGCCGGGGGTGGCGGTGGGTGATGGGTTGGGGGCGGCGCTGGCGCTGCCGTTCGAGTGATGGGATTCAGCCGAGGCCGAGGGGGTCTTCGGGGAGGCGGACTTCGCCGGGGTCGAGGCGGGTGAGGTCGAAGGCTCGGAGGAGCGCGGTGGGATCGGCGGTGTCGGGGAGCCCGGAGACGCGGGCGAGGAGGCGGATGACGGCGTCGGCGGGGACGCCGGCGGCGCGGAGGGCGCGGAGGGAGATGGCGCGGTCGCGTTTGGCGAGGCGCTGGCCGCGGTGGTCGACGACGAGGCCGAGGTGGGCGTAGGTGGGCTCGGGGAGGTCGAGGACGCGGAGGATGAGGAGCTGGCGGGCGGTGGAGGGGATGAGGTCCTGGCCGCGCACGATCTGGGTGCAGCCCATGGCGGCGTCGTCCCAGGCGCAGGCGAGCTGGTAGGCGGCGATGCCGTCGACGCGGCGGACGACGAAGTCGCCCATGGTGGCGATGAGGTCGAAGCGCTGGGGGCCGGCGAGGCGGTCGTCGTAGGCGAGGTGGTCGGCGCCGAGGCGGGCGAGGGCGGCGGTGACGTCGAGGCGGAGCGCGGGGGCGCGGTCGTGGCGGGGGGGGAGGGCGTCGAGGTCGCCGAGGGGGCGGGGGGTGGCGGGCTTGCAGGTGCCGGCGTAGACGGGGCCTTCGTCGCTGGCGTGGGGGGCGCGGGCGGCGTCGCGGACCTCGCGGCGGGAGCAGTAGCAGGGGTAGAGGAGCGCGCGGGCGTCGAGGGCGCGGAGCACGGCGGCGTACTGGTCGTGGCGTTCGGACTGGCGGTAGGGCGCGGCGGGGCCGCCGGTGAGGGGGTGCTCGTCGTAGTGGAGGCCGAGCCAGGCGAGGTCCTGGTACTGGGCTTCGAGGCAGCCGTCGGGGATGAGCGCGGGGTCGAGGTCTTCGACGCGGAGCACGGTGCGGAGGCCGGCGGCGCGGGCGGCGAGGTGGTCGAGGAGCGCGGTGCGGGCGTTGCCGAGGTGGAGGTCGCCGGTGGGGGTG
>JACKDM010000040.1 GCA_020633515.1 Myxococcales bacterium
CCTCGTCGTCGATGTCGCCGGTGAACTCGGCGGTCGCCTCGACGCCCATGTAGGGCAGCGCCTCGCGGGCGACGCGGGAGAAGACCGGCGCGGCGACGACGCCGCCGTATTCGGCCTCGGTGGGCTCGTCGACGGCGACGTAGATGACGAGGCGGGGGTCTTCGGCGGGCACGAAGCCGGAGAACGACGCCCAGACCTTGCCCTTGCTGTAGCCGCGGAGCACGGGGTCGATCTTGTGCGCGGTGCCGGTCTTGCCGCCGACGGTGTAGCCGGGGACGCGGGCGCGGCGGCCGGTGCCGCCGTCTTCGGTGACCATGACGAGGCCGCGCAGGGTGGCGCGGGCGGCCTCTTCGGAGACGACGCGGCGCAGCGGGCGGGGCGGGAAGGCCTCGATGATCTTGCCGTTGGCGCCGGTGACCTCGCGCACGAGGCGGGGGCGCATGAGCACGCCGCCGTTGGCGAGCGCCGACATGGCGCGCGCGAGCTGGAGCGGGGTGGCGTCGAGGCCGTAGCCGTAGCTCATCGTCGCGAGGTGGATGATGCCCCACTTGTTGGGCGGCGCGAGGGAGCCTTCGCGCTCGCCGCGCAGGCCGATGCCGGTGCGCTGGCCGAGGCCGTAGGCGCGCAGGTAGCTGTGCCACGCCTCCTTGCCGAGCCGCTGGCCGACCTGCACCGCGCCGACGTTGCTCGACTTCTGGATGATCTCGAGGGTGGTGAGCTGCTTCTCGCCGTGCACGTCGGTGACGGTCTTGCGGCCGACCTTCATGCGGCCGTAGTAGCCGTTCCAGACCTGGTCGGGGGTGGTCTTGCCGGCGTCGAGCGCGGCGGCGATGAGCAGCGGCTTGATCGTCGAGCCGGGCTCGAGCACGTCGGTGATCGCGCGCAGCCGCCAGTCGCCGGGGTGGGCCTGCTTGAAGAGGTTGGGGTCGAACGCGGGCGTCTGCGCCATCGCGAGCAGGTCGCCGGTCTTGGGGTCGAGGACCACGACGACGCCGCCCTTGGCCTTCATCGCCTCGACCTGCTCGAGCAGCGCCGCCTCGGCGATCTGCTGGATGCGGGCGTCGATGGTGAGCGTGAGCGCGTAGCCCGAGAGCTCTGCGACGGGGAGCGCGCCGTCGGGCATCACGCTGCGGCCGGCGGCGTCGCGCATGCCGTCGAGGGTGTAGACGCGGCCCTGCAGGTAGCGGTCGAAGTCGCGCTCGATGCCTTCGAGGCCCTCGCCGTCGATGCCGGCGAAGCCGATGAGGCCGCCGGCGAGCGCGCGGTTGGGGTAGAAGCGGCGGGGCTCGTCGCGGAGCTGCACGCCGGGGTGGGCGAGCGCCTCGACGGCGGCGGCGACCTCGGGCTGGACGTGGCGCTTGAGCCAGCGGAACGCGCCCTTGCCGGTGAGGCGGCGGCGCACGGTCGCCTCGTCCATCTGGAGGATCGCGGCGAGCTTGGGCGCGAGCGCGGCGGCGTCGGGCACGGCGCTCGGGACGGCGAAGACCGAGGGCACCATCGCGGAGAGCGCGAGCTCGCGGCCGTTGCGGTCGTAGATGGCGCCGCGGCTGGCGCGCAGCTCGATGGTGGTGCGGTGCTGGCCCTCGGAGCGGGCGACGTAGTGCGCGTGCTTGCGGACCTGGAGGTCCCAGGCGCGGATCATCAGCACGACGAAGCCGATCGCGAGGATGGTCGAGGTGAGCAGCATCCGGCCCTTGCGGGGGCCGGGCTCGACGGGCTCGCGGCGGCGGAAGACGTTACCGGCCATCGCTCGCCTCTCCCGCGAGGTGCACGACGACGATCTCGTCGGGCGAGGGCGTGCGCAGCCCCTGCTCCCGGGCGAGCGGGGCGAGGCGCTTGGGGTCGAGCAGCGCGGCGCGGTCGATGCGGAGCTGGCGCAGCTCCTCTTCGAGCGCGCGCTGCACGCGGGTCGCGGCGGCCATCTCGTAGCCGAGCTGCACCGAGCGGTTGCGCTCGTTGACGAGGCGGACCGTGGCCGCGGTGAGGGCGGCGACCGAGACGAGCGCGAGCACGAAGAACCTCATGCGGCCTCCAGCTTGCGCACGCCGCGCAGCTTCGCGCTGCGGGCGCGGGGGTTGGCCTCGATCTCGGCGGCGTCGGCGATGGCGGGCTTGCGCAGGAGCTCGGCGAACGCGGGCGGCGGGGCCGGCGGCGGGGGGAGCCCGCGGCGGGGGGCCGGGGGGCGGCTGCGGCCGGTGAGCTCGGCGAAGCGCTGCTTGACCCGGCGGTCTTCGAGCGAGTGGAAGGTGATGACGAGCGCGCGGCCGCCGGGCGCGAGGAGCGCGGGGATGGCGTCGAGGAGCGCGTCGAGCGCGCCGAGCTCGTCGTTGACCGCGATGCGGAGCGCCTGGAAGGTCTTGGTCGCCGGGTGGTGGCCGCGGGTCGCGGCGGCCTTCTTCGGGAGCGCGGCGACGACGGCGGCGGCGAGGGTCGCGGTGTCGTGCGGGCCGTCGCCGGCGGCCCAGGCGGCGAGGCCGCGCGCGATGGGGCCGGCGTAGCTCTCTTCGCCGTAGCGGCGGATGATGTCGGCGAGCTCGGGCACCGAGAGGCGGCGGATCAGCGCCTCGGCGGGCTCGCCGCGGCCCTTGTCCATGCGCATGTCGACCGGGCCGGCGGCGCGGAACGAGAAGCCGCGCTCGGGGCGGTCGAGCTGCCACGAGGAGACGCCGAGGTCGGCGAGGACGCCGTCGACCGGGCCGGCGTCGCCGACGAGCGCGGCGACGTCGCGGAAGTCGCCGTGCACCAGCGTGACCCGGTCGCCCGCGCTCGCGAGCGCCGCGCGCGCGTGAGCGAGCGCCTCGGTGTCGCGGTCGATGCCGATCACCCGCGCGCCGGCCTCGACGAGCGCGCGGGTGTGGCCCGCGAAGCCGAGGGTGCAGTCGACCCACAGCTCACCGGGGCGCACGTCGGCGGCGGCCAGGACGGCGCGGGTGAGGACGGGGGCGTGGGGCGCCGGCGGGTTGATGGCGCGTCTCCTTCGACAAGCGATCTGCGGGCAGACCGCGACTCCGCTCCACGGGCGGCGGTCGGAGGCGACCGTCGCCGGGTGAAGCACGGGCCCCGCCCCGACCCGTCGGCCGGGGCGGGGCGTCACAAGTTGAACTCGCTCAGGTCGAGGTCGGCGTAGACCTCGGGGCCGTGGGTCAGGTCCCACATCGCCATGGACCAGATCTCGATGTTGGATCCCTGCCCCATCACGAAGCATTTCCCATCGAGCTCTGCATACTTGCGCAGCACCTGGGGGATCTGGATCCGGCCGAGCCGGTCGACCTTGACCCGGCGCGCGGTGCCGCCCACCACGCGTCGGAGAGCCGCCGCCACCCGGGGGGGCGCCTCGTCGAGCCGCTGCTTGAAGGCGGCCCAGGCGTCGGGCCAGTACAGCAGCAGGCAGCGCTCCTTGAGGTGCCGGGTGACGATCAGCTCGCTGCCCTCTTCGAGGTCGAGCTCGGCGCGAAACTCGGACGGGATGCTGAGGCGACCCTTGTCGTCGACGGTGTGCTCGTGCTGGCCCTCGATCGGGCTCAGCTCGACGTCGCTGAGGTTGCCGCGGCTCATCCGTCCTCTCCGTGGGAATTGGATCCACTCGTTCCCACCGGGATCCATCCTAGTCGGGGGGGGGCGGGAGTCAACGGGTGATTTCGGTGTTTTTTTTGACCGTTTTCGGAATCTGTGGGCGGCCTAGATATGGGGCACCTGACACGGATGCGCCACCAGATATGGGGATCGAGGGCAGTTCCGGCCATGGATCGAGGCGGGGGGATCGAGTGGGATCCGGTGTGAAGAACGGTGCCGGATCGGTGATTTGAACGTGCGTTCAGTGCGCCTCGATCGGCGGGCACCGTCGACGCTGATTTCGGATCCGGTGGATCGGGGGTGCTCGATCGGCGGCCGGATGGGCTCGGTCGGCGGGCGGCGGTGGGAAATGGTGGATCGGGGGTCGGATCCGGCGGATCCGGGGGCGCGGATCCGCTGGATCCGCTGGATCCGCTGGATCCGGGGCGCGGATCGGTCGGATCCAGGCGGAGCGGGCCATCGGATCCGCCGGATCCGCGGCGGTGGCCGCGTCGCCGGTCGCCGTGTTACACCCGAGGCATGAGCGACGCCACCCGCCCCGAAGCCGCCCCGCCCGCCGACGAGCCGCCCGCCGACGCGCCTCCGCGTCCTCTGGAACCCCCGGCCGATCCGACGCTCGCCGCCGCGCTCGCGGCGTTCGAGAAGGGCGACTTCCACGCCGCCCGCGCGCTGCTGCCGGCCACGCCGTCGGAACACGCCGACGACGTGCGCCACCACGCGCGCTTGCAGGGGGCGCTGGCGTTCGAGCCGTGGCTGGCGGTGATGGCGGCGGCGGGCGCGCTGCTGTGGATCGCGGCGTTCACCTGGGCGCAGTGAGCGCGAGCTCCGGCGGCTGACGATATATACAGGGCGCGTCGGCGGCGCGGTGGCCGGGCGCGGCTCAGTGCCCGTGCCCGTGCCCGTGCCCGCCGCCCTCGGGCGGGCCGACCATCTTGCGCACGCCGAGCAGCTTCGCGCCCACCCAGGTCATGCCCGCCGCCGCGAACGAGAGCAGCGCGCCGATCTTGGCCGCGTCCTGTACCGGCCCGGCCCGGAAGGCCACGCTCGAGACGAAGATCGCCACCGTGAAGCCGATCCCCGCCGCGCAGCCGAGCGCGAAGAGGTCGCGTTTGCTCATGCCCTTGGGCAGCTTGAACCCGAGGCGGTTGGCGAGGGTGCCCATCACGACGATGCCGAGCGGCTTGCCGATGAGCAGGCCGGCGAGCACCAGCCAGGTCGCCGCGCCCACCGCGGTGAGCTGCACGCCCGCGTTGCACAGCCCGAAGAGGCCGAGGATCAGCTCGACCGGGTTCTTGAACCAGTGCTCGAACGCGCTGAGCGTGTCCTGCCGATCGAGGCGTGACCAGTCGAAGAGGCCGGTGTCGACGTGCGCGTGCGGCATCACCGGGATGATCGGCAGCAAGCCGAGCGCGGGGTGCAGGTTGGCCCAGTGGAAGCCGATCCACGAGATCGGGCCACAGATGAGCAGGTAGGGCCAGAAGCTGTAGATCCGCAGCCGGCGCAAGACGAGCCCGACGACGATCGCGGCGACCGGGAGCAGCATCCACTTCAGCACGATCGGGCCGGAGGGATAGAAGATCGCGATGATGATGAGGCCGAGCGCGTCATCGGCGATCGCGAGCAGGAGCAGGAACGGGATGGCGGGGTGGGCGGCGCCGAAGACGAGGCGGGCGACGAGGTAGCTGAAGGCGATGTCGGTCGCGGTCGGGATCGCCCAGCCGTTGCTCAGGTCGCTCCAGTGGCCGGTGATCACCGCGCCGCCGACGTAGACGAGCGCCGGGCCGGCCATGCCGCCGAGGGTCGCGATGAGCGGTGCGGCGGCCTGTTTGGGGTTGTTGAGCGGGCCGCCCGGCAGCGTCGCCTCCCAGACCTCCTTGCCGGCGATCGCGAAGAAGAGCGCCATGAGGATGTCGTTGACGAGGAAGTGGAGGGTCAGGTGCCGCTCGACGAGGTGGCCCTCGGCGTCGAAGACCGCGTGCCCGATCCAGTCGACGTGGGCGAGGGGCAGCTCGACGAAGTGCTGGTAGCTCGCGTTGTCGACGTTGGCCCAGATGAGCGCGGCGATCGCCCCGAAGATGAGGAACAGAGAGTTCTCGAGGAGGAATCGTATCGCGCGCATGGAGCTCCCCATCGGTGACCATCCGCGACGAGCATAGACCCCTCCGACGGCGGCTTCCAAGCTTCTGCACAACTTCAGTGAGTCTGTATCTCACGCCGGAGAGCGGCCTCGGAAGCCAGCAGGCAAGGGCGCTTGTCCCCTCGATCACCCCTCTGCTATGGTGCGCCCCCTTCGCGCACCCCCCAGCCGTCTTGGAGGCCGACCCGATGATCTCCGTCCACGAAGTCAGCATGAACTTCGGCCCGCAGGTGCTCTTCGAGAACGTCAACGTGGTCTTCAACCCGGGGGACCGCTACGGCCTCACCGGGCCCAACGGCAGCGGCAAGTCGACGTTCATGAAGATCCTGACCGGTGAGATCGAGCAGATCAGCGGGCAGGTGAGCCGCCCCAAGAAGATCGGGGTGCTCAAGCAGGATCACTACCTGTACGAGGACAACCGCATCATCGACGTGGTGATGATGGGCAACGCGCCGCTGTGGGCGGCGATGGTGGAGAAGGAGCGCATCCTCGCCAAGGGCGACGATCTCAGCGACGAGGACGGGATGCTGCTCGGCGAGCTCGAGATGACGATCGCCGAGGAAGACGGCTACATGGCCGAGTCGGAGGCGCAGGAGCTCCTCGAAGGCCTCGGCATCGAGGCGCAGTACCACGACGGGCCGCTCTCGGCGCTGACCGGCGGTGACAAGGTGCGGGTGCTGCTCGCGCAGGCGCTCTTCGGCAAGCCCGACGGGCTGTTGCTCGACGAGCCGACCAACGCGCTGGACATCGCGTCGATCCGGTGGCTCGAAGGCTTCCTCAAGGACTTCACCGGGGTGATGGTGGTCATCAGCCACGACCGCCACTTCCTCAACGAGGTCTGCACCAAGATCGCCGACATCGACTACGAGACCATCATCATCTATCCCGGCGACTACGATGACATGGTCGAGGCCAAGGCCAAGGCGCGCTCGTCGCTCGAGATGGCCAACGCCGCCAAGCAGCAGCGGATCGGCGCGCTGCAGGACTTCGTGCAGCGCTTCCGGGCGGGCTCGCGCGCGAGCCAGGTGAAGTCACGCGAGAAGCAGCTCCAGAAGGAGAAGACCGCGCTCGCCAACCTCAAGCGGTCGAACATCGCGCGCCCGTTCATCCGCTTCGACATCAAGCGCCCGAGCGGCAAGCAGGTGCTCGCCGTCGACGGGCTCTCGAAGCAGTTCGAGCACACCCGGATCTGCGATGACTTCCACCTCAATGTCTTCCGCGGGGAGAAGATCGCGATCGTGGGTCGCAACGGCGTGGGCAAGACGAGCCTGATCCGGCTGTTGATCGAGGAGTCGCGCCCCGACGACGGGCGGGTGGAGTGGGGCTACGAGACCCATATCGGCTACATGCCGCAAGACCACCACGAGATGATCGAGAAGAGCGACGAGACCGCGCATCACTGGCTGTGGCGGTGGAACAACGAGGCGAGCGAAGAGGATCTGCGCGCGCTCTTCGGGCGGCTGTTGTTCACCAAGGACGAGCCGTTCAAGCCGACGAAGGTGCTCTCGGGCGGTGAGACGGTGCGGGTGCTGCTCGCGCGGCTGATGATCCTCAAGCCCAACGTGCTCGTGCTCGACGAGCCGACCAACCACCTCGACCTCGAAGCCATCCGCTCGCTGACCGAGGCGCTCGCGCAGTACGAAGGCACCGCGATCTTCGTGACCCACGACCGCAACATGGTGACCCAGGTCGCCGATCGCATCCTCGAGATGACCGCGGAAGGGATCCGCGAGCTCTCGCCGCAGCAGTTCGCCGAGGGTCAGTTCCTGCAAGCGTCGCGGCAGTACCGGCGCGCGAGCTGGTGAGGCGGGATGGGCGGGGAGGCTGACTCCCCTGCCCTGCCATCGCGCAGCGGCGGGGAGCCAGCCATGACTCAGCCGTCGGTCTCGGGGCAGCCCTGGCGGCTCTGCGGGTAGAAGCGCTCGGGCTTGTTGATGACACACGTCTGCGCGTTGAGCCCGGCGCCCTGCGCGTTGGAGCAGCGCAAGACGCCGCGCACCCGCCCGGCGCCGCAGGCGTCGCCCTCCTGGAAGTAGACGGTCGGCTGGTCGGGCCGGCTCGCGACGCAGCCGCGGGGGTCGCCGCCGGCCATCTCGATGTTGCAGCCGACCGGATACGGCGCCTCGGCGGGGCAGCGGGTGGTGATGCAGTCGCCGTTGAGGTCGACGGCGACGTCGATCACGCAGTCGTCGACGAAGCCATCGCAGTTCTGGTCGATGCCATCGTTGCAGATCTCTTCGGCGGGCAGCACCGCGTCCATGCAGGCGCCCCAGCGGCCGTCGGGGCCGCAGACCTGGCTGCCGGCGCGGCAGGGGCCGACGCCGATGTGGGCGACGGGGGCGCCGTAGCAGGCGCGGCGCAGGTTGGGGTTGCAGGGCTCGGCCATGCCGGTCGGCGGGTCGCAGGTGACCTCGTCGATGGTGCCGTCGCAGTCGTTGTCGGCGCCGTCGGCGCAGATCTCGGGCACGCCGGCGCAGTCGCAGCCCTCGTCGACCCGGCCGTCGCAGTCTTCGTCGGCCATGCCATCGCAGGTCTCGCGGAGCTGGCACATCTGGCAGCCGTCGTCGATGAGCTGGTTGCAGTCGTTGTCGATGCCATCGCCGCAGGTCTCGGCGGCGTCGCACTCGGCGCAGCTCCCGTCGAGCTCGCAGGGCAGGCAGCCTTCGTCGAAGGCGAGGTCGCAGTCGTCGTCGAGCATGTTGTCGCAGACCTCCTCGCCGCCGCAGCCGCAGCCTTCGTCGGCGCGGCCGTCGCAGTCTTCGTCGGCGCGGTTGTCGCAGATCTCTTCGCCGCTGCACGCGGCGCAGCCTTCGTCGACGAAGCCGTCGCAGTCGCCGTCGATGCCATCGTCGCAGGTCTCGTCGGGGCCGCAGGCGCCGCAGCCTTCGTCGACGACGCCGTCGCAGTCTTCGTCGGCGCCGGTGTCGCAGAGTTCGAAGCCGGGTCCCTGCCAGCCCTCGCACTCGGCCCACAGCTCGCCTTGCGGGTCGCAGCCGCGGGTGCCATCGGCGCAGAGCCCGACGCCGCGGGTGTCGCGGGGGCCGCCGTAGCAGCTCGTGTCGCCGGCGATGTTGCAGGCGCAGCCGCCCTCGTCGACGGCGCCGTCGCAGTCGTCGTCGACGGCGTTGCAGGTCTCTTCGACGCAGTCGTCGCCGGGCACGACGCCGCCGCCCATGCCACCCATGCCACCGGCGCCGCCCATGCCGGCGTCGTCGCGGCCGCCGCCGCCCATGCCGCCGGCGCCGACGAAGGCGTCGTCACGGGGGCCGCCGTCGGTGGTCTCGGGGGCGGGGTCGCTGCACCCCCAGGCGAGGAGGCAGGCGATGAGCGCCACGCAGGGCGCAGAGGGTGAGAGGCGAGCGGGGCGGGTCTTCACGGTGGCTCTCCTCGCCGGTGGCGGCGGTGACGCGGTCAGGGGCGGCGCGGTCTCTGCGGGGCGGATTGCAAGAAGCATGGCCGCCCGCGTCTCCGATGCGCCGCCGCGGTCACCTGCCGCGGCGTGAGATCACCTGGGGTCGACTGGCTCCACCGGGGTCGGTCAACCCCGGCTGGCGCGGCTCGCGACCTCCCGCGCGGCGGGGGCGAGGGTCAGCTCGGCGGCGGCGTCCTGGAAGCGGATGCGGGCGAGCATCAGCTCTTCCTGGAGGGCGACGGTGTCGACGGTCGCCTTCTGGATGCGGTCGCTGACGTCGATGAGCTTCTGCTGGAGGTGGGCGCGCAGCTTGAGGCCGACGGTGGTCCGGTCGAGGCGCTCGATCTGGGCGGTGAGCTCGGCGCTGCGGCCGCGGAGCTCGCCGAGCTGGGCGCGGAGCACGTCGATGCGGTCGCGGCGGGCGACCATCTCGTCGTGGATGCCGAGCAGGGTGCGGACCGCCTCGACGAAGCGGGCGTCGCCGGGGCGGCTGTCGAGGTGCTCGCGCATCAGCTCGACGCCGGCGCCGGCGCGCAGGTCGAGGGTGCGGGTGAGCGGGGTCGAGGCCTCGATGGCGACGCTCTGGCGGGCGCCGGGCGCGACCTCGACGGCGAAGAGGTGGGCCTCTCCCTGGCGCTCGTAGACGGCGGGCGCCTCGCCGAGCGTCCAGCCTTCGCCGAGGGTGTGGCGCAGGAAGACGGTGACCGCCTCGTGGCCGCGGTTCTCGACCTCGAAGGTGGTGCGACGGGTGTGTTCGAGCTCGGCGGTGAAGACACCGCCGCGCACGTCGACGATGCGCTTGATGGCTTCGCGGGTGGTGTTGTCACGGCTGACGGCGACCATGCGATCGAGGGCGTAGGGCACGATCGCGGTCGAGCGGGGCGGGATGGCATCGGTGATGCCTTCGCCGATGAAGCGGCGGGCGCCGTAGACGGTGACCGGGCCGGTCTCGAGGGTCGACTCGGTGGGGTTCTTGAAGCGCACCGACTTGAACGCGAAGCGGGCGTCGCCGCGCTCGGCGTCGGGGTTGTAGAGGTAGACGATCTCACCGTCGGTGGCGCCGTCGAGCACGGCGACCATGGCGCTGGTGCCGCGAGGGATGCTCATGGGTGCCTGGGACTCGAAGTGGCTCTCGCCGACGGGATCGGCGGGCGCGCCGTCGGGGGCGGCGGCGGCGACGAGGTGCATGTCGACGCCGCTCTTGCCGGGCACGAAGCCTTTGCTCTCGACCTGCACGCGGCCGGGGGCGACGCCCATCTCGATGAGGCGGTTGCGGACGTGGTGGGCTTGCTCGAGCGCGATGTCATCGCCCTGGTGGGCCTGGCGGTAGCCTTGCACGACGATGGTCTCGCGCGATGCCTTGACGCGGCTGGCGATGCCTTGGAGGCGGGCGTCGACGGCGGCGGCCTGCGCGGCGGCCTGCGCGGCCTGGGCGGGGGGCGCGGGGGTGAAGAGGTCGGCGTCGGCGCGGGCGGCGGCGGGGCGGTCGGCGCGGGCGGCGCGGGTGGCGACGGCGCCGGCGTGGGTGGCGACGACCTTGTCGGCGCTCTCTTCGAGGATCTCATCGGTGGTGGGATCCTGCCGCGCCTGCGCGAGCAGCTCCTGCGGCAGCACGAGCGCGACCTGCTGCTCGTCGGGCGTCTTCGCGCCGTGGGTGGCGCCTCCCATGGGCGGCGCGATCGCGAAGGCCTGCTGGCCGCCGAGGGTCTCGCGGTGCACGTTGACGACGGAGCGCAGGTCGTAGCGGAAGGAGAGCGCCGAGCTCGCGCCGACGCCGACGCGGACGTGGTTCCAGTCTTCGCCGGTGGTGTTGTCGACGATGGCCCAGCTCTGCACGGCGACCTTGCCTTCGTCGCCGACGACGACGCGGTACGATGGCTTCCAGGCGGGGGCGTCGGTGATGTAGGTGATGACGAGCTCTTCGCCGGTGCCGGGCGGGAGCTGGAGGGTCATCTGCACCTGGTCGCCTTCGCTGGCGCCGCGGGTGGGATAGGAGACGGGGATGGTGTGGCCGGTGCGGGCGTCGGTGACGGTGAGTGACTTGAGGAAGTCATCGACCTTGTCTTGGGGCACGGTGAGGAGGAGCTGTTCGCCGGTGGGGCGGGCGCGGCGCTCGTAGTAGGCGATGCCGTTGCGGTAGACGACGACGCGGCCGAGGGCGCTGTCGGTCTTGACGTAGGTCTCATGGGAAGTGCAGGCGGTGGCGGCGAGGAGGGAGGCGAGGAGCAGGAAGGCATGGCGCATCGTGTCGCGTCCTTGGGTTCGAGCGGCGGCTGCCGGGTGATGTGGCGGCGGGGTACGCGGCCTCGCGGCGGGCGATCCATCGAGGCGTGACGTTTTTTGTCGTGGGGCGCGAAGGGCGCATTACACCGGCATTTCAGAGGCGCGGGCGGCCATTGCATCGCGCGCGGCGGGCGGCGACGATGCGCACAGACGGACTCTGGAGATGTCGCGATGGCAGCAGAGCTGATGGAGATGCGGCGGCCGGTCGGTCAGGTGTACCTGGGTCGGGCGCGACGTGGACGATCTGGCGCATGTGATCGCGAGCGAGGTCGAGGCCGAGGTCGCCGACGCGGGCGCGGGGGTCGACTTCCGCTTCGGCTCGCGCCGCTGTCATCGGCCGAGATGGTCGGCGCGGCGGGTGTCGGACGGCCGGGATGGCATCCTGCAGATCATCAGCCACGCGGGTGAAGATGGCATCATGCCATCGGAGGTGAGCGATGTGTGGGGATCGCTCTCGATGACGGCGGAGAACCTCGCGCGCCACCTGAGCGGCGCGTCGGTGCATGGTGGCGGTGGTGGTGACGTGCTACGGCGCGAAGATCGCCGAGGCGCTGGTGCAGGCGAAGGCGGTCGACGTGGCGGTGGGCATGGACATGCCGCTGCCGTTCTCGGTGGCGCGCGCCTTCTCGCAGGGGTTCTATCGGGGGCTCGCGCGGGGCGGTCGATCGAGCGGGCGTTCGCCGACGGGCAGCGGCACGCGGCGGCGCGTGATGGGGTGAAGGTGGATCGGCTGCGCTTGTTCGGTGAGGCGGCGGCGTCGGGGCAAGGCGGTGTTGCGCGCCGCCGGCGTTCTATCTGGTGGGGACGCCGTCGCCGGCGCGGGCGGATGTCATCGATCGGCTGCGGGCGGCGCTCGCGCCGCATCGGGCTGTTTCACGCGGCGATCTGCAGTTCGGGGGCTGACGGGCGAGACGCTCGCGAGTCGGCTGGAGAGGCGCAGGTGGTGATGGTGGTCTTCGAGGGGGAGCGGATCGGCGACGCGCAGGCGCTCGAAGCAGGTGAAGACGGCGATCGACGAGGCGCAGCGGCGGGAGGCGCGGGTGTTTCCGCTGTATCTGACGGGGACGCGGCCGAGCCGCTACGTGCCGTTCGGGCTGCGGCGGCGGCTGACGCCGGCGTTCGTCGAGGATCCGCGCTTCGGGGGCGACGTCGCGAAGGTGGCGGCGGAGCTCGAGGCGCTGGTGCGTGAGGGATCAGGGCGGCGCGCCGGCGGTGGTGGCGGGGCCGCCGATCTCACCGACGCCCCGGCGGGGGCGGCCGAGCTTGGAGGGGTCGCTCGCGCCGGCCTGCCCGCTCGCGTCGCGCACGATGGCCTGCACGGCGGTGAAGCGGCTCCACGGCTTGACGGCGTGGCCGCGGCGGGTGAGGCCGTCGACGACGTCGGCGGGGATGCCGGGCTCGACGAGCAGCGTCTCGGGGACCCATTGGTGGTGGATGCGGGGCGCTTCGATCGCGGCGCGCGGGTCCATGCCGAAGGCGACGATGTTGAGCAGCACCTGGAGGGTGCCGGTGATGATCGTCGGGCCGCCCGAGGCGCCGACGACGAGCGCGACCTGGCCGTCGCGGAGCACGATGGTGGGGCTCATGCTCGACAGCGGGCGCTTGCCGGGGCGGATGGTGTTGGCTTCGGTGCCGATGAGGCCGAAGGCGTTGGGCACGCCGGGCTTGGCGACGAAGTCGTCCATCTCGTTGTTGAGCAGGATGCCGGTGTCGCCGGCGATGTAGTGGCTGCCGAACGCGGTGTTGATGGTGCTGGTGAGCGCGACGGCGTTGCCGGCTTTGTCGACGACGCTGAAGTGGGTGGTGCCGCCGTCTTCGGGGAGCGTGTAGTCGCCGCCGTAGGCCGCGCGGGGCAGGGTGGCGTCGGGGTTGAAGGCGGCCTTGACGCGGGCGGCGGCGGCGGGGCCGATGAGGGCGTCGACGGGCACGGGCACGAAGTCGGGGTCGGCCATGACGCGGGCGCGGTCGGCGAAGGCGTGCTTGAGCGCCTCGGTGAGCCGGTGCAGGTAGGCCGAGCTGTTGTGGCCGAGCGCCTTGAGGTCGACGCCGTCGAGGGCGCGCAGCACCTGGGCGACGACGGCGCCGCCGCTGCTCGGGGGCGGCATGGAGACGACGCGCAGGCCCATGACGTCGACGGTGATCGGGGCGCGCTCGACGACGGCGTAGGCGGCGAGGTCGTCGGCGGTGATGAGGCCGCCGTCGGCCTTCATCGCGGCGGCGAGGCGCTGGCCGATCGGGCCGCGGTAGAGCGCGTCGGGGCCCTTGGCGGCGACGGCGGCGAGGGTCTTGGCGAGCGCGGGGCGCTTCATGCGGGCGCCGATGGGGAGCGGGGCGCCGTCGCGGGTGAGGAAGAGCGCGGCGAGCGCGGGGCGGGCGGCGATGTCTTTGTGTTTGTCGGCGATGCGGCGGTGGAGGAGCTCGCCGACGACGAAGCCGTCGCGGGCGGCGCGGAGCGCGGGGTCGACGACGGCCTTCCAGGGGAGCTTGCCGTAGCGGCGGTGCAGCGCGTGCAGGCCGGCGAGCTCGCCGGGCACGCCGGCGGCGCGGGGGCCGCGGGTGCTCGCGTCGGGGATCACCTCGCCCTTGGCGTCGAGGTACATGTCGCGGTGGGCGGCGGCGGGGGCCTTCTCGCGGAAGTCGAGCGCGAGGGTCGTGCCGTCGGCGCGGTAGACGACCGCGAAGCCGCCGCCGCCGATGCCCGAGGCGAAGGGGTGCACGACGCCGAGCATGAGCGCGGTCGCGACGGCGGCGTCGACGGCGTCGCCGCCACGGGCGAGCATCTCGGCGCCGACGGCGGAGGCGACGGCGTTGTCGGCGGCGACGAGCCCGCCGGTCGCGCGGACGGGGGGGAAGCTCTCGGCGGCGGCGGGGGGGGCGAGGAGCAGGGCGAGGAGCAGGGCGAGGAGCGCGGGGAGCGCGGCGGCGCGAGCGGGCATGGGGCCTCCGTCCCGAGGTGGTGGCTCGTTCATAACCTTGATGAGAGCGCGACGCCACCCGGCGGGTAGCGCGCAGGAGCGCGGCGGGGCATCATCGGCGGCCGATGGATCCGCTCCCGCCCCGGCTTCAGGCGCTGCTCGACCCGGCGATCCCGCTCGCGCGGCCGGAGCGGCTGGTGCCCGGCGGGTTGATCGGGCCGGGCGAGCCGTTCGTGATGCTGATGCTGTCCGGCGCGTTCGGGCTCGGGCTCGCGGCGGCGGCGCTGTATGCGTGGGCGGTGCGGGGCGAGACGGGCGCGGTCGATCCGGCGGGTTTGTACGTGGCGCCGGCGCTGGTGGTGGTCGCGGCGGGGTTCGGGTGGCGGGCGTGGCGGCGGCTGGTGCGGGCGCGGACGCAGCGGGACGCGCTCGGGGCGGGGCGGTGGCGGACGGGGCTCTTCGTCGAGGACGATGGCCTGCTGCTGAGCGGGCCGCCGCCGCGGTGGGTGCCGCGGGCGGCGATCGACGCGGTCGCGATCGAGGGCGGGCGCGCGGTGGTGCGGTGTCAGGAGGGCACGATCACGCTCGACGGCCCGGCGGCGGCGCTCGGGGAGCGGCTGCGGGTCTGGCGCGCTACCGGGCGCTTCGCGTGGGAGGAGCGGGTGTGACGGCGATGAGAGGCGATCAGACCGTGCCGCCGCAGCTCCAGCAGATCGCGAAGTTGGCCGGCACCGGCTCGGCGCAGTGGGGGCAGGTGATGTTCTCGCCTGCGGCGGCGCTCATCTCGCGGAGCACCTTGCGGGCGCGGTCGAGGTCGCGGGGGCGGACCCACAGCTCGACCTGGCTCGGCGGGTCGGGGAAGTCGGCGGCGGTGGGCCCGTCGTGCCGCATCCGGGTCGCGACGCCCTGCTCGGCGAGCGCGTCGTGCACGATGTGGGCTTCGAGGGTGGTGAGGCGGCTGGCGAGCTGCACCGCGCCGTCGAAGGCGCCGCGCTCGTGGTTCTCGGCGAGGCGCGCTTCGAGCACCGCGGCGAGGGTGCGGGCGTCGTCCTCGCCGACGCGGGGCAGCCAGGCGTCGAAGCTCTCGCGGACGCGGGCGAGCGTGTCGGGATCGGCGCCGCCGGCTTCGAGCGCGGCGAGCATCACGAAGGCCGCCGCGCCGAGGTCGCTCTCCATCTTGCGCGCGGCGGCGAGGGTGTCATCGAACTGCATCTCCACCTCCCTGACCGATGCGTCGCCCACCGTGGCAGGAGCGCGCCGCCGACGCAAGACGGTCGCGGCGGCCGCGATCGGCCCGGCGCGCGGCTCGAATGCGACGCGGCAGCGGCCCGGGTGCTCCCTTCTGTGCCTGCCATCCCCGACGAGGAGCCGGTGTGACCCCTGAACTCAAGCCGATCGCCGAGCGCATCGAGCACCTGTACCGCGACGTCATCGACCCGGTCGGCGAGCGCTTCGCCTTCCCCCGCGCGCCGCACGCCGGCGAGGTCGGCGGGCCGCCGATGGTGCTCATCATCGGCAACCACTCCTCGGGCAAGTCGAGCTTCATCAACCACCTGCTCGGAAAGCCCGTGCAGACGACCGGGCTCGCGCCGACCGACGACGCCTTCACCGTGCTCGCGTACGGTGAGCCGGGCGAGCGCGACGGGCGCGCGATCGTCTCCGATCCCGACCTCGCCTTCACCGGCCTCGCCCACTTCGGGCCGACCTTCCTGTCGCACTTCCGCCGAAAGACCCGCCCGATCGAGCTCTTGCGCACGGTGCACCTCGTCGACACGCCGGGCATGATCGACTCGGCGCGCGAGGACTCGGGGCGCGGCTACGACTTCACCGGCGCGGTGCGCTGGTTCGCCGAGCGGGCCGAGCTGGTGCTGATGTTCTTCGACCCCGACAAGCCGGGCACCACCGGCGAGACGCTCGAGGTCTTCAACAGCGCGCTCGGCGACCTGAGCCACAAGCTGCGGGTGGTGATGAACAAGGTCGACATGTTCCGCAGCATCGAGGACTTCGCCCGCGCCTACGCCGCGCTGTGCTGGAACCTCGCCAAGGTCATGCCGCGTAAGGATCTGCCGCTGATCTACACGACCTACACCCCGATGAGCGAGCTGCCGATCGGGACGCTGCCGCGCGATGACTTCGACCGGGCGCGGGTGACGCTGATCGAGGAGATCCGCGAGACGCCCGAGCGGCGGGCCGACACGATGATCACGCGGCTGTCGGAGCACGCCGATCGGCTGGAGCTGCACGCGCGGATCGTCGACGCGGCGGTGAGCGACGCGCGCGCGAGCCGGCGCGGGGCCTATGGCTGGGTCGCGCTCGCGGCGCTGCTCGCGTTCGGCGGCGCGGCGTCGACGCTGTTCTTCGGTGAGATCGACTACAGCCGCGTCGCGCTCGCGTTCGCGATGGCGGCGGCGCTGACCGGGCTGGCGCTGATCCTCGCGCAGCGGGCGATCAAGAAGAGCGTCGAGCACATCCTGGCGGATCTCGACGCGCTCTTCCGGCGGCTGTACGGTCGCGAGCTGTTGGTGCGCGAGCACGCCGCCGATCTGCGCGCGCTGTGGGACGAGACCCGCGGTCGCACCGCGCGCACGCTGGAGAACCTCGGCCCGCTGTCGTTCCCCCGCCTCGGCCGGCGCGAGCACAAGAAGCTGCACGCGGTGCGCGACGCCGAGGTGCCCTCGCTGCGGCGCATGCTGCGGCAGGCGCGCGAGGCGGCCCCGGAAGATGCGGCCGACAAGAAGGCGCGCCGCAAGCGCTGATCCCGTCGTCGTCGAGCGAGCATGAGCACCGAACCCGGCACGCCCCCCTCCCCCGCCCCGCCGACCGAGCCCCGCGGCCCCGAGCACGCCGCCGCGCTCGCCCGCCGCGCGCACCGGCAGTCGCAGTGGCTCGCGCTGTTCTTCGGCTTCACCGTCGCGCTGACGGTGAGCGCGGTCTTCATCGGCGACGTGCTCGGCCGGGTCGCCGACGAGGTGCGGCTGATCACGGTCGCGGTCGCGATCGCGGTGCTGGTCTTCGCGGGGCTGATCCTGCTGGTCTATGCGCTGCGGCACCGGCTGTTCCGGCTGCTGCGGATGCCGATCCCGGGCACGCTCGCCGACGTGCTCGGCAAGCTCGAGCGCGGGCTCGGGGCGTGGGAGCGCGAGGAGCGGCGGGCGGCGATCGAGCGGTGGCAGGAGGGCGCGGCGAGCCTCGCGTCGTGGCTGGCGTGGACCCGGCTGCGGACCTGGATGCTGGCGACGCTGGTGGGCACGACGAGCATCTTCGCGCTGCTGGTCGGCGAGGTGATCATCCTGCGGCAGAACGAGCTGATCGCCGAGCAGAACGCCTACCTGCGCGAGCAGAACCGCAACATCCAGGCGCAGTTGGGGCTGGAGCGGGCGCGGAGCTATCAGGCGCGGCGCACCGAGCTGATCGCGGCGCTCTACGATCGCGCCGACTGCGCGCAGCCGCCGTGCGAGCACGTCGCGAGCCTGCGGGCGCGGACCGAGGCGGCGCAGGCGTTCACCGAGATCGAGCTCGGGCGCTTCGCCGAGGCGGCGGGGACCTCGACCCGCGAGCTGTGCGCGACCGGCGCGGCGGCGCAGCGGCGGCTCGATCTGCGCCACCTCGACCTCTCGCCGGCCGGGCGCGGCGAGAGCGAGGACGCGCCGGCGATGGAGGCGGCGATGCGCGGCTTCGTGGCGTGCGGGGCCGATCTGGCGCACGCCGATCTGACGCGGGCCGATCTGAGCGGCGCCGATCTGCGGCGGGTCTCGCTGGCGCGGGCGCGGCTGGAGGGCGCGGATCTGAGCCGCGCCGATCTGAGCCGGGCCGATCTGACGGCGGTGGCGATGAAGGACGCCGGCTTGCGCGGCGCGCGGCTGGCGAGCGCCAACCTGGAGCGGGCGCAGCTCCGGGGCGCCGATCTGTCGCCCGACGGCGAGGGACCCGACGCGCGGCCGGCGGATCTGAGCGGGGCGAACCTGCGGGGCGCGGCGATGACGGGCGTTGATCTGAGCCGGGCCGATCTGCGCGGCGCCGATCTGAGCCGGTCGGATCTGAGCGACGTCGACTTCTCGGGGGCCGATCTGACCGGCGCGAAGCTCGATGGCAGCAGCCGGCGGGGCATCACCTGGGAGGGCGCGACGTGCCCGGATGGCACGGCGGCCGCGGCGGGCCCGAACGGCTGCGAGGGCAAGCTCGGCCCGCGGCGCTGATCACATCGCGGCGCTGATCACACCGCGGCGCCGCGACGGGTGGTGGCGAGCCAGACGGCGGCGATGAAGGCGCAGAGCAGGATGGAGATGGTCGCCGGGACCGCCGGGTTGGGGTGGGCGATGAGGCCGGCGACGATCGGGTTGCCATCGGCGAAGCCGCTCCATGCCTTCGCGAGCGTGCCTTCCGGGCTGCTGCGGAGGGTGTAGTTGATGCCATTGAGGGTGGCATAGACGGCGAAGCCGACGATCGAGATGGTCAGCGCGAGCGGGCGCAGATCCTTGCGGCCGGGGAGCAGCACGCCGATGAGGATGGGACCGACCCCGGCGGCGACGATGCCATAGACGCCGGTCTGACCGAAGATGCCGAGGAGCTTGGGCTTGTCACCGGAGAGGATGAGCCAGGTGACGACCCCCATCGCGATGAGGGACGCCTGCCCGAAGCGATAGGCGACGCGCGCCCGCTGCTCGGGGGTCTTGTGCGCGAGGAAGGTGCGCTCGGCGACGGGGAGGAAGACGTCGTTGCTCATCACGGTGCTCATCGCGACGAGGATGCCATCGAGGGTGCTCATGCCGGCGGCGACGAGCGCGACGCTGATGAGCACGAAGGGGATGGGGCCGAACTGGTCCTTGAGCCAGAGCACCATCACCGTGTCCTGCGTGGGGCCGCTCGCCGGGTCGAAGGTCGCGTGCGCGGCGAGGCCGGCGAGGAGGAGCAGGAAGAAGAGCGCGGTGATGCAGACGGTGATGGTGACGTAGCGGTTCACGTCCTCGTCGCGCTCGAGGTAGAGCGCCTTCATCAAGAGGTGCGGCTGGCAGACGATGGCGAAGCCGATGACGAAGCCGGCGATGTAGACGCTGAAGACATCGCCGTAGAGCGATGACTTCGGGTTGACCGCGGCGAGCAGCTCGGGGCCGTGGGCCTCGACGGTCGCGAGGAAGCCATCGGCGGTGAGCGCGCCGAAGGCTTTGACGAGGATGACGACGGTCACGAAGAGCATCATCACCCCTTGTAGGGTGTTGGTGTAGGTGTGCGCGTAGGTGCCGCCGATGAGGATGTAGCTGAAGACGAAGCCGATCGTGAGCAGCAGCGCGGCCTGCGGGCTGAGCTCGAGCGTGGTCTGGAGCAGGATCTGCACGCTGCCGGCGATGAGCACGAGGAACGCGATCGACATCAGGCTGATGAGACCGAAGACGACCCGCAGCGCGGTGCTGCCATAACGGGCGCCGATCCAGTGCGGCAGGGTGAGCGCCTTGCCGTCGACGCCGATCCGGCGGAAGCGCGGTGAGAGCACGTAGAGCGCGACGGCGAGGCCGAGGCCGACGGCGACGCCGAGGTGCATGAACGCCGAGACGCCGTGGGTGTAGACGAAGCCGGGGTTGATGACGAAGGTGGCCGTCGAGCTGAGTGAGGCGCCCATGGTGATGCCGACGAGCCAGGGTCCCATGTCGCGCTTGCCGACCGCGAACGACTCGAGCGAGTCGGTCTTGAGCCAGCCGATGACGGCGAGCCCGGCGGTGACGACGAGGTAGATGCCGAAGGTGATCCAGGCGACGGTGCTCTGCGCGATCGGCTCCATCGACTCCCTCCCCGGGTGGTGCGCTGCGACGGTAGAAGGGCGCGCCGGGGGCGTCAAGGCGTTTTGTGCAGCGCACAATTCCGCGACGGCGCGCGGGCGCGGGGCATCATCGGCGCATGATGCATCGCGCGCACTTCGAGCTCCGCACCGCGGGGCGGGGCACCGTCGAGATCACCGATCACATCGCGGCGGCGGTCACGGCGTCGGGGGTCGAGGCCGGGCTGTGCCATGTCTTCGTGCATCACACCAGCGCGTCGCTGATCATCGGCGAGAACGCCGATCCCACCGTGCGGCGCGACCTCGACGCGTTCTTCGCGCGGCTGGTGCCCGATGGTGATCGCTTGTTCCGCCACACGGCCGAGGGCCCCGATGACATGCCGGCGCATGTGCGGACGGTGCTGACGCAGACGAGCCTGACGCTGCCGGTCGACGGCGGGCGCTGCGATCTCGGGACGTGGCAGGGGGTGTTCTTGTGGGAGCATCGCACCGCGCCGCACCGACGGCGGGTGACGGTGACGGTGATGGGATGAGGCAGGATCAGCGGCGGGCGTAGATCGCGGCGAGGGCGTCGATCTCGGCGCGCAGCGCAGCGCGCTCGGCGATGAGGGTGGACCCGATCTCGCCGCTGTGCAGGAGCCTCCATGTCATGCGGGCGCGGTGCATGGCGCCGAGGCGCATCTCGAACCACGAGAGCCCGTAGAGCGCGGCGGCGGGCAGCGCGAGCGCGAGCGCGGTGCCGGCGAGGAAGCCGAGCCAGACCATGCCGGTGATCCACAGCGCGAGCTGCCAGAGGCTGAAGACGAGCACCGAGGCGAGCACCTTGACGGTCGCGACGAGGTCGGCTTCGGGTCCGATGAGGTGCACGAGGAGGCGCACGAGCTGGTAGGGCAGCGCGTAGGCCGCGAGGCCGACGAGGGCGACGGGCAGGCCGAGCACGGCGCCGAGGATGTTGCGGGCGACGAAGCGCTTGCTGCGCTCGGCGTGGATGGGTCGGTCGAGCGCCTCGGGGTCGAGACCGAGCGCGTCGAGGTCTTCGGCGAAGGCTTCGAGGCGGGCGCGCAGCTCGGCGATGCGGGCGGGGGTGACGACGTCGGCGAGGTCGCGCACGGCGTCGGCCATGGCGCGCAGGCGCACGATCGGATCGTTGTCGTCCTGCCAGATGCGGGCGGCGAAGTCGAAGAGACGCAGGTCGTCCCAGGTGTCGAGGTTGACGGTGACCGCGCGGATCGCGGCGGTGATCTCTTCGGTGAGCGCGCGCACGGTAGCGCGTGGGTCCTCGGCGTAGCGGGCGCGCCAGCCCTCGTCGAGCACGATCGGCGGGCCGATCTGCACCGCGAGCGCGCTGCGGAAGATCCCCTTGTCGCGGTAGTGGATGCCGACCGGCGCGATCTGCACCCCGAGCGGGCGATCGCTCGTGGCCTCGGCGCCGAGCGCCATGCGGGCGGCGCCGGTCTTGAGCGGCTGGAGCGAGGGCTCGTTGTGGCTGATGCCTTCGGGGTAGAGGCAGACGAGGTCGCCGGCGGCGAGCGCGCGGTGCACCGCGTCGAAGACGCCGGTGTTGGCGGTGGTGTCGTGGCCGTCCTGCGCGCGGTAGATGGGGAGCGCCTGCACCCAGCGGGTGAGGCGGCCGACGACGGGGACGTCGAAGAGCGGCGCCTTGGCGAGGAAGCGCACCGGGCGGTCGGTGAGCTTCATGACGAGGACGGCGTCGATGAGGCCGTTGGGGTGGTTGGCGACGACGAGCGTCGGCCCGCGCTCGGGGAGCGCGCCGCCGAGGTGGCGGCGGCGGTAGAAGAGGTCGAGGATCCAGCCGAAGAAGCGGGCGACGAAGGTGTACACCGGCGTCAGTCGTCGCGGCTGCGCCCGAAGTCGAGCGCGGCGGGGTCGCCGGCCTCTTCGTGCGGTGGCGGGGGGTTGCGGAAGCTCAGGTAGGCGACGAGCCCGAGCGCCCAGGCGGCGCCGACGACGAGGCCGGTGTAGACGCCGCGGTAGATCCCGGCGGCGACGGCGATCGCGATCCCGAGCGCGACGAGCCACAGCGCCTGCCGGCGGTCACGGCGGGCGGCGGCGCTCTCGGCGACGACGACCTCGTCGGTCGGCAGCGGCTTTCCGAAGTGGCACTTCTTGTATTTGAGACCGCTGCCGCAGGGGCAGAGATCGTTGCGGGCGACCTTCATCGGGTCCTCGTGCTGTCCGAGGCGCGCCGGAGGTGCCGCCGGGGCGGGGAGTCGGCCCGGCGGCGCGGGTGCGCCTGCCGGGTGCGATGGTGGCCGATCAGCGCCGTCGCCGCAACCGCAGACCGAGCGCGCCGACGACCACGAGCAGCAGCGGCAGCGGCGCCTCGGGCGCATGACCCGGACCCTGGCGGCAGCCGTCGAAGGGCACGTTGCCGGTCACGACCGGGCCCTGGTCGCAGGCGTCGCCGATCCCATCGCCGTCTTCGTCGCGCTGGTCGGGGTTGGCGACGCGCGGGCAGTTGTCGTTGCCGTTGGCGATGCCGTCGCCGTCCCAGTCGTCGTCGCAGGCGTCGCCGACGCCGTCGCCGTCGAGGTCTTCCTGGTCGCTGTTGGGGGTGAAGACGCAGTTGTCGCTGACATCGGGGACGCCGTCGTTGTCGTCGTCGTCGTCACAGGCGTCGCCGCGGCCGTCGCCGTCGTTGTCGGCCTGATCGGGGTTCTCGACCTCGGGGCAGTTGTCGACCGGGTTGAGGATGCCGTCGTCGTCGATGTCGTCGTCGCACGCGTCGCCGACGCCGTCGCCGTCGGTGTCTTCCTGGTCCTCGTTGGCGATGTCGGGGCAGTTGTCGTCGTCGTTGGGGACCCCGTCGTCGTCACGATCCGGGTCGCAAGCATCGCCGACGCCGTCGCCGTCGCTGTCGGTCTGGTCCTCGTTGGGCACGTCGGGGCAGTTGTCGTCGTCGTTGGGGACCCCGTCGTTGTCGCGGTCGGGGTCGCAGGCGTCGCCGATGCCATCGCCGTCGCTGTCTTCCTGGCCGGGGTTGGCGACCTCGGGGCAGTTGTCCTCGCCGTCGGGCACGCCGTCACCGTCGGCGTCGCCGTCGCAGACGTCGCCCTGGCCGTCGCCGTCCTCGTCGGCCTGATCGGGGTTGGCGTTGTTGGGGCAGTTGTCGCGCGGATCGGTGCAAGGCTCGCCGTCTTCGTCGACGCCCATCTGGTTGACGCCGTCGTTGTCGCGGTCGCAGTCGCAGGCGTCGCCGATTCCGTCACCGTCGCCGTCGGCCTGATCGGGGTTCTCGACGAGCTGGCAGTTGTCGCGGCCATCGGGCACGCCGTCGCCGTCGTCGTCGTCGTCGCACGCGTCGCCGACGCCGTCGCCGTCGGTGTCGCGCTGGTCGGAGTTCTCGACGAGCGGGCAGTTGTCGAACGGCCCCTCGCACATGTCGCCGTTCTGGTCGACGCCCTGGTTGTTGACGCCGTCGTTGTCGCGGTCGCAGTCGCAGGCGTTGCCGATGCCGTCGCCGTCTTCGTCGCCCTGGTCGGGGTTGAAGACCTCGACGCAGTTGTCGTTCTCGTCGGGCACGCCGTCGCCGTCGCGGTCGGCGTCGCAGGCGTCGCCGACGCCGTTGCCGTCGGTGTCGTCCTGGTCGGGGTTGGGCGTGAACTGGCAGTTGTCGTCGTCGCCGCCCGGCGGGGGGAAGTCTTCGCCGGGCTCGTCGACCTGGCCGTCGCCGTCGTTGTCGATGCCATCGCGGCCGGGATCGCAGGCGTCGTCGGCGCACTCGCCGGCTTCGTCGACCTGACCGTCGTCGTCGTTGTCGATGCCATCGGCGCTCGGCGGGCAGATCCCGTCGTCGCCGCAGTCGGTCACGCCGTCGTTGTCGTCGTCGTCGTCGCAGACGTCGCCGAGCGCGTCGGGGCCGGTGAAGCCGGGCGGCGGGTTGCCGCGGTCGGCGATCGCCCGTCGGTGTTGGTCTGGTCGGGGTTGGGCGTGTAGACGCAGTTGTCGTCTTCGTTGAGCACGCCGTCGCCGTCGATGTCATCGTCGCAGACGTCGCCGATGCCATCGCCGTCGGTGTCGGCCTGGTCGGGGTTCTCGTCGTACTGACAGTTGTCGGCGCCGCCGTCGCCGGGGGGCGGGAAGTCTTCGCCCGGCTCGTCGATCTGGCCGTCGCCGTCGTTGTCGCGGCCGTCGCCGCCCGGGTTGCAGCCGCCATCGGCGCACTCGCCGGCTCGTCGACGTCGCCGTCGCCGTCGTTGTCCTCGCCGTCGCCGCTCGGTCGGCGGGCAGACGCCGCCGCCGCAGTCGAGCACGCCGTCGTCGTCGTCGTCGGGGTCGCAGGCGTCGCCGAGGCCGTCGCCGTCGCTGTCGCGCTGGCCGGGGTTGGCGACGCGGGGGCAGTTGTCGTTGTTGTCGACGACGCCGTCGTTGTCGTCGTCGGGGTCGCAGACGTCGCCGCGGCCATCGCCGTCGAGATCGGCCTGATCGGGGTTGCGGGTGAACTGGCAGTTGTCCTGGCTGCCGTTGCCATCGGGCGGCGGGAAGCTCTCACCGGGCTCGTCGATCTGGCCGTCGCCGTCGTTGTCGCGCCCATCGCCGCCGGGGTTGCAGGCGCCGTCGTCGCACTCGCCCGGCTCGTCGGGGCGGCCGTCGCCGTCGTTGTCGATGCCATCGGCGCTCGGCGGGCAGCGGCCGTCGGCGCCGCAGTCGAGCACGCCGTCGTTGTCGTCGTCGGGATCACACGGGTCGCCGATGCCATCGCCGTCGTTGTCGTGCTGGCCCGGGTTGAAGATCAGCGGGCAGTTGTCGGGGCCGTCGAGGATGCCGTCGTTGTCGTCGTCGGGGTCGCAGGCGTCGCCCGCGCCGTCCTGGTCGGTGTCGATCTGGTTGCCGACGCCGGGCACGTTAGTCGCCTCGGCCTCGCCGTTGCGGGTCAGGCGGCAGTTGTCTTCTGGCTGCCATCGGCGTCGGGGCCAGTAGAGGGGCGTGTTGGTGGCGGCCGGCCTCGGTGGCGTTGTCGATGTAGCCGTCGCCGTCGTCGTCGTGAGAGGTCGACCCTGGGGTGTCGCGCGTCTGACCCGCCGTCGCCGGTCGTCTCGTTGCGCCCTCGTCGACGCGGCCGTCGCGGTCGTTGTCATAGCCGTCGTCGGCCGGGATCGCAGATGCCATCGTTGCCGCAGTCGGTGACGCCGTCGTTGTCGGCGTCGGGATCACACGGATCGCCGATGCCATCGCCGTCGGTGTCGGTCTGGTCGGGGTTGAAGGTGAAGCGGCAGTTGTCGACCTCGCCCGAGTCGGGGTCGCCCTCGACGAAGTAGTCGGGCACGCCGTCGTCGTCGCTGTCGATGTCGCACACAGGTCGCCCTTGGGTCGCCGTCGTAGTTGAACTGCGCCTCTTCGCCGGCCGTCGTCTGTGCGCCCGTCCTGGTCGTTGTCGAAGCCGTCGGGTGCCGCGCTCGTTGGGGCCGTTGGGCGTCTGCGGGCAGTTGTCGTTGGGATCGAGGATGGTGTCGTTGTCGTCGTCGTCGTCGCAGGCGTCGCCCGCGCCGTCGCCGTCGTTGTCGAGCTGCAGCGGGTTGTAGGTCGGGTTCTGCGCGCTCTGCTGCTGCAGGTTCGCGGATGTCGGCGCAGTCGATCTGCACCGAGCCGGGGCAGTTGTCATAGCCGGGCGGGATCCGACCGTTCGCGGGCGGGTTGAGCAGCGTGTAGACGCCGTCGCAGTCCAGTCGACTTCGATGCGGCAGTCCGACGAGCAGCCGTCGCCGCTGCGGAAGCGGCAGGCCGGGTCGGCGTCGTCGCACTCCTCGCCCGGCTCGACGACGCCGTTGCCGCAGACGAAGACGTGACCGCCGCGGGCCGGGAACGACCAGCCGCCGGGGGTGCCGGAGTTCGAGAGCGCTGCACAGCTCGAGCACGCGCGCGGTGCCCGAGAGCGGCCGCAACTCGGCGAAGTCGACCCCGTTGGCAGCGTCGAAGCCGATGCGCGCGTGCACGACCGGCGGCTGGTCGAGCTGTCGCTCACCGACCGACCACTCGCAGCGGTTGTAGAGGAACTCGATGTCGAAGTCGCCCGCCGCGAGGTCGTTGCGGCTCGTCAGGATCACCTGGAACGAGTTGAGCAGATCGGTGCGCTGCGAGAAGTATCCGACCTGGTTCCAGGTGACGACGAGGCGGCCGGCGCCGGCGTCGACGGCATAGTAGATGCGGTTGTCGACGCCGGGCCGGACGCCGCGGGTGTCGACGTCGGCGAGGAAGGCGGCGATGAGCGGCCGGTTGGGCGGCACGCCACCCGCAGGGCGGGGAAACGGGGTCGTGTCGAGCTGGAGGCGGGGCCCACCGAAGCTGATCGTGCCGTTGTTGTTGATGTAGAGCGTCTGATAGACGTTCCCATAGTAGTTGAAGCCATTGGGGAAGGCCGCCGCGAGCGCCGCGTTGAACTGCGGGTGCCCCGGTTGCACGCTCAGCGGCTGCGAGCCGTCATCGGCGCGGGCGATGAAGTTGACCCCGAAGCCCGCCGGCCCACCGAACCCGTCGACGAGGGTCGCCCCCTGACCCGAAGCGATGCCCGGCAACACGATGGCCGCCAACAAGGCCGATAGCACACCCAAGCGCGTTGATCGCACTGCGACTCCTCCCATGCCGAACTCGTTGGATGCCTTCAAATGGAGGCGCTACTTCCCCTGAATATGTCGAGAACTCTATAGCGCACTCGCGCTCGTCGGCGCCAGGAACGATGCACGAATGTGCGACCTCGTGGCGATTCCGCGTAAAAAATGCATTCAGGGGACATAGAGGGCGACGACTGCCGAATCGGCTCATCAACCTTCTGGACATGGCGACCATATACTGACAAGGTCCAGATGATCGACCCGCCCCCGGAACGGGGGCTCACGGCGAGGATTTCCAGACGTGAGGCAGCACATGCGCAGGAGTTGGATGGGGATTCGCGGAGCCGCGGCGGGCGTGATGGCCGCCGCGCTGCTCGCGGCGAGCACGGCGACCGCTCAGGACGTGCAGAACTTCGACCCGGCCGTGGGCACCTGGAACTACTTCAGCGTCGAAGGTGCACGCACCGCCGCCCACCAGGAGTTCGTGCCGTCGCTCTACATCAACTACGGCGCCAAGCCCCTCGTGCTGCGCGACGCCGAGACCGATGAAGAGATCGCGGCCATCGTCGACCAGCTCGGCACCCTCGACCTCCTCGGCACGATCGGCCTCTTCGACCGCGTCGAGATCGGCCTGCGCGTCCCGCTGAACATGGTCTACGGCACGCTCGACGGCCGCAGCGACGAGGGCTTCGCGCTCGGCGACATCTCGATCATCCCCAAGGTGCGCCTCTTCGGGCTCGAGAACCTCAACACCCGCGGCGTCGGCGTGGCGCTCGCGGTGCCGATGACCCTGCCGACCGGCGACCAGGACAAGTTCGTCGGCGCGGGGCAGTTCACGATCAACCCCAAGCTGATCCTCGAAGGCCACTTCGGCAGCGTGCGGCTCGCCGCCAACGCCGGCGCGCGGGTCCGGCCCGACAAGCGGGTCGTGCGCACCCTCGACATGGGGCACGAGTTCACCTATGGCGCCGGCGTCGACCTCGACATCGCCGACGACTACGTGCACCTGCTCGCCGAGGTGTTCGGCGCCGCGCCGCTGACCGACATCCAGGACGACAGCGCCTCGAGCCCGCTCGAGCTGCTCGCCGGCGCCCGCATCTTCCTGCCGCCCGGCCCGGTCTTCACCCTCGGCGCCGGCTTCGGCCTCATCCCCGACTATGGCTCGCCCGACTACCGGGTCATCCTCGGCTTCGCCTTCGACCGCCGCGACCTCGACCGCGACGGCGACGGCATCCTCGACTACGACGACCAGTGCCCCGACGACCCGGAGGACAAGGACGAGTTCCAGGACGCCGACGGCTGCCCCGATCCCGACAACGATCAGGACGGCATCCTCGACGTCGACGACAAGTGCCCGCTCGACCCCGAGGACCGCGACGGCTTCGAAGACGCCGACGGCTGCCCCGATCCCGACAACGACAAGGACGGCATCCTCGACGTCAACGACAAGTGCCCCGACGACCCGGAGACCTTCAACGAGTGGCAGGACGAGGACGGCTGCCCCGACGAGATCCCCGACACCGACGGTGACGGCCTCAAGGACAACGTCGACCAGTGCCCCAACGACCCCGAGGACTTCGACGGCTTCAAGGACGAAGACGGCTGCCCCGATCCCGACAACGACCGCGACGGCATCCTCGACGTCGACGACAAGTGCCCCAACGAGCCCGAGGTCATCAACGGCGTCGACGACGACGACGGCTGCCCCGACGAGGGCAAGGTCCAGGTCAAGCTGACCGAGGAGAAGATCGAGATCTACGAGAAGATCTACTTCGAACTCGACAAGGCGATCATCCGCCCGATCAGCTTCAGCATCCTCGACCAGGTGGTGCGCGTGGTGGTCCGCAACCCGCAGATCAAGCGGCTGCGCATCGAAGGCCACACCGACAGCCAGGGGACGGACGCGTACAACATGGACCTGTCGCAGCGGCGCGCCGACGCGGTCATGAAGTACCTCGTCACCGCCGGCGTGGACCCGGGTCGCCTCGAAGCGGTCGGCTACGGCGAGAGCCGTCCGATCGAGACGAACGACACCAAGGAAGGCCGCGCGACCAACCGCCGCGTCGAGTTCACCATCCTCGAGCAGGACAAGCCCGCCGAGTGATGCCCGGGCCGGGCTCCCGGCCCCGGTGAGCCCCCAAGCGCAGGGAGCCGTCGCCCGGCGGCTCCCGCCCCCCGCCTCTCACTCTCACTCCCCCGCCTCCTCCCTCCCCACCTGCTCCCACCGCGCCTTTTCGACCCAGCGCTGTAACCCACTTCGAGCGAGCAGCGTCTGCTCGCTGATCGGGTGCCCTCCCGGTGCTTCACCGGTGGCGTCGCCCGCCTTCCTGCCGCGAGAGACGGCCGGTCCCCCGCGATGTACTCGGATGACTCCGGGTGGTCGGGTCCGGTGTTCCAACTCCTATCGTGAATCTGCGTAGGGCTCGTTCAAAGCACGGCGCCCGAGTTGTCAGGAGGGCTCACCGGCGGGGAACAGCGCACCGGCGAGCGCGCGCGCGATGGCAGGCAATGCGTCCCAGCCGGCGACGGGCACGACCTGGACCCCGCGCGCGCGGAGGGCATCGAGCACCTCCGGCAAGCCCCCGTCGAGCAGCGCGATGAGCTGGCCGTGTCGCACCGCCTCGTCGATGCCTTCGTCGCGGGCGGCGGCATCGGAGGGTGACTGGTAGTTCCACGAGAAGTCGGTGTCGCTGATGATGACCCGCACCACCCGCGCGACCCGGCGCCAGCGACGTACGCTGCGACGCAGCTCGTCCCACGGGAAGACGGTGCCACCGCCGACGTACGACAAGAGCGCGCCGTAGGCCGGGCGCGGGCTCTGCACGAAGTCGGGCATCGCCTTGTAGGTGTGGCTGTACTGCACCACCCGCACCCGCCCGCTCGCGCCGGTCGCGGCGTCGACGAGGATGAAGCCGGCGAGGATCGAGTGGTTGAGCTGCCGCACCGGGTCGGGCATCGAGCCCGAGCTGTCGACGTAGAGCTCGATCCACGGCACGACCTGGTCACCGGGCACCGGATCGGACGCGAGCCAGGTGCGCCGTTGCAGGGTGTAGCCGGGGATCGGCGGGCCGCCGCGGGTGAGGGTCGAGAACCAGTCGATGCTCTCGATGCGGTCGCCGATCTGCCACTCGGCGGGGGGTCCGGGCACCTCGGGCAGGCCGGGGCGAAGCGCACGCGGCGGCTCGACCGGGGTGGCAGCGGCGAGGCGGCGGTAGGTGGCGAGCGCGGTGGCGGTCGCGTCGCAGAGCCCGGAGAGCACCGCCTGCGCGTCGCGCACCGGATCCCCTCCCCCGTTGCCGGGTTGGCCGCCGCCGCCCCCGGGTTGACCGCGTTTGCCGGCCTCACCGCTCGTCGGCGCCTCGCCGCGGCGCCACGCGCGCGCCTCGTCTTCGCCCGGCGCCGGTCGCATCACCCGCCCGACGTCTTCCGGCGCGAGCTCGCCGGCGAAGCCATCGGTGCCTTCCGGCGATGCCTCTGCTGACATCTTGGCCCCCGCCGCGAGGAAGGGACGCAGCGCGATGAGGAAGCGCACGAGCTGCAGGCAGCGGTTGTCGGGGCGGTTGGCGATGAACTGCACGCACGCCGCCGCGCTGGTGCGCCACTGGGCGGCGATGCCATCGAGCGCGGCAGCCATCGCGGGGGTGACGAGGGTGCCATCGGGCAGGTACCACCAGGCTTCGTAGAGCGCGAGGTAGAAGCCGAAGATGGGATCGGCGCCGCCCTGGGAGAGCACGGTGTAGAGGCGGATGAACTGCGCCTCGTAGTGCGGGCGCAGGTCGGTGTTGATGAGGAGGTCGTAGAGCAGGTTGAGGAGCCCGTCGTGGGCGCCCTTCTGCGCGGCGTCGGCGAGCGTCGGCAGATCCCAGGCGCCGGCGAGCGCCGAGAGCTCCTCGCGCAAGAAGCGGGTGTGTTGCCGGGCGCGCACCAGGGTGTGTGGGTAGCGGATGTGATGGCCGGCTTCGTGGGCGAAGAGCGCCTCTTCGCAGTCTTGCAGGCCGAGCGCGGCGAGGCGCTCGAAGTCGACGAGCGTCTGGCGGGTGCTGAGGTCGATGCACGCGATCGGACCGCCGGCGGGTGATGGCTTCGGCGGGCTGAGCTCGATGGCGCCGCTCCAGCGGCCGAGCGCGGTGGCCCACCGATCGGCGCGGTGGCCGTCGTCGACCGCGCGCGGCTTGCGCCGTCGACCGAGCGCGAAGCTCACGCTCAGGCCCGCGCGCGGAAGAAGCCGAGGTGGGTCGACGCGGCGTCGACGACGACGAGGTCGCCCTGCGCGTTGGCGGCGAGCGCGGCGGGGGCGACGCCGTCGAGCTCGCCGAGCACCCGCTCTTCGTCGCCCCGGCGCCAGCGCACCGTGCGGCGGTCGAGGCCGAGCACGACGTCGCCGAGCGCGACGCGGCCGCCGACCTCGAACGCCGCCACCCCGCCGCGACCGCGGCAGACGAGCCCCTGGGCGGTGGCGTCGAGGTGCAGCGCGACCGCGCGGGGGGCGTCGACGACGATGAAGCGGCGCCCGGCGACGGCGGCGATGGCGTCAGGGAGGAACCCGGGTTCGATCGCGGCGCAGTCGAAGACGGAGTGGTGCTCGGCGCGGCGCCAGGTGCTCGGGGGGGGCTGCTCATCGGCGATGAGCCCGACCGCGGCGAGCGCTTCGGCGAGGTGGGTCCGCGGGTCGGCGGCGAGCGCGGGGCCGAGCGCGGCGAGGCGCTCGGCGACGGCGTTGGCGGCGGCGCGGGCGTGGCGGGTGAGGTTCTCGCCGAGGTTGAAGAGCATCGTGAGCAGCGCGAGGCGATCGTCCGGCGCGGCGCGGGGCAGGCAGCGGGGCACGATGTCGAGCCACACGATGGGATAGTAACGATCGGGGTAGTCGGCGGCGGCGCGCCAGCTCGGGCCGGAGACGCCGAAGCGGCGGGTGGCGACGGTCTCGAGCATCAACCGCCAGGCGGCTTCGACGAGGCGGGGGTCGACCGGGCCCTGCGCGGCGAGCGCGGCGTGCAGCGGCGCGAGGCCCTCGTCGAAGAGGTAGGCGGCGACCGCCGGGCGCCACGCGCTGCTCGCGGCGCGGGTCTCGTCGATCGCGGCGCGCAGCGCGCGCTGCAAGGCATCGCCGGGCGCGTCGATGGCATCCATGTCAGATGTCTTCCCCCCGCACGAGCCATCGCTGGTAGTTCTGGTAGCGCAGGAAGACATACTTGAGCCGCACGAGGTCTTCGAAGACCGGCGCCGAGAGCTCGCCGCCCGCGCAGAGCGCGGCGATGGCCTTCTCGACCTTGGCGAGGCGGTTGTCGACCTCGGCGCGACCGACGCCTTCGAGGCCGGCTTCGAGCTCGGCGAGCAGCGCGCGGCCGGGGTCATTCCGGTCGCGGTCGTTGCGGTCGTACTGCGCCATCGCGAGGTCCCACATCTGGCGGATCCAGGCGACCTTGTCGTGCAGGTAGACCCGGTGGCGCTCATCGGTGAAGAAGTCGCCGCGGCGGTTGGCGGTGAGCTTCTCGTGCAGCACGAAGGGGATGACCTGCCGGATGTCTTCGGCGGTGACGGCCTCGGCGCCGCGGAAGAAGGCGAGCGCCTTGGCGAAGGTCATCACGGTGAGGTAGCTGCGTACGCTGAGCCCTTCGGTGGTCTGGGCGCAGACGTGCTGGTGCTTGTCGAGCGGGCAGTCTTCGTTGCAGACGGTGTGCAGCGCGATGCCAGCGAGCTTGAGGGTGTCCTTGCTCTTGGCTTCGAAGTCGGCCGAGGCGCGCTGGCAGAAGTCGAGGCCGCCGACGAAGAACTCGAGGCGACGCAGGGCCGCCGTCTCGAATGGCACCGCGCGGATGTGGTGCCGCATGCGCTCCATCTCTTCGGGGGCGAAGACGATGTCGGCGGGCACGAGGTCGGCGGGGTTCTGCCCGGTCTCGAGGCGGGCGAGCAGCTTGGGCAGGAAGCGGCTGTTGAAGGTCATGGCGCGGATGGTGACGTCGATGCGGTCCTTGAGCGCCTCGATGACCTGGAAGGTGCCGCCGCCGGCGTCGTCGTTGGCGGTCAGGAACCACGCCCCGGCGCCGGCTTCGACGGTCTGGCCGAGCATCTCGGCGTAGCCTTCGGCGAGCAGCGACAACAGCGCCGACTGGGTGCGGGTGGGGATGCGGTTGTACTCGTCGATGATCTTGACCCGCATGGTGATCCAGCGGCGCCAGGCGATGGCGATGTCATCCATCGACTTCGCGGCCATGAGATCGCCGGGCATGGGGTTGCCGAGCAGATCGGCGACGGTGAGCTGAGGGTGGCCGTGCTGCACGGCGCGCTTGACCTCGGCCTCGGTGTAGCCGGCGAGGAGGCCCATGAGGAGCGCGGTCGCGGTCTTGCCTTTGCCGGGGCCGCCGACGAGGAGCGCGCGGCTGCCGGTGGCGAAGGTGAGGAGGGGGAAGAGCACGTAGCTCGACCACGCGGGGCCGCGGGGGAGTACGAAGGCGTCGCCGTTGGGGAACTCGAAGCGGCGGCCGGCGGCCGCTTCGAAGGCGACGTCGTAGTACGGCACGATGACGGCGTTGTTGACGATCCAGTAGTAGGCCTGGCGGAGCTTGTCGGCGAGGCCGGGGCCGTCGCGGGCGGAGAGGTGGAGGTCGAGGGCGTGGGTGACCTCGGCGCGGCCGGTGACGAGGTCGTCGAAGGTCAACGGGCGGTCGCGGTTCATGGGTGGCTCGCGGCGAGGGTCGAGGCGGCGGCGTCGAGCGCGTCGGCGAGGGCTTCGCGTTCGGCGCGGGGCAGAAGGTGGAGCGGGGTGTCGACGGCGCGGCGCCAGCGGGCGGGGAGGCGCGCCTCGCCGAGCGCCTCGCGGGCGGCGACGACGCGGCGGCTGATCAGGTCGTAGCGGGCCATCGCGCGGCGGGCTTCGCCGACGGCGGCGTCGTAGCCGAGAGGCAGCCTGGCGCGGGCGGCGGCGGCGTCGGGGGCGGCGTCGACGGCGCGGGCGCAGCCGCGATCGGGCACGTAGAGCACCGCGCCGGGGTCGAGAGGCCCCACCGGGACGGTGTACCAGCCGGCGATCGCTGCCGGGCGTGGATCGAGGCGGTCGGCGCCGAAGATCGTCAGCGCGCCGAACTCGGCGACGCCGGGCCAATCCCACAAGGTGTCATCGCCGAGGTAGGCGGCCGTCGCCGCGTCGTGATGCAGGGTCGGGCGTGCGCCGGCGAGCACGTCGAGGAGCGCGATCGGACCGGGGAAGCGCCAGAGCGTGACAGGTGTCATCGCGGCCAGGATGAGCCAGCGGAGCGGCTGGCGCAACGGCGCATTTTTTCATGCGGGCGGCCTTTTTTTTGTCGGCGCGGGCGCAAAGCCTTGGTTATGCTCCTCCTTGCGCCGCACCGAGCCGCGGCGTGCATTGCGTTAGAGAGCGCGCCGCGCAGACCCAATCCCGCGCGCCACAAGCGAGAGAGAGAGCGATGTCGAACAAGTTGTTCGTAGGCGGCCTCAGCTGGGGCACGACCGACGAAACCCTCCGTGAAGGCTTCGAGCGCTTCGGCGAGGTCATCGAGGCCAAGGTGATCAACGACCGTGAGACCGGTCGTTCCCGCGGGTTCGGTTTCGTCAGCTTCGCCGATGACGCGGCGGCCATCGAAGCCAAGGAGCAGATGGACGGCGCCGACCTCGACGGCCGCAAGATCCGGGTGGATGAAGCCAACCCCCGGGGCGGTGGCGGTGGCGGCGGTGGTGGTGGCGGCGGCGGCGGCGGTGGCTTCCGCGGCGGCCGTGGCGGTGGCGGCGGTGGTGGCTACGGCGGCGGCGGCGGCGGCGGTGGTGGCCGCGGCGGTCGCAGCGGCGGTGGTGGTGGCCGGGGCAGCCGCGGCGACTGGTGAGACGCTGAGCCTCGACATCCTCCATCTGTCCGACTGATCGCCACGGTTCCACCGATGATCGTCCCTCGCGGGCATGGGTCCGCGAGGGGCTCCCTTCCTCTCATCGCGTGTCCGTGCGTCGCGCCGGTATGGCACCGGGGCCGACGGACGGCGACAATGGTCCGCGATGCGTGTTCAGTGCCCACACTGTCAGGTGAGCGTCGATCTCGATCGGCTCGATGCGGTCGAGGGCGGCTTCGGCTTCGTGTGTCCGCGGTGTGCGGCGACGGCGGTGCTCGCGCCCGCGGTCGGCTCGGCGCCCGCGAAGGCGCGCGATGACATCGGGCCCGCGCTGTCGTCGGGTCGCGTCGATGCCATGCCCGACGCGATCGGCGCCGCGCTCCCCTCCCCTGCCAGGCCGACGAGCCCGGCCGCGCGCGCGGGGAGCGCGGGGCTCGTCGAGTGCCCCAAGTGCGCGCACCGCCAGCCGCCGGGCGCGGACGCCTGTCATCGCTGCGGGTTGATGTTCGCCTACGCGGCGACGGGGCGGGCGCGGCTGCCGGGTGATCCGCTCGACGGCCACCCGGCGGCGGTGAGCATCCGGGCGCGATGGCAGGCGCTCGCGGCCGATCTCGACGATGCGCGCGGTCACCACGACTTCATCCGCATGTGCGCCGAGAGCGAGCTGCTCGAGTTCGCCGGGCAGAGCTATCGGCGGCTGGCCGACGCGATGCCCGAGGACACGCGGGTCGCGGGCTATCGCCAACAGGTGCTCAAGGCGGCGATGGCACGGGTGGGACAGGTCGGTGAGCGGGCGATGAGCGCCGATCGCAGCCGGGTGCGGCGCATGTTCGCGCTGCTCGTCGCCGCGCTCGTGCTCCTGGTGTTCGCGTTGGGCTACTACCTGCTGACCCGCTATCAGATCGCCCGGCAGTTCGACGGGTGAACGGCTGGCGATCGGCGGCGGGGTGCGTCATCATCACCGCCATGCTCACTCGTCGTCCTCGGGGCGGTTGATGGTTCAGTTCAACCTGCCGCGCCGCGAGATCACGCTCAAGGTCGTCTACTACGGGCCCGCGCTCAGCGGGAAGACGACGAACCTCCAGGCGCTGCACCTCATGGCGCCGAGCGGATCGGCCGGGCGGCTGATGACGCTCGAGACCCGCGACGACCGCACGCTCTTCTTCGACCTGCTGCCGGTGGTCTTCCGCTCGGCGGCGGGGTTCACGCTCAAGGTCAAGGTGCTGACCGTGCCCGGGCAGGTCATCCACGACTCGACCCGGCGGGTGGTGCTGCAAGGGGCCGACGCGATCGCGTTCATCGCCGACAGCCAGGTCTCGGAGACCGAGGCCAACAAGGAGTCGTTTCGCAACCTGCGGGCGAACCTCGAGGCCAATGGGCTGCCGGCCGATCTGCCGATGGTCATTCAGTTCAACAAACGCGACCTGCCCGAGATCCGCTCCGAGGCCGAGCTGCAAGCCTTTCAGCGGCACCGATCGACGCCGTTGATCCCGGCGATCGCGATCCGGGGGATCGGGGTGCGCGAGACGCTCGAGGGGCTGCTCTCGGTCGCCTGGGATCGGCTCGACCGCGAGTTCAAGATGGGCGAGCGGCTCAAGGTCGAGAAGGACGCCTTCCTCGCCGAGGTCTTCCGCGGATGGAAGCCGCCGCAGCCGGTCTTCGGAGGCGGGCGGTGAGCACCTCGATCCTCGACCGGCCGCCGCAGTTCGCCGAGCTCTTCGAGCCGGCGCTGCTCACCGAGCTGTGCGCCGCGTTCGGCGACCTGTACCGGCTCGGGCTGCGGGCCTTCGACGATCGCCACGAGCAGCTCGTCGAGGTCAACCACGACGCGGGGCTCGGGGAGAAGCTGTTCCACGATCCGGTGGTGCAGCGGGCGATGGTCGACTTCATCTCGGGGCTCAAGCGGCTCGATCCCGAGCGCGGCGAGTCGCTGACGCGGGTCGATCCGGTCGCGGGGACGCGCTACCTGATCGTGCCGGTGGTGTACGAGTTCGAGGTGATCGGCAAGCTGATCTGCGGGCCCTATCTGCCGGAGACGCCGCCGCCGCTCGCGGAGAGCCCGTACGCGCGGCGGCTGGATGTCGCGGCGGTGGAGCGGGCGCGCTCGCGGCTGACGACCTTCGGCGAGGCGGGGCTGCGGGCGCGGGTGGCGATGCTGCTCAAGGCCATCGAGACGACCTGCCACTCGGGCTACAAGGCGCTGTTGACGAGCAACATGCACCTCGAGTCGATCACCGAGGCCTACAACGATCTGCAGGCGGCCAACCAGCAGCTCCGTGAGCGCAACGAGGCGCTCGCGGCGAGCAACGCCCGGCTGCGCGAGCTCGACGAGCTCAAGAGCAACTTCCTCGCGACGGTCAGCCATGAGCTGCGCACGCCGCTCACCAGCGTGATCGGCTACAGCGAGATGCTCTACGAGGAGCTCGCCGGGCCGCTCAACGACGAGCAGAAGGAGTACCTCGCGACGATCATGGAGCGCGGCGAGAGCCTGCTGCAACTCATCGGGGGCATCCTCGACATCAGCAAGATCGAGCGGGGGGTCAAGACGCTCTCGCTCGAGCGGGTGACGGTCGAGGCGATCGTCGAGGCCGCGCTGTCGACGGTGCGACCGCAGGCGCGCAAGGGGCAGCTCGCGCTGGTCGTCGACATCTCCGAAGGGCTGCCGGTGCTCAACGTCGACCGCTACAAGGTGCGGCAATCGCTGGTGAATCTGCTCTCGAACGCCGTGAAGTTCACCTCGGCGGGCGGCTCGGTGACGGTGCGGGTGCGCCCGAGCATCGCGCCGCGGGCGGGGCACGGCGGGGCCGACATCCAGGCGGTGCGGTTCTCGGTGCAGGACACCGGCGTGGGGCTGCCCGCCGACCAGCTCGGCAAGGTCTTCGACGCCTTCTATCAGGTCGACAACAGCTCGACCCGCAGCTATGGCGGCACCGGCCTCGGGCTGTCGATCGTCAAGAACTTCGTCGAGGCGCACGGCGGCGAGGTCTTCGTCGAGAGCGAGGAGGGCGCCGGCGCGACCTTCTCGTTCGTCGTGCCCGTCGACCAGCCCGGCCGCGCGTCCTGAGCCGACTGAGGAATCCCTGGACCCCGACCCTGCCATCGAGCCCGACGACGACCCGCTGCCCGCCGAGGGCGCGCTCGTCGCGATCATCGACGACGAGCTGCGCCGCGCGGGGATCCCGGCCGATCTGCGCGACGACTGCGCCGCGATCGACACGCCGACCGCGCTGGTGACGACCGACGTGCTCGTCGAGGGCCGCCACTTCGATGTGAAGCGCGACACACCCGAGCAGATCGGCGCGCAGGCGGCGGTGAGCAACCTCAGCGATCTCGCGGGGAGCGGCGGCGCGGCGGGGTGGCTGGTGTGGGCGCTGACGCTGCCGGCGGGCTTCGGCGCGGGGCGGTTCCGGCGGCTGGTGCGGGGGTTCGCGACGTGCGCGGCGGCGCACGGGGCGCGGGTGGTGGGCGGCAACCTGAGCCGCACCGACGGACCGGCGGTGATCGCGGTCACCGCGGGCGGGCCGCTCGCCGGCGCGCGCGCCTTCACCCGGGTCGGCGCGCGACCGGGCGACGCGGTGTACGTCACCGGCCCGCTCGGCGACGCCGCGATCCGCTGGCAGGACGGTGACCCCGCCGCCCGCGCCGCGCGCCACCACTGGCGCCCGCACCTGCCCGAAGCCGCCGCGCTCGCCGCCTGGGGCGCGGTCACCGCGGCGATGGACGTCAGCGACGGGCTGCTGATCGACGCCGGCCGCCTCGCCCGCGCGAGCGGGGTCGCGATCGGCTTCGAACGCGCCGCGATCCCGACGAGCGCCCACTATCACGCCCGCCGCGGCGACGACCTCGACGCCGCGCTCACCGGCGGCGAGGACTACGTGCTGCTCTTCACCGCCCCGCCCGACGAGGCGCCCCCGTCGGCCGCGAACGCGCGCCGGATCGGCGTCTGCGCCGCCGGCGCCGGCCTCACGCTCGACGGCCGCCCCGTCGCCGCGCGTGGCCACGACCACTTCGCCCCGTCCACGGCCAAGGAGCCCCACGACCGCTGATGGAGTACGCCCTCTTCTTCATCCTCCTCTTCGTCTCGAGCTTCTTCAGCGGCTCGGAGACGGCGCTGTTCAGCATCGGCAAGGTCGCGCTCACCCGATTGCAGCAGTCGCCCCGCGCGATCGACCGGCTCATCGCGCGCCTGCTCGCCTCGCCGCGCGACCTGCTCGTCACCGTGCTGCTCGGCAACGAGCTCACCAACATCGCGCTCTCGATCGTCAGCGCCGGCATCACCCGCGGCTGGCTCGAAGACCGCACGCTCATCGAGCAGGCGCTGCTCTCGGCGGCGATGGTGGTGCCGCTGCTGCTCGTCGTCGGCGAGATCACCCCCAAGACGCTCGCCGCCCAGCGCGCCGAGGGCACCGCGCGCATCATCGCCCGCCCGCTGTCGCTCTTCGCGTTCGTCACCACCCCGATCCGCTACGGGCTGCGCCGCCTCACCGACGCGACGCTGCGGCGCTTCGCCGGCAAGCAGGGCGAGGCCGCGGCCGACAACACCATCGACGAGCGCGAGTTCCGCACCCTCGTCGACGTCGGCGCGCAGGAGGGCGTCGTCGAAGAGGGCGAGCGGGCGCTGATCCACAACGTGCTCGACTTCGGCGACCTGCGGGTGCGCGACGTCATGATGCCGTGGAATCAGGTCTTCTCGCTCGCCGACGACCTGACGATCGACCGGGTCCTCGCCCAGATCACCGACCGCACCCACAGCCGCATCCCGGTGTGGAGCGGCAACCCGCACAACGTGGTCGGCGTGCTCTTCGTCAAGGACCTGCTCCCCATCCGCTGGGGCGTGCGCCCCGCGCCCCCGCGGCTGCGCCGGCTGCTGCGTCGCCCGCTGTTCACCCTCGGCGGGCGCAGCGCCGCCGACCTGCTCGACGAGTTCCGCACCCGCCGCACCCACCTCGCGATCGTCGTCGACGAGTTCGGCCGCGCCAAGGGGCTGGTGACGATGGAGGATCTGCTCGAAGAGCTCTTCGGCCCGATCCACGACGACGAGGCCGAGGCGACCGCGGAGGCGACCCGTGGTTGACACGCTGCTTCAGCTCCTGCCCTGGATCATCATCGGCGGCTGCGTGCTCAGCGAGGCGTTCTTCGCCGCGAGCGAGCTCTCGATCGTCTCCGCCAACGGCATCCGCCTCGAAGAAGCCGCCCGCAACGGCAGCGCCGCGGCGAAGCGCGTGCTGTGGTTCCGCCAGCACCCCGACCGCCTCTTCGGCACCACCCTGCTCGGCACCAACTTCAGCACCGTCACCGGCTCGACGACCGCCTCGCTCACCCTGCTGCGCCTCGACCCGGTCAACGGCGACTGGTGGGCGATGCTGCTCATGTCACCGCTCATCCTCATCGGCGCCGAGATCATCCCCAAGAGCCTCGGCCAGAGCCGCGCCGACACCCTCTCGCTGCTGCTCTCGGGCCCGCTCTACATCGTGCACCGCGCGCTCACGCCGCTGATCTGGTTCGTCCGCGGCTACACCGCGACGCTCTACCGCCTCCTCGGCATCGACGACGCCTCGCGCAAGGCGATGGCCTCGCGCGACGAGCTCGTGCTCCTGATGCAGACCGAGAGCGGCGAGAGCGAGATGAATGCCGACGAGCGCGAGATGATCTCCCGGATCTTCGCCTTCACCCAGCTCGAAGCCAGCGACAGCATGGTCCCGCTCGTCGAGATCGTCGCCGTGCCCGCCGACTCGACCGTCGAGGACGCCGTCAAGGCCATCTCGCGCCAGGGCTACAGCCGCCTGCCCGTCTACCGCGACCGCATCGACAACATCGTCGGGCTCTTGCACCACCTCGACCTGCTCAAGGCCGAGCGCGCCGACCAGCCGGTCACCGAGCTGATGCGCCCGCCCTACTTCGTGCCCGAGAACCAGGAGATCGACGAGATCCTCATCCTCCTGCAGCGCGAGGCGGCCTCGGCGGCGGTCGTCGTCGACGAGTTCGGCGGCGCGGTCGGGCTGTTGACCCTCGAGGACGTGCTCGAAGAGATCGTCGGCGAGATCCACGACGAGTTCGACCCCGAGGGCGGGCTCTGGCGCCAGGTCCCCGACGGCTGGACCATCGACGCCCGCGCGCCCGTCGAGCGGGTCAACGAGCACTTCAAGCTCGAGCTGCCCACCGACGACGACTACGAGACCATCGCCGGCTTCATGCTCGACCAGCTCCGCCACATCCCCCAGCTCGGCGAGACCGTCGCGCTCCCCGACGGCCGCCGCTTCACCGTGCGCCGCGCCAACGCCCGCGCGATCCTCGAGGTCCACCTCAGCCGCGGCCGCGCCGCCCCATGAGCCCGCTCGGGCCGCCGACCCGCCGCGCGCTCGGCTGGATCCTCCCCCTCCCGCTGCTCTGGGGCCCCGGCCTCGCCGCCCTCCTCGCCGTCGACCCCTTCGCCGCCCGCGCGCTCACCCGCAGCGGCCTCACGGCCGGCCTCCTCGCCATCGCCGGCGCCATCCTCCTCGTGCGCCGCTGCCTCCGCCCCGGCCTCCGCCCCGGCTTCGGCGCCGCCTGCGCCCGCGACCTCGGCCTCCTCGTCACCGCGCTCGCGCTCGCCCGCTGGGCCGCCGACCACCTCGACCCACGCGTCCCCTTCATCGAAGCCTTCTCCGTGCTCCTCGCCACCCTCGCCCTCGGCTGGAGCGCCTGCCTCGCCGCCTTCCTCACCATCCAGCCCCTCGCCCGCCGCGCCCCCGCCGCCCCCGGCGAGCGCCTCCCCGCGCTCACCACCCTCTACACCGCCGGCGCCGCCGCGCTCGGCCTCCTCACCGCCGCGCTCCTCGGCGTCGCCCTCTCCGCCCGCGCCGCCGGCGGCGTCGACCGCGCCCGCCTCGCCGAGCTCCACCTCATCGCCGACCTGCTCGCCGCCGCCGCCACCCACGGCGACCCCGCCGCCGCGCTCACCACCCTGCACGGCGAGCTCTACCTCGACGCCGCCATCCTCCCCGGCGACGCCCCGCCCCCCTGGCTCCGCTTCGCCGACGAAGCCCTCGCCGCCCCCGACCACCACCTCCTCCGCTTCGACAGCGCCCGCTTCCACCTCGTCCGCCGCCCCCTCCCGCGCGACACCCTCTGGATCTGGCAGACCGCCGGCGTCGGCCCCCCGGTGCGCGCGCCCGACGACGCCGGCGCGATCCTCATCCTCGGCATCCTCATGCTCGGCGCCCCGCTCGGCGCCTGGCTCATCGGCCGTGACCTCGCCGGCCAGCTCCGCCCGCTCACCGACGCGCTCGACCGCATGGGCCACGCCGCCGACCACCCCACCGCGCCGCTCGACCCCGGCGACGTGCCGCAAGCGAGCAGCGACGAGATCGGCGACCTCGCCGCCGTCGTCGACGACACCGTGCGCCGCTTCGCCGCCCACAACCGCCACCTCGCCGCCGAGCTCTCCGTCGCCGCCGGCAGCGATCGCACCCGCACCGGCTTCCTCCACACCGCGAGCTACGAGCTGCGCACCCCGCTGACCACCATCACCGGCTACTGCCACCTGCTCCAGCAGACCCCGCTCAACGACGCCCAGCGCGAAGACATCCGCGTCATCGCCGACGCCAGCGCGCAGCTCCTCGACCACGTCGACGAGATCCTCGACCTCTCGCGCATCGAAGCCGGCGAAGAGGTCCCCCTCGCCCGCGCCCCGGTCGACCTCGCCGCGCTCGCCGCCGAAGAGCTCGCCGCCCACGCCGACATCTCACCCGACGTCACCACCGGCGTCGCCGCCGAGCCCGCGCCCCCGGTCGCCGCCGACCGCGCCCGCATCCGGCAGGTCATCGCCAACCTGCTCGACAACGCGCTCAAGTTCACGACCGCCGGCTACATCGAGATCCGCGTCCGCCCCGAGCCCTTCCGCGGCGCCCCGGCGGTGCACCTCGAGGTCGCCGACACCGGCCCCGGCATCCCGCCCGACGAGCTCGAGGCGATCTTCGTCGAGTTCCACCGCGTCGCCGCCCAGCGCGGCGTCGCCGGCACCGGCCTCGGCCTCGCCATCGCCCGTCGCCTCGTCGAACGCCACGGCGGCCGCCTCTGGGCCGAGTCGGTCCTCGGCGAAGGCAGCACCTTCCACCTCGTGCTGCCGGTGGAGCCGCCGCCATGAGCTGGTCGCCGCTCACCGCCATCCGCCTCTACACCGCCACCGCCGGGCTCGCGGCCATCGCGCTCACCGTCTGGCTCGTGCCGCTGCTCGCCGGTCGCCACGCCCCCGGCGCCGACTGGCAGCTCGGCTACGCGCTCGTCACCGGCGCCACCACCCTCATCGGCGTCTGGCGCATCGGCGCGCTGCTCGCGACCCTGCCCGCGCAGCCGACCGCCGACCCCCACCACCGCCGCCTCGCCCACGACTTCCCCGTCCGCCTCGCCCGCAGCGCCTTCGTCGGCGCCGTGCTCTGCGGCGTCGGCACCGGCGCTTGGCTCGCCCACCGCGGCCAGCCGCTCGGCGCCGCCATCGCCACCGGCGCCATCACCTACGTCGTCGCGCTGTTGCCCGTGCTCGGCCTCTACCTCGTCACCCGCCGCCTCCTGCGCGCCCACGCCGCCGGCCCCCCCGGTTCGGGCCCCGTCCTGGGTCTGCGCCAGCCCGTCGCCGGCCGCCTCGCGCTCGCCGTGCAGATGCCCGTCGCCGTCTGCGCCGCCGGCCTGCTCCTCGTGCAGCAGAGCGGCGGTGAAGCCTACGGCCTCGACACCACCACCTACTTCGTCGAGCGCACCCGCACCCTGCAGCGCCGCCTCGCCGCCCGCCTCCCCGACGACGCCGCCCGCGCCGCGCTCACCGCCGCGCTGCCCGCCGCCCGCCGCGGCAACGACCCCCCGACCGACATAGACCCCGCGCTCGCGCTCGGCTGGCTGCCCTTCACCCTCTTCGGCGCCCTGCTCGCGCTCACCGCGATCGGCGCCCGCCGCCTCGCCGAAGCCGCCACCGACGACCTCGACGCGATCGGCGACGCGCTGCGCCGCATCGACGAAGACGAACCCCCGCCCCCACCGCCCGTCGCGCTGCGCGAGACCGCCGCCGTCGCCGCCGCCTTGCAGCGCACCCTGCACGGCCTCGCCGCCCAACGCGCCGCGCTCCGCCGCGCCGCCGCCGAGCGCCGCAAGGCCGACGCCGCCAAGGCCCGCTTCCTCGCCCACCTCAGCCACGAGCTCAAGAGCCCGCTCAACTCGATCCTCGGCTTCGCCGAGCTGCTCCTCGCCGAGATCGACGGCCCGCTCGAAGACCGCCAGCGCACCCGCCTCGGCATCCTCTGGCGCAGCGGCGAGTCGCTGTTGCGCTTCATCCTCGCGCTGCTCGACCTCAGCCGCCTCGAAGGCCTGCGCGACCCTGCCGCCGCCGCGGTGCGCATCACCGGCTTCACCCCCTCGCCCAACCGCCTCGACGACCTCGCCCGCGTGCTCGCCACCCAGCTCCGCCCCGACCCGCTCGCGCTCGCCGCGGTCACCATCACCCCCGCCCCGCCCCCCGCCGGCGAGCCCCCCCGCGCCCGCTTCGACCCGGTGCACACCGCCCGCGCGCTCTACCTCGCCGCCGGCGGCCTGCTCGACGCGCTCGAAGCCGGCGAGGTCGAGATCGCGCTCGCCCACCGCGACGGCGTCTTCGAATGCCGGATCCGCGTCATCGCCGCCGACGGCGAAGTGAGCGAACGCCCCGCCCTCGTCGAGCGCTGGCGCCGCGCCGACGCCGACGCCCGCGACCCCGAGCGCGCCGCCGCCGCCGACCTCCGCGGCGCCCCGATCCTGCTCCTGCACCGCCTCTGCGCCGTGCAGGGCGGCGCCGTCGCGCTCACCCGCCTCGAACCCTGGCCCGAGCTCGTGCTCACCCTCCCCGTCGAAGCCACCTGACCATGCGCCGCACCCTCCGCCACTGGCTCGAAGTCTCCCGCCCCGGCCTCTGGTTCCCCACCATCTGGCTCTACGCGCTCCCCCTCGCCGGCCGCCACCTGCTCGACAGCCCCCGCTTCTGGATCGGCCTCGCCTTCGTCACCTTCCCCCTCAACTTCGTCCTCTACGGCTGGAACGACATCGCCGACGCCGACATCGACCGCCACAACCCCCGCAAGGGCAACCTGCTCTTCGGCGCCCGCGCCACCGACGCCGAGCTCGCCCGCCTCCCCCGCGCGCTCGTCGCCGTCGGCCTGCTCGCCGCGCTCCCCCTCGTCCTGCTCGACGGCCCCCGCATGGCCGCGCTGCTCGCCGCCATCGCCGCCGTGCTCTGGCTCTACAACCGCCGCCCCCACGGCCTGCGCAGCCACCCCCCGCTCGAGCTCTGCTGCCAGTTCGGCTACCTCCTCGTCGTGCCCCTCAGCGCCTGGCTCAACGCGCTGCCCCTGCCCCCCGCGCCCACCGCGGCCTACCTCGCGCTCTTCGCGATCCAGTCGCACCTCATGGGCGAGGTGATGGACATCGACCCCGACCGCGCCACCGGCCGCCGCACCACCGCGACCGTCATCGGCGCCCGCAACACCAAGCTCGTCATCATCGGCGTCGTCGCCGCCGAGGTCGCGATGCTCTTCTTCGTCTTCGGCGACCCCTGGTTCGGCGGCGCGCTCGCGCTCTTCCTCGCCTGGCTCGTGCTCGACGTCGCCGTGCTCTTCCGCGGCCGCGCCTACACCCTCGCGCAGATGAAGCTCTTCGCCGTGCTCACCAACCTCGTCGCCGTCGCGAGCATGCTCTACGTCTGGTGGAGCGGCTGCCTCCTCCACCTCCCCCCCTGACCCCGTTGCGCGCGATCGGCCGCCCTGCCATCGTCTGCCCATGACCAAACCCCACCAGCCCTGGTACATCCGCCGCCCGATGCCCGATCGGGTCGAACGCATCCACCTCATCGGCATCGCCGGCGCCGGCATGGGTTCGTTCGCGTGCATGCTGCAAGAGGCCGGCTACACCGTGCGGGGCAGTGACCGCGGCGTCTACCCCCCGATGAGCGACGTGCTGCGCGCGCGTGAGATCGAGTGGATGGAAGGCTTCGACGCGAGCCACCTCGACTGGGGCCCCGACCTCGTCGTCGTCGGCAACGTCTGCCGCCGCGACAACCCCGAGTCGGTCGCCGCCGAGGCCCGTGGCATCGCCGCCGTCTCGATGCCACAGGCGCTCTCCGATCTC
>JACKDM010000041.1 GCA_020633515.1 Myxococcales bacterium
GACCTGGCCCACGGCGCATTCGTTGGCGCCGAACGCGCACCCGTTGCAGCGGTTGTCGTCCGGGTCGGCGGCGGGATCGACGCACGCGGCGGGCTGGCCGGGGGTGATGCAGCACAGGCGGGTCTCGTTGGGGGCGCCGGTGTTGCAGGTGGTGTGGTCGTTGATGTCACAGGCGCCGCAGCGACCCTGGAAGCAGTAGTCGCCGAGGTCGGGGTCGGCGCGGCACTCGGTGTTGCCGGCGGCGCCGTTCTGGCAGCCACGACAGGCGATGACCCCCGCCTGGGCGCGACAGATCGGGGTGTTGCTCACCGGGTTGCAGCCGTCGTTGGTGCCGGGCCGGCAGACCTCGCAGGTGCCCGCGACACAGAACTCACCGCCGCCGCAGTCGCCGTCGTCGGCGCACTCGACGCAGGCGCCGCCCACGCAGAGGCGGTCGGGCGCGCAGGGGCCGCGGGTGTTGCCGCAGACGCAGCCGCGGGCGTCGCAGGTGTCGGCGAGATCGAGGTCGCAGGCGCCGGCGGCGCCGCAGGCGGTGCACTGGTTGAGCTGCACGCCGACGCAGTCGGGGGTGCCGCCCGCGAGGCAGCAGAGCTCGGCGGCGCCGCAGCCGGTGTGGTTCGCGGTGAGGCACTCGACGCAGGAGTTGACGCTGCAGTAGGGGCGGCCCGGGTTGCCGGCGCAGCGGCCGTTCTGCCCGGCGCAGCCGACGCAGGTCAGCGACGCCGGGTCGCACCAGGGCGCGGCGCTGGCGAGGTCGCAGCCGGCGTTGCCCTGGGTGGGGTCACACTGCGCGCAGATCCGGCCGCCGCCGGCGACGGCGACACACTGGGTGCCGTTCGGGTTGCCGGCGCAGTCGTTGTCGACCGCGCAGCCGCAGACGTTGCCGGCGACGCAGACCGGCTCGTTGCTGGCGGCGACGCAGCCATCGGCGCGGCCGTCGCACTCGGCGCACGCGCCGCTCGCGAGGCACTGGCCGCCGTTGCCGGGGTGGGCGCCGCAGGCGGCGTCGTTGGCGCACGGCACGCAGGTGTAGGTGGCCGGGTCGCAGATCGGGCGGTTGCCGGCGGGATCACAGCCGGCGTGGTCGACCGGATCGCAGGCATGGCAGGCGCCTTCCCGCGCGCTGCCGTCGGTGAGGATGCACTGGCCGCGACCGGCGGCGGCGGGGCACTCGGCGTCGCTCTGGCAGGCGCGGCAGGTGTTGGTGTCGTTGCCGGCGATGTCATCGCCGCAGATCGGAGCCGTCGAGAGCGGGTCGCAGTCGGCGTCGGCGCGGCACTCGGAGCAGACGCCCTGCGGGCTCGCGCCGAGGCAGTAGGGCTGCGGGTCGTCGCACTCGATCCCGTTGCCGCAGCGGCAGGTGCGGTTGACGCAGGCGTTGCTGCCGTCGGTCGCGGGGTCGCCGTCGGCGTCGCAGGCGACACCGCACGCGGCGCACTGGGTGTCGGGATCGGTGCCCTGGCAGGCGTAGGGCTGGTCGGCGCCGCCCTGGCAGCAGAGCTGGTTGGCGGGGCAGGCCGCGTGACCCTCGGGATCGCAGGCTTCGCAGCGGCCTTCGAAGCAGTAGCCAGCGCCGCACTCCGTGTCATCGCGGCAGGGGCGGCAGGCGCGGAGCCCGCGGTCGCAGATGGGGTCGTCGCGGTCGCAACCCGAGTTGGTGTCGGGGTTGCAGCCGGCGCAGGAGCCATCGGCGAGGCACTGCACGCCCGGCCCGCACTCGGCGGCGTTGCGGCAGCCGCGGCAGGCGGTGCCGTTGTCGCAGATCGGGGTGACGCCGCCGCAGCCGTCATCGTCGGTCGGATCGCAGAGCTGGCAGTTGGGGGCGACGCAGACATCGCGCCCACCCCCCCGCAGGAAGCACTGCGCGTCGTTGGCGCAGGCCACGCAGGTCCGCGAGGAGGGATCGCAGATCGGCGCCGCGCTCACCTCGGGGCAGCCACCGGCGTCGGTCGGATCACCCGGATCACACCGCTCGCAGCGGCCGCTGACGCACTGGAGCCGGCCGTCGGCGCGGCCGGCGCACTGGGTGTCGTTGGCGCAGCCGACGCAGCGGAAGGTGGCGCCGTCACAGACCGGGGTGGCCGAGTTGGCGTCGCAGCCGTCGTTGTTGGCCGGGTCGCACGCGCGGCACGCGCCGCGCTGGGCGCCGGCGGTGATGCACTGGAGGCCGGCGCCGCACTCGCCGTCGTTCTGGCAGGCGCGGCAGGCGCGGTTGCCGACGGCGCCGCCGCAGATGGGGGTCGTGCTCGCGGCGTTGCAGCCGGCGTTGCCGGCGGGATCACACAGCTCGCAGCGGGTGGCGCCAGCGGTGGTGACACACTCGTTGCGGGCACCGCGCGCGCTGACACACTCGGCGTCGTTGGCGCAGGGGCGGCAGGCGCCGTTGCTGGCGCAGTAGGGGGTGACGCTGGCTTCGACGCAGCCATCCTGGGTGTCGGGGTCGCACTGGGTGCAGGCGCCGCTGGCGATGCACTGGCTGCCATTGTCGGGGTTGTCGGCGCACTCGGCGTCGTTGGCGCAGGCGCGGCAGATCTCGGTGGCGTCGCAGACAGGCGCGGTGCTGGCGGCGATGCAGGGATCGTCGGTGGCCGGGTCGCAGCCGACGCAGCGGCCTTGCAGGCACTGCTGGTTGCCGGGGCATTCGGCGGCGCCGGTGCAGCCGCGGCAGGTCCGGGTGTCGTTGTCGCAGATGGGCGACGCGCCATCACAGCCGGCGTCGGTGTCTCGATCACAGGCGACACACCGGCCCCCGTCGCAATAGTCGAGCCCGCCCGGGCGGCTCTGGCAGTCGAGGTCGTTCTGGCAGATACGGCAGGTGCCATTCGCCGCGCAGATGGGGGCGGCGCTCGCTTCGAGGCAGCCATCGTGATTCGCCGGATCACACTGCCGGCAGAAGCCATCGTCGCACTGCGGGCGGGTGGGATCGAGGCAGCGGGCGTCGGTCGCGACGCCGCCGACGAGGCACGACTGACAGAGGAAGGTCGCCGGGTCGCAGTAGGGCAGGGGACCGGTGCCATCGCAGCCGCGGTTCTGCGGGCCGGGCTGGCACTGGCGGCAGCGCCCGTCGACGCAGAGATCGGCGCCGGGGCACTGGTCGTCGTTCTGGCAGGGGCCGCACGCGGTGCCCGCGGCGTTGCAGATGGGACGCGCCGGATCGACGCAGCCGGTGGTGGAGTTCGGCTGGCAGAGCTTGCAGGTGCCGCCCACGCACTGGTCGAGCCCGCCCGGGCGCGCGTTGCACTCGCTGCTGTTGGCGCAGGTGCGGCAGGTGGCGGCGCCGAGGTCGCAGATCGGCTCGGCGTCGGCCTCGCCGCAGCCGTCGTGGTTGCGGGGGTCGCACTCGGCGCAGCGGTCGCCGATGCACTGGGTCAGGCCGTCGCGGTTGTCGACGCAGCGGCTGTCCTGGCCGACGACGCCGGTGCCGCAGGCGACGCACACGAACTGGGTCGAGTCGCAGAAGGGCGCGGCGCTCGCGGCCACGCAGCCGGCGCTGCGCTGGCCGGCGGTGGGATCGCAGGCGCGGCACGAGCCGGCGACACACTCGGGGCCGACGGGGCTGGCCGGGTGGCCGTCGAGCGCGCGGCAGTCGCGGTCGGCGTCGCAGCCTTCGCAGGTGCGGGTCGCGGCGTTGCAGGCGGGGGTCGCGCTGCGGGGGTCGCAGCCGGCGAAGTCGCCCGGGTCGCAGACGTGGCACTCACCGCCGACGCACTGGTTGCGGCCGTCGCCGCGGCTCTGGCACTGCGCGTCGCCGGCGAGGTTCTGCCCGCCGTCCTCGGCGCAGCGGCGGCAGCTCCCGGTCGCGTCGCAGTACGCCGTCTCCGGGCAGCCGACGTGGGTCACCGGGTCGCACTCGGTGCAGCGGCCGTTGACGCAGCCGAAGCGGTCCTCGTCGAGGCCGCGCTCGGTGTCGAGCGCGACGCACTCGGCGGCCGAGGCGCAGAGGCGGCAGGTGCGCCCGGCGGCGTCGCAGATCGGCAGGTCGCCGAACGGGTCGCAGCCGACGTTCTCCTCGCCCGGCCGCGGATCACACTGCGCGCAGCGGCCTTCGACGCACTCGAGCGGCGCGAGCGCGGGGTCGCGGCCCCGGTTGCACTGGCCGTCGTCGGCGCAGGGCGCGCAGGTGAAGTCGGGGCGGCAGACGGGGTTTCGCGGGTCGTCGCAGCCGGCGTTGTCGACCGGGTCGCAGAGCTTGCACTGCCCGGCGGCGGCGCCGGCGGCGATGCACTGGTCGAGGCCGCCGGGGCGGGCGGCGCAGTCGAGGTCGCGGGCGCACGGCACGCAGTCGCCGGCGTCGCAGATGGGGCGCGCGTCGGTCTCGACACATCCCTCGTGGTCGGCGGGGCGGCACTGGCGGCACTCGCGCAGGAAGCAGTAGGCCCGCTCGGCGGCAGGCGCGAGCGGGCCCGGGCCGTCGGGGTCGTCCTGCGAGTCGGGGTGGGAGGGGCACTCGTCGTCGCTGATGCAGCCGCGGCAGACGAAGACATCGCCGTTGCGCTCGCAGACGGGCGCGGCGCTCAGCGGCAGGCAGCTCGCGTTGGTGCCCGGCTCGCAGCCGGTGCACTGGCCGTTGACGCACTGCTTGGGCTCGGCGCCGGGCGGGCTGATCACGCCGCACTCGGGCGTGTCGTCGCAGGGGCGGCAGTCGAAGCTCACCGCGTCGCAGACCGGGGCGAGGGCGTCACCGCAGCCGGCGTAGTCGGCGGGGTCGCAGATGACGCAGCGCCCGGCGACGCACTGGTTGCGGTCGCCGGGGCGCGTGTTGCACTCGGCGTCGCCCTGGCAGGCGCGGCAGGTGTTGCCGTCCGGGTTGCAGATCGGGCTGTCGCCATCTTCGGGGCAGCCGTACTCGGCGAGCGCGTCGGGGCTGCCTTCGCGCACGCGCGGGTCGCACTCGAAGCAGCCGCTGCCGACGCACTGGCGGCGGCCCTCGGCGTTGGCGGCGGGGGCGTTCTCGCAGTAGCCGTCGTCGTCGGCGATGCACTCGCGGCACTCGCGGTCGACGCAGGCGCTGAAGTCACGGTCGGGGCAGCCGAGGTCGGTCTCGCACTCTTCGCACTGCGCGGCGCGGAGGTCGCACCCGGGCGAGGCGGGGTCTTCGTCGCAGGCCGGTGGGCGGATGCAGGTCGCGCGCTCGCCGAGGCATTCGGGGTTGCTGCCGCAGAGGCATCGCCGGTCGACGCAGCGGTTGGCGATGGCGAGGTTGCAGGGCTGGTTGCACTCGGTGCACTGGCCGTCGGGGCTGGTCGGCTGGCAGATGCCGTTGCAGCACAGCTCGTTCGACGCGCAGTCGCCGTTGTCGAGGCATTCGAGGCACTGGCCGGCGACGCAGTACGGCGCGGGCTCGCCGCAGGCGGGGCCGAAGCCGCAGGCGCAGGCGCGGTCGGCGCAGGCGTCGGCGGTCTGGATCCGCTCGCCGCGGCGCACGACGACGCAGGGCTCGCCGCAGGCGCCGCACTGCTCGTTCGCGCCGGGGCCGAAGCCGGTGGGCTGGCAGGCAGGGATCCCGCCGGTGGCGCAGCAGAGCTGGTTGGGCTGGCAGCCGGCGTGGTCGGCGGGGTCGCAGGCGACGCAGCGGTCGTCGACGCATTGGCTTCCGCTGATGTCACCATCGCAGTCGCTGTCATCGGCGCAGGGCTCGCAGCCGATGCGTTCGTCGACGCGGCCATCGCAGTCGTCGTCGACGCCGTCGCAGCAGCGCGCGTCGCCGGCGGGGCAGGCTTCGTCGGGGGCTGCTTCGCGCGCGGTGGCATCGCAGACCACCATGCCTTGCTCGGCGTCGCAGATCGTGCGGCCGGTGTCCTGGCAGGCGCCTTCGCCGACGGTGCAGGCCTCGCCCACGCCGACGATGGCTTCGTCGATGCGGGCGTCGCAGTCGTTGTCGAGGCCGTCGCAGACCTCACCGGCACCGGGGATCTCTTCGTCGATGACGGCGTCGCAGTCGTTGTCCATGCCATCGCACACCTCGACGCCGCCGGCGGCGAACTCGGCGCCGGGCTGCGAGAGGCAGCGGCCGTCGTCGCCGGTGAAGGTGATGCGGGTGTCGCCGGCGAGGCTCGGGGTGGCCTCGTCTTCGAAGAGCTTGAGCGCGCAGCGCAGATCGGCGCGGCAGTCGGTGTCGAGCGCGAGGGTGTCGCAGATGGCGCCGGTGTCGTCGGCCTCGCGCAGGAAGTAGAGCGCCGCTTCGAGCGATCGGCCATGCGGCAGCTCGGCGCGGCCGTCGAAGGCGGGGGTGAGGCGGCCGGCTTCCCAGTGGAAGGCGACGCGGCGGGTGGGGGCGCCGTCGCGGCGCTCGCGCACGAGGAGGCAGGCGTTGACGAGGCCGTCGCCGACGCTCTGGTCGAGCTCGGCGCGGCAGGTGCTCGGGACGTGCGCGCTCGCGGCGTCGCCGTCGAGGGCTTCGTCGAGGGCGCCGAGGCAGGGGGTGACGTCGATCAGCACCCCGATCTCTTCGATGATGGGATCGGGCTCGGCGCAGGCGGCGAGGGTGATGAGGGTGAGGCCGAGCGCGAGGACGCGGGCGGTCGGTCGCGGGGATGTCATCTGCGAGTTCATGGTTGCCTTCTCGATGAACGTGGTTCGCCCGAAGGTATGATGGGTCAATCGGCCGCGTTGAATCGCATGACGTTCTTCGTCTTCGGCGCCTCGTCGCTCCCGAGGACGAGCCAGGCGACGCCGACGCCGACGACGGCGGCGCCGGCGGCGACGCCGGCGATGATCCAGGGGGTGCTCGAGTCGTCCTCCGCGGGCGCGGCCGGTTCCGGTGGCGCGGCGGTGGGGGGCGCGGGCTCGGGCTCGGCGGCCGGTGGCGGCGCGGGGGTGACGGGCGCGGGCACGAACGACGGCGCGGGGGGCTCGGGCGCGGGGCAGTGCACGGTGGTGGCCTCGGCGCCGGCGGTGGCGATGTCGGCGAGGCGCTTGCGGTCGGCGAGCTTCGCGGCGCGCTGGTAGGCGTCGCTGGCGCGGCAGTAGCCCTGCGCATCACCGCTGCGCTCGGCGCCGCGGCGGAAGGCCTCGCCGGCGCTGATGAGGAGGCGGACCTTCGAGGCGGCGCAGGCGGGGTCGTCGGCGCTCTCGCTGAAGAGGCGCCCGGCTTCGTCGAAGCGCTCGGCGCCGTAGGCGGCGTTGGCGGCGCGGTAGCAGTCGCGCGCGGCGGCGGGCCCGGCGCCGAGGGTGAGGGCGAGGGTGAGGGCGAGGGCGAGGGCGAGCGCGGGGACGGGGGCGAGCGGGGGCGCGCGCACGGGACCTCCTATCGGTCGAGGCAGTTGCCGGGGAGCCGCGCCTTGCACTCGTCTTCGTAGGTGCTGCGCAGGGGCTCGGCGCGGGCGGCGTCGAGGGCTTCGAGGCGGGTGAGCAGGCCCGGGATCTTCTTGCATTCGCAGGCTTCGAGCAGGCCGTCGATCTCGGCGGCGAGCGCGGCGGGTGATGGTGGCGCCGGCGCGGGTCGGGGCGGGGGCGGCCGGGTGGCGGTCGCGCGCGACGGGCGCGGGGGCGTGGCTTGCTCGGGGCGCGCGGGGGCGGGCGGCGTGGCTTTGGCTGACTCGGTCCGAGTGGAGCGGGCGGCGGGCTGCCGGCGCGTGCGATCGGGCCGGCGGGGCTCGGAGCGCTGATGGCGGGCGGAGCGGGCGCGGCGTGGGCTGCTCGGCGCGGGCGAGCGGCTCGGTGGGGCTCGGCGTGGTGCCGGCGGGCGGGGCGGCGGGCGCGTGGAGGGCGGCGAGGCGCGGCGAGGGTCGCGGGCGGCGGGGTCGCGGGCGCGTCGAGGGCGGCCCGGGCGGGCTCGTCGGCGGCGGCGTCGGGGTCGTCGATCGCGACGCCGGCTTCGAAGGTGAGCAGCTCCTCGGGGTCATCGGGCGCCTCGCGCGGGGTCGGCTGCGTCGCCGTGGCGGGCTCGGCTTCACCGCTCGGCTGCATCAGCCGGATGGCGAGGCCGATCGCGGCGCCGGCGAGCACGAGCGCGGCGATGGTGAGCAGCCGGCGCCCGCCCGGCTGCTTCGGGGGCGCGGGCGGTGGTAACGCGCGCTCGCCGCGGGCGCTCGTCGTCTCGCCGTCGCTCGTGACCATCGGCGGGATCGAGGCGGCGCGCGCGGGCAGGCTGCCGATCGCGTCGAGCGCGGCGATCATGACCCGCGCGCTCGGGTAGCGATCGGCGGGCTCCTTCTCCATCGCGCGCGCGATCACCCGGTCGATCGCGGGCGCCGGGAAGGGCAGCGGCGGCGGCGGGGTGTCGAGGTGCATGCGGAGGATGTCGAACGGGATCGGCGACGAGAACGGCCCGTGGCCGGCGCAGAGGCGGTAGAGGGTGGCTCCCATCGCGTAGATGTCGGTCGTCGGGCCGATGGGACCCTGCCGGATCTGCTCGGGTGCCATGAAGGCGGGTGTGCCGAGGGTGGTGCCGGTGTGGGTGAGCCCGCCGTCGGTGGGATCGAGCTCGCCGGCGAGGACCTTGGCGATGCCGAAGTCGAGGACGCGCACCTCTTCGTCGCCGTCGACGCCGCGGGTGAGCATGATGTTGGCGGGCTTGATGTCGCGGTGAACGATGCCGAGGCGGTGGGCCTCGTGGAGCGCGCCGAGGACGGCGCGGGTGATGGCGAGCGCGCGGGCCGGGGCGAAGGGGCCTTCGCTCGCGAGCGCGTCGGCGAGGGTGCGGCCGTCGACGTACTCCTGCACCATGTAGAAGATGCCGTCGGGCTCTTCGCCGAAGTCGAGCAGCATCACACAGGCGGGGTGGCGGAGGTGGGCCTGCACCTGCGCCTCACGCACGAAGCGGGCGATGAGGTCGTCGCGGCGGGTGTGAAGCCCGATCTTGACGGCGACGGTGCGCCCGAGCGGGTGGTGGGTCGCGCGATAGACGGCGCCGAAGCCGCCTTTGCCGATCAGGGCGTCGAGGTGATACTTGCTGGCGATCGTTCGCCCGATCAGCTCTTCGGCTCTCACCGACTACTCCGTTCCCAGTGGCGGCATGATATGCCAGGGACACTGAAGAAGGAAACCTCGCCGTGCGATTCGTCGGCTGCGGACGAGGTCGGTCGAGAGCGCGTCTCGCGCGGAGGTGATCGATGACTGCGCTGCCCTTGCTCCCTGAGTTCACCCACCCCGAGCGGCTGCCCGGCGAGCCGGCCGATGGGCCGCCGTCAGCGGGGTGGCTGGCGGGGGCGATCGCGCTGCGCTGCGTGCGGATCGCGGCGCTCGTCGTGGTCGGGGCGCCGCTGTGGCCGGTGTTTCTGTTGCTGGCGTGGCGCCTGGGGTGGCCGCCGACGGCGATGCGGTGGTCGCGGGCGCGGCGGTGGTGGCGGTTGATCGGGGAGGCGCCGGCGGCGCCGCGGGGGCCGGGGGGGATGACGCGGGGGTGGCTGCGGGTGCGGGTGGTCGATCATCTGGCGCGGGCGCCGTTCGCGGGGCTGGCGTGGCTGCTCGACGAGCTGCTGTGGGGGCGGCGGCTGGACGGGGTGGCGGTGGTGGCGCCGCTGATCGAGATCAGCGCGGCGCGGAGCGGGAGCACGCAGCTCGCGCGGTATCTGGAGGCGGATGAGACGCTGGCGGCGCCGTCGGCGGCGCAGATGTTCCTGCCTTGGCTGTGGCTGTGGCGGGTGGCGCGGCGGCTGGGGCGGGGGGTCGATCGGGCGCGGCTCGACGCGCGAGTTCACGCGCGGCTGCCGCCGGCGTTCGCGCAGCGGCACGAGGGCGATCTCTTCGGGACCGATACCTTCGAGGCGCCGTTCTATCTGGCGCAAGGCATCACGATGTCGCTGTGGCTCGGGCCGGAGTGTTTCGCGCGGGAGTTCGGGCAGGGGGCGCTGCCGGATGAGAACCGGGGGCTGTGGGAGGGTGACTTCGTCGCGTTCTTCGATCGGATCGCGCGCAAGACGTTGCTGTTTGCGGGGCCGCTGCCGGATGGCACGGCGCGGCGGGTGTTCATCAAGGGTCACTTCCTCGCGGCGGCGGATGCCCTGGCGCGGCGGTATCCGGACGCGCGCTTCCTGACGATGGCGCGGGCGCCGGGGCCGCGGATCCAGAGCACGGTGAACTTCTTGCGGGCGAACCCGATCGGGGGGCCGCTCGGGCCGCCGCCGTGGGGGGCGCTGGCGGAGGGGCTGGTGCGGAGCGAGATCGCGTATTGTGAGTCGGAGATGGCATGGTTCGGGGCCGATGGCGCGGATGCCGAGGATGCCATGCATGGGACGGGGCCGCGGCGGTGTGTGCTGCGCTTCGATGACTATGTCAGGGATCTCGAAGGCACGATGGCGAAGGTGTATCGAGAGTGCCTCGATCGGGATGTCTTGCCGCCGCATGTGCCGCGGAGTCATGCGCCGCGGGTGCGCAAGGACTATCTGCTCGATCGGTCGCTGGCGCAGCTCGGGATCGATGGGGCGGGGCTCGATGCGCGGTTGAGTGGCTATCTGGCGTGGTGTCGGGGGGATCAGTCGGCGACGCCGAGCCTTCGCATCCAGCGGTAGAGGGTGGTGCGGTCGACGCCGAGCGCGGCGGCGGCTTCGGCGCGGCCGCCGGCGGTGGCGAGCGCGTGGCGGATGCGGGCCTCGGCGGCGCGGTCCATGGCGTCTTGCAGGGTGCCGCCGGCGGTGGCGGGGGTGTGGCGGGGCTGTTCGAGGAGCAGGTCGGCGGGTTCGATGACCGCGCCGCGGGCGAGGACGACGGCGCGTTCGATGGCGTTGTGCAGCTCGCGCACGTTGCCGGGCCAGGGGTGGGCGAGGAGCGCGGCTTCGGCGGCGGGGCCGAGGTAGTGGGCGGCGCCGTGGCGGGCGAGGAAGAAGCGGGCGAGGGGCAGGATCTCTTCGGGGCGGGCGCGGAGCGGGGCGAGCTCGAGGGGGATGACGCGGAGGCGGAAGTAGAGGTCTTCGCGGAAGCGGCCGGCGTCGACCTCGGCGCGGAGGTCGCGGTGGGTGGCGCAGACGAGGCGGACGTCGACGGGGCGGGGGCGGGCGGCGCCGACGCGCTGGACTTCGCCTTCTTGCACGACGCGGAGCAGCTTGGCCTGGAAGTCGGGGTCGATCTCGCCGATCTCGTCGAGGAAGAGGGTGCCGCCGTCGGCGCGCTCGAAGCAGCCGGGGCGGGCGGTGGTGGCGCCGGTGAAGGCGCCGCGTTCGTGGCCGAAGAGCTCGCTCTCGATGACGCCGGGGGCGAAGGCCTTGCAGTTGACGGCGACGAAGGGGCGGCCGACGCGGTCGCTCCAGTAGTGGAGGAGGCGGGCGATGAGCTCCTTGCCGGTGCCGCTCTCGCCGGTGACGAGCACGGTGGCCTTGGCGGGGGCGACGCGGCGGACGAGCGCGAGGGTGGCGCGGGTGGTGTCGCTCTCGGCGACGATGGCGTCGATGGCGTACTTCTGCGCGACCTCGGCGCGGAGGTAGCGGTTCTCGCGGTCGAGGCGGGTGTGTTCGAGGGCGCGGGCGACGACGGCGCGGAGCTCGTCGTTGTCGAAGGGCTTCTGCACGTAGTCGAAGGCGCCGGCGCGCATGGCTTCGACGGCGGTCTTCACGTCGCCGTGGGCGGTGACGAGGATGACGGGGAGGCCGGGGCGGTCGGCGTGGAGGCGGGCCATGAGGGCGCGGCCGTCGAGCTCGGGCATGCGCTGGTCGGTGACGACGACGTCGGCGCCGGTGTCGTGCCAGGCGGTGAGCGCGGCGGGGCCGCCGATGGCGGGGACGCAGGTGACGTCGAGGCGGCGGAGCGCGGCGCAGATGGCGTGCACCATGGCGGGCTGGTCGTCGACGACGAGGACGCGGGGGGTCATGGGGTGGTGCCTTGGGCGCGGGGGAGGTGGAGGGTGAAGCGGGCGCCGCCGCCGGGGGGGTCGTCGAGGGTGACGTGGCCGCCGTGGGCGCGGGCGATGTGGTGCACGACGGCGAGGCCGAGGCCGGTGCCGTGGGGGCGGGTGGTGTAGAAGGGCTCGAAGACGCGGGCGCGGTGGGCTTGGGGGACGCCGGGGCCGGTGTCGGCGACGCTGAGCGCGATGCCTTCGGGGGTGGCGGCGGCGGTGAGGGTGATGGCGCCGCCGGGTGGCGTGGCGTCGGCGGCGTTGGCGACGAGGTCGAGGAGCGCCTGGCAGGCGAGGTCGGGGTCGGCGTCGAGGGTGGCGTCGATGGGCGAGGCGGTGAGGGTGAGCGCGCGGTCGGCGAGGAGGCGGCGGGCGAGGGCGGCGGCGCGGTCGAAGAGCGCCGTGACGGGGAGGGGCGCGCGGGCGGGGCCGGGGGGGCGGGCGAGGCCGAGGACGCCGTCGATGACGCGGTCGAGGCGGTCGATCTCGGCGAGGGTGAAGTCGAGGGTGGTGAGGGTGCCTTCGATGGCCGGGGTGGCCGGGGTGGCCGGGGTGGCCGGGGTGGCAGGGGTGGCCGGGGTGACAGGGGTGACAGGGGTGGCATGGGTGACAGGGGTGGCATGGGTGGCAGGGGTGGCATCGCGGAGGGCGTCTTCGAGGTCTTCCCGCGCGGTCTGGATGGTCGAGCGGATGACGGCGAGGGGGTTTCGCACCTCGTGGGCGACGGTGCCGGCGAGCTGGCCGAGCGCGGCGAGGGTGGTGAGGCGGGCGAGGCGGCCTTGGGTGTCGGCGAGCGCGGCGGCGTGGGCGCGTTCGGCGCGGCGGCTCTCGACGAGCCAGCCGATGACGTAGCCGAGCGCGCCGAGGCTGAGCGCGAGGTAGAGCCAGACGAGCGCGAGCGCGTCGTGGCCGGCGACGGTGAAGGTGACGCCGAGCGCGGTGGCGCCGAGCGCGTCGAGGGTGCCGCCGGCGAGGCCGAGGAGGGCGCCGAGGCGGCGGGGGGTGAGAGTGTTCATTGCGCTGCGTTCGAGCAATCGCCGGGCCGGGCGCCGGGAGGCCGCGGGGGGCGGGGGTCTCGGGGCGCGATGTTGCGAATGTGCATCACGGCGCGGCGGGGCTGCAACCGGGGCGGGGGCGCGATGACGGTGGGCAGCGGCGGCGCGGGGTGGCACGGTGTTTGAGATGGCGGGCGGCGAACCCGCATCGTGGGGCGTGGCGCCCGGTGATGCCTTGTCGGAGGAGAGTCCGTATGTCGCGTGAGAAGCTGGTGGTGGGTGTGTTGCTGCTCGATCTGCTGGCGGTGTCGGCGTGGGCGATCGCGAGCGATGGGATCACGGGGATCGTGGATTACATCGCGGCGATGGGGCCGTGGGGGTGGCAGCTCGGGGTGGATCTGGTGGTGGCGCTGGTGCTGGTGATGGGCTGGATGTGGCGGGACGCGCGGTCGCGGGGCAAGAACCCGGTGGGGTGGATGGTGGCGACGGTGCTGCTCGGGAGCATCGCGCCGCTGGTGTATCTGCTGTTGCGGCCGGCGGGGGAGGCGCGGGGCTGAGGCAGGGTCGGCGAGCGTCGGGCAGGGTCAGGCGCGCAGCGCGGTGATGGCTTCGTCGAGGGCGGCGATGACTTCGGGGATCTCGCGCTGCGGGTTGGGCCAGTGGGGGGAGAAGCGGAGGTGGCCGTCGGGGGTGGTGACGGCGACGCCTTGGGCGGCGAGGGTGTCGGCGAGGGCCTTGGCGGTGAGGTCGGGGGGGGGGAGCGCGCTGAGGATGGCGCTTCGGCGGGCTTTGTCGGGGGCGCGGCGGGAGGTGAAGCCGCGGTCGATGAGGGCGGGCTCGAGGTGGTCGTGCCAGTGGGTGATGTGAGCGGTGATGGCTTCGAGGCCGATCTGTTCGATGGCATGGACGGCGGCTTCGAGGCCGGCGTAGCCGATGGCGTTCTGCGCGCCGCCTTCGAGGAAGTCGAGGCGGTCGCGGATGGGCTTGTCGTAGCGGAGCTTGCCGGGGGCGAAGAGGAAGTCGGTGGGGTCTTGGTGGCTCATCCAGCCGGCGACGCGGGGGACGAGCTCGCGGGCGGCGTCGGGGCGGGCCCAGGCGAAGCCGGCGCCTTCGAGTCCCATGAGCCACTTGTGGCCGCCGCAGACGAGGTAGTCGATGTCTTCGGCGACGACGTCGAGGGGGACCGATCCGATGGCTTGGATGCCATCGACGGCGAGGCGGGCGCCGTGGGCGTGGCAGCGCTCGGCGATGGCGGCGAGGGGGGCGCGCAGGCCGGTCTGGAACTGCACGGCGCTGAGGGCGACGACGCGGACGCCGCGGGCGAGGGCGGCGTCGAGGCGGGTGTAGTCGGGGCCGTCGGGTCGGGCGAGGTCGTCGATGGGGAGCGCGATGACGCGGGCGGCGAAGGCGGCGGCGGCCTGCTGCCAGGGGGTGACGTTGGTGGGGAACTCGCCGGTGAAGACGACGAGGTGGTCGCCGGGCTGCCAGGGTTGGCAGAGGGCGAGCGCGGAGAGGCCCTGAGTGGTGTTGGGGACGAGCGCGATGTCTTCGGGGGTGGCGCCGATGAGGCGGGCGAGGGATGTCTTGAGGCGCTGGCGCTGGGCGTGGAGGGCGGCGAAGGCGCCGACGCCGTGGCGGGCGAGGGCGGTGATGGCCTGGTCGACGGCGTGGCGGACGGCGGCGGAGGGGGGGGAGATGGCGGCGTGGTTGAGGTAGATGCGCCACGCGAGGTCGGGGAAGAGGGCGCGGTCGCCGAGGGCGGCGCGGTGCGGGGGCAGGGGAGGGGGGTCGGTCGGGGGGAGGCTCATGGGGTCTCGTGGTCGGGGTGGTTCAGAAGCCGCCGCCGAGGTGGCGGCGGGGGGGCTCTTCGAGGGGGATGTCGTCTTCGGGGGCGCGGGGGAGCGCGAGGCGTTCGCGCATGACGCGGCGGCCGCGGAGGGTGGGGATGGCGGCGATGGCGTCGGCGATGACGGCCTGCGCTGCGGGGGCGTCGATGGCGACGAGGGTGTGCAGGGCGTCCCACCAGGGCTTCTTGGCGGGGTCGGTGCTGATGGCGTAGGGGCGGAGCACGCGGGCGAGCGCGGCGTCGTTCTCGGGGCTGCGGCCGAGGGCGACGTAGTGGCGGAGGGTGCGGAGGAAGACGAAGGGGTCTTCGGGGCGGGCGCCGAGGTGGCGGGCGGTGAGGGCGACGAGCTCGGTGGCGCGCTCGGGGGTCATCTGGAAGGGGAGGGTCTGGCGGGCGACGAGGACCTCGTAGGCGGCGCGGCGGATGGCGTCGTCTTCGCTGGTGATGCGGTCGCGGGTGGCCTGCCAGGGGTCGGGGGCGCGGGTGATGACGGCGCGGACGGCGGGGCGGGATCCGCGGGCGGCGGCTTCGGTGAGGGCGGGGGCGAGGGGGCCCGGGGCGCGGCCGAGGGCTTCGAGGGCCCAGTCGCGGGTGCGTTCTTCGGGGTGTTCGCGGGCGATGGCTTCGAGGGCGGTGACGACTTGGGGGGTGAGGGTCGAGGGCTCGAGGCGGGTGGTGAGGCGGACGTGGTGGTAGAAGCCGGGGATGGCCCAGCGGGCGCGGTCGAGGAGCGCGGCGAGGCGGGGGGCGTCGGCGGGGCCGAGGAGGGGGGGGAGCGCCTGGCGGGCGCGGTCGTCGGTGGGGTCGCGGTCGAGGCGGTCGAGGAGCGCGGCCTTGTCGGGGGCCTGGCCGGCGGCTTCGGCGGCGCGGCGGGCGCGGACGCGGTGGGGGGCGTCGGATTGGCCGTAGCGGGCGAGGGCGGTGAGGAGGCGGGGGTCGGCCCAGGCGGCGGCTTCGTCGATGAGGGGGCCGAGCGCGATGGGGGGGTCGCGGTCGGGGCCTTGGGGGGCGGCGGCGACGCGGTCGAGGAGCGCGGTGATGGCGTCGATGGCGGCGGGTTCGCGGTGGGGGGCGAGGGCGGCGGCGGCGCGGTCGCGGGCGCGGGCGGGGGTGGCGGGGTCGAGGGCGCGGGTGATGCGGGCGCGGGCGGCGGGGAGGGTGGCGTGCAGGGTGAGCGCCCACTCGGCGAGGTCGCGGTCGGAGCCGGGGTCGCCGTAGCGGGCGGGGGGGAGGTGGAGGAGCGCGTCGGTGGCGCGGGGGTCGTCGATGCCGGCGAGGAGGAGGCGGGCGAGCCAGGAGGCGTTGGGGGTGGGGGCGACGGCGTGGCGGGTGAGGTAGGGCACCTCGGCGGGGCCGAGCGGGGGGAGGGGGGCGGCGGCGGTGGCCTCGGTCCAGGCGCGGCCTTCGCCGGGGGTGGGGGCGTCGAGGGCGGCGCGCACGATGGGGGGGAGCGCTTCGACGCGGTCGCCGACGAGGGGCCAGACGGCGGCGGCGACGCGGACGGCGTCGGTGGTGGTCGGGCGGGCGGCGGTGGTGATCTGCTTCATGGTGGCGTCGAGCGCGGCGCGGAGGGCGCGGCTGGTCTCGGGGGCGACCTCGGCGCCGAGGGCGATGGTGGCGGCGACGCGGGCGGCGGGGGCGGCGGCGGGGTCTTGGCTCTGCGCGGTGAGCGCGGCGCGGTCGGCGGCGGTGGCGGCGGGGAGCGTGGGGGCGTAGTCGCGGCGGAGGGTGGGGATGTCGCGGGCTTCGGGGAGCGCGGCGGTGAGGGCGCGCTGCGCGGTGTCGGCGGCGGCCGCGGGGGCCTCGGCGGGGGCGGCGGGTGAGGCGGGGGGCGGGGCGCTCTGCTCGGCGCAGCCGAGGCCGAGGGCGAGGATGGCGGGGGGGATGAGGCTGCGCATCGGGGGCCGCTCCGTGCCGGTCGGTTGGTCGGGGCAGAGTAGCGGGGGGGATGGCGCCGCACCAGGGGGTGCGTGGGGTGGCAGGAGCGCGAGATTGGACACCATCGGTTGCACCGTGCGACCGTTCGCGGTGGTCGCGCCGTCGAGCGGCCCGAAAGGAGAGGGTGTCGCGAGCGTGTCGGTGTTTTTTTCCGATCCGCTCGACTCCAGGATCGACCGCATGGAACTGCGAACTCCCATGATGTCGGCGGCGTTGGCGCTGATCGCGGCCCAGGCGGGCGCGGTCGGGGTCGAGCCGGTCACCGCGAGTCGGCGGGATCGGATCGAGACGCTGTATGCCGATCAACTGTTGTTCGACCAGCGGGGCGAGCCGCTGGTGACGGTGCGGATCCTCAAGGGGCAGCGGCGGATCCGGCTGCGGGCCGAGGTGCCGCTGGTGCTGTCGCCGGGGGATGAGGCGGGGAGCCGCTTGATCTCGCCGGCGGGGTCGACCTGGTCGGTGACGCTGGAGGAGCCGCACCGGGGGCAGACGCGGTCGTGGGTGGTGGCGGAGCGCTTCGGCGGGTCGAACCTGGATCGGGTGGCGACGGCGCGGGCGCGGTGGCGGGGGATGGGGCACGAGGTGCGGGTCTTCGAGTCGGGGACGCTGCTGGCGCTGGCGGGGCACACGCTCGATACCCGGGCGGTGACGATCGGGATCAGCCCGGCGGCGGATCGGCGGCTGGCGCAGCAGAAGGCGGCGTCGCTGGCGGGGGCCTCGATCATGGGGCAGCTCTACGATGAGTACCTGGAGCGGCCGGGGGGCTGGGTCGTGGCCGAGGAGCGCGGCTCGGGCATGATGGTGCGGGCGCGCAACCTGCTGTCGGTGACGCCGGCGAAGGACTGGGGGGTGACCGGCACGGTCGAGGTCTTCGACGTGGAGTGGCCGCGGCACGGGCACGGGGCGCGGCGGTACGAGGGATCGCTGTACTTCCTGGTGGGGACCGATCTGAAGCTGATGGCGATCAACCTCGTGCCGGCGGAGACGGTGCTGCGGGGGGTGGTGCCTTCGGAGATCTTCCCGAATGCGCCGAAGGAGGCGCTCAAGGCGCAGGCGGTCGCGGCGCGGGGCATGTTGCTGTCGAAGGTGGGGGTGCGCCATCGGGGCGAGCCGTATCAGCTCTGCGCCGAGCCGCATTGTCAGGCCTATACGGGCGCGGGCTCGGCGACGCCGGTGACCTCGGCGGCGGTGGAGGCGACGCGGGGCGAGGTGCTGGTGGGGCCTTCGGGGTTCACCGACACGGTCTATCACTCGGCGTGCGGCGGTCACACCGAGGCGTGGCACGCGATGTGGGGCGGGAGTCACGACGCGACGATGCCGGGGGTCAACGACGCCGAGGTCGGGGGCGGGCCGGTGAACGAGCGGGCGGCGGCGCGCTATATCACCCATCCGCCGCGGTCGTGGTGCGCGCCGTCGGCGAAGCGCTCGAATGTGTTCCGGTGGGTGGAGGAGCGCTCGGGGCAGAAGATCAGCGCGGCGATCAACGCGCGGGAGCGGGTGGGGCCGGTGCATACGATCCGGCCGCTGAAGCGGGGGCGGAGCGGGCGGGTGCTGGCGGTGGAGTACGTGGGCACGGCGGGGCGGCACGTCGCGCGGGGGGCGACGCTGAACCGGCGGTTGCTCGGGGGGCTCAAGAGCGGGCTGTGGGTGATCGAGCGGCAGGGCGGGGCGCCCGGGGGTGAGCCGGCGTCGTGGGTGATCCGGGGCGGGGGCTTCGGGCACGGGGTCGGGATGTGCCAGCACGGCGCGATGGGGCTCGCGCAGGCGGGGCGCTCGTATCGGGAGATCCTGCGCCACTACTACCCCAACACCGAGCTGACGAAGGTCTGGTAGGGCCGCGGCTGTGCCGGATCCGGGACGCGTATCTTGCCCGGGTGTACGGCGCGGTGTTGTACTTATCACCGCGCTGCGAACACGACGAGCGCTCCCGGGGGAGCGAGCGGGGGAGGAACCGTGCACGGACGGCAGGCTTGGGGCTCGATGGCGAGCGGGCGGACGATCGGACCCTGGATCGGGGCGCTGTTCATCTGGGCGATGTGGGGCTGTGACGACGGGGGTGAGGGTCGGGAGCCGGACGCGGCGGTCGACGCGGCGGCGCCGTGCGAGGAGGGCGCGGTCGAGGTCTGCCCGGTGACGGATGGCTGCGAGGGCACCCGGATCTGCGAGGGCGGGCGCTTCAGCGCGTGCCTCGGCTCGCAGGAGCTGTGCGACGCGGCCGACAACGACTGCGATGGCATGGTGGACGAGGACTTCCCCATGTTGCGCACGCCGTGCGAGGCGGGCGTGGGCGCCTGCCTGCGCGAGGGCACCTGGGTGTGCTCGTTCAACGGCTCGATGGCGATCTGCGACGCGTTGCCCGGCATGGGCAGCGGCGAGAGCTGCGACGGGACCGACGAGGACTGCGACGGGGAGGTCGACGAGGGCGTGCGGGCCGGGGTGGCGTGCGACACGGGGCTGCAAGGCGGCTGCGGCGCGGGGCTCTCGGCGTGCGTGGGGGGCGAGGTGGTCTGCGAGCAGGACGCGCAGCCGGTCGACGAGGTCTGCGACGGGCTCGACAACGACTGCGACGGCCGCACCGACGAGGGCGCGGGCGGGGCGCCGATCTCGCGGGCCTGCTACGACGGCCCGGCGGGGACTTCGGGCGTGGGGCCTTGCGTCGGCGGCACCCAGCGCTGCGTCGACGGGCGCTTCGGGGCCTGCGAGGGGCAGGTGGTGCCGAGCGTCGAGATCTGCGACGGGCTCGACAACGACTGCGACGGCGGCGCCGATGACGTGGGCGAGGCCAACTGCGTCTGCGCACCGGGTGACAGCCGGCCTTGTTACAACGGGCCGGAGGGCACGGCCGGGGTGGGCCCCTGCGTGGCGGGCACTCAGGCCTGCGCGCCGGACGGCAACGCGTGGATGGGCTGCGTCGGCGCGGTGCTGCCGGCGGCGGCGGAGCTCTGCAACGGGATCGACGACGACTGCGACGGCGCGGTCGACGACGTGGACGGCGCCGGTGAGGCGTGCAGCGCGGGCCAGGGCGCGTGCCGGGTCGAGGGCGTGCGCCGCTGCGACGTGGCGCGCGGCGAGCTGGTGTGCGGCGCGGTCGCGCTGCCGCCGAGCGAGGAGCGCTGCAACGGGATCGACGACGACTGCGACGGCACGGTCGACGACGTCGCCGGCAACGGCGAGAACTGCGTCGCCGGGACCGGCGCGTGCGCCGAGCCGGGGGTGTTGCAGTGCGACCTCGACATCGAGGCGCAGACGTGCAGCGCGATCCCCGGGGTGCCGAGCCCCGAGATCTGCAACGCGGTCGACGACGACTGCGACGGGGAGGTCGACGACGTCGACACCCTCGGCGACGCCTGCACCGTCGGCGTCGGCGCCTGCGCGGCCGAGGGTGCGCGGGTCTGCGACCTCGCGACGCAGGCGGTGGTGTGCGACGCGGTCGCCGGCGTGGCGGGGGACGAGGTCTGCAACGGGGTCGACGACGACTGCGACGGCGCGGTCGACGACGTGCCCGGGGTGGGCGAGGTCTGCAGCGTCGGGATCGGCGCCTGCGCGGCCGCGGGCAGCCGGGTCTGCGGCGACGCCGAGGTGGTGTGCGACGCGGTCGCCGGCGCGCCGGTCGAGGAGCAGTGCAACGACGTCGACGACGACTGCGACGGCCGCACCGACGAGGCGGGCGTCTGCCCCGAGATCTGCGGCGACGCGCGCGACAACGACGACGACGGGCTCACCGACTGCGACGACGAAGAGGACTGCGCCCGCGACCGCTTCTGCGCCTACGACTCCTGCCATGCGGTTCGCGAGGCCGATCCGGCGGCGGTGAGCGGCACGTACCTGATCCGCACCCGCGACGGCGGCGTCGCCGACCTCTACTGCGACATGGTCACCGACGGCGGCGGCTGGACGCTCGTCGCGGCGAGCGCGACGGTGCCGCTCGACGACTACGGGGTCGCCTACTACCAAGACCTCGCCGGGCTCGCGCCGGCGGTGCCCAACGCCGGGATCTTCAACGGCCTCGACCTCGGCCGCCGCACCGACATCCGCTTCGCGTGCCGGGCGCTCGGCGGGGCGGCCAACGCGCCGATGACCGTCGACCTCTCGTTCTACGATACGCCGTGGTACGCCGAGTTCGCGGCCGCGCGGACCGACGCGGAGAGCTGCTTCTCCGAGGAGAACGGCCGCGGCTTCGACGAGCCGCCGCCGCAGCGCCGCAACAACCTCACCGGCATGGTGCTCGGCGCCAACACCGGCTGGGGCGCGGGCACGCTCGAGGGCGAGGACACCTGCAACGACACGCAGGACTTCACCGTCGACTTCGACGACCGCGGCATGAAGAGCAACGTCGACGACGGCACCGACTGGGGCGAGGACGGCGGCCGCGCCAAGTGCGGCGTCTCGGGCGTGCGCGCCGGGCAGTGGTTCGTGTTCGTGCGCGAGCTCGAAGAGCGGCTGCCCGAGATCTGCGACGACGGCGTCGACAACGACCAGGACGGCGCGGTCGACTGCGCCGACCAGGACTGCAACGACTTCCCGCTCTGCGCCGCGCTCGTCGGCCGGGCGCGGCTCGTCGACGGCGTCGGGCTGCGCGACGGCCGCGTCGAGGTCTTCGCGCGCGGGCGCTGGGGCACCGTCAGCGACGACAACTTCGACCTCGTCGACGGCGACGTCGTCTGCCGCCAGCTCGGCTTCCCCGGCGCCGAGGCGATCCTCGACGAGTACGGCGGCGGCCGCGGCACCATCTGGCTCGACGAGCTGCGCTGCACCGGCAACGAGCCGAACCTGCTCGCCTGCCCGGCCGAGCCGCTCGGGACCTCGGACGCCGAGCACGACGAAGACGTCGGCGTCATCTGCCTCGAGGCCGGCTTCTGCCGCATCGACGGACACTGCACCGGCGGATCGGTCTGCCTCGACGGCGCCTGCTTCGGCGGCGAGCTCTGCGGCGACGGGGTCGACAACGACGACGACGGCATCGTCGACTGCGAGGACCTCGACTGCGCCGACGACGTCGCCTCGTGCGCCGAGTGCCTCGCCGACGATGGCTGCTCGGTGGGCGAGATCTGCGTCGACTTCGACTGCGTGCCCGGCTGCCGGGTCGACGGGCAGTGCGGCGCGGGTGAGATCTGCGAGGAGCTCTCGTGCATGGCCGGCTGCCGCCTCGACGCGCAGTGCGCCGCGGGGTTGATCTGCTACCAGGGCGCCTGCCAGGACGCCTGCCGCGGCGACGGCGACTGCGACGCGGGCGAGATCTGCGGCGCCGACGCGCGCTGCGCGGCGGGCTGCCGCGACGACGCGAGCTGCGGCGCGGGGCGGATCTGCGCGCCGGGCGGCTGCGTCGCCGGCTGCCGGGTCGACGCCGGCTGCGGCGTGGGCCAGATCTGCGAGGGCGGCGCCTGCCGCGCCGGCTGCCGCGGCGACGTCACCTGCGGCCCCGGCCGGATCTGCGAGGCGCTCGCCTGCGTCGACGGCTGCCGCGGCGACGCCGGCTGCGGCGCGGGCCAGATCTGCGAGCCCGACGTCTGCGTCGAGGGCTGCCGCGACGACGGCGACTGCCCGGCGGGCGAGGTCTGCTTCGAGGCGAGCTGCGGTCTGGTCCCCGTCGAGATCTGCGACAACGGCGGCGACGACGACCGCGACGGCGCGGCCGACTGCGCCGACCCCGACTGCCGCGGCACCCGCGCCTGCCCGGTCCCGATCGGCGCGCAGGGCGCGATGATCAGCCTCACCGGCGCGCTCGACCGCGACGACCCGGTCTGGGACCGCCCCGCCGCCAACTGCGCCGCCGGCGACGGCAACGACCACCCCTACGACGTGCTGTATGTGCAGAACACCACCGCCGCCGAGCAGCGGATCCAGGTCACCGGCCGCTGGCCCGCCGACTTCAGCGGCGACGGCTTCCTGCACCAGTACCGCGACGGCTTCGACGACATCGCCGACGGCGCCTGCGTCACCGGCAACGCCAACGCCGGCGACATCCGCCTCAGCCGCCTGCAGAACCTCGTGCTCGCGCCCGGCGAGGTCACCGCGATCGTCGTCTCGAGCGAGAACGCCGTCGGCGGCGCGCGGGTGTACTTCCGCTACACCGTCGAGGTCGCGACCGACGTCTACCGGCCCGTCGACTTCTGCCGCCTCCAGTTCCCGCTGAGCATCAACGCCGCGCCCGGCGAGCGCACCGTCGTCTACGGCCGCCTCTACGAGCGCGGCCTGACCGACCGCACGCCCCGCAACGACGCCGATCCCGGCATCCAGGCCGCCGTCGGCTACGGCCCCGAGGGCAGCCAGCCGAGCGGCGCCGGCTGGGTGTGGACCAACGCCGTCCCCAACCCCGGCTGGGACGGCGCCGCGGCCGGCGAGCGCGACAACGACGAGTATCAAGCCGAGCTCGTCACCCCCGCCGCCGGCCGCTACGACTACGCCTTCCGCTTCAGCCTCGACGGCGGCGTCACCGTCACGTACTGCGACCGCGACGGCGCCGGCACCACCCTCGCCGGCCAGCCCGCCGCCGGCTACACCCCCGCGCAGGGCGGCGACCTGCTCTCCGACCCCGTCATCGGCTGGTGCCGCGAAGCCTGCGCCGACGCCTTCGACTGCGAGATCATCCCCGGCACGCCGCTCGGGCAGGCGCTCTACCCCGACGAGGCCACCTGCTTCGCCGACTGCCAGGTCAACCCCGTCCGCCGCGGTCAGGCGCAGTGCCTCGCCGAAGCCTTCGACCCGCCCGCCGCCTGCAACCCGCAGGACGCCTTCGACTGCGGCATCGTCATCGGCGGCTGATCCCACCCGTCACCGCACCCGCCCGCCTCGCATCGCTTCCACCAGACCGGCGATCGATCCCCGCCGGCGCAAAAACGACGAGCGAGGTCGCGTGAACAAAACCATCGACGAAGACTGGTTCGAAGGGCTCCTGCGCGAGCTGCACCAGGCCGAGCAGTCCGCCCGCTGCCACCCGGCCGTCGAGGCCGAGCGCCTCGGCCAGAGCCCCCCCGGCCGCGCCATGGCCGCCATCGCCGCCCACGCCGAAGCCACCCGCGACCCGCTCGCGGCGCTCACCCGACCCTTCGACCCCGCCCTCGAACACAGCGGCGACGCCGCCGGCGAGCTGCTCTCCCTCTTCCGCCGCGCCCTCGCCGACCGCCCGATCAGCACCGACCGCAGCTACCGCGCCACCCTCCTCGGCGTCGCCCACGGCGTCGACCTCGTCCGCATGCTCGCCCCCCTCGCCGCCGACCACGGCCACCCCGAAGTCGCCACCTTCTGCCGCCGCTGGCTCGAAGAACGCGCCCCGCTCCTCGAAGCCGCCCGCGCCGCCCTCGACTGGTTCGCCGCCCACCCCGATCCCGCCGCCGCCCCCGTCGACGCCGGCCCCGGCGGCCAGATCGGCCGCTGGCTCATCGCCGGCTACGAGCGCCTGCAAGCCCTGCTCGACCGCGCCCGCCCCGACGACGAGGAGAAGGCCCGATGAAGCCCATGCGCCGCCGCGACCGCACCCCGATCTCGATCTGGATGCGCACCACCCCCGAGACCGCCTTCCCGCTCCTCACCGGCGAGCACGAGGTCGACGTCGCCATCGTCGGCGCCGGCATCACCGGCGTCACCGCCGCCTGGCTCGCGCAGCAGCAGGGCCACCGCGTCGCGCTCATCGACGCCGAAGAGGTCTGCTCCGGCGTCACCGCCTACACCACCGCCAAGCTCTCCGCCCTCCAGGACGCCCCCTACGGCCGCATCGCGAGCGACCACGGCGAAGACGCCGCCCGCCTCTACGCCGACGCCAACCGCGAAGCGATCCGCGAGATCGCGCGCATCACCACCGCGCTCGGCATCGACTGCGAGCTCGCGACCTACCCCGCCTGCGTCTACACCACCGACGACGCCGAAGCCGAGCGCCTCCGCCGCGAAGCCGAGGCCGCGAAGCGCGCCGGACTGCCCGCCCGCTTCACCACCGAGATCGGCCTGCCCTGGCCCGTCGCCGGCGCCGTCTGGGTCGACGACGAGGCCGCCTTCCACCCCCGCAAGTACTGCCTCGGCGTCGCCGAAGCCTTCGCCGCCGCCGGCGGCCGCGTCTACGAGCACAGCCGCGTCACCGACGCCACCCAGGACGGCGACCGCGTCACCCTCCACACCGAAGACGGCCGCCTCCACGCCGCCCACGTCCTCCTCGCCACCCAGATCCCGTTCCTCGACCGCGGCGGCTTCTTCGCCAAGACCTCGCCCCAGCGCAGCTACGGCCTCGCCGTCCGCCTCGAGCGCCCCGTCGCCCCCGCCGCGCTCTACATCACCCGCGACGGCGCCACCCGCTCGCTCCGCCCGCTCCCCGGCCACGACGGCCTCATCGTCGGCGGCGAGAACCACAAGACCGGCCAGGACGACGACACCCGCGCCCGCTACGCCGCGCTCGAAGAGTTCGCCCGCCGCCACTTCCCCGTCGAAGCCGTCGTCGCCCACTGGTCGGCCCACGACTACCAGCCCGTCGACGGCCTCCCCTACATCGGCCGCCTCCCCCGCGGCAGCGAACGCATCCAGGTCGCCACCGGCTTCAACAAATGGGGCCTCACCCTCGGCCCCGTCGCCGCCATGAGCTTCGTCGACAGCCTCGCCGACCGCCAACCGCCCTGGGCCGAGCTCTTCGACGCCACCCGCGTCAACGTCATGGCCTCCGCCCGCCAGTTCATCGCCGAGAACGCCAACGTCGGCGCCCGCTTCTTCGGCGACCGGATCCGCCACGCCGTCGAGGTCGACGGCCCCGACCTGCTCATGCCCGGCCAGGGCGGCGTCGTCCGCGTCGCCGGTCAGGCCGTCGGCGGCTACCGCGACGAAGCCGGCGCGCTGCACCTCGTCTCCCTCGTCTGCACCCACCTCGGCTGCCACCTCACCTGGAACACCGGCGACCGCACCTGGGACTGCCCCTGCCACGGCTCCCGCTACGGCTTCGACGGCGTCGTCATCCAAGGCCCCGCCGTCCGCGACCTCGACCGCCCCGATCCGCCCGCCGACGAGCCCGCGAAGACCGATTGACAGCGGCCCGCCCGCCCCCGCATGGTCTCCCCGCCCGAAGCGGAGGGACCGATGACCCGACCTGCCCTCGCCCTGCTCCTCCTCGCCGCCCCCGCCGCGGCCGCCGAGCCCGACCCGCCCTTCGACTTCGGCCCCGTCCCCGGCTACACCACCCTCATCGGCCTGCAAGCCGGCGGCAGCGTCAGCGACCTCGACCACTTCGGCAGCGACGCCGGCGCCTACCTCGGCCTCGAAGCCAGCTACAACCGCCTCCTCGAAGGCACCTGGATCGGCGCCAGCGCCGACGCCTCCTGGACCTTCGGCCGCGACGAATTCCTCGCCACCCTCGGCCCCCAGCTCGGCCACCTCGCCCTCGGCCTCGACGCCGGCCCCGCGCTCCGCCTCCGCGACGGCGACCCCGCGCTCGGCGCCGCCGGCCGCCTCGTCATCGGCCTCGGCGTCTTCGCCGTGCACGTCCGCTACGCCCGCTTCTTCGCCGGCGACCCGCACCTGATGCAGTTCGGCATCACCCTCAAGTGGCCCGTCTGGGCCTCCGACACCGAGGACGCGCCATGAAGCTCACCGTCAACGGCCGCGAGGTCGAGGTCGACGTCCCCGCCGACGTCCCGCTGCTCTGGGTGCTCCGCGAGGAGCTCGGCATCCGCGGCGTCAAGTTCGGCTGCGGCAAGGCCCTCTGCGGCGCCTGCACCATCCACCTCGACGGCGCCGCCCGCCGGAGCTGCGTCACCCCCCTCGCCGCCGCCGCCGACAAGCCCATCCGCACCATCGAAGCCCTCGCCGACGGCGACCGCCTCCACCCCGTCCAGCAGGCCTGGATCGAAGGCAACGTGCCCCAGTGCGGCTACTGTCAGGCCGGCCAGATCATGTCCACCGTCGTCCTCCTCGAACACAACCCCGCCCCCACCGACGACGACATCGACGCCGCGCTCTCGGCCAACCTCTGCCGCTGCGGCACCTACCCCCGCATCCGCAAGGCCGTACACCGCGCCGCCGAGCTCATGCGCGAGGGCAAGTGACATGATGCAGCGCCGCACCTTCCTCCGCGTCGCCCTCACCGGCGCCGGCGCCCTCTTCGTCGGCGTCCAGCTCCAAGGCTGCACCTCCCCCGAGGTCCGCCGCATGCGCCAGGCCGCCGAGCGCGGCGTCTTCCGCCCCTCCGTCTTCATCACCATCACCCCCGACGACCGCGTCCAGGTCGGCGTCGGCAAAAGCGAAATGGGCCAGGGCACCTACGGCACCTATGCCTGGCTCGTCGCCGAAGAGCTCGCCGTCGACCCCGCCCGCGTCGAGCTCATCCCCGAAGCCGGCCCCGCCTTCCAGAACTTCGGCGTCCAGGTCACCGGCGGCTCCACCAGCACGGCAGAAGCCTGGGACCCCCTCCGCACGGCCGGCGCCACCGCCCGCCTCATGCTCACCGCCGCCGCCGCCGAGACCTGGAAGGTCCCCCTCGCCGAGTGCCACGCCGCCAACGGCCTCGTCATCCACCGCCCCACCGACCGCCGCCTCCGCTACGGCGAGCTCATCGCCGCCGCCGCCCGCCTCCCGATCCCCGAAGACGTCCCCCTCAAGAAGCCCGACGACTTCCAGATCATCGGCCGCCGCCTCCCCCGCGTCGACCTGCACCCCAAGGTCACCGGCGCCCCCATCTTCGGCCTCGACGTCGACGTGCCCGACATGGTCCGCGCCCTCGTCATCCACCCGCCCGTCATCGGCGCCACCGTCGCCAGCTACAAAGCCGACGCCGCCCGCCAGGAGCCCGGCGTCATCGACATCATCCCCATCGAATCCGGCCTCGCCATCATCGCCGCGAAGTACTGGCAGGCCCGCCGCGCCGCCGCGAAGGTCGAGGTCGTCTGGGACGAAGGCCCCAACGCCCGCCTCGACAGCGCCGCCCTGCACGCCGCCACCGTCGAGCGCAGCGCCCGCGCCGGCATGACCCACCGCCGCGAAGGCGACCCCGACGACGCCTTCGCCGGCCAGCGCGTCATCGAAGCCGTCTACGCCGGCCCCTTCCTCGCCCACGCCCCCCTCGAACCCCAGAACGCCACCGCCCACGTCGAACCCGGCCGCCGCGTCCGCATCTGGGCCCCCACCCAGTTCCAAAGCGGCGCGCAAGACCTCGGCGCCCGCATCGGCGACGTCGCCCGCGAACAGGTCGAGCTGCACACCACCTACCTCGGCGGCGGCTTCGGCCGCCGCGGCGTCACCGACGCCATCAAAGAAGCCCTCCAGCTCTCCAAGCGCGTCGGCCGCCCCGTCCAGGTCATCTGGAGCCGCGAAGACGACACCCGCGGCGGCTACTACCGCCCCCTCATGCTCGCCCGCATGAAGGCCGCGCTCGCCCCCGACGGCAAACCCACCGCCTTCCACGCCCACGCCCTCAGCAAATCCGTCTTCGCGCTCGGCACCTTCGCCGAGTCCATCGTGCCCGAAGGCACCCCCGCCGACGTCATGGTCGCCCGCGCCCTCGGCCAGCTCCCCGCCACCGGCACCCTCGCCGATCCCATCGCCACCGAAGGCATCGCCAACATCGGCTATCGCATCCCTCACATCCGCGTCGACTACACCCCCATCCGCGTCGACGTCCCCGTCACCTTCTGGCGCTCCGTCGGCCACTCGGTCAACGCCTTCGCCGTCGAAGGCTTCGTCGACGAGCTCGCCCACGCCGCCGGCGCGGACCCCGTCGAATACCGCCGCGCCATCCTCCCCGAAGACAGCCGCGAGCGCCGCGTGCTCGACGCCGCCGCCAAGCTCGGCCGCTGGGGCACCCCCCTCGAACCCGGCTGGGGCCGCGGCGTCGCCGTACACGCCTCGTTCGGCTCCTCCTGCGCGCAAGTCATCGAAGCCGGTCTCTTCGACGGCGAGATCCGGGTCCGCCGCGTCGCCTGCGCCATCGACTGCGGGATCCGCATCAACCCCGACCAGGTCGAAGCCCAGATGGAGAGCTGCATCGTCTTCGGCCTCTCCGCCGCGCTCTGGCAGCGCATCGACATCGAGCGCGGCCGCGTCCGCCAAGGCAACTTCGACGACTACCCGCTCATGCGCCTCGACCAGACCCCCGAGATCGCGGTCACGATCATCGACAGCAACATGTCCCCCACCGGCGTCGGCGAACCCGGCATGCCCCCCGTCGCCCCCGCCCTCGCCGCCGCGCTCTTCGCCGCCACCGGCAAGCGCCTGCGCACCCTCCCGCTCGCCGACGCGCTCCGTGAGGTAACCTGATGACCACGCCCGCTCGCCTGCGCCGCGCCCGCCGCGCGCCGCTCACCGCCGCGCTGCCCGACCGCCCGCGCCGCGCCCCGCTCACCCGCGCCGCGCTCACCGCCGCGCGCCGCCGCCTGCCCTCGCCCTCGCGCTCGCCCGCCTCGCCGCGCCCGCCGCCGCGCGCCCCCGCCCGCCGATCGCGCCCGCGCCCGCCGCCGCCGCGCCCCCGCCGCCGCGCGCCCCCCGCCGCGCGCCCCCGCCGCCGCGCCCGCCGTCCGACCATCCCACAGCCCACCATCGCCGGCGCCCCGACGCCACCGCCGGCCGCGCCGCCTTCATCGAAGTCCACCGCGTCCTGCTCTCCCCCCGCTGCATGAACTGCCACCCCACCGGCGACCGCCCCCTCCAGTTCGACGACAGCCGCCCTCACCGCATGAACATCAGCCGCCGCAGCGAAAAAAACGGCCTCGCCTGCGCCACCTGCCACCAGACCCAAAACAGCGAAGCCCTCGGCATCCCCGGCGGCCCCCCCGGCGCCCCCAACTGGCACCTCCCGCCCGAAGACATGCCCATGGTCTTCCAAGGCAAGACCCCCGCCGCGCTCTGCGCCCAGCTCAAAGACCCCGCCCACAACGGCGGCAAGACCCTCGAACAGCTCCACCACCACGTCGCCGAAGACCCGCTCGTCCTCTGGGGCTGGAACCCCGGCGGCCAACGCACCCTGCCGCCCCTGCCCCACAAGGACTTCGTCGCCGCCTTCCGCACCTGGATCGACGCCGGCGCCCCCTGCCCGGAGTAGGTCCGGGGCTGGCGGGCCGCGGCGGGTTGGTGGTAATCATCGGCCGAACGACCGCAGCGAGCCCAGATGCCCGACGATCGCAGCTTCCGCCGTGACTTCTTCGCCCAGGTCCAACCTGCCCCCCTCGACCCCGACGACCCACGCTACGTCCGCCTGTACGACGATGGCTGTGATGTCATCGCTCACATCCGCGAGACCATCGAATTCTCGGGCCGCGAGAGCACCCAGCTCCTGTCAGGCTACCGCGGCGCCGGCAAGAGCACCGAGCTGCGCCGACTCGCCCGTGACCTGCGCGCCCAAGGCTACCTCGTCGCTCTGATCGACATCGAAGACTATCTCGACCTGCACTCACCGCTCGATGTCAGCGACTTCATCCTCGGCCTTTGCGGTGCCATCGGCGAAGCCCTCCAGGCCCCCGAGATGCTCGGCAGCGATCCCATCGCCGAAGGTATCTGGCGTCGGATGACCCACTGGATCCAGGCCACCGAGGTTGTCCCCACCGAGATCCTCCCCAAGCTGAGGACCGGAACCGGTGACAGCAGAGCCGAGCTTGCCCTCAAGCTCGAACTCCGCGGCAACCCGAGCTTTCGCCAGCAACTCCAAAAAGCGCTCGCCGCCAGTGTCGCGCGCATCGTCGACGACGCGCGCAACTTCATCGCCGAGTGTGTGCAAGCCCTCCGCAAGAAACACAGCGATGCGGCCCGACTCGTCGTACTCGTCGACTCGATCGAACACGCCCGAGGCACCAACAGCACCGAGCAGGCAGTGCATGATGCCTTGGAGCGCCTCTTCAGCCAGCAAGATGACAAGCTCCAACTGCCCGGCGTGCACACGGTCTACACCGTGCCCCCCTGGCTCCGCATCCGCCGCCCCAACATCGGCGCGCTCTACTCCGGCAGCGGCCTCTACACCCTGCCCGCCCAGAAGGTCCGCCGCCGCAGCGAAGGCGACGCCCCCGGTCCCTTCCACCCGCCCGGCATCGAGCGCCTCATCGAGCTGGTCACCCGACGCGGCGACTGGAACCGCCTCCTCGGCGAGCGGGCCACCCTCGAACGCCTCATCCTCGAAAGCGGCGGCCACCTGCGCGACCTCGTGCGCCTGCTCCAGACCATTGCCATCGAAGCCCGCACCATTCCCGCCGACCGCGCGACCGTCGACCGTGCCATCAGCCGCCTCCGCGAACAGTTCCTCCCCATCGCCACCAATGACGCCCGTTGGCTCGCCGAGATCGCCCGCTCGCGCAACGCCGAACTCAAAGACCTCAGCTTGATGGGAACCCTCGCCCGCTACTTCGACAGCCATCTGGTGCTCTCCTACCTCAACGGCGAAGCATGGTACGACGTGCACCCCCTCGTCCGTGCACACATCCTCGCGCAAGCTGGCCCTGCGCCCATCGCACCCGCCGCCACCCCTGCCCCCGCCGATGCCACCTGATCCCAAGCCCGGCGCGCAGCTCACCTCCGAGAGCGAACAAGACTGGAACCTGCTCTGCGAACTGATCGACTTCACCGAGGCCTTCGCGCTCGTCTTCGTCTTCGCCGACGACGCCTACCCGGCCCGGTTGCTCCGCGAGCGCCTCGTCGAGCGCGCCCGAAGCGAGTCATGGACGCTACGCCAGATCATCGCATCGGATGACACGTCCCCGGCCGACGCGCTGATCACGCTGCTCGGCCAGCCCGACCCCGATGCCATCGTCTGGTTCGAAGCCATGGGGTCGACACCAGCCCGCCGTGACTGGTGGGTCGAGGTCGCCCTGCGCCTCAACGAACGCCGCGAAGTCCTGCGCCGCGGCGCCGCCCGCGTGCTCTGCCTCGTCGCTCCCACCACAGCCAAGCCGCAGATCCGCGAGGCCGCGTCGGACCTGTGGTCGATCACAACGCTCATGCTCTCCGCGCACGTCGAAGGCGGATCACATGACATGCCTCTCCTGCCGATTGGCCTCGACGAGCCGACCGAACCCGCCACCGCCGACCGCCGCGCCGTCGTCGATGATGTCGTCACCCAAGCGCTCGCCCTGCCATCTCATGCCTATCGCCGCGCCGCATTGCTCGACGCGGCCGACGCCGCCCGCAGTGCGGGCATCAAACGCCCGGATCTGGCAGACGCGCTCATCGCCGAATTTCGTACCGCTGCGACCCCGCTAGATGTCAGCGTGAGCCTGCGCAGCATGGTCGAGTTGCGTCGCGCTGCCGCCTACCTTAAGTACATGCGACGTTATGGACATGCGATCCAGTGCGCCGAGGTATCCGCCAAGCTCTCCGAACTGTGGGCCGAACCATTTTCAGACGAACAACTCGTGGCTCTGTCAGCCAGCTTGAGGGAATGGAGTGAGAGTCTGAGCAGTGCCGGTCGCAGCGATGAGTCATTGGCAGTTGAACTCAGACAGATCCAGATTGAGCGCCGGCTCACCCACCGACCGCTCGATGTGTCGCTTCGCTTCGCGCTTCAGCTAGGCCTCCTGGCAGAGCGATTGACCGCTGCAGATCGTTTGGAGGAGGCCGAAGCCATCGCCCGCGAGGCTGTTGCCAGCACGCTCCCGCTCACCTCTGCCGCGCCCGTCCGAGCATCTCTCCTCATGACGCAGAACCTCGAAGTGCTCGCCGCAGTGCTGCTTGCAGCACGCCGACAGGACGAAGCCGCCGAGATCATTGCCAAGGCCCTGGAGTGGCTCCGCTCGCCAGTCTTGGCAGGACATCCATCCTCTCGTCACCATCGAGCGAGCACGCTGCTCATCGCCGCGCAACTCTTCGCTCGCGCAAATCGATGGCATGAGGCTCTGCTGATCAGCGATCAACTCCTCACAGACCTTGGCGCAACTTTCACAGCGAGTCACGCGCCCACGGAACTGTTGATCCTCGCCCTGACCACGGAGCTTTACATCGTGGTCCTCGAGCGCTTGGGACGGATCGCCGAATCGACCCAGCGAGTGCAAGATGTCCTCAACCTCGCCTGGTCTCCGTTCACCGAACGCCCCGAAGCCTTGAGGAGCGAAGTGGAGATGTTGCTCGCCGCCGTACGGCCCCTCACCCGGCTCAAAGGGGAAGCATCCCGAATCATCAAGCCGCTCATCAGACGCTTCGAGGCCCTGTTGCGCTCCTCAACTGCTACGGACCCCCCCGCCTGATCACTCCCTAAGCCTCCCCGCCACCCGCGCCACCCGCTCCCCCATGTACCGCGCGTGCGCCAGCACCGCCTCGCCCGGCTTGCCATCCCCGCTCGCCGTCGCCGACACCCCATAGGGATTGCCACCGTTCGCGAACACGCTCTTGTCGGTGTACCCCGGCGTCACGATGTACCCGCCCCAGTGATAGAGCATGTTGTACAGCGACAGCAGCGTCGACTCCTGCCCCCCGTGCGCGTTCTGCGCCGAGGTGAAGCCCGAATACACCTTGTCCTGCAGCTTGCCATTGAACCACGCCCCGCCGAGCGTATCGACGAACGCCTTGAGCTGCGAAGCCATGTTCCCGAAGCGCGTCGGCGTCCCGAAGACCACCGCGTCGGCCCACACCACGTCGTCGACCGTCGCGGTCGGCTCATCCTTGTGCGCCTCGTGGAACGCCTGCCACCCCGGGTTGCTCGCGATGGCACCCGCTGGCGCCGTCTCCGCGACCCGCCGCACCCGCACCTCCGCCCCCGCCGCCCGCGCGCCCTCGGCGACCGCCTCGGCGATCGCGTGGTTGTTGCCCGTCGACGAATAGTAGACCACCGAGACCTTGACGCTCATCGCTCCTCCTTCGCTGGTGTGCAGACAGAGCCGCGACGCCGGCCGCGGGTCGCGACAACACACCGTTGCCGGCGCGGCATCAGCGGATCAATGGATGCCACCCCAGCACCGCACCCGGCCATCGGTGCCGAGCGCGCACGCGAAGCTGCCGCCGACCTCGACGGCGGTGAAGGTGCCCTCGGGGGGAGCGAGGAAGGTGGAATCGGCGCCGCTCCAGCAGCGGAGCGTGCCATCGGCGTGGATCGCGCACGTCCCGCCAGAGCCGCTCGTGACGGCCTGAAACCGACCGATGAATTCGCGGTTGTCGCCCCAACAGCGCCAGACACCGTCGGTCTCCGAGGTGCCATCATCCTCGATCGCACAGATCTGGCTCGGTGTCAGGTCGAAGTCGAGCACGGGCGTCGCCCGAAGCCACCACGCGGCCGGCGGCGCGCCGCCACCGCGCGCGAAGCAGGTGAGGCGGCCGTCGAGACCGCGGGCGCAGCCGACGTTGGTGGCGAGGCGGACCGCGTCGAAGGCGCCGGCGACCTCGTAGGCGCGCCATGCGATCGCCGGCTCCTGCCCTTCGGCCACCCAACAAGCGAGCGCGCCACCCATGCCCGCCTCGGCCGGCCGGCGCAGCGCGCAGCACCAGCCATAGCCACACTCGATCTCTGCGAACGGCCCCGCCGGCAGCGCGACGTCGGCGAGGCCGCCGTAGCCGGTGCAATGGAGCTCGCCCGCGGCATCGAGCCCACAGAGATGCCGATGACCGGCGCTGAATGCCATCATCGGGGCAGGGAAGGGCACTTGCGCGTCGGTCGTCTGACCCCAGCACTCGACCTCCCGTGGCTCGTCGGCAGACTCACCGGGCGCAGGAGCGCGCCGACCGCAGACATACGGCGCACCCATGCCCACCGACAGTCGATCGAAGCGAGCCGATGGCACATCCAGCGTGCCATAGGCGCGACCGCCCCAGCAGTCGATCACGCCGTCACGCAGGCCGCACGTCGCGCTTTCGCCGATGCTGAGCGCGCTGAAGGCATCGGGGAGCGCGGCGTAGACGTATGGATCCGAGCCGCTTCCCCAGCAGACGGTCTGCCCGTCAGCGCCGATGGCACAGGTGTGCGTGATGCCGGCGTGAGGCGGCAGGAACGGGAATGCTCCGCCCGGTCGTCCCGCGATACGGCCGGCGAGACCCCAGCAATACAGGCGGTCGTCGACGCCGAGGGCGCACGCATGATGGGTGCCCGCGGCGACGGCGATGAACTGTCCGTCGGGCGCCGTTCGTGCTTCGAGGCGATCCTCTCTTCCCCAGCAGTCGAGCCCCCCGTGGAAGCGTCCGTCGGGGCGCTGGCCGCCGTCGCGCCGTACGGCGCACGCATAGTGGTCGCCGCGGCTGATCTGTTGATAGGCCCGCCCGTCCGGTTCGACGTCGCCGACCGGCTCGTCACCGCTGCAATCGACCTCTCCTGCACGTCCTCCGCCGCGGACGACACAATGCCCGCCGTCGTGGCCGGCGCTGATGTCGACCAGTGGACCATCCGCCCGCAGGATCTCTTGGAGGCCCCAGCACTGCCCGGCGCCCGGCGCGACCCCGCCATCATCGGGACCGCCCACCCGGATCCCGCATGTCACCTTGTAACCGGCGCTGATGTCGCTGAACCGTCCGTCCGGCGTCTCCCTCAACTGGCCCACCTCGTCCTCGCCCCAGCAATGGACTGCGCCGTCCTGCTGCCGGCTGCACGCATGGTCGCTGCCCACAGCCACCTGCACCGTCTCGCAGCCCTCATCGACCTGCTCGTCGCCGTCGTTGTCGAGCCCATCGCACGCCTCGGGCTCCTCCGCCGTCTCATCGACCCGACACGCCACCCCCTGCCGATCGGCCGCGCAGACCACCACCCCCGTGCGCACCCCGCGCCCCTGGATCGCCACCTGACACCGCCCGGTCAGCCGCGGATCCCACCCCGCGCCCGGCGGCGGCTCGTCGACCGTGCCATCGCAGTCATCGTCGATGCCATTGCAGTCCTCCGCCGCCGCCGGCTCGCCCGCGACCGCGTCGCAGGCGGCCGCGTCGGGCCCCGCGCAGACCATCACCCCCGGCTGCTGGCAGGCGCCCACGCCGACGGTACAACCCTGCCCCGCGCCCTGCCGCTCGTCGACCGCGCCGTCGCAGTCGTTGTCGAGCCCGTCACACCGCCCCTCGTCCGCCTCGTACCCCGGCAGCGCGCCCGGATCCCCACACACCCAGCCCGCCGCGCCGGCGCAGCTCACCCCGAGCGCCGCGCAGACACCCGGACGATCGCAGGCCGGCGCGGTGATTCCCTCGTCGATTCGCCCGTCGCAGTCTTCGTCGGTGCCATCACAGGTCTCTTCGCGCGGCAGGCAGGGCACATCACCCATCGCGTCCGGCTCGGCGGCGCCGCCGTCGTCGCCGATGGCGGCGTCGCTCGAAGGCATGTCTTCGCCGGTGTCCGCGGGCGTCCGGGCGGCGTCCGCGCCCCCGTCACCCCGCGGCGTCGGCGCCTCGAACAGCTCGACGCAGCCCGAGCCCACCAACACCACCCATAACACCACGCCGCGTGATGGCAGCCGGCGCAGCGACGTCTCCGCTCCTGACATGTGGCCCTCCCGGGTCAGACCTGCCGAGTGTGGGCCGCCACGCGGCCGATGACAAGCCCATTGCACGCCTCTCGCGCGACGCTGCCCGATCCGGTAGAGTCGCCGCGGATCGAAGTTCATGGCGGACCCGTTGCCCCAGACCCACGACCTCCCCGTCGGCCTCGTCATCGACGGACGCTACGAGATCATCGCCTACGTCGCCGGCGGCGGCTACGGGGCCGTCTACCGGGCGCGCCAGATCGGCCTCGGCCGCGACGTCGCGCTCAAGGTCGTGCACGTCTTCGCCCCCGCGCCGCACAGCGATCGCCTCGACCGCGAAGCCCGCCTCCTCGCCGCGCTCGACCACCCGCGCGTCGTCCCCATCCACGACGGCGGGCGGCTGCCCGACGGCCGCCCGTTCCTCGTCGAAGCCTTCCTCGAAGGCGCCACCCTCGCGCAGCTCCTGCGGCGAGAAGGCATCTTCGTCCCCACCCGCGCCGTCGCGCTCGTCACCCAGATCCTCGACGGCCTCGCCGCGGTGCACGCGCTCGGCCTCGTACACCGCGACGTCAAGCCGTCGAACGTCATGTGCGTGCAGCGCGGCGCCGCCGAGGAGCTCCGCCTCATCGACTTCGGCATCGCCCGCTCCGCCGGCATCGACAATGCCATGGAGAGCCTCACCGCGACCGGCCTCCTGATCGGATCGCCGAACTACATGGCGCCCGAGCAGATCATGGGTGATCCGGTCTCGCCGGCGACCGATCTCTACGCCGCCGGTCTCGTGCTCTACGAGCTGCTCGCCGGCCGGTCGCCGTTCGCGCGCTCGACCGTCATCCACACCCTGCGGGCCCACCTCGACGAGCCGCCGCCGCCGCTGCCGGCGTCGGTCCCCCCCGCGATCATGCAGGTCATCGAGCGCGCGCTCGCCAAGGACCCGGCCGAGCGCTTCGCCTCGGCGCAGGAGATGAGCGCCGCGCTCGCGTGGGCGACCGGGAGCGGGCTCGGGCTCGACGACCGCTACGAGATCCGCCATGTGCTCGGCACCGGCAGCTTCGGCGAGGTGCTGCTCGCGCGGCATCGCAGCCTCGGCCGCGACGTCGCGATCAAGGTCGGCACGGTCGACGACGCCGACGCCCGCGCCCGCTTCGTGCGCGAGGCGCAGATCCTCGCCGATCTGCAACACCCGGGGCTCGCGGTGCTGCGCGAGTTCGGATCGCTGAGCGACGGGCGCTGGTTCATGGCGCAGGACTTCATCGACGGCCGCCCCCTCTCGCAGGTGCTCGCCGAGGACGGCCCGTTACTGCCGGCGCGGGCCGCGCACATCCTCATCGGCGTCCTCGAAGCGCTGGAGGCCGCCCACGCGCGCGGCGTGGTGCATCGCGACCTCAAGCCATCCAACATCATGGTCGAGGCCGGCGACCACGCCCGGGTCATCGACTTCGGCCTCGCGCGCTCGGCCACCGCCGACGCCGAGGCGCTCACCCGGCAGGGTCTCTTCGTGGGCACGGTGACCTATGGCGCCCCCGAGCAGTCTCTCGGGGTCCCCGTCACCGCGCGCGCCGACATCTACTCGGTCGGGATCGTGCTCTACGAGCTGCTCACCGGCGAGCGCCCGTTCGCGGCGTCGCACCCGCTCCATGTCATCCAGATGCACCGCGAGCAGGCGCTGCCGGCCATGCCCGCGAGCGTGCCGACGGCGATGAAGCGCATCATCCGGCAGGCGACCGCCAAGGACCCATCGCTTCGCTTCGCGTCGGCCGCCGCGATGGCCGAGGCGCTGCGCCGCGCGGCGCGACCCCGACGGCGCGCCATCTGGATCGCGGCGGCGATCGCCGGCGTCGCCGTGCTCGCCGGCGTCGTCGCGCTCGTGGTGCTCGGCGCGGGCCGCTCGCCGGTCGTCGACGACGGAGCGGGTGAGGGCGAGACCATCGTCGTCCGCGTCGGGGCCGTCCCGCCCGCCCGGCTCGCCGAGGACCTCGAGCGCGCGCTCGCTCGCTGCGACTGCGACAACGCGCACGACGCGCTCGCGCGGTTGATCGCGCGCGACGCGACGCTCGGCGACCTGTGGCGCCCACGCTGGACGGCCGCCTGCGCCGGCACCGCCCGCACCTGCCCGAGCGGTGCGCCGCCATGACCGGCCGCCTGACCCGCCCGCGCCCGGCCGCCGCGCACCGACGGCGCGACTCCTGGCGCTCGCGCTCGCGGCGCTGCCCGCGTCCCCGCGGCCGCCTCCGAGTGTTACAGGCGGGCAACCGCGCCCTCGACGCCAGGCGCACGGCCGATGCGGTCGCCGCCTTCGACGCGGCCGCCGCGCGCCCGCGTGCGCCGCGTCTCGACTAGGGCTGCTCTACAACAAGGCCGTCGCCCTGCACGCGCTCCTCGACGCCGGCGGCCCCGACGCGCTCGCCTGTCGGGCCGCCGAAGCCTACCGGCAGGTCATCGCGCTCGAGCCCGAGTCGCGCGTCGGCCGGGCTTCAGTCGAGGGCGCGCGCGTCGTCGAGCCGCGCTGCGTCGCCGCAGCGCCGCCACCGGACCCGCCGCCGCCCGGCGCGCCAGCCCGTCGCTTCGCCGCCGCGCCCGACCACCGCCTCGAATGGGGCCTGACCGCCAGCGCGGCTGCCGCGCTCGAACAGGCGGCGTGCTCCTCGCGCTCGCGCTCGACGCCAAGCCGACCGCGACGCCGCCGATCGACGCGCGCTCGCCGCCGCGCCAGCTCGGCCGCCGAGGCGGCGGCGCTCGACGACTTCGACGCGGCCGCCGAACGCACCGACGCGCTCGGCCTCTCGGGCTACATCGTCGGCGGCGTCGGCGTCGCGCTCGCCATCGGCGCCGTCGCGAGCTGGTGGATCGACGACGCCCCCGCTTCGACGGCGCGCGTCGGCCCGAGCGGCCTCGGGATCGGCGGCGTCTGGTAGCGCGCGCCGCGGCGGTGGCCGCGGCCCGCGCTCGCCCGGCTCCGAGACGCCACTATCAGTGAGGTCCCCGAGCGGCTGCGGCAGTTGCCGTCGAGCCGGATCTGGCACTCTTCTTCGTAGCGCTTCGCGCGCGCGCGCGCGGATCACTCGACCGCAGCCCGACGAGCGCGCGCGGCCTCAGGGCACCGACAGGCGGCGAGCGCGCTGATCGAACGCGGCGGATCCGGGCCGACGCGGGCGCCGCCGGCAGGCCGGACGCGCCAGGCGTGACTGCCGCGCCGGCCGCGAGGGGAGCGGCGATGGGGCGGCGGCGGCCGCGTGGCGACGGGGCGCGGCGACTGGCTCGGCGTCGGTGGCGGCGCGGCTTCGGGCGGCGCGGCGTCGGGCGGCGCGCGGCGTCAGGGCGGCGACGCGCGACGTCCGGCGGCAGACCAGGCTCTGCTCCCCCGCACGCGCCGTCTCCGCCACCGGCGCAGCTGATCCGACGCTCACCGCACCGCCTCGACCCCGCGTCGGCCTCACCGCCCGGCGACGCCGGCCACGACCACCCCCAGGCCAGCGCCCCCACCAGCGCCCCCGCGGCGAGCGCCGCGATCAGCCAGCGCCGCCGACCCGACATCGGCGCCGCCCCCCCGACATCCGGCCGCGCCGCGACCAGCGAGTCCCCCGCGCGCGTCGCCGCGGTCCACGCGGCCGTGGGCGCCGTCCGGACGCTCGGCGACCGCTCCGCGCCCGGCGCTCCCGATCCGCCGAAGCGCGACGTCCCCGTGCCCTGCGGCAGCGTCGCCGAACGCATCGACGCGGGCTCGATCGGCCCCCCCGCCGCGGCCGGCGGCGCCGTCGGCCGATCCACCCCCGGCGGCGCGCCCCCCGCCGCCGCATCGAGCGCGCCCGCGAGCGCCTCGGCGAACGCCCGCGCCGAGGGGAACCGATCGGCCGGATCCTTCGCGAGCGCCCGGTGAACCGCAGCCGCGAACGACGCCGGCAGCTCATCGGGCAGCGGCGGCACCGGCGCGTTCATGTGCGCGAAGAGATAGTCGACCCAGACCTCCGCCTCGAAAGGCAGCCGACCCGTCGCCATCTGATACAGCAGCACCCCGATGGCATAGATGTCGGTCGCCGGTGTCACCCCCTCGGAGCGACACTGCTCGGGTGCCATGTACTGCGGCGTCCCCACCAGCCCGCGCGTGGTCGGATCCCCCCGCCGACCCTCCTCGGCCATCAGCTTCCCGATCCCGAAGTCGAGCACCCGCACCTTCTCGCTGCCATCGGCGAGCGTCGTCACCATCAGGTTCGCCGGCTTGATGTCACGGTGCACGACGCCGCGAGCGTGCGCGGCCTCGAGCGCGTCGAGCACCTGCGTCACGAGCCCGATCGCGCGCGGTAACGGCAGCCGCGGCGTCTCTTCGAGCACCGCCGCGAGCGAGCGGCCGTCGATGAACTCCTGCACCATGTAGAGCAGGGGCACCGGCTGGTAGCGCGTGTCCTCGTCGTAGTCGAGGAGCTGCACGATGTTGGGGTGCTCGAGCGCCGCGAGGATCTGCGCCTCGCGGAAGAAGCGCGTCCGCATGCCGTGATCGACCGCGAGCAGGCTCAGCTTGACGGCGACCCGCCGACCGAGCGGGAGCTGCGCCGCGCGAAACACCGCCCCGAAGCCGCCGCGCCCGATCAGCGCGTCGAGGCGGTACTTGCCCTTGAGCGTCTGGCCCACGAACTCATCGAGCCGACCGTGGTCGTCCGGATGCACGCCACCTCCTCGGCGCATCCTACCGCTTCGGCGCATCGACGCCACCCCGTTGCGCGCCGCCGCCGCGCCTGGACGCCCCCCGCGCCGATCACCCGCCCCGCGAGCCGGGATCCGTCCCGCCGCGCAACCCACCGCGCAACCCACCGCGTCGCCGCGGGTTGCAGCAGAGGCCTCCATCACTGCAAGATGCCCCCCATGCGAACATTCCTCACCGCCGCGCTCGTGCTCGCCGCCGCCCCCGCCGCGGCGATGCCGCTCGGGCCGAACGTCGTCTGCGAGGTCTGGCCCGAGGCCGCCGCCTGTGACGGCGGCGTGCCCGACTGCACGACCTGTCACACCTCACCGCCCGCCCGCAACGCCTTCGGCCGCGCCATCGAGCCGCTGCTCCTGCCCGGCGCGCCCCGCCCCCTCGCCCTCGACGCCTTCGCCGCCGCGCTCCCCGACGTGCTCCGCGCCGTCGCCGGCGACGACGCCGACGGCGACGGCTGGCCCAACGTCGACGAGATCCTCGCCGGCACCTCGCCCGGCGACGCCTCCGACGCCCCCGCCCCCCGCGGCGACTGCACCGGCCCCAACCACAACCCCGACTACGACGTCTGCGGCTACGACCCCGTCTATGCCTTCCGCCGCGTCAGCCTCGACGTCTGCGGCGTCTCCCCCGACTACGAAGCCATCGCCGAGCTGCGCGGCCTCGACCGCGACGCGCAGATGGCCCGCCTCGCCGCCACCCTCGACGCCTGCCTCGACGACCCCTTCTGGATCGGCCGCGACGGCGCGCTCTGGCGCCTCGCCCACAAGAAGATCCGCCCCCTCGCCGCCGTGAAGTCCGGCCAGAACCGCGGCCCGGTGCCGCTCGCCGACTACGACCACGACTACGCGCTCTTCGCCTACACCCAGACCGACGACCGCGACGCCCGCCTCGCGCTCACCGCCGACTTCCACGTCCGCTTCACCGCCGACCCGCCCACCTACGCGCCCGTCGCGAGCTTCCCCGACGAGCGCCTCGAGTTCGGCCGCCGCGCCGGCCTCATCACGACCCGCTGGTTCTTCACCATCAACACGATGTTCACCCCGCTGCCGCGCACGACCGCCGCGCAGGCCTACCGCGCCTACCTCGGCCTCGACATCGCCCGCAGCGAAGGGCTCGTGCCCCCCGAAGGCGTCCCGCTCGTCGACTACGACGACAAGGGCGTCACCGAGCCCACCTGCGCCGGCTGCCACACCACCCTCGACCCGCTCGCCTATCCCTTCAGCCGCTACCGTGGCATCGACGGCGGCAGCACCGGCGTCTACGACGAAGATCGCATGACCGGCCAGCCCCGCTCCGAAGGCAGCCGGATCCGCGAGGTCCCCGAGACCGGCTACCTCTTCGGCGAGCCGGTCGCCGATCTCGTCGAGTGGGCCGAGGTCGCCGCCAACAGCGACGCCTTCGCCGAGGCCACCGTCCGCGACTACTGGGAGCTGCTCGTCGGCCACCCACCCACCAACGACGAAGCCGACGAGTTCCGCGCGCTGTGGCAGGCGTTCCGCGGCGAGCACGAATACCAGGTCGAGCGCATGCTGCACGCCCTGATCCGCACGGAGGCCTACGGTGCGCCCTGAACACTTCGCCGCGAAGGCATGGATGACAGCGCTGCTCGCCGGTTGCCTCACCCTCGGCCTCGGCTGCGACGAGAGCAACGACCCCGCGCTCGACAGCGACGGCGCCGCCGGCCAGGGTGGCAGCGGCGGCGTCGGTGGCATGGGTGGCGGCGGCGGTGGCATGGGTGGCGCCGGTGGCACCGGTGGCATGGGTGGCATCGGCGGCGCGGGTGGCATCGGCGGCGCGGGTGGCATGGGCGGCATGGGTGGCAGCGGCGGCGCCGAGCCCGCCTTCGCCAGCCGCAAGAGCAACCTCCGCTTCAAGGGCGGCGCCCGCCTCCAGCGCGAGTTCGGCCGCGTCCTCGGCCTCGACGCCGACCAGCTCTGCGCCGAGCTCGGCACCTACGACTGCATCGACCAGATCCACACCGTCACCCTCGGCGGCGTCGAACCCTACCAGGCCAACATCTACGAAGCCTTCGACGCCACCTCCGCCAACGCCCCGCTCGTCGTCGAGCGCGTCGCGCTCTCCGCCTGCGTCCGCCGCGTCGACCTCGACCTCGCCGCCGCCGAGCCCCTCATCTTCGGCGAGCTCGACATCACCCCCGACGGCCGCCTCCGCGACCCCGCCGGCCCCGGCCCCGCCGGCGCCGTGCACCGCCTCTTCACCCGCGCGCTCCTCCGCCCGCCCACCGCCGACGACCTCGCCGATCTCGTCGCGCTCTACGCCGCGGTCGAATCCTCCGGCGACAGCGACGCCCCGGCCCGCGACTGGGCCGTGCTCACCTGCCTCACCGCGCTCACCAGCCTCGAATCGTTGTTCTACTGAGCCATCGGAGCCCACCCATGACGCACCCGATCACCCGTCGTGACGCGCTCCGCGGGCTCGCCGCCGGCGCCGCCGGCCTCGCCGCCCAGAGCGCCCTCCCCGGCCTCGCCCGCGCGCAGAACGAACCCCCCGCGCCCCCCGCGCCCGACCCCCGCTTCCTCATCGTGCTCACCGCCACCGGCGGCGCCTCGATCATCGACGCCATGCTCGCCATCCGCGCCTCCGAGTCACGCAACGCCGCCACCATCAACACCTTCCCCGACGCGATGGTGCAGAGCATCGACGGCAGCCCGTTCCGCGCCATCGACCAGAACCTGCGCGACCTCGGCCCGCTGCCCTACCGCGGCGACGCCAACCAGAGCGACTTCGTGCGCCGCCACGCCGCCGACATGATGGTCGTCACCCACACCGGCACCAGCGTCAACCACCTCATCGCCCAGAAGCGCGCGCTCACCGGCAACGAAGCCCACGGCGGCCGCACCCTGCAAGAGCTCGTCGCCGCCACCTACGGCCACGGCTTCCTCGTCCCCAACGTCAACATGAGCGTCGGCGGCTACATCGAGCCCGGCATCGACACCACGCTCCCCGACCACGCCCGCGGCGAGCCTGTCACCGACGCGACCACCTGGTTCTCCGGCCTGCACGGCTCCCGCGGCATCCTCGGCGCCCCCGCCAGCGGCCTCATCGACCGCGCCCGCGCCACCCGTGGCCGCATCGACGACCGCTCCGTCTTCGCCCGCACCTTCCCAGGCAGCACCGCGCTCACCCGCTGGCGCCGCCAACGCGGCGAACAGGCCCCCGCGATCGAAGGCGCCGATCTCATCACCCGGATGAACATCCTCCCCGACGCCCCGCCGGTCATCCCGCTCTCCCGCTACGGCCTCGCCAGCTCCCCCGACGCCGCCCGCGTCCGCGAAGCGTTCCCCCTCTTCGCCAGCGACCCCCTCGACGCCCAGGGCGCGCTCGCCTACATGCTCCTCACCAACGGCGTCTCCGTCACCGTCACCCTCGGCCCCGGCCTCTCCCCCGGCGTCGGCGGCCAGCAGATCGTCGACAGCCCCCCGCTCGCCTTCGACTTCAGCCACACCGCCCACCGCGGCACCCAGGCGCTCATGTGGAGCCGCCTCCTCAGCGTCGCCGACCGCCTCATCGGCCTCTTGCAAGGCACCGAATTCCGCGACGGCCAGAGCTACTGGGACCGATCGCTGCTCTACGTCGCCACCGACTTCGGCCGCACCCGCAACCGCCCCGCCAACGCCAACGAGTTCAGCAGCGGCCACCACCTCAACAACGGCTCGCTGATCGTCTCCCCGTTCGTCAACGGCAACCGCATCCTCGGCGGCGTCGACCCCGACACCGGGCTGACCTATGGCTTCGACCCCCGCACCGGCGACCCCGAGCGCGGCCGCAACATGGCCGAGCGCGAGATCTTCGCCGGGATCGCACAGGCGCTGGGCGTCGACACCGCCGGCGCGGGGCTGCCCGACATGCGCGCGATGCGACGCGGATAGCGCGCCGGGCCAAGGGATGTAATGCGCATGTAAGCGCATGAAGCTGGATCCGCTGCCGATGTCGTGGTTTCCTCATCATCGCAGCCATGATGAGAGGGGAGGGGCCAGATGGATCGCAGCCGACGACAGGGTGACGCCAGCGTTTTAGGCGCGGCGTGCCATACGATCGCTCGCCTCGCCTGCCTCTCTCTCTGCCTCGCCTCTCTCACCGGCTGCCCCGACCTGCACAAGAGCTGGTCCGCCCCGCCGCTCTGCGCCCCGGTCGACGAGCTGTGTGATGCCATCGACAACGACTGCGACGGTGCCATCGACGAAGACTTCGACCTCGCGTCCGATCCAGCCCACTGCGGGAGCTGCGGTCGGCAATGCAGCG
>JACKDM010000042.1 GCA_020633515.1 Myxococcales bacterium
GTAGAACGAAGCCATCGACCGCCCATACGCCCCCGCCGTCCCAATCAACAACACATCCCCCTCCCGCGTCTCCGGCAACCGCCGGTTATACCCCAACGTATCCCCCGACTCGCAGATCGGCCCCACCACATTCGCCACCATCGACGGCCCCTCATCCAACCGCCCCAGATGAACGATCGAATGCCACGCCCCATACAAAGCCGGCCGAATCAGACTGTTCATCCCCACATCCACCCCCACGTACCGCACCTCCCCCTTCCGCTTCAGCTGAGTCACCCGAGCCAGGATCACCCCCGCCTCCGCCACCACATACCGCCCCGGCTCCACCCACAACCCGAACTGCGGATGACTCCGCCGAAACGCCCCCAGCATCTCATCCACCGCTTCGAGATCCACCCCCGCCTTCCCCGGCTTCTCCGCCACCGACAACCCCCCCCCCACATCCAGAAACCGCACATCGGCGAACCGCTCCGCCGCCGCCGCCAACGTCGAAGCCACCTCCGCCCACTGATCCGCCGACCGGATCCCACTCCCGCTATGCGCATGAAGCCCCACCACCCGACACCCCACCCGACTTGCCAACGCAGCCAACCGATCCAGCTCCTCGAAAGCCACCCCGAACTTGCTCTGCGCCCCCGCCGTCTTCACATGCGCGTGATGCCCCCGACCCTTCCCCGGATCCACCCGAACCATCACATCCCGCCCCGCGAACACCTCCGGCCATGCCTCCAACGGATGCAGATTGTCCAACGTCACCCACACCCCCCGCTCGAACCCATGAACGTACTCACTCCGCGGCGCGAAGTTCGGCGTGAACAACACCCGATCCGACGCCAACCCCGGCACCGAAGCCAACACATGATCGATCTCCGCCGGCGACACACACTCGAACCCCAACCCCCGCGCCCCCAGCCGCCGCAGGATCTCCGGATGCGAGTTCGCCTTCACCGCATAGAACACCCGATCCACGCTCCCCATCCCCAACAACCGATCCGCCGCCGCGTCCACCGTCGGCCCATGGTACACATACACCGGCGTCCCCCGATCCGCCTCCGCCAGCAGAACATCCCGCGCCCCATGCCACCACGGCCGCGCCACCGCCCGCGAAGGCTTCGGCCCCACCTCGCTCAGAGACACCCACGACGGCCCGAACGCCGGATCGTCCGCCACCTCCCCGAACAACAACCAGTGAAGACTCCGAACCAGCCGCTCCGCCTGATCCTCATCCACCACCACGCTGAAGTTCAGATCACTCGCCGCCTGACTCACCAGATGAACCCGCTGCTCCTCGAACACCGCCAACGCCGGCCCCAACCGATGCAGGATCGCCCGGATCCGACGCCCCACCAGACTGATCGTCGCGCACGGCCCGATCACCCGCACCGCACACAACGGCGCCAGATCCGCCACCAAGGCATCCAACCGCCCCGGATCCAACACATTCGCCGCCGGATCCAGACTCACCGTCACGTTCATCTCCGACGTCGACACCAGATCCACCGACAAGCCATGCCGCTTGTAGACCGCGAAGACATCGGCCAGAAACCCCACCGTCTGCCACATCCCCGGCGTATCCATCGACACCAGCAACTGCCCCCGCCGCGTCGAGATCGCCCGCACCCGCGGCTTCTCGTCCCGCCGCCGCTGGATCGTCGTCCCCGCCATCTGCGGCCGCTCCGTCCACCGGATCTGCATCGGGATCCCATGCCGCCGCACCGGCGCCAGACACCGCGGATGAAGCACCTTCGCCCCCGTCGACGCGATCTCCTGCGCCTCCGCGTAATCCAGCCGCCGAAGCAACCGCGCGTCCGGCACCCGCCGCGGATCCGCCGTGAACATCCCCGGCACATCCGTCCAGATCTCACACCGCGCCGCCGCCAGCCGCGCCGCGAACAACGCCGCCGCCGTATCCGACCCCCCCCGACCCAAGAGCACCGTCCGCCCCGCCGCATCCGCCGCGATGAAGCCCTGCGTCAGCACCGCGGCCCCCGCCGCCGCGAACCGCGCCTGAAGCGCCGGATCCGGATCATCCCCACAGCTCGCCGCCAGAAACGCCCGCCCCGCGTCCCCCGTCGGCTCCGGCAGGCTCGTCAGACACGACCGCGCGTCCACCCACGCCACATCCAGCCCCGCCGCCACCAGGAACGCCGCCCCCAACCGCGTCGACAACAGCTCCCCGAACGCCATCACCCGCGCGTGCACCTGCGGGCTCGTCTCCCCCACCAACGCGATCCCCGTCACCAACCGCCGCAGCGCCCGCAGCTCACCCGCCGCCACCGCCAGCTCCACCCCCAACGACGCCGCCAGCACCCGATGCCGCTCCTCGATCGCCGACAGCCGCGCCGCCAGCGCCCCCTCCGCGTCCTCCGCCCCCGCCGCCAGCGCCACCCCCGGCAACGCATCCAGCGCGTCGCTCACCCCCGCCACCGCCGAACACACCACCACCGGCCGCTCCCCCGCCGCCAGCCGCTCCCGGATCTGATCCGCGATCACCGCCCACCGCTCGCGGCTCTGCACGCTCGTGCCACCGAACTTCAGGACGACCCAGGGACGCAGCGGGGAAGGGGAGTCGGACATCGAAGGAGCCTCCGCGAGACGCAATGTGCGCAGGCGTTCTACTCTCTTCGACCCCGAATGTCAGGAGGGCAGCGCGGGCGGGGCAGGGGAGACCACGCTCGGCGGGCAGAGGAGACCGCGCTCGGCGGGGCAGGGGAGACCGCGCTCAGCGCGGCGGCGGCGCCGTCTTGTCGAGCAGCTCCTGCAGCTCACCGCTGATGTACATCTCGCTCACGATGTCCGAGCCCCCCACCAGCTCCCCGTTCACGTAGAGCTGCGGGATCGTCGGGAAGTTGCCGTACTCCTTGATCCCCTGCCGGATGTCGGGATCGCTCAGCACGTCGAACGACGCGAACGGCTTGCCGTGATCCTTGAGCACCATCGCCACCCGCGCCGAGAAGCCGCACTGCGGCTGATCGGGCGTGCCTTTCATGAACAGCATCACCGGGTACTTCTCGACCATCGCCTTGATGCGATCGTGGGTCGGGTTCGACATGGGTCAGTCCTCGCCTGCTTCGTCGGGGGTCATCGTCTGCATCGTCAGCGCGTGGATGGGGCCGTGCATCAGCTCGCCGAGGGCGGCGAACACCCGGCGCTGCCGCTTGAGCCGCGCCTCGCCCGCGAAGCTCGGGTGAACCACGACCGCCTGCCAATGGTCGCGGGTGCCGGTCAGATCGTGCAGCCGGACGGTGGCGTCGGGCAACGCCGCCTGGATCCGGCGAATCATCTCCGCCTCGATGTCCATCTCTCTCCCTCGTCGCGCTGGCCAGGGACGAGACGCGCACGCGACGCGCCTCATCGAAACGACGAGATGCCCGGGCGCGCGCCGAGGTCGCCGAAACCTGCGGCCGTTGCTTTGTGCCGCGAGGGGAGTACCATGCAGCCGCCCGCCGACCGGGAGGAGAGCGCCGTGACCGACCGCAAGCCCGACGCCGCCGACACCGCCCGCGCGGCCGAAGCGGAGCTCGTCGAGGTCGAGCCCGACGACGCGGACGAACCCTTCGAACTCGGCGACGACGAGATCCCCGACCGCCCCATCCTCCCCGCCAGCGTCAGCAGCCACGAACTCCTCCGCGCCGACGGCTTCACCCGCTACCTCGCCGAGATCCGCCGCTACCCGCTCCTCACCCGCGAAGAAGAGACCGAGTACGCCCGCCGCTTCCACGAAGACGGCGACGTCTCCGCCGCCCGCCGCCTCGTCACCGGCAACCTCCGCCTCGTCGTCAAGATCGCGCTCGAGTACCGCCGCGCCTGGGCCAACGTCATGGACCTCGTGCAAGAGGGCAACATCGGCCTCGCCGAAGCCGTCAAGCGCTACGACCCCTACCGCGGCGTCCGCTTCTCGAGCTTCGCCCGCTACTGGATCCGCGCGCTCATCCTCCAGTACATCCTCAAAAACTTCCGGATGATCTCGTTCGCCAACACCCGCGCCGGCCGCAAGCTCTTCTTCCGCCTGGAGAAAGAGCGCAACCGGCTCATGCACGAGACCGGCGAGGCGACCCCGCTCCAGCTCGCCGCCGCGCTCGACGTCACCGAGTCCGACGTCGTCGCCGCCACCCAGCTCCGCCAGCCCACGCTCTCGCTCACCGCGCCCCGCTCCGCCGATCCCGAAGAGGGCCGCACCCTCGGCGACACGCTCGCCGACCACGCCGTCGACGTCGAGAGCGAGGTCGTGCAAGGCGAGCTCATGGCGACGGTCGACGCCGAGATGCAGGCGTTCGCCGCCACCATCGACGACGAGCGCGAGCTCGCCATCTGGAGCGAGCGCCTCATGGCCGAAGACCCGCTCCCGCTCGCCGCGCTCGGCGACCGCTTCGGCGTCTCGCGCGAGCGCGTCCGCCAGCTCGAAGCGCGGCTCAAGAAGCGCCTCAAGGACTTCCTCACCGAGCGCCTCGGCGAGACGCTCGTGCTCGACTTCACCAACGGCGACTGAAGCCCACACCGGAGAGAGAACGCCGATGTCCCTGCAAGCCCGGATCGACGACGAACTCAAGACCGCGATGCGCGCCCGCGACAAGCAGCGCCTCGACCTCCTGCGCATGATCAAGAGCAAGGTCATCGAGGCCCGCACCGCGCCCGGCTTCAGCGGCGAGATCGACGACGCGCTCTATCTCTCGGTGATCGAGACCTTCGCGAAGAGCCAGCGCAAGGCGCTCGAACAGTACCGCGCCGCCGGCCCGCAGGGCGCCGAGCACGTCGCGCAGATCGAGTGGGAGCTCGCCCGCCTCGACGAGTACCTGCCGCAGAAGGCCGACGAGGCCACCGTGCGCGGCTGGGTGCAGGAGGCGATCGCCGGCCTCGGCGGCAAGGAGCGCGCGAAGCTCGGGCAGGTGATCGGGGTGGTGATGAAGGCCCACAAGGCCGACGCCGATCCGGCGATGGTGCGCGCGGTCGTCGAGGCGGCGCTGGCGTAGCGGCCGCGCGCGTGACGGCCGCTCGGGTGGCTGCTGCTCGGGTGACGGCTGCTCGGGTGGCTGCTGCTCGGGTGACGGCTGCTCGGGTGACCGCTGCTCGGGTGACCGCTGCTCGGGTGACCGCTGCTCGGGTGACCGCTGCCTACGCCTGCCAGAGCGCGAGCAGCCAGAGCAGGAACCCCACGCCCACCAGCGCCCCGTAGCGCGCCGCCGCTGGCCGCACCGGCCGCAGCGCCCGGTCGAAGCCCCGCCACACCAGCAGGAACGCGCCCCCCACCCACGCGAAGAACGCGAGCACCGCGAGCGCCGCCCAGCCCGGATGCGGCACCGGGTCGAGCCGCAGCAGCGCGAGGTGATCGGCGACGAGCGCCGCCGCGTCGCGCCCGCCGATCGTCGGCTGGCCGAGCGCGATCTGCTCCGCCGCCGTCACCGCCGCGAGCCGCTGGTTCACGGCGTCGAGCCGCGCACAGAGCGGACAGCCGAGCCCCCGCGTCGCGAGGATCGCGCCCCGCAGCCGCCGCAGCGCCACCAGCGCCGTCGCCCGATCGCCGCGCGCCTCCGCGTCCGCCGCGAGCGCGTCGAGCGCCGCCGCTGCCTCGACCGGCGCCGAGGCCCCCGGGCTGTACCACCGCATCGCGTGCGCGTAGCCCTCGATCGCCGCCGCCGTCTCCCCCGCCGTCGCCGCCGCCCGCGCCCCGTCGAGCGCCTCGCCCGCGCTCCACCACACCCGCGCCCACAGCACGAGCGCCACCACCACCGCCGCCACCCCGAGCGCGCGCGCGCCGGCTCTCACGTGAAGTCGCGCCGGTGGAACAGCACCGCCGACAACAGCAGCGCCAGCGCCACGTACGTCAGCCCGAGCCCGCTCGCGTGCAGCATGTAGTCCGCCGTGATCGGGCGCCCATACACGAGGTTCGGCGTCACGTCGTAGAGCGACAGATCGGGCGTCACCTCCGCGACCGCGCGCACCGTCGCGCTGATCGCCTCGCTCAGCGGCGTGCGCTCCTCGGGCGCGCCGAGGCGCAGCGTGCTCAACACATCGGCGAAGCGCCCGACCGCGAAGACCCCGAGGGTCAACAGCCCCGAGAGGAACGGCGTCGAGAAGCTCGAGAAGACCATCGCGACCCCGAGCACGACGCAGACCTCGACGAAGACCAGCCAGCCCGCCTGCGCCAGCTCGACCCCGATCTCGCCGCCCACGAGCGGGATCAACAGCCCGAGCACGCTTGTCATCACCGCCACCTGGATCAACATCGTCGCCGCGAGCCCGAGGTACTTGCCCAAGAGGAACTGCCAGCGCCAGATCGGCTTCGGCATCACCGTGTAGATGGTCTTCCGCTCGAGCTCCTTGTAGACGAGGTTGACCCCGGTGAAGACCGCGATGAGCACCGAGAAGGTGCTGATCAGGAAGAAGCCGACGTCCTTCATCAGCCGGACCTCTTCGTTGAGCGAGGCCGAGCTGACGGCGAGGGTGATGCCCATCATGAGCAGCGCGAAGAACACCAGGCTCGCGAAGATGCGGTTGCGCACCGCCTCGCGGAAGGTGTTGCGGGCGATCGCGAAGATCTGACCGATCACGCCTCGCCCTCCGCCTGCTTCGCCTCGGCGACGAAGAGCTCTTCGAGCGACTTGCGCTCCGGCTGCACCGCCACGAGCCGCCCGCCCGCGGTGATGGCCGCCTGCACGAAGTCGTTGACGTCGGCCTCGTCGGTCACCGTGAAGCGCTCCTGCCCGGCGACGGTGCGGTGCCCGGTCGCCCGCGCCGCGAGCGCCGCCGTCGCCGCCGCCGCGAGCCCCGCGACCGCGATCTCGACCCGATGCGTCGGCGTATCGAGCAGCGTCGCGAGGTCGCCCGCGCTGCGCACCCGCCCCTTCACCACGATGGCGACCCGATCGCAGATCATCTCGACGTCTTGCAGGATGTGGCTGCTCAAGAAGACCGTCTTACCGGCCTCCTTGAGTTCGAAGATGATGTCGCGCACGTCCTTGCGCCCCATCGGGTCGAGGCCGCTCATCGGCTCGTCGAGCACCACGAGGTCGGGGTCGTTGATGAGCGCCTGCGCGATCCCGATCCGCTGGATCATGCCCTTGCTGAACTTGCGCAGCGGCCGCCCGCGCGCATGCCCGAGCCCGACCCGCTCGATGAGCGCCTCGGCGCGCTGCTTGCGCTCGCGGGCGGTGAGGCGGAAGAGGCGGCCGTAGAAGTCGAGGAATTCGACCGGCGCGAGGTGCTCGTAGAAGTAGGGGTGCTCGGGCAGAAACCCGAGGCGCGCGCGGGCCTCGCGGTGGCCGAGCGGGTGGCCGAGCAGGGTGCCGCTGCCGGCGGTGGGGTGGATGAGCCCCATGAGCATCTTGATGGTCGTCGTCTTGCCGGCGCCGTTGGGGCCGAGGAAGCCGAAGATCTCGCCGGGCTCGACCTCGAGGTGGATGCCGCGCACCGCCTCGACGCGGTGGGCGATGCCCTTGACTTGCAGCCGCGCCGCCAGCCGGCCGAAGCCGGGGAGCGCGCCGAGGAAGCCGAGGTCGAAGGTCTTCTTCAGGCCGTCGACGGTGAGGGCGTGGGTGGGCATCGGGCGGCGGCTCCTGGCCCGTTGACGGGTGACGGGGCGACAGGGGAGAGATCGCATAGCGCCGCGGTCGGCGCAACCCGGTGGGCAGGCGGCGCGGCGGTGATCGATGAGCGCGCGTGAGGCGGGGGAGAGCGGCGCGTGATTCGAAAAAGAAAACGCCCCCCGCGCTGCTGCGCGAGGGGCGTTCGGGTGACCCGTAGGGGATTTGAACCCCTGTTACCGGCGTGAGAGGCCAGCGTCCTAACCACTAGACGAACGGGCCGTGACGCGCGCGACGACGCGATGGCTCGGGGACTAGGATTCGAACCTAGATAGACAGGACCAGAACCTGTAGTCCTACCATTAGACGATCCCCGATCAGGGCGATGTCACGCGGCGGATGACAAAGATCCAGGTGCTGCCCCCGTAGCGACTCACGTTGATGCCAGACCACGCCGTCTTGCTCGACGGGGATGCGGCATGTGACGCGAAGACCTCGGGGAGGTCGAGCACACGGTCGAATCGGACCCTGACACCGCGCGAAGCCAGCCGCCGTTCGAGCCATTGAACGGTCGTCTGATGATCCCACGGTGACTTGAACCGACTCTCTCCCTCGCTGCTCGCTTCACTCGGGATGGGTACCCCGAGAGTCTCACGGGCTCGCGCTGGGAGCGCCACTGACAGGACCGCGAAGGCGATGACCATCAGCAACGGGAGAGGCTTATCTCTCATCTGGCGGACCAGGATCAACAACAAAATCTCCGCGAGGTGATTTTTCGCGGATCATGACCCGCTCCGCCGCGCCGGGCAAGGGGCGCGGCGACGGTGACGACCGGGCGGCGGGCGTGTTATGACCCTGCCGGCGCCCGCGGGCGCCCCGACATCCGAGGGAGATGATGGGCGAGAGCGCATACACCGGCGAGATGGGACGCACCCGCACCGGCGAGACGACGGTGTGGTGCAGCGGCTGCGGCACCTGGTTCGGCGCGCGCTGGTTCCGGGTCATCGACGCGGGGGCCGATCCCGACCTGCTCGAGACGCTGCTCGACGAGGGCTTCGCTGGCATCAACGAGAACGACTGCCCCGCCTGCGAGCGCCCCTACACCATCGAGGAGCCCGTCGCGGTGCATCGCCCCGACGAGCGCGCGCTGCTGCTCGTCGTCCCGCCCGGTCGCCTGCACCGGGCGCAGCAGGCGCGCGCCGAGCTGATCGCGGCGGTGGCCGACGCGCCGGGCGAGCGGCTGCCGTCCTACGCGCGCGCGCCGCAGCTCGTCGCCGGCGTCGCCGGCCTGCGCGCGCTGGTTGGCGCGGCCGGAGCCACGTCGCCTGATTCACCCGAAGCCGCGCAGGATGCCGCGCAGGATGCCGCGCAAGACACCGCACGGCACATCATGCGGGACGCCACGCCAGACGGCGCTTGGGATGCCGCCTCAGACCCCGTTTGGGATGCCGCTCGGGATGTCGCGTCGGATGCAGCCTGGGATGCCGCGCCGGAAGCCGCTCGGGACGCCGCGCCGGATGCCGCGTCGGATGCAGCCTGGGATGCCGCGCCGGACGCCGCGCCGGAAGCCGCGCGGCCACCGCGGCTGCCGCGCGCCGCCGCCGCGACGAGCGACCTGGCGCCTGAGACCCTGCGCGCCTCGACCCCGCCTGCTGGCCGCCCGCCGGCGCCGGCCTCCTCGCCGCGCTCCTCGAAGCGAGCCCCGCCGCGCCCGCCGACGACGACGACGCGAGCGGCTGGGACGAGCCCGCCGACTGGGATCGCCACACCACCTGGGAGGACGGCTGGTCGCTCGACGCGCCGGCCGCCGACGAGCCGACCCGCGTCGCGCAGGCGCCGGCGCGGCTCCGGCCGGGGGTCCACCGCGCGCTCACCCTCGACGACGACGGCCCGAGCGCCCGGGTGCGGGTCGCGTCCCCGGCCGCCGCCGAGGCGCTGCTCGCCGAGGGCGGCGCGCTGCGGTTCCAGTTGCACGAGACCGCACACGGCCCCGCGTGCTGCCTGACCCTGGCGCCGGCCGAAGGCGATCCGATCGTCTGGCCGACCGAAGACGCCGCGCTCGTCGACCACCTCGCGCGCCGCTTCGCCGTCACGATCGAGGCCATCGACCCGCAGGGCGCGCTCGTCGCCCGCCGCGTCTTCGACCCGCCGCTCGCCCGCAACGTCGCGCTCGCCCGCGAGCGGGCGCAGGCGCTCGGCGGCGAGACCGCGGCCGCCCGCGCCGCGCTCGCCGCGGGCGCCGTCGACGTGCTCGGCGAGCTGCGCCACAACTTCCGCGAAGACACCTTCGCCCGCCTGCGCACCGCCGCCGAGGCGCAGCTCGCGCTCGGGATCACCGCGTTCTGGGCCGAGCCCGAGCGGGCGCGCTACCTGCTGCTCGTGCAGAGCTTCCCCGCGGTGTGGTTCGACGCGATCGTGCGCCGCGTCCTCGTCGCCGCGCTCGAGTTCGGGCTGCTCCCGCCGCCGCACCTCGAAGCGTGGGCGATCGAACACGGCGTCGTCGCCGACGCGCACCGGCTGCTGCGACGGGCGCTCGCCGGCTTCGCCGAGCTGGAGCTCGGGCTCGCCGGGCGCACCTCCGACCTCGACCCGCTCGACGCCTGGGAGAACTGGGAGCGGCTCCTGACCCGCGCCGAGGCGCTCGGCGTCGACGTCGACCCGCAGGTCGAGGCGCTCGCGATGCGCGCGATGGAGGCCGCGCGGCTGGCGGCCGAGGCCGAGGAGGGCTCCGAGGAGCTGATCGAGCTCGACCCGGAGGACGCGATCGACGTGGAGTCGGTCGATCTGTCGATGGGGGAGGGGAGCGCCGCCGACGACGGCGCGGCGGAAGACCCCGACGGGCGCTTCGCCGACCGCGGCGTCGACGACCGGGGCTTCGACGACGCCGACCTCGACGACGCCGACCTCGACGACGCCGACCTCGACGACGCCAACCTCGACGACGCCGACCTCGACGACGCCGACCTCGACGACCCGGACCTCGACGACCGCCTCGACGACCGCGACCCCCTCGCGGCGCTCGCCGATCGCGGTGACGCCGTCCTCCTCGGCCTCCTCGACGACCGCACCCAGCGCGCCGCGGCCGCCGCCGTCCTCCTCCGCCGCGGCGAGGCGCTCTACGCGCCCACCCTCGCCGACGCCCTCGCCGCGATGGAGCCCGCCGAGCTGCTCCGCGCGCTCCCCGCCGCGCTCCCGCTCGCCTCCGCGCTCGCCCCGCACCTGCGCGACGCCCTCCACGACGGCCGCCCCGCAGTGCGGCGCGCGCTCGCGCTCTTCTTCGCCGAAGCCGGCCTCGCCGACGGCGACGACCCGCCGTCCGCGAGCGCGCCGTTCGCCGCCCGCCTCGCCGCCGCGCTCGAGCTCGACGACGCGAACCGCGCGCGATCGAAGGGCGACGCCACCGGAGGATTCGAGTAGAGTCGACCCGACACGGCGCCGCCCGACCGGGGGGACGGCGACGCCCGCGACGTGCAAAGGCGCCCAATGCGTATCGGGATCATCTCCGACATCCACGCCAACCTCGAGGCCCTGCAAGCCGCCCTCGAAGTCTACGAGCGCCACCCGGTCGACTACCTCGCCTGCCTCGGCGACGTCGTCGGCTATGGCGCCCAGCCCAACGAGTGCTGCGACCTCGTCCGCAAGCACGCCGACGTCACGGTGCTCGGCAACCACGACGCGGCGGTCTGCGGCCGCATGGACTACAGCTACTACCGCGCCGCCGCCCGCGAGGCCCTCGACTGGCACGCCCGCCAGCTCTCCCCCGAGAACATGGCGTGGCTCCGCTCGCTCTCATACGTCTCGCGAATGGACGAGCACGGCATCGCCTTCTGCCACGGCTCGCCGCTCGCGCTCGAGGAGTTCGAGTACATCTTCGTGCTCGACCAGATGCGCGACGTCGTCAGCGCCTACAAGGACCAGGCGATGGTGACGTTCATCGGCCACTCGCACCTCTGCAAGAGCTTCAGCTACGACCCCGGCGGCGCCGAAGAGGTGCTCAACACCCGCTTCAAGCTCGACGCCGATCGCAAGTACGTCATCACCGTCGGCAGCGTCGGCCAGCCCCGCGACTACGACACCCGCGCCTGCTGCGCCATCTACGACACCGACGAGCGGCACTTCGAGTACCACCGGGTCAACTACGACATCGAGAGCGCGGCCCGGAAGATCTTCGAAGCCGACCTCTCCGTCGCCTTCGGCAAGCGCCTCTTCCTCGGTGTCTGATTCCCCCGACGAATGAACCCGCTCAGGCCACCAGCGCGAGGTGGCCGCCCATCAGGTAGCGCGCGACCGCCTCGTCCTCGGCGATCGCGAGGTCGCCCGCCGGCCAGGCGTGCATCCAGTCGGGCACCAGCTCCCCGCAGTCGACGACGTGCACCTGCCGCCCATCGGCCGGATCGAGCGCCCGGATCACCGTGCCCGGCAACAGGATCAGCCCCCGACACGCGATCAGCGGCGTGTTGCGCCGCAGGCTCGCGTCGGGATCGTCCCCCTCGACCCGCCACCGCAGCGCGCCCGTCGCCGGATCGAGCGCGTCGACCGCGCCGTCCATCGCCTTGATATAGAGCGTGCCCTCGATGAGCTGCGCCCGCACCCCCGCGCCGTCGAGGTCGCGCTGCCAGCGCACCGCGCCGCTCGCCGGGTCGAGCATCACCACCCGCGCCTGCACCCCGTCGTCGAGCAGACAGACGACGTGCCCGCCCCGGCAGCGCGGCGCGTCGATCAGACCGCCGTCGAGCGCCGCCACCCAGCGCCGCGCGCCGCTCGCCGGGTCGAGGCAGAGCACCTGCGCCATCCGATCCGGCGCCCGGGTGCTGCCGACCACCAGCCCGCCCTCGCACAGCCGCGGCCCGCCCGCCGGCTCGCCGCCGAGCGCGACCGCGAAGCGCTCGGCGCCGTCGTCGACCCGCAGCCCGTGAACGAAGCCGTCCTCGCCGCTCAGCCACACCATCGGGCCCTGCGTCGCGACCCCGGCGACCTCGCCGTAGTGGATCGCGTACCGCCACCGCGTCCGCCCGTCGCCCGCGTCGAGCGCGATCACCTCGCCCGCCGCGACCAGCAACACCCGCGCGCCCGCCGGCTGCACCCGCACGATCGGCGCCTCCGCCGGCGCCGCGCCCCGCCACGCGATCCGCCCGTCGCCCTCGATCGCGACCGGCGCCCCGTCCCCATCGAGCGCGAACCGCAGCGGCGCCGGCCCGTCGACCGGGCGCAACCCCGCGTGATGCCAGCAGATCGCGCCGGTCTCCCGGTCGAGCGCGGTCATGCCGGCGTCGTCGAAGACCACCAGCCGCTCGTCCTCCGCCGCGACCCCGCACAGCCCCGGCGCCTCCCGCCGCCACGCCCGCCGCCACGCGACGTGCCGCAGCCCCCGCACCGGCAGCCGCTCGACCACCTCCCGCCGCGCCCGTCGCGCCGGCCGCCAGTCGGCCTCACCCTCGCCCCCGCCCGCCGCGCGCCGGTCGCCGCGGTCGAGCGCCTCGGCCCAGCGCACCAGCTCGGCCGCCGTGCTCGCCGGCTGCGGATCGTCGTCCGGCGCGGCGTCCACGAAGCGCGCGATCGCCTCGGCGAAGGCGCTGAGCGTGCTGTGCGCCGCGGGGCCGACCCGACGGTCGCCGCGATCGAGGAGGGTGATCTCGACGCCGCCGTCGCGGTGGCGCACCCCGAGGCGGCGGTGGCCGGCGCGATCGAGGCGCAGGCGGTGCAATCCGGCGGGCCAGGAGCGGGTCTGCAAGACGGCCTCGAGGCCGGCGACGAGCGTCTCGGGGAGCCGGCCTTCGAGCGGCCCGGCGTCGAGCGCGTCGCCGCCGAGGGTGACGACGAGGCGATCCTGACGGCGCATGAGGGCGAACGAGGGCGTCCTCGGGGGCGGGGGAGAGGGCTTGGTCATCGCGGCCATGATCGCACGGCCTCCGCGGCGCCGACAACCGCGCCGCTCCCGCCGCGCCGGGCGCCGGCGGAGATTGCCGAACCATCACCGGCGGTTGCGTCACCGCTGGCGCGAAGCCGCGACTCGGGTAGGATGACCCTCGCTCGTGGAGGACCACATGACCCGCACCCTCGCCCTGCTCGCCGCCCTCGCCGCCCTCGCCGCGTCGGCAGCCCCCGCGCTCGCCGACGTTCAGCCCCGCAAGTCGGCCCGCTTCACCGGCTGGTTCGTGCCCTGCGACGGCGACGCCGCCGGCCTCTGCCCCGTCGTACACAGCCCCGCCGACGCCGCCACCTCGGTCGTCTGGTCGGCCGCGCCGACCGGGATCAGCTTCGAGTGGGGCACCACCCGCAGCTTCTTCTACCGCGTGCTCCTCGCCGACCAGCCCGAGGGCGCCGGCACCGCCCGCGAGCTGTGGGGCAAGTACAAGAGCGCGCCGGTCCCGGCCGGCACGACCTTCGTCTTCGGCGGCGACGCCCGCGCCGCCAAGACCCTCTCGGTCGGCGGCGACGCCGGCGGCCAGCTCATGGACGGCACCGCCTTCGCCTGCGCCGCGCCCGCGCTCTGCGCCGATCTGCGCAGCCGCCTCGCCGCCGGGGCGCCGTTCGCCGTCACCTTCCGCTTCGAAGCGCCCGGCACGAGCCCGCTGCTCACCGCGGAGAAGATCGGCCCCGACGCCGCGCCCGCGATCGAGGTCGAGCCGCCGCCCCCCGCGCCCGTCGCGCCCGCCGCGCCCGCCGCGCCGAAGTGACCCCCCCGCGGGTTGATTCCGCGCCCCGCTTCCGCCACCCTGCGCCGCCATGCTGCGCAGCGACTTCACCTTCGACCTCCCCGACGCGCTGATCGCCCAGCGCCCGCCCGCCGTGCGCGGCGAGAGCCGGCTGATGACCGTCCCGCTCGACGGCCCGCCCGCGATCACGCCCTTCGCCGCGATCGTCGACCGCTTCCGCGGCGACGAGGTCCTCGTCCTCAACGACACCCGCGTCGTGCCCGCCCGCGTCCTCGGCCACAAGGCCAGCGGCGGCGCGGTCGAGGTCTTCGTCACCGAGCCGATCGGCGCCCCCGCGGCCCGCCGCGTCGCCGCGATGGTGCGCGGCAAGCGCCTTCGGCCCGGCGTCGAGCTCGTCCTGCCCGGCGCCCGCGCCGTCATCGAAGCCCGCCGCGACGACGGCACCGTCGAGCTCACCCTGCACGGCATCGACGACCTCTGGCGCTGGCTCGAGACCGCCGGCCGGGTCCCGCTGCCGCCCTACATCCGCCGCGACGCCGACGCCGACGACCGCGACCGCTACCAGACCGTCTTCGCCCGCGAACCCGGCGCCGTCGCCGCGCCCACCGCCGGGCTGCACTTCACCCCCGCGCTCCTCGACGCGCTCCGGGCCAAGGGCGTCGCCACCCACACCCTCACCCTGCACGTCGGCCTCGGCACCTTCCTCCCGGTCCGCGACGACGACGTCAGCGGCCACACGATGCACGCCGAGCGCTTCACCGTGCCGCCCGCCACCGCCGCCGCCGTCGCGTCGGGCCGCCCCGTCGTCGCCGTCGGCACCACCGTCGTGCGCGCGCTCGAAGCCCACGCCCGCGACCCCGCCGCCGACCGCACCGACCTCTTCATCCTGCCCGGCTTCGACTTCCGCGTCGTCGACGGCCTGCTCACCAACTTCCACCTGCCGGAGAGCACGCTGCTCATGCTCGTCAGCGCGTTCGCCGGCCGCGAGCGGATCCGCCGCGCCTACGCCGAGGCGGTCGCGGCGCGCATGCGCTTCTACAGCTACGGCGACGCGATGCTGCTGCGCCGGGAGGACGGCCGATGGACTTGAACTTCCGCGTCGAGCACCGCTGCGGCGAGACCGAGGCCCGCGCCGGCCGCTACCGCACCGCGCACGGCGAGGTCGCCACCCCCGTCTTCATGCCCGTCGGCACCGCCGCGACCGTCAAGGGCCTCGCCCCCGACGAGCTCGAAGACATGGGCGCCACCATCATCCTCGGCAACACCTACCACCTCGCCGTCCGCCCCGGCATCGAGGGCCTGCGCGCGCTCGGCGGCATGCACGCCATGGCCGGCTGGCGCCGCTCGATCCTCACCGACAGCGGCGGCTTCCAGGTCCTCTCGCTCGCCGAGCTGCGCAAGATCAGCGAAGACGGCGTCCGCTTCCGCAACCACCTCGACGGCGCGTACCTCGACCTCACCCCCGAGCTCGCCGTCGAGATCCAGGAAGCGATCGGCAGCGACATCATGATGTGCCTCGACCACCTCCCGCCCACCAACGCCCCGCGCCCGGCGGTCGAGGCCGCGATGGAGCGCACCACCCGCTGGGCGAAGCGCTGCCTCGCCGCCCGCACCCGCGACGACGCCGCGCTCTTCGCGATCGTGCAGGGCGGCATCGACCACGCGCTCCGCAGCCGCCACGTCGAGGCGCTCTGCGGCGAGCCCTTCGACGGCTTCGCGATCGGCGGCCTCAGCGTCGGCGAGTCGATCCCCGAGATGTACGACACCCTCGCCCACACCGCCCCGCAGCTCCCGACCGACAAGCCGCGCTACCTCATGGGCGTCGGCCGCCCCGTCGACCTCCTCGAAGGCGTCGCCCGCGGCGTCGACATGTTCGACTGCGTCATGCCCACCCGCAACGCCCGCAAAGGCGGCCTCTTCGTCGACGGCGGCCGCCGCGCCATCAACCTCAAGAACGCCCGCTTCAAACACGAGCGCGGCCCCATCGACCCCGACTGCGCCTGCTACACCTGCCGCCGCTTCGGCGCCGGCTACCTGCGCCACCTGCTCCTGTCGGGGGAGTTCCTCGCCCACCGCCTCTTGAGCGTGCACAACGTGCACGTCTACCTCGACCTCATGCGCCGCATCCGCCGCGCGCTCCGCTCCGGCACCTTCGCCGCGTTCCGCCGCGAATGGCACCGCGGGCTTGATTCGCCTCCAGCCGTCTGATATTCCCTGCCGACTTTCGACCGCGGTCCTGCCGCCGCGGTGGGTCCGCTCGCTCGTGGCATCCCGCGGCGAGACCCCCGCCGGCCATCGAACGAGAATGCCGTGAACGAGCTGATCCTCCTCGCCATCAATCAGGAAGGCGCCGCCCCCGCCGGCGGCGGCATCATGGGGCTCTTGCCCCTCCTCCTGATGTTCGTGATCTTCTACTTCCTGCTCATCCGCCCGCAGCGCAAGCGCATGAAGCAGCACGAAGAGATGATCCAGCGCCTCAAGAAGGGCGATCGCGTCGTCACCAACGGCGGCCTCATCGGCACCATCCACGCGCTCACCGACACCGAGATCGTCCTCGAGATCGGCGACCGGGCCAAGGTCCGCGTCGTGCGCAGCCAGGTCAACCTCTACGGCCAGCAGGGCGTCACCACCGAGCCCGAGGTCGTCGACGCGGGGAAGGGGAAGTAGGCGATGGGCGGCCGCAACACCGTCAGAGCCCTCGTGCTGTTCGGCCTCGTCGCCGTCAGCGTGCTGATGCTGGTGCCGACCATCGTCGACTTCAGCAGCGAACCCGTCCTCGGCGAAGACGGCAAGCCCGTCGCCGCCGCGACCCTGCCCGGGTGGTACACCGACATCTTCGAGCAGAAGATGGTGCTCGGCCTCGACCTGCAGGGCGGCATCCACCTCCAGTACAAGGTCGACGTCGAGCAGGCCCTGCGCCGCAAGGCCGTGCAGACCGCCGGCACCATCGAGACGCAGCTCAAGGCCGAGCGCGAGATCGAGGTCGACGCGACCACCAGCCCCGACGCCACCGACATCGACGAGATCACCACCGTCCGGGTCAGCTTCCCCGACGAGGGCTCGACCGACCGGCTCGACCAGGAGTTCGTGCGCAAGCACGTCCCCAACTACGAGGTCGCCGGCGTCGACGGCAACGTCGTCACCCTCGTGATGAGCGACGACGCGATCGAGGAGTTCCAGACCGACGCGGTCGACCAGGCCATCGAGACCATCGAGCGCCGCATCAACGCCTTCGGCGTCGCCGAGAGCACCATCAGCAAGCGCGGCGACACCGAGCTCGTCGTGCAGCTCCCCGGCATCAAGGAAGAAGACTTCGCCGCCGCCAAGGAGAAGCTCTCCCAGACCGGCCAGCTCCGCTTCCAGATCGTCGATCGCACCGCCGCGCAGGGCGAGTTCTACCAGAAGGTGGCCGGCCGCCGGCCCACCGACACCAACTGGCCCGCCGCGCTCGACGAGAAGCTCAAGCGCCACAAGGTCGCCGCCGGCGGCCAGAGCCTGCGCAGCACCAGCCGCGAGCTCCTCGAGTACATGGTCGAGGGCCAGTTCGACGACGACCACCTCATCGGCTACGAGCAGATCTTCGTCAAGGTCGGCGACCCGAGCCTCCAGCCGGTCACCAACCTCCCCGAGATGCAGGAGGACCAGGTCCGCCGCCTCTCGGGCAACGCCATCGAGCTCGACAAGGCGCTCGGCGACCCCGACGCGGTCGTGCCGGCGTACGAGGCGTGGTTCCTCTACCGCAAGGCGGGCATGAGCGGCGAGAACGTGACCGACGCGTCGGTCGGCTACGACCAGTTCAACAAGCCGGTCGTGCACATGGCCTTCAATGCCGTCGACGCCGACAAGTTCTACGAGATGACCAAGCAGTACACCAAAGAGCTGATGGCCATCATGATCGACGAGGTCGTCTACAGCGCGCCGCGCATCAAGGAGCCCATCCCCGGCGGCCGCGTGCAGATCGAGATGGGCGCCGCCGGCAACCAGGCCTTCAAGGAGGCCAAGGCCCTCGTCGCCGTGCTCAAGAGCGGCGCGCTCCAGGCGCCGCTGCGCAAGCTCTACGACACCCAGGTCGGCCCCTCGCTCGGCGCCGACTCGATCACCGCCGGCCGCACCGCCATCCTCGTCGGCTTCGGCGCGGTCGTGTTCTTCATGGTCGTCTACTACAAGTTCGCCGGGCTCGTGGCCAACCTCGCGCTGCTGCTCAACGTGCTCTTCGTGATGGCCGGCCTCACCGCCTTCGGCGCCACCCTCACCCTGCCCGGCATCGCCGGCATCGTGCTCACCATCGGCATGGCGGTCGACGCCAACGTGCTGATCTTCGAGCGCATCCGCGAAGAGCTGCGCCTCGGCAAGTCGGTGCGCAGCGCCATCGATGTCGGCTACGAAAAAGCGTTCAGCGCCATCTTCGACGGCAACATCACCACCGCCATCGCCGCGGTGGTGCTCTACCAGTTCGGCTCGGGGCCCATCCGCGGCTTCGCGGTCACGCTCGGCATCGGCATCATCTGCTCGATGTACACCGCGCTGATCGTCACCCGGCTCGTGTTCGACCGCATCTACGGGCGGGGCGCCGAGCCCGCTCGCATGAGCATCTGAGGGGGTCACCGTGGAGTTCTTCAAGCCCGGCCAGCGGTTCAACTTCCTCGGCCTCGCCCGCCCGATGGTGGCGCTCAGCGCGCTGCTCGTCGCCGCCTCGTGGGGCCTCGTCGCCACCAAGGGCCTCAACTTCGGCATCGACTTCGTCGGCGGCACCGAGGTGCTGCTCGCCTTCGACAAGCCGATGGACGTCGCCGCGCTCCGCCAGACCACCACCCAGGTCTTCGGCGAGGAGCCCGAGGTCGTCACCTACGGCCTCACCGACGAGGGCCGCTACTTCGTGCGCAGCCGCGTGCAGACGCTGCTCAAGCCCGCCGAGGTCACCGCCATCGAGGCCGCGATCAACGACAAGATCGGCAAGCCCGAGATGTGGGATCCGAGCGACGAGGCCGGCGAGGAGCTGCGCGTCAAGTTCGCGACCAACGAGCCCGGCACCCGCGACAAGCTCAAAGAAGCGCTCGTCGCCGCCGGCCTCCCCGACGCGACCGTCGGCAGCCAGACCGAGGCGCAGAACCCGGTCTACGTGCTCCGCATCCCCGGCGTGCGCGACCGCATCGTGCGCGCGATGAAGGACGCCTACGGCGACAGCTTCAAGGGCATCGACCGCCTCGAATCGGTCGGCTCCGCCGTCGGCCGCCAGATGCGCAACCAGGGCGCGCTCGCGGTGCTGTATGCCCTCATCGGCATCCTGCTCTACATCAGCTTCCGCTTCGACCTGCGCTACAGCCCGGGCGCCGTGCTCGCGCTCGTGCACGACGTCAGCATCACCATCGGCATCTTCAGCCTCACCGGCATCGAGTTCAACCTGCCGATCATCGCCGCGCTGCTCGCCATCGTCGGCTACTCGCTCAACGACACGATCGTCATCTACGACCGCATCCGCGAGTCCGTCGACCTCGGCCTCGGCCACACGCTGCGCGACAACATCAACATCAGCGTCAGCGACAGCCTCTCCCGTACCGTGCTGACCTCGGCGACGACCTTCATCGCGGTGCTCGCCATCTACCTCTTCGGTGGCGGCATCATCCAGAACTTCGCCTTCGCGATGTTGATCGGCGTGGTGGTGGGCACCTACTCGTCGATCTACGTCGCGAGCCCCGCGGTGCTCGCGCTCGACAGCTACTTCTCGCGCCGCCGCGCCGCCGCCTGATCTGCCGCCGCGTCGACCCTCGACGCGGCCCGACGTGAGCCCGGAGCCGCCCGTGCAACCGGCCGCCGATCCATCCGCCGCCCGCCGGTGGCACCTCGCCGCCATCGACGACGCCGTCGTCACCGCCCTCCAAGACGCCCTCGCCCTCCCGCCCCTCGTCGCCCGCGTCCTCGCGCTCCGCGGCGTGAGCGCCGCCGACGACGCCCGCCTCTTCCTGCGCGCGAGCCTCGCCGACATGCCCGACCCGGCGCTCATGGCCGACATCGACCGCGCCGCCGACCGCATCGTGCGCGCGCTCCGCGACCGCGAGAAGATCACCATCTACGGCGACTACGACGTCGACGGGGTCACGAGCACCGCGGTGCTCTGGCTGTTCTTCCGCGACCACCTCGGCGTCGAGCTCGACTGCTACATCCCGCACCGGATGCGCGAAGGCTACGGGCTCAACACCGCCGCCATCGACCAGCTCGCCGACACCGGCACCCGGGTGCTCATCACCGTCGACAACGGCTCCTCGGCCGTCCGCGAGATCGCGCACGCCCGCGAGCGCGGGGTCGACGTCATCGTCATCGACCACCACCAGGTCAGCGACCCCGAGCCCGAGGCCTACGCCCACCTCAACCCGCACCGCCGCGGGTGCGCCTGGCCCTACAAGGGCCTCGCCGCCGTCGGCGTCGCCTTCATCCTGCTCGTGCAGGTCCGCCGCCACCTGCGCGCCGCCGGCTTCTACACCGGCCCCGACCCCCGCCCCGACCGCTACCTCGACCTCGTCGCGCTCGGCACCGTCGCCGACGTCGCCCCGCTCACCGGGCTCAACCGCGCGCTCGTGCGCTACGGCGTCCGCCTCATGCGCGCCCGCCCCCGCCTCGGCATCCAGGCGCTGCTCGACGTCACCCGCACCGACCTCGACGGGATCAGCGCCCGCGACTTCGGCTACCGCCTCGGCCCCCGCATCAACGCCGCCGGCCGCATCGACGACGCCGCGCGCGGGCTCCGGCTCCTCATCGGCGACGACCCCGACGAAGCCTATGGCCTCGCGCAGCTCGTCGAGGCGCAGAACCGCGAGCGCCGCTCGATCCAGGCCCGCATGGAGGTCGAAGCGCAGGCGCTCGCCGAGGCCGCGATCGCCGACGGCGCGCAGGCGCTCGTGCTCGCCGGCCCCGACTGGCACCCCGGCGTCGTCGGCATCGTCGCCGCCCGCATGGTCGAGCAGTTCCACCGCCCCGCGATCCTGCTCGCGCAGGACGGCGGTCTGCTCAAAGGCAGCGCCCGCAGCACCGGCGACGTCGACATCAAGACCGCGCTCGACGACTGCGCCGACCACCTCATGCGCTATGGCGGCCACCCCGCCGCCGCCGGCATGACGCTGCGGATCGACGCGCTCGACGGCTTCCGCGCCGCCCTCGACGCCGCCGTCGTCGGGCGCCGCAAGGGCCCCCCCGGCCCGCCCGCGCTCGAAGCCGACGCCGAGGTCCCGCTCGCCCGCCTCGCGATGGCCGACCTCGAAGCCCTCGACGACGTCGGCCCCTTCGGCCACGAGAACCCCAACCCCCGCTTCATCAGCCGCGCCGTCGTCGGCCGCGCGCAGATCCTGCGCGGCGGCCACCTCAAGGTCATCTGCGACGCCGCCGACGGCCCCTGCGAGGCGCTCGCGTGGAACAAGGAGCACCTCGCGCCGCTGTGGAACGGCCCCGTCGACCTCTTCTACAGCCCCCGCTTCGAGACCTGGCGCGGCCAGCGCAAGCTCGTGCTGCGCGTCGCCGACATGCGGCCCGCCGAGCGATGAACGGCGCGCGATCCCGCCGGCGCCCGGCGCCTGCCCGCCCGGCGCGACCCGTGCCCGGCCGAGGGCACGCCGCGAGCGCACTGCTTGCAGTCCATCCGACCACCGGAACCCGCCGCCGCCGCGCACGCGGCGCGACCGAACCGCGCCGAGCCTCCCCGAAGACCGGAACCTGCCGCCGCCGCGCGCGCGGCGCGACCGGACCGCTTCGAGCTTCCCCGCTGGCCCCGGCCCTCCGCGCCGCGACCGGACCGCTTCGAGCCTCCCCGCTCCCCGAGACCGCCCGGTGACCCGCCGCCACCGCCGCCGCGCGAGCGACATCGCGAGCGTGCGCCCCCGCCGCGGCCTCGGCAGCCTCGTCCTGCTCGCCATCGCGCTCGCGCTCGTCGTGCTCTACAAGGTCAGCGTCAGCGAAGAGACCGCCGGCCTCTTCACCCAGATCGCCGGCGAGCCCGAGCTCCAGCTCCCGCCGAGCGTGCTCGACCAGCCCGACGGCGACCCGACCGCCGCGGCGGCCCCGAGCGACGCGGCTGCGCCCACCGACGCGGCGGTCCCGAGCGTCGCGGCTGCGCCCACCGACGCGGCGACCCCGACCGACGCGGCCGCCCCCACCGACGCGGCCCCGTCCGGTGCGGCCGCCCCGACCGATTCCACGCCGGCCCCCACAGCGCCCGCGCCCGCCGACCGCGCGCCCGCGCCCGCCGCCGCCCCGCCCGATTGACACCGCCCGCCGCCGGCCCTATACCCAACCCCCTCCCGACCACCGGAGACTGCCCCGTGCCCCGCCTGCGTGGCCCCGCCGCCCAGCTCCCCGAAGGCGACACCGCCTGGCCCCTCCTCAACGCCGACCTCTTCGGCAGCAACACCCTCGGCGGCCCCTACGCCGCGCCCCGCCCCGAGGCCCTCCCCGTCGACTGGCCCGCCGTCTTCGGCCGCGACGCCCCCCGCCAGCTCGAGATCGGCTTCAACCGCGGCCGCTTCCTCACCGCGCTCGCCCGCCGCCGCCCCGACGTCGACCTCATCGGCATCGAGATCCGCCGCCGCTACTGCTGGCGCATCGCCAACATCCTCGGCGCCGACCCCGAAGCCCCCCGCAACCTCCGCGTCATCTGGGCCGACGCCCGCGCGCTCTCCGCCGCCCTCTTCGCCCCGCAGAGCCTCGACGCCGTCTACATCAACTTCCCCGACCCCTGGTGGAAGAAACGCCACCAGAAGCGCCGCGTCGTCAACGACACCTTCGCCACCGAGCTCGCCGAGCTCCTCGCCCCCGGCGGCGCCATCTGGATCAAGTCCGACGTGCCCGCCATCGCCGACGAGTTCGCCGAGGCCTTCGCCGCCGTCCCCCTCCTCGGCCCCCCGATCCCGTTCGACGAAGACACCCTCCCGCTCACCCACCGCGAGACCCGGTGCCTCGCCGCCGGCATGCCCATCGTGCGCTACCGCGTCGAGCGCCGCTGACCCGACCACCGCGGTCAGTCCAGCACGATCACCTGCGCCTCGCGCACCGGCACCCCCGCGAACACATACAGCCCCACCAGCGACCCGCCCGTCACCACCAGGAAGATCCCCAGCGTGATCAGCACCCGGTCGAGCGCCGCCCGACTGCGGAACAGCAACGCCGCGCTCGTGATCGCAAACCCCAGGTTCGCCATCACCAACGCGATCAGCAGGTTGCGATCGAGGGTGAGCACCAGCGCCCACGTCGGCCCGCCGCGATTCATCGCGCGGCCCCCCGCGCCGTCACCGCGCCTCGGCGGCCAGCGGCCGGGTCAGGACGTGCAGGTTGAAGTAGTTGACCGTGAAGTGCGCGAGCACCGCCGGCATCAGCGTGCCGTACACCTCGACCATCCACCCGAAGACGAAGCCCATGCCCGTCGCCGCCACCGTCCACGGGATCAACCGCCGCTCGAACGGGAAGTGCACCACCCCGAACAAGATCGCCGTCGCCGTCAGCCCGAGCCGCGGCTGCAGGAAGCCCCGGAAGAACGCCTCCTCCGCGATCGCGCTCAGCGCCGCCATCGCGAAGATGTCACGCCCCGACAGCGGCCCGAGCACATCGCGGAACCACGCGTCGAGCCGGCTCGCCCAGTCCAGCCACGCCGACCCCAGCCGCGACAGCAGCACCACCAACAGCCCGATCCCCACGCCCACACCGATCTGCACCTCGATCGGCTCGCCCGCCCGGGCCGGGTAGGGGACCCAGATCGCGCCCGCGCGCCCGCCGAAGCCGAGCTGCAACACGAGCGCGGCGGCGATCATCACCCCGTAGAATGAAAAGTTGCGGACCACGGCGCGGCATACTAGCCCATTCTCCGAGGAACACACCACCCGCGATGCCGCTCCCCACCGCCACTCCCCGCCGCCTCATCCACCCGCCCACCGCCGCGCACCGCCGCGCCCACCGCCGCGCCCGCCGCCGCGCCCACCGCCGCATTCGCCCCCGCGCCCACCGCCGCATTCGCCGCCGCGCCCACCACCGCCCCGCCCCCGCGCCCACCGCCGCGCTTCTGCCCGCGCCCGCCGCGCCGCCCATCGCCGCGCCCACCGCCGCCGCCGCCATCGCGCCCACCGCCGTGCCCACCGCCGCACCGCCGCGCGCACCCCGCGCTCACCGCCGCGCGCTCCGCCGCGCTCCTCACCGGCTGCCTCACCGACGCCGCCCCCGCGCCGCCGACCGCGACGCCGCCCCCGACGCCCCCCCCCTGCCTCGCCGACCCTGGCACCCCCCAGGACCCCGCCGCCCGCCTCGGCCCCGGCCGCCCCCCCCCGCCGCGTCTGCCCCCGGCGCCGCCACCTGGATCGCCATCGCCCCCCCCGACACCCGCGCCCGCCTCACCCTCACCGCCACCGCCCCCTCCGCGCCCGCCTCTGGGCCCTGAAGACCCCCTCCGCCTCGCCGACGACGCCAGCGGCGCCGCGCTCACCCTCACCGCCGACGCCCCCGGCCCCCTCGCTCGCCGAGCTCGCCGGCGACGCCACCGTCACCCTCACCGTCGAAGCCATCCCCACCGCCGACCCCTGCCCGATCCCCCCGGCCACCTCGACGCCGACGCCACCACCGAGCGCCCCCTCTGCCCCACCGACACCCTCACCCTCGCCGCCCCCCCCGGCGCCGCCGTCACCGCCCGCCTCACCGCCACCCCCCCACCACCGTCACCCTCCGCTGGCCCGCCGACCCCCTGCTCGACATCGACCGCCTCGACCTCACCCCCGACACCCCGCCGAGCTCCGCTGGATCGCCCCCTGCCCCCGTCACCCTGCACGCCACCGCCGACGCCCCCGCCACCTGGCGCATCACCGCCCGCGCCCAAGACCGCGCCACCGCCCCCATCACCATCACCGCCCGCGTCACCGGCTGGCGCCGCCCCGTCACCGACGACGGCCTCGACCCCCCGCCCCCTTCACCACCGCCGGCGCCCGCCTCGACCTCATCGACCCCGCCGGCCGCCCCGCCGCCGCCGCCGCCGCCTCGCCCCGACGGCGCGCACACCCTCACCGCCCACGCCCCCCCCGCCGAACCCCTCACCCTCCGCCTCGCCGCCCAGACCCACGCCGCCGGCGCCCCCGTCCGCGTCGGCCCCGACGCCGCGCTCCCCTGGGCCGAACCCCTCGCCGACATCATCGGCGACGCCACCCTCGACGCCACCCTCGACCCCGACGGCCCCACCGCCGCCGCCTGGTTCATCGCCGCCACCGCCGCCGCCGGCCTCACCCGCCTCGAACCCCTGCTCCCCTCCATCACCGACCCCCCCCCCGTCGTCTACCGCTGGCGCCCCGGCTTCTCCGCCCCCTGCGGCAGCTGCTTCCGCCCCGGCCCCACCCCCCTCATCGACCTCGGCGGCCGGATCAGCGACCCCGACGAATGGGACGAACCCGTCATCCTCCACGAGCTCGGCCACCACATCGCCGCCGTCTACAGCCGCGACGACAGCGGCGGCGGCCCCCACGACGGCGCCCGCATCGACCCCGCCATCGCCTGGTCCGAAGGCTTCGCCACCTTCCACGCCAGCTACCTCCTCGCCGACCCCCTCCAGCGCGACTACAAGATCACCGGCGTCGCCCTCCTCGACCTCGAAGCCCTCGACGACCCCCGCGCCTACGGCACCGACGGCGACGACCTCGCCGGCCCCGTCAGCGAACGCCTCGTCGCCGCCGTGCTCTGGGACCTCGCCGACGCCGGCCCCACCGACGACGACCCCGTAGCCCTCACCCCCGCCGAGCTCTTCGCCCCGCTCTTCACCGGCATCCCCACCGCCCCCGCCGACCGCGGCGCCCCCGGCGTCGACCTCGCCGACTACCTCGACGCCCTCTGGTGCCCCGCCCCCCCCGCCGGCGCCGACCTCATCCTCGAATCCCGCGCCTACCCCTACACCCCCCCCGCCGCCTGCCGCGCCAAGGCCCACGCCCCCATCACCCTCACCCGCCACGGCGACACCCTCACCCTCACCGCCCACCTCCCCGGCCGCCTCGTCCTCCGCGACGCCACCACCAACACCCACCCCATCACCCCCGGCCAGACCCTCCGCTGGCGCCCCACCACCACCGCCCGCTACATCACCATCGAGCTCCACCACCCCCGCCGGCCGCGCCATCCTCCCCATCGAATGGCACCCCCCCCCCCCCCCCCCCCCCCATCCTCCGCCGCCGCGCCGGCGCCTGGGAGCGCATCACCCCTTCGGCGCCTTGAACCCGATCCACCCCACCGCCGCCATCGCCGGCACCAGCAACAGATCCGCCAGCAACGCCAGCACCAGACACGCCGGCAGCATCGTCCCCAGGATCCACGCGCTGAAATAATCGCTCGTCGCGAACGGCAAGAACCCCGCCGTCAGGATCACCGTCGTCATCACGATCGCCCGCCCCGCAAAATCGAACGTCCGCGCCAACGCCAGCCGCCGATCCGCCGTCCGCGCGCACTCGCTCCGATACCGCACCAGGAAGTGCACCGTATCGTCCACCCCGATCCCCACCGCGATCACCAGCACCACGAACACATCACTGTCCGCCGTCGACCACATCCCCCCCAGCCACCCCACCAGCACCACCAGCGGAAACAGGTTCGGGATCATCGACCACAGCCCCGCCCCCAGCGCCCGCAGCGCCACCACCATCATCAGCGCGATCGTACCCACCGAAAACAGCAGCCCGTTGCGCTGCCCCGACAGGATCGCATCCAGCCAATCCCCCAGCAGATAGCTCATCCCCGACGGCTCCACCGTCGTCGCCGGATCCAGATATTCCCGCGCCAACGCCACCGCCGCGTCCCCCACCGCCTCGCTCGCCCGGAACCCGTTGTCCGACAGCCGCAACCGGATCCGCATCAGCCGCCGATCGAAGTCCACCACCTGCTCGAGCCCCTCGCCCCCCGCCATCTCGAACAACAGCAGATACTGCGCGAGCTGCGGCCGCGTCGTCGGCAGCGGCCCCCCCTCCGGCCCCGCCAGCGCCCCATGCAGCCGCCGCATCAGATCCACCAGACTCTGCGCATCATCCACCAGCGGATGCGCCTCGATCGCCGCCTCCAGCCGCGCGATCGCCGCGAACCGCGCCGGATCCAGCAGCCCATCCACCGCCGGCGCGCTCACGTACAGATCCACCACGTTCGTCCCCGCGAACCCCGCCTCGAACCACGCCACGTCCTGCCGCAGCCGATTCTCCGGCCCCATCCGCTCCACCACGTTCGTCTCGATCTGCAACCCCAGCGCCCCATAGCCCGCAAGCCCCATCACCCCCAAAAACCCCCCGATCACCCACCACGGCCGCCCCACCGCCACCCGCCGAACCCCCCGCAGCACGGCATCCAACGCCCGCTGCGCCCGCCCCGCGTCCACGCTCCCCCCCTCCCGCAACGCCGCCGGCGCCGGCATCAGGCTGAACACGATCGGCACCACCGTCATCGCGATCAGCAACGCGATCGCCACCCCGAACCCCATCACCAACCCCGTCACCCGAAACACCGGCGTCGGCACGAACGACAGGCTCACGAACCCCAGGAACGTCGTCAGCGACGTGAACAGGCACGCCCGCCCCACATCGACCCCCGCCGCGAACAACGCCTCGTCCTTGCTCTCCCGATGCCCCAGCTCGATCAGATAGGCGCTCACCAGATGCACGATGTCGCTGAACGCCACGATGAGGATCACCGACGGCACCAGCGCCATCATGATGCTCACCTCCCGATCCAGCAGCACCGCGAACCCCGCCGTCCACACCACCGCCAGCAGCGACACCCCCACCGCCAACGCCGCCGGCCACAGCCGCCCGAACAGCACCCACACCGTCACCAGCAACAGCCCCGCGCAGAACGGAAAGATCCGCACGATCGCCAGCTTCGTCTGCACGATCAGCTCCGCCACCGCCGCGATCTGCCCCACGTGATGCTGCCGATCCCGCGCGATCCCCTCCTCCGCCAGCACCGCCCCCGCCCGCTCCAGCAACAGCGGCCCCGTCTCCGCGTCCCGATCCCCATCCGGGTGCAGCTCGATGATGATCGCCGCCGCCGGCCCCGCCCGCGCCAGCAACGTATCGGCCACGAACGGATCGCGCCGCATCTCCTCCCGCAGCCGCGCGATCCCCGCCGCGTCCGCCGCCTCCGCCTCCTCCGCGTACGCCGTGATCGACAGCCCCCCCGCCCCCGCCTCGATCCGCCGCGCATCCAGCGGCGTCAGCACCTGCGCCACCTCCGGCCACTCTTCCAACCGCTCCGCGATCCGCGCCAGCCGCGCCCGGCTCTCCGCCCCCAACAGATCCGGCTCATCGAAGCCGATCACGATCAGCTCATCGCTCCCGAAGTCCGCCGCCCGCGTGAGGAAGCGCGCATAGGCCGGGCTATCCCCGAGGAACAACCGCGCGATCGACGACGCGAGCACGCCCTGACTCGCGATCACCCCCGCGGCGATGGTCACGAGCCCGACGACGACCAGCACCGCGAACCGATGCCGAAGAACAAGGCGGATCCAGGTACGCATGGCCGCGAAGGTACCCCAAGCGCCCCCCGCGCACACCTGCCCCGCGCCCCCGGCATCGCACCGGGGTGAACTCACGCCCCGACCCGGTTAGAATGGCCCCTCGAACGGAGACCACCGAGGTCTTCGGAGGACGCTCGATGAACCGACCGGCCCGGGCGCTCGCCGCCTTCGCCCTGCTCCTGCTCGCCCCCCCCGCGCCCGCCGCCCTGCCGGGTCCGGCCCCTGCCGACCTCGCGCCCGCCGCCGGACCCGCTGCCGCGCCCGCCGCCGGACCCGCTGCGCGACCCGCCGCCGACCCACCGCCGCGCCTGCCGACCGCGCCGCTGCGCCTGGCCGACCCCCGCCGCGCCTGCCGACCCTGCGCCCGCTGCCCTGCCGACCCTGCGCCCGCCGCCCCTGCCGACCTCGGCGTCTCCCTCGACCCCACCCCCGCCGACCCCGGCGTCTCCTCCGACCCCACCGCCGACACCAACGCCTCGCTCGACGACACCCCGCCCCCGCCCCCAACGAATCAACCGACGACCCTGCGCCCCCGCCCCCCGCGCCGCCGCCGCGCCCGCCGAAGCCGCCCCGCCGACCTCCCCGACACCCCGCCCCCGCCGCCTCCGCCCCATCGCCATGACCGGGATCCGCATCTTCGGCGCCGACGGCCGCTGCCTCGACGCCCACGGCGGCCAGCAGACCACCGGCGCCCCCGTCGTCCTCGCCGCCTGCCACGGCCGCGCCGACCAACGCTGGAGCCTCACCCCCGGCGGCCGGATCCGCGGCGCCGGCGGCCACTGCCTCGACGTCACCGGCCGCAGCCCCGGCGACCTCCTCCTCCCCGGCGCCGACGTCGTCATGACCCGCTGCGACGGCCGCGAAGACGACCAGACCTTCACCCGCACCCCCGGCGGCGAGCTCCGCGTACACGGCGACAACTGCCTCAGCCTCGACCGCCCCGCCAACGCCCCCCGCGTCCGCGTCGAGGTCCGCCCCTGCGACGGCGCCCCCGACCAGCGCTGGTACCTCGGCGCCCCCCCCGCGCCCGCCGTCCTCCGCCTCGCCGACGGCGACGGCCACTGCCCCGCCGGCTACGCCCCGCTCCCCGTCGCCGAAGCCACCGCCACCCTCGACACCGTCTGCCCGCTCCTCGGCCAGTGGCACACCGCCCGCCTCGGCGACGGCGGCTCCATCGACGGCCCCGGCTACGGCTGCGCCATCCGCGCCGAAGACCCCCGCCCCCTCGGCCACACCCTCTGCCGCCCCGCCCGCGCCAGACCCCGCTGAAGCTCACGCCGCCCGCGGCGCCCCCAGCCCCAACCGCACGAACACCCACGGCGCCCCGCCGCCCACCCACACCCCCAGCAGCAGATAGCGCACGAAGCCCGCCCCCGACCCCGTCGCGCCCACCGCCCCCAACAGCGCCTTGAGCCCCACATAGAAGAACGCCACCCCTGCGAACCCCACCACCAACCCCACCACCCACGCCCTCGCCGACCGCCGCAACGTCGGCAGCCCCCGCGCCTCCACCCACAGCGCGCTCGCCCACAGCCCCACCAGCACCGCCCCCGACTTCAGCGCCGTCCGCTCCAGATCATCCACCCACAGCGCCAACGCCAGCACCGGCAACGCCAGCAGCCACGCCGCCACCGGCGCCCGCCGCGCCAGCCCCGGCCCCAGCCCCGACTCGTACAGCCACAGCGCCGCCCCCACCGCCACCAGCCCCAGCCCCGCGCCCGCCACCACGTCCCGCGGCCAGTGAACCCCCAGATACACCCGCGACACCATCACCCCCGCCACCAACACCACCGCCCCCACCGCGAACCACGGCCGCCGCAGCTCCACCGCCAGCCACCCCCAGAACGCCGCCGAGATCTGCGCGTGCCCGCTCGGGAAGCTGAACCCCTCCGCCACCGCCAGATGCGGCGTCGGCGGCCGACTCACCGCGAAGCTCTCCTTGAGCACCGCGTTGAGCACCACCGTCACCAGGAACACCAACCCCAGCCGCGCCCCCGCCGTCCGCCGCCACAGCCAGTAGATCGGCGGCAGCGCCACCAGAAAGAACAGCTCGCTCCCCAACACGCTCAGCGCCCGCATCAGCGCGGTGAGCGCCGGCGAGCGCCACTCGGCGAAGAACTCCATGCGATAACTCCCACCGCGACCAGACCGCCATCCTAGCCCGAAAGTGCGTGAGTTGCCTGCTGCGCGCCACGATCCCGCATCCCAGGCGGCTCTGCTCGGCCTCGCCATGCTCGCCCCACCGGCGCCCGCGCATGGGATCCTGTCATCCCGCCGTGCCATCCCGCCCCCGCGTAAGCGCCTCCCCGATGCCACTGCTGACACACCCCGTTGACCCCACCCCCCCCGCTGCCCTACCGTCACCCCCGAGCCATCGCCCCCCGCGCCATCGCCCCCGGAGCCCCGCCCATGTCACCCGATGCCATCGCCCGCGCCGCCGCCGACCGCCTCGCCCCCCGCCTCGGCCGCCGCTTCCCCGCCGCCGTCGACCGCGCCCTCACCACCGACACCCCCCCGCCCCCCGCCGCGCTCGACACCATCGCCGCCTGGCTCGTCCGCGCCGCCCGCGCCCTCGACGACGCCGACCGCAGCGACCCCGACGCCGCCGTCGAGCGCCACCTCCACACCCTCGGCCGCCCCGCCGGCGCCAGCCCCGCCATCGCCCGCGCCGTCCTCGCCGCGCTCCTCGACGCCGCCACCGAAGCCCACGCCGCCTGACCGGCCGCGGACACTTCCCCCCCGCCCGCTCCTAGTCCCCGCCGCCCACCGGCCCGACCCCAGGGAGCGCCGTGCACGCCGCCGCCGTCCCCCGCCGCCGCTTCACCCTCCACGGCGCCTGCGAGCCCGCGCTGCACCACCGCCTCGACCCGCTCGCCCGCCTCCCCGACGCCCACCGCCTCCTCACCAGCGGCGCCGCCTGCGCCCTCCGCGCCCCGCCCGCCGGCGGCCGCACCACCCACCTCCTCGCGCTCGCCGAGCGCCTCGCCGCCGACGGCCACCCCATCGTCTGGCTCCCCGGCGCCGCCCTCGACCTCGACCCGGCCGACCTCACCCACGCCGAGCACGCCCTCCTCGACCGCCTCCGCCACGCCGCCGAGCGCGCCCCCGCCGAGCTGCGCCCCGCCGGCTGGCGCAGCGGCGGCCCCTGGCAATGCCTCGCCGTCGCCCTCGACGACTGGCGCCGCGCCATCCCCCGCCCCCCCGTCGTCATCGTCGACGACCTCGACCGCCTCGCCCGCCCCGTCGCCGGCCTCCTCCGCGCCCAGCTCGCCACCGCCAGCGTCCCCGTCGTCATCGCCGGCGTCGACGACCCCCGCGGCGCCGACCCCTACCGCCTCGGCCGCGGCGCCCCCACCCTCCGCGTCCCCGCCTTCGACGCCGCCGAGGTCGAGGCCCTCTACCGCCAGCACGCCGAGGCCACCGGCCAGCGCTTCACCCCCGACGCCGCGCAGCGCGCCGCCGCCTGGAGCGGCGGCCACCCCTGGCTCGTCACCGCCATCGCGCAGGAGATCGTCGAAGGCCTCGCCGTCGAAGGCGCCGTCGACGCCCGCCACGTCGACCGCGCCGCCGCCCGCCTCCTCGCCGCCTGGCCCGCCTGGTTCGAAGGCCTCGCCCGCGCCCTCGACCGCGCCGCCGTCGCCCGCGTCCTCTGGCCGCTCCTCGTCGGCGCCGTGCCCGAAGGCCCCACCGTCGCCGCCGACCTCGACGCCGCCTGGGCCGCCGGCCTCCTCACCGCCGACGGCGCCCGCGCCGCCGGCGCGCTCCCCCTCGCCGCCGCGATCCGCCTCGCCGCCGCCGGCCTCGACCGCCGCCTCCCCCTCGTCGGCGACTGCCGCCGCCCCGACGGCGGCTTCGACCTCCCCCGCGCCATGAGCGCCTTCTCCTCCGCCTGGAAGTCCCGCGGCGCCCGCATCGTCGCCGAGCACGTCCGCCCCGACCACGCCCCGATCCTCGCCGCCGCGAGCCTCATGAACCGCCTCCTCCCGCCCGGCGCCGGCCGCTGGACCGCCGCCTTCGGCCTCGGCCACCTCGCGCTCCGCATCGAGCTCCCCCTCGCCGCCCGCAGCCGGCAGCGCGCGGCCCTCATCATCAAGGTGCGCCGCCCCGGCGAGCCGCAGCCGCTCGAAGACGGCCTCGCCGCCGTCGACCGCGCGCTGCACGGCGAGGCCGAGGGCGAGGGCGCGCTCATCCTCTTCGACGGCCGCCAGCCCGGCACCACCCTGCCCGGCGGCGCCCGCCTCGCCTGGGAGCAGAGCCCCGCCGGCCGCGAGGTCGTCGTCGTCCGCGGGTGACAGCGCCGCGCGCGCCCGCTACCGTCGCGCGATGCACCGCGAACCCGTCACCGTCGAGGCCCCCGACGGCCGCCCCATCGCCGCCGTCCGCCACCCCGCCCCGGCGCCCCGCGCCGTCGCCGTCATCCGCGGCGGCACCGCCATCCGCCAGCGCTTCTACGCCCGCTTCGCCGCCTGGCTCGCCGCCCACGGCATCACCACCTGGACCTTCGACTACCGCGGCATCGGCGACAGCCGCCGCCCCGGCCCGCTCCGCCGCGAGCCCGCCACCTACCTCGACTGGGCGCTCCGCGACGCCCCCGCCGTCGCCGCCCGCGCCGCCGCCGAGCACCCCGCGCTCCCGCTCATCGCCATCGGCCACAGCTTCGGCGCGCAAGCCCTCGGCCTCGACCCCGCGCCCGACCGCTACGCCGCCGCGCTCCTCATCGCCGCCGGCACCGGCCAGCCGCGCCACTGGCCGATCCCCCACCGCTTCGGCCTCTGGACGCTGTGGCGGGTGATGCCGCTGATCGCGATGACGCTCGGCCACGTCCCCGGCCGCCTCGGCCTCGGCGAAGACCTGCCCGCCGGCGCCGCCCGCGACTGGGCGCGCTGGTGCCGTCACCCCGCCTTCCTGCGCGGCGTGCTCGGCCCCGAGGTCGCGCGACACGGCGAGTGGCGCGCGCCGCTGACGATGATGAGCTTCGCCGACGACGCCTACGCGCCGCCGGGATCGGCCGCCGAGCTCTTCGAGTGGTATGCCCGGGCGCCGGGCGCGCTGCACGACCGCGACGCCGGCCCGGCCGGGCACTTCGGCTTCTTCCGCGGCGACGCCGCCGACGCGCTCTGGCCGCGGGCCCTGCGTCACATCGAGCGGATGCTCGCGGCGCCGGTCAGTGGCCGGTGACGAGGCTGACGATACGTGAGGGCAGGCCGCTCCACTGCAACAGGATCAGCAGCAGCATCGGCAGGACCAGGATGTAGATCAGGGGCTTGAGCGCGAGCTCTTCGGTCTGGATCTCGGGCTTCTTCTCTTCGCCGTGCTTCTCGGGCACGAGGGGCGTGGTCGCCATGATGACGCTCCGGGGGCGCGGTACTGCGCGCAATCAATCGGGGATTCGGCCACGGCGCACCACGCGCCGGACCGCGGCTCACATCGCGGACGCGGGGGCGAAGGGCGCGCTAGGGCGCGCTGCGATGGGCCTGCCCGGAGCGACGCACCCGATAGATCGGGGCGCGGGAGCGGCTGAGGGTGGTGGGATCGAGCGCGACGACCCGCGCCGCGAACGGGCGGATCGCGCGCGCCGGCAGCAGCAGCGGCGCCGGCGGTCGGTGGTCGGGGAGCTGGTACTCGGCCCCGACCGTCCAGCTCGGCACCGCGGGCGCGGTGACGTGCAGATCGACGGCGAGGGTGGTGGCGTGGACCGCGCGAACGACCGGCGCCGCCGCGGCGGGGCGCACCGTCGGCAGCAGCCAGAAGGCGAAGAGCGCGAGCGGCAGCAAGGGCCGCAAGGTTCTCAGGAGAGGTCGCACGGCCATGAGATTGAGCACCGGCGCCTCCGGGTGCAACGGCGATCTCATCGACTCGCCAAGACCCGCTCGCAGAGCCGATCAGCGCGGATCGCGAAACCGCAGCGCGTGCGCTCGGCGAAACGGCGTCGGCCACGACGGCGTCAGCACCGCCTCGTCCGGCCCCGCCGGCAGCACGAACCACACCCCATCGAGCGCGCCCGGCATGGTCAGGACGTGCAGCTCCTCCGCCGGCATGAACCCCTGCCCGATCAACGCCGCCACCCGCCCGTCCGGGTGCCGCGCCAGATCCAGCAGGATCACCGCGTGCCCCGGCCCGCCCGGCTGCACCAGCACGTCGCCCGCCACGAACGGCCGCTCACCCACCGGCGCCGCGTCGAGCCGCAGCGAGCGCGTCCCCGCATACCGGAACAGGTGGTCCAGCCACGCCCGCCACGCCGCCCGCGTCCCGGCCCGCTTCGCGCCCCGATACCGCTCGACCCTCGACCCCGCCACCCGGAACCGCTCGCCCGCCTTCCAGTCGCGCCAGCTCGACCTGTCGCCGCTCGTGAAGTGATACACCGCCCGATCGGCCGCGCCGCGATGCCACAGCCACTCCGCGTGCAGCCGCAGCGCCGTGTCGGCGCACTGCTGCACGTCGCGCGCGCCCACGTCGAGCACCGCGACCGCCGCCGACGGCCGCAGCAGCCGCCGCCCGTCGTAGGCCAGCACGTTCGTGCGATCGGTCCGCAGCGGCAGCCCGCGCAGCCAGCCGGCGAAGCTCTCCGGCGCCACCTCGACCCGCGCGAACCCCGCCGGCGGCGCGAAGCGCGCTTCGAGCGGCACCATCACCGGCAGCGGCGCCGGCCAATCGGCGAGCCAGGGATAGCGCGCCGCCTCGACCGTCGCCGCCCCGACCGTCGCCTCGGCGCCAGCGGGGGAGGGGAGCGCGGCCAACAACGCCAGCGCGATCAGCGGGATCCGCATCGTGTCACCTCGGGCCGCACCCACGGCCGCCGCCATGGTATCAGAAGCCCGCCCGGCCCCTGGAGACCCCGTGTTCGGCGTCTACGTGCACTACCCCTACTGCGCCCGCCACTGCCCCTACTGCGACTTCAACGTCGCCGTCACCCGCAGCATCCCCCACGACGACTACCGCGACGCCGTCCTCGCCGAGCTCGCCGCCCGCGCCCCCGCCGTGCCCGGCCGCCCCGCCCCGCAGAGCCTCTACTTCGGCGGCGGCACCCCCGGCCTCTGGCCCGCCCGCCACATCGGCGAAGTCATCGACGCCGTCGCCGCCCGCCTCGGCCTCGCCCCCGACGCCGAGATCACCGTCGAGTGCAACCCCGAAGACATCACCGCCGATGGCATCGCCGCGCTCCGCCACGCGGGCGTCAACCGCATCAGCCTCGGCGTGCAGAGCTTCGACGACGCGCTCCTCGCCCGCCTCGGCCGCCACCACACCGGCGACAGCGCCCGCGCCGCCGTCGATGCCATCCGCCGCGGTGGCATCGATGAGATCAGCCTCGATCTCATGCACGGCCACGCCACTCAGGGCCTCGCCGGCGCGCTCGCCGACGTCCACGCCGCCTGCGCCCTCGCCCCGACCCACCTCTCGACCTACCAGCTCACCATCGAAGACCGCACCGCCTTCGGCGCCCGCGCCGCCCGCGGCGAGATCCTGCTCGACGAAGACGGCGCCCTCCTCACCCTGTACCACGCCATCCGCGACGCGCTCCGCGCCGGCGGCCTCGTGCCCTACGAGATCAGCAACGCCGCCGTGCCCGGCCACGAAGCCCGCCACAACCGCCTCTACTGGACCAACGGCGAATACCTCGCGCTCGGCGCCGGCGCCCACGGCTTCCTGCACGACGGCGACGGCGCCTGGCGCTGGGAGAACGAGCGCCACCCCGGCCGCTACATGACCGCCGCCCGCCAGGGCCGCCCCGCCGAGACCTTCCGCGACGCCATCGCCCCCGCCGAGCTCCTCGAAGAGCGCGTCATGTGCGGCCTGCGCCAAGACATCGGCCTCGCCGTCGACGACCGCCTCGCCGCCCGCTTCGGCCCCGCCGCCGCCCGCCTCGAAGCCCAAGGGCTCCTCACCGGCCTGCCCGACCGCTGGCGGGTCACCGATCGCGGGCGGGCCATCCTCGACCGGGTGGTGCTCGATCTCGTCTCAACGCCTTGAATTGCAATGACTTGTGATGCCTTGACGCTCCCGCGCGCAGGCCGTTATAGTCGCTCCCCGTGACCAGCCGCACCCCTCGCCTCCGCGCCCGCCCCAGCCCCGCGTTGAGCCCCCGCGCCGCCGGGGTGCTCCGCGCCATCGTCGCCGGCTACATCCAGACCGGCGCCGCCATCGCCAGCGAGGCCGTCCGCCGCCAGGGCAAGCTCGACATCAGCCCCGCCACCGTGCGCGTCGTGATGAACGAGCTCACCGCCCAGGGCCTGCTCGAGCAGCCCCACGCCTCCGCCGGCCGCGTCCCCACCGAGGCGGGGCTGCGCGTCTACGTCGACCACCTCGTCCGCCCCCGCGCCCCCTCGCCCGAAGACCGCAGCGCGCTCGACGCCACCCTGCGCGACGCCGGCGGCGAGCCCGGCGCCGTCGTGCGCGCCGCCTCCCGCCACCTCGCCGGCGCCTGCACCCTCGCCGCCGTCGGCCGCCGCCCCCGCCTCGCCGACACCGTCGTCGACCGCATCGAGCTGTTGCGCCTCGACACCCACCGCGTCCTCGCCGTCTGCGTGCTCTGCGAAGGCGAGGTCCGCAACCGCGTGCTCAAGCTCGCCGAGCCCGCCGACGACCGCGAGCTCGCCCGCGCCCGCAACCTCTTCAACGACCGCTGGAGCGGCCGCCGCCTCTCCGAAGCCCGCCGCGAGCTCCGCGCCTCGCTCGACGACGCCGAGCGCCGCGCCGACCCCGACGAGCCGCTGCTCCGCCTCGGCCACGAAGCGCTCCCCGAGGCCGAGTCCCCCGACGACGCCGTGCTCGTCGAGGGCCGCACCCACCTCATCGGCCGCGACGTCGACCCCGAGCACATGTCCGCCGTGCTCGCCGCGCTCGACGACAAGCGCCTGCTCTTGCACCTGCTCGACGGCCTCGCCGACGACCACCCCCGCGTCGTCTTCGGCGGCGAGCTCGGCGTCGGCGCGCTGCGTGATTGTACCCTCATCTGCGCGCCCTACGGCGACGGCGGCTTGCGCGGGGCGGTCGCGATCCTCGGACCCTCCCGCATGAACTACTCGCGGATCATCCCGTGGGTCGGGTATACGGCCGAGGCGATCAGCGGTATCCTCCACGCCAAACGCGCCGCGTGAGGACAACCACCAAGGCCGAGGACGCCGAGGAGACCATGTCAGACGAGTCGAAGCAGCCGATCGACGCCGAAGAGACCGCTGCCACCGAGGGCACCGACGGTGACACCACCGAGCGGGCGGCGGTCGACGAAGACGCACCCACCCAGCAGTGGAGCGCGGTCGACGGCGAAGCCCCCGAGATCGACGCCGCCGTCGCCGCCGCCGAAGAGCTCGACGCCGCCCGCCGCGAGGCCGCCGACTGGAAGGCCCGCGCCTACCGCGCCACCGCCGACCTCGAGAACGTCCGCCGCCGCTTCCAGAAGGAGCGCGAGGAGCTCCGCCGCTTCGCGGTCGAGGGCCTCCTCAAGGACATGCTCCCCATCGTCGACAACCTCGAACGCGCCGTGCAGCACGCCGAACAGAACGGGCAGGAGGGGCTCGTCGACGGCGTCAAGATGGTGCTGCGGCAGTTCCAGCAGACGCTCGCCGGCAAGGGCGCCGAGCCCTTCGAGGCGCTCGGGCAGCCCTTCGACCCGCAGCTCCACGAGGCGATGACCGAGATGCCGACCACCGAGTTCGCGCCCGGCCACGTCGCCAGCGTCTTCCAGCGCGGCTGGAAGCTCAACGGCCGCCTCGTGCGACCGGCGATGGTCGTCGTCGCCAAGGCGCCCGAGGGCGCCGAGCAAGGCAACTGAACGGTCCGGGTTTAGGGGATGACCCGGCCCCGTGCCGGGTCCGGCGCGCCGCGGGGGGAGCCGCAGTGAGGGGGAACCAACACCAATGATCATCGGGATCGACCTGGGCACGACCAACAGCTGCGTCGCCTACATCGAGGGGGGCGAGCCGGTCGTCATCCCCAACGCCGAGGGCAGCCGCACGACACCATCGATGGTCGCCCTCACCGAGAGCGGCGAGCGCCTCGTGGGCCAGATCGCCAAGCGGCAGGCGATCACCAACCCCGAGCACACCGTGTTTGCGACCAAGCGCCTCATCGGCCGCAAGTTCGACAACCCGCAGCTCGCCGAGCACCTCTCCCGCTTCCCCTACCAGGTCATCCGCGCCAAGAACGGCGACGCCTGGCTCCACCTGCGCGGCAAGGACTACAGCCCCGCCGAGATCGCCAGCTTCATCCTCGGCAAGATGAAGCAGACCGCCGAAGACTACCTCGGCGTCGAGGTCACCGAGGCGGTCATCACCGTGCCCGCCTACTTCAACGACGCCCAGCGCCAGGCCACCAAGGACGCCGGCCGCATCGCCGGGCTCGAGGTCAAGCGCATCATCAACGAGCCCACCGCGGCCGCGCTCGCCTACGGCCTCGACAAAGACGCCGCGCAGCGCATCGCCGTCTACGACCTCGGCGGCGGCACCTTCGACATCTCGGTGCTCGAGCTCAGCGACGGCGTCTTCGAAGTCTGCTCCACGAGCGGCGACACCTACCTCGGCGGCGAAGACTTCGACTTCCGCCTCATCGAGTTCCTCCTCGACGAGTTCGACAAGGCCGAAGGCATCGACCTCCGCGGCGACAAGATGGCGCTCCAGCGCCTCAAGGAAGCCGCCGAGAAGGCCAAACACGAGCTCAGCTCCGCGCTCGAGACCGAGGTCAACCTCCCCTTCATCACCGCCAACGCCACCGGCCCGAAGCACCTCAACGTCCGCATCACCCGCACCCGCTTCGAAGCCATGGTCGAAGACCTCGTCGACCGCACCCTCGAGCCCTGCCAGATCGCGCTCGACGACGCCGGCCTCACCACCCACGACATCGACGCCGTCCTCCTCGTCGGCGGCATGACCCGCATGCCCCGCGTGCAGCAGCGCGTCGCCGAGTTCTTCGGCAAGAAGCCCCACAAAGGCGTCAACCCCGACGAGGTCGTCGCCGTCGGCGCCGCGATCCAGGGCGGCGTGCTCACCGGCGACGTCGAAGACGTGCTCCTCCTCGACGTCACCCCGCTCTCGCTCGGCGTCGAGACCCAAGGCGGCGTCTTCACCCGCATCATCCCCAAGAACACCACCATCCCCTACAGCGCCTCGCAGGTCTTCTCGACCGCCGTCGACAACCAGCCCCTCGTCTCGGTGCACGTCCTCCAAGGCGAGCGCGAGCTCGCCAAGGACAACCGCAGCCTCGCCCGCTTCGACCTCGTCGGCCTCCCCCCCGCGCCCCGCGGCGTCCCCCAGATCGAGGTCAGCTTCGAGATCGACGCCGACGGCATCCTCCACGTCAGCGCGCTCGACCGCGGCACCGGCAAGCAGCAGCGCGTCGAGATCCGCCCGTCGAGCGGGCTGAGCGAGTCCGAGATCGAGCGCATGATCGACGACGCCGACGCCCACCGGCAGGCCGACGAGGAGCGCCGCCAGCTCGTCGAGCTCCGCAACACCGCCGAGGGTCTCATCCACACCACCGAGCGCTCGGTGCAGGAGTACGGCGACCTCATCAGCCCGCTCGACGTCGAGGAGATCATCGCCGACATCGCCACCCTGCGCGGCGTGCTCGACTCGCTCGACCCCGAAGAGATCCAGCTCGCGATCAAGAACCTCGAACAGAGCGCCTACCGCATCGCCGACGCGATGTACGCCGCCACCGACGGCGTCGGCGAATAACCGCCCGGGCGCAGTTTGCGGCTTGCCATCGCGGCCCGCGCGCACACATTGGGCCGCAAACCCACGACCCCGGCGGCGACCTTGAGCGACAAACCCGACTACTACGAGCTCCTCGGCGTGACCCGCGACGTCGACGCCGACGCGCTCAAGAAGGCGTACCGCAAGCAGGCGCTCAAGTATCACCCCGACCGCAACCCCGACGACCCCGCCGCCGAAGAGACCTTCAAGCAAGTCAACGAAGCCTACGCCGTGCTCTCCGACCCCCAGAAGCGCGCGCTCTACGACCAGTACGGCCACCAGGGCGTCGGCAACCTCGGCGGCAACCCCTTCGGCGGCGGCGGGATCAACCCCGACGACCTCCGCGACATGTTCGGCGGCGACCTCTTCGAACAGCTCTTCGGCAGCTTCTTCCGCAAGAGCCCCGTCCGCCACGGCCGCGACGTGCAGGCCGAGCTCGAGGTCACGCTCACCCAGGTCTCCACCGGCGGCGAGGCCGAGGTCGTCGTGCCGCGCCGCGGCCACTGCAAGACCTGCGACGGCAGCGGCAGCCGCCCCGGCACCCAGCCCGTGCGCTGCGCCACCTGCGCCGGGCTCGGCCAGGTCCGCATCGCCCGCGGCTTCCTCTCGATGGTCCAGAGCTGCCCCGTCTGCCACGGCGAAGGCCGCCAGATCACCGACCCCTGCCCCGACTGCCGCGGCGAAGGCACCCGCCCCGAAGAGGTCACCCTCCGCGTCCCCATCCCCCAGGGCATCGCCACCGGCCACAAGCTCCGCCTCGACGGCGAAGGCCACGCCGGCCGCCAGGGCGGCATGGCCGGCGACCTCTACGTGCTCATCCGCGTCGCCGACCACCCCTTCTTCGAGCGCGACGGCGACGACCTCGTCTGCGAGGTCCCCATCTCGTTCCCCGAGGCCGCGCTCGGCGGCAGCGTCGAGGTCCCCACCCTCGACGGCAAGGCCAAGGTCAAGGTCCCCGCCGGCACCCAGTCCGGCAAGGTCCTCCGCCTCCGCAGCAAGGGCCTCCCCTCCGTCCGCGGCCACGTCCGCGGCGACCAGCTCGTCCGCCTCCAGATCGAGACCCCCGCCCGCCTCACCGACCGCCAGCGCGAGCTCCTCGAAGAGTTCGAAGCCATCAGCGCCGCCGAGTCCGGCCGCGAGCCACCCGAGCCCCGCCGCAAGAGCTTCTTCGACAAGCTCAAAGAGCTCTTCGACTAGTCATCGCGCCCCACCCATCGCGCCGCCTGCGGGTTCTTCGTAGACGAAGGGGTTGAGAAATCCTCTTCTTTACGATACGATAGCCATCACATCGCCGCCACGCGATCCCATCGGGATCCCTGCGCCTCCCCTGGCAACGCCTCGCTCGGAGACATCGCTCCCGTCCCATCCGGGTCTCGTGGCATCACACCGCCCGCTCCGTGCGCCGCTCCTGGCGCGGGCCACGCCAACCCCGAAGGAGACCCATGCAGCGCGACGATCTGCCGACCCTCTACAGCCACACGAAGCGCCCCCAATGGGGCCTCGCCATCCTCGCGCAGCGCACCGAAGAGAAGACCCGCTACCTCTTCCAGGACGGCCGCCTGCGCGCCTTCCCCTCCGACTTCGACCACCTCGTCGAGCCCGTCGACAAGCCGCTCGACGTCGCCGCCCGCGTCGCCGGCCAGCTCAGCGCCCAGCTCGACGACGGCCCCGCCATCCGCCCCGTCGAGCGCGACGACCGCCTCAGCTTCGACGCCCAGATCGCCATCTTCGAGCACCTCCACCCGGACGGCTTCGACGACCCCCGCTACATCGCGATGTGCCGCCGCGGCAGCCGCCGCCGCAAGCGCCAGCGCGAGCCGCTCGTCGCCGAAGCGCGCGCCGCGCTCTCCGCCGATGCCATCGGCGAAGCCATCGAACGCGGCGAACCCACCGCCGTCCGCGACGCCGCGCTCGCGCTCCTCGAGAAGTGCACCGCGGTCCGCGCCCGCGACCGCCGCCCGCTCGAGCGCCTCCCCGAAGACCGCCACCTCGACTTCGCGCTCACCCTGCACGCGCTCCTCTACGGCGACGGCGACCCCTTCGACCGCTTCACCCGCTACCTCGCCGTCATCGACTTCGACCCCGAAGACCGCGTCACCTGGCCGCTCGCGACCGCGCTCCCCGCGCTCGTCGACCCCGAGCGCCACATCGCCGTCAAGCGCAGCGTCTTCCGCAAGCAGGCCGCGTGGATGGCGCCCCGCCTCGTCGTCGGCAAGATCCCCAACGCCGGCAAGTACAAGCGCGTCCTCGACATGGCCCGCGCGATCCGCGCCCGCCTCGAAGAGGCCGGCCACAGCCCGCGCGACCTGTGGGACGTGCACGACTTCGTCTGGATGACCCTGCGCCCCAAGAACGTCACCCTCATCGGCGAAGAGATCGACGAGGACGAGATCGCGCAGGCGGCCTGACCCGGCTGTCTGACCCGGCTTTCTGACCCGGCTGTCTGACCCGGCTGTCAGCCCGGCTTCGGCGGCGGCGGATACCGCCGCCCGTCGCGCGCCCGCTCGCTGAAGGTGCGCGCGCGGAAGTCGATCTCCGACCAGGCCTCGTAGGCGGCGAGGCTGCGCGCCGCCCCGAGCCCGTAGCGCCCGGCCTCGACCGTCACCGCCGGATCGTCCGATGGCTCGGTCCCGAAGATGTGATGCACCCGCGCGACCGCCTTGGCATCGGCCGTCGGCCACGTCGAGTGATCGTCGAAGTGCGTCCGCCGCCCCTGCCGGCTCCAGAGGTGATAGAGCACCTGCCGATGCGGATGGTAGATGTCATAGCCATGCGTCCACAGCCGCACCGCCATGCTGATCTCTTCGCCGAAGAAGTAGAGGTGCGGATCGTATGGCACCTCGGTCAGCCATGACGCCGGCCCGAAGACGAACGCCGCCGAGATGAACGCGCCGGGCAGCGGCGCCGGTGGCGGGTCCTTGAGATCGAGGTAGCGCCCCTGCATCAGCAGGATGCCATCGGGCCGGAACTCCTTGGCCCCCATCGCGAACATCGCGTCGCGTCGCAGCGTGTCGGGCGGCAGGTAGCCGGAGGGATAGGTCGAGATGATCGGCTTCTCCGATGGCACCGCCGCGGCCATCCCGAGCAGGATCTCGTCCCACCCCGGCTCGAAGCGCATGTGACTGTCGATCTGCAGCGCCCACGCCTCGCCCTGCCACAAGGCGCTCGTCTCCGCGCGCGCCCAGCACGCGCCCCGGCTCTCGCGCGCGTCGACGTGCCGCACCCGCACCTGCTCGGGGCGCGGCGCCGGCTCGACGAAG